>NZ_JBVJVN010000027.1:0-16517 GCF_055603605.1 Streptomyces sp. NPDC037271
GCTGGAACAACTCCCACAACTCATCCGGCACCAGCCGCTCAACGATCCCCACCATGACTCACAGAATACCGAGTCGCCCAAATGAGATGGCGTCTAAGGCGGGCCCAGGGGTGGGGATCGTGTTGCCTCTGTAGCGGTAGCGGGTGACCGTCACCGCCTGGAGGCCAAACAGTTCGATCCCGTCTGCCGAGAGCTTTTGCCACCGCCCGTCGCGGTCGGTGAAGCGCCGGCGGACGTCCCTCCCCTTCCAACGGTGCAGCGCCATCCACCAGCTGATCACCCGGTGCCATGTGAAGCTGGCCAGGGAGCTCAGGGTGCGGTATGAGAGTGCGTAGGCGCTTCGTCGCCACCTGAACGTGTGACGGTGCCGTCGACGCGGAAGCCGCCGCGACAGTCCCCGACCATGCTCAGCACCACATGTTGTAGCTGTATGTGCCCTGGCGGGCGAACGCTGCCTGCGTCAGCGGGCCCGCAACGCCGTCGATCGGGTCACTGTAGCCCTGGGTGACCTTGAGCCAGCGCTGAAGAGCCTTGATGGTCAACGGCCCCGGAACGCCGTCTTCGACGAGGTTCTCGTTCCGAGCGTCGTTCAGGAACCTCTGCATCGCCTCCCAGCTGGCCGGGCCGAGATATCCGTCCTCGACGAGACCCGAGCGCCACGGAATTATGTTGAGGAAGCACTGGATGCCCTTGGCCTGGGTCCTGGTGAGTCCGAGGTTGTTGTACGCGGCCACCGCTGCGGGCGAGGCTGCAACCGCAGACCTCGGGGCGGGTGACATAGCCGCCGTGGCCGTGCCCGCAGTGGCCAGGCCGCCGGCCGCGATCCCGACCGCAGCGGTGACACTGACGAGTGCCTTCGTGAGAGTTCGCATGCGTTCCCCTCCGTTGACGTGCGATGAACGAAACCGGCCCCACCAGCCGGCTCCGCAACGAGACTGCGGCTCCGGCGCGATGTCCGGCCACCGTTGACCCACAACTGGCCTCATCCCGGGACGTCCCAGACGCTGACCTGCTGAAACGTTGCCCGCCGAGTCACTACGGCGGGACGACCGCGCGCGGGCGATGGCCGATCCCGCAGCCGCAGGAGGGCGGGACCCCCCGTTCGCCATAACGGTTGATGCAGAATGAGGCCGGGCATTGGGGGCCGGGCAGAACCTGCAGCCTGCGCGAAATGACGCGCATGTGACTCCCCTTTCTCTGGCCTCGCTCATGGACCTCAGGGTCGTCGTGGGCATCGGACTTTGTCATCCGTGCAGGGAACTGCGTCAGTGGTGTGCCGCCTCAAAGTGACGCCGCATCAGGCGAGGGCCCTGTGTGTGTCCGCCGAAGCCATTGCGCAGCGAGATCGCCGTCCGGGGACGTCCCCTCGCTCATCGTCGCACCGGGTGGCACGCCGTGGGTGCGGTGAACCTGGGGCCAGGGCGGCCTGGTTCCCATGACGGAAAGCACCGAGGCTGATGGTGCGGAAGCCGCCCGGGGTCATCAACCACCCGTCCGGCCCGTAGCGGCGCACTCGGCGCAACGCTCACACCGACCGACCTGAGCTCACCTGAGGAGCAGGCGATGAACACCACTGACACAGACATCGCGGGCTGGAACTCCAAGGCCCTCGACGAGATCCTCTCGAATGAGGCAGGACGCCCCGTCCTGTTCACCAACGCCCGCATCCTGACCATGGACCCGCTGATCGGGACCATGACCGGAGCCGACATCCTGTTCGTCGGCTCGCTGATCGTGGCGGTCGGCCCGTCTCTGTTCACCGCGGCGGAGGACGACAATGCCATCGTCGTAGACTCCACGGGACTGACCATCGTCCCCGCCGTGGTGGACGCCGTCGCGCTGGCCGGCGGCCGTGGTCAGCGCTCGGAGCATGTCGCGACACTGACTCCGGGCAACACCAGCGACCTGCTGGTGGTGCCCGACGAGCTCGCCGCCGATGTGCAGAGCGCCTTGGCCACCCTGACGTCCCGACCGGACCAGGTTCACGCACTGATCGCGGCCGGCCGGCCCGTGCTGTGGGCCGGCAAGGACGCCCCCGGCCGGGCCACCGCGCCCGCCATGGGCATCCCGGCCTCACCGGACCTGACCGGCAGCCCGCGGGTCGGCGTCTGGATCTGCCAGGACGACTTCCTTCACCAGGAGCTCACCGCCGACGGCCGCTACGACGAGACACGGGGTGGACGGCCGCACGCCTACCAGGGGCGGTACTGGATCGACGGCGACCGCATCGACTACCTGGATGACCTCGGCTTCTGGGCCGTGGGCTACTTCCGCGGAGACGAACTGCACCACGTCGGCTACATCATGCGCCAGGGCTGAAGGGTGCGGCCTGCGTAGTCGTTACTCGACGGATCTGTCCGGAAGGCGTGAGGGCCCACCGACTCCGTCGGCGGACCCTCACGAAAGATCGAGGCTAGTTCGCACGACCTAGGCGAGGTTCCTTCTGGTGGTCGACGTGTCAGGGGGTTCGGGCCGGAAGGATCGAGGCATGGAGCGAACCGATGCCGTCATCGTCCTGGTCTCCGGTTCCATCACGCTGGTCACGGCTGAAGCATCCGTTCCTTTCCTTGACTCCTTGACTCGTTGACAACGACCTCAGATCGGCAGAAAGCATGTCCCATCACCGTTCGTCCCGGGCCGTCATAAGCCTGGCCGCGTTCGCTGTACTCGCGGTAGCCACCAGCACCGCCTGCGATCCCGGGGCCGATGCCGCCGTGGACGGGGCCACCGGGGTCCCCGCAGTCCCCGCTGCTCTCAGTGAGCAGAAGCTGGACTGGGCCGCATGTTCCGCTCCGTCCAAGGCCCAGGGCGGCGGCGACGAACCTGAGGCGTTGCCGGACGGCACAAAATGGGAGTGTGCCGGCATGAAGGCGCCTCTGGACTACGCGAAACCTGACGGTAGAACGATTGACATCGCCCTCATCCGGGCGAAGGCCGCGAAGAAATCCGGCAAGGAGAGCCTCGGATCCCTGGTTCTCAACTTCGGTGGCCCCGGAGGTTCCGGGGTATCCACGCTTCCTGCCTTCGCGGCCGATGAGTACCTGGAGCTCCACAAGCGCTACGACCTGGTCAGCTTCGACCCGCGGGGAGTCGGGGGGAGTGCTGGTGTGAAGTGCCTGGACGACAAGGTTATGGACGCCTGGCTGGCCCAGGACTCGACGCCGGACGACGCGGTGGAGGAAAAGGCACTCACCGTCGGCGGCAGCGTCTACGCCCGGGCGTGCAAGAGTAACTCGGGCGGAGTGCTGGAGTACGTCGGCACTCAGGAGGCCGCACGCGATCTCGACCTCATGCGCCAGGTCCTCGGCGACGACAAGCTGAACTACTTCGGTGTCTCCTACGGAACACAGCTCGGTGGTGTCTACGCCCACTTGTTCCCGAAGAATGTCGGACGGACCGTCTTCGACGCTGTGGTCGACCCCACCGAGGACTATGCGAAGAGTCTCCTGAGCCAGACGGAGGGGTTCGACAGCGCGCTGCAGAATTTCCTCAAGGACTGCGTGAAGCAGGAAGAGTGCTTCTTCGAGGGGAAGAACCCCGCTCAGGGGGAGAAGGAGGTCACCGAGCTGCTCAAGGGTCTGGACGCCGAACCGCTGCCCCTGACGGAGGGCGACCGCTCCCTGACGCAGAGTCAGGCAACGATGGGCATCATCGCCTCTCTCTACAGCCAGGACATGTGGTCGTGGCTCAGCACTGCCCTGGAGGAGGCCAAGGCGGGAGAAGGCGACGGGTTGCTGTGGCTCGCCGACTCGTACTTCGAGCGCACTCCCGACGGCGCGTACTCCAACGCCAATTTCGCCAATACTGCGGTGAGCTGCGCTGACAGCAAGGACCGCTTCACCGTCGAGGACGTGCGCCGGAAACTTCCCGAGTTCCGCAAGGCCTCCCCGGTGTTCGGCGACGCGACTGCCTGGATGTTGCTCGGATGCACCGACTGGCCCGTGGCGGGCCACGCCTCCACCGTTGACGTGAAGGCCGACGGCGCGGACCCCATTCTCGTCATCGGCAACACCGGTGACCCGGCCACCCCCTACGAGGGTGCCAAGAAGATGGCGGACGCTCTCGGTGAGGGAGTCGGTGTCCACGTCACCGTCGAAGGCGAGGGACACGGCACCTACGGGGTCAACAAGTGCCTGACCAAGACGGTGGACGAGTACCTGCTCGGCGGGACGGTCCCGAAGAACGACACCGTCTGCTCGTGAAGCCAGGAGGCTCCCGCCTCCCCCGCGAGAAGTTCGGAGCCGGCCTCGGCCAGGAGGCCGGCTCCGGACGCGTGTATCTGCGGGAAGCCATGGTGTTCCTCGGCGATGCCGCCACCCCGTCCGGGGCACGTCCGTCCTGATGCCGGGGGGACCTCGCTCAGTTACATGCTCCTGCCGGAGGCGTGGGGACGTGGGCACGCTCTTGAGGCGCGCGCAGCGGCGCTCGGGGGTCTGTCAGTACGAGTTTGGCGTCCAGTGGGACGGCCCTTTGGGAGATGTTGCTGGACTCCTGCAGGCCAGGGCTGCCAGCGGTGTGTGAGGTCTCGTTGTCGGTGCAGCCGTCCATCTTCGCCTCATGACACAGATAGATCTTGCCGCGTTCCATCGTGAATGGACTCGCTTCGAATCGTGGCTCACGACGCACTCGCCCTCCGACCAAGCAGCGTTGCAGAGGCCGGCGGGACGCGAGCGGCAGGCCGAGCTGGCATCACGGCTGGGCTTCGCCCTGCACCCGGAGCTGAAGGCACTCTTGGACCTGCACGATGGAGTCGCTGAATCCGTAGCCGTCCCAAGCCCTCGCGTGGGTCGGCCTGCTGGGGCGGCCGTGCAACATCACGTGCGCAGTCGGGAACGGCGAGACGTCGAGGGCTTGCGGTGACGCCCTCAGCGATCAGCAGGCTGGTCCGGGGCGACGAGGCGGCGTACGGCATCGGTGATCGTTGCGCGCTGACGTGCGGGTGGGACCAGGGCGTTGACGTCCTCCGTGTGGTGCTGCCACATGTTCGCGAGCGCCAGGACGAGCGCCAGGATCTCCGCGGCCGGCTTGTCCCGCCGGACGCTGCCGCGTTGCTGGGCGGCCTCGATGGAGGCGATCTTGTCTTGCGTCGAGCGGGCCACGATGTCGGGCGCCGGCCGTTCGGTGCTTTCCAGTGCGTACCACGTGAGAAGCGCATGCCCTGGGGGTTCCGCTGCCCGGCGTCGTGCAGGCGGCCGGCGTATTCGGCCAGGTCGTCGGCGTCGACGGGGACCGCGTTCACGGTCTGCTCGGCGATCGCTTCGTAGACGGCTCGAACAGGCCCTCCTTGCCGGCGGCGAAGGAGTACACCAGGCCAGGGCTGATGCCGGCCCGCATCGTGCGTGAGCGTCACCAGGGGGGGTTGGGGGCAGTCATGAGGGGGATGCGTCGCCTGCGCCGGCCGCGGTGGCGCTCTGGACGCAGTCGCGGAGCAGGGCGCGGCGCTGGTCATGCACGTCATCGGGTTCTTGTCTGCTGGCCGCGTACACGTTGCTGACCGGTGACCAGGCCATGGACATGGCGATGACCATGGCCATGATGTCGAACGGGTCACCTGCGCGGACCCGCCCGGCGGCCTGGGCCTCGGCGATGGCCGTGAGCTTGCGGTCGTCGTAGTGCTGGTGGGTCTCGACGAGGTGCCCGGCAGGCCGGCGCTCCAGTCGTGTCCAGGTCGCCAGCCGGATGAGGTCGGGGCGGCGCAGGTATTCGTCGTAGAGGCGGACGGCCCACCCCGCGAGATCGTCGGCGTCGATGGGCACGACGTTGGTGATGCGCTCCAGCGAGCTGAGGAAGATCGCGTCGAAGAGTCGCTCTTTGTCGCCGAAGTAGGCGTAGAGCTGTGCCTTGTTGGTGCGCGCTGCCGTCACGATGCGTTCGATGCGCGCCCCGGCGATGCCGTGCTGGGCGAACTCTTCGGTGGCGGCGTCCAGGATGCGCTGGTAGGTCGCGGCGCCTCGCGAGGTCTGGGGCTGTTCCGGCATGCCCGCAGCCTACCAAACAGAACAGTTGGTTTGCCTTGAGGTGCGGCCGCATCTAGTCTTCGGCAGACCGAACAGTCTGTTTAAGGAGTGAGTATGCGAACGACCACCGGATGGCAGGCGGCCGGCCCGACGGCGCTGCGGCGCACGTCGCTGGAGCGCCGCGACCTGCGCCCGGATGACATCGCGGTGCAGGTCGACTACTGCGGCGTGTGCCACAGCGACCTGCACGCCCTGCACGCCTACGGCCAGCACACGAAAGCGCCCCTGGTGCCCGGTCACGAATTCACCGGCGTGGTGGCCGGGGTCGGACGGGAGGTGACCACCTTCTCGGTCGGCGACCGCGTCGCGGTGGGCAACATCGTCGACTCCTGTGGCGTGTGCGCCATGTGCGAAGCCGGACAGGAGAACTTCTGCCACTCCTTCCCGACCCTGACCTACGGCGGCACCGACCGGCAGGACGGGTCGACCACCCTGGGCGGCTACTCCCGCGAGTACGTCGTGCGCGACACCTTCGCCTACCCGCTCCCCTCCGGCCTCGACCCGGCCGCAGCCGCCCCGCTGATGTGCGCCGGCGTCACCGTCTGGGAACCCCTGCGCTCCCTCGGCGTGGGCCCCGGCAGTCGCGTCGCCGTGGCCGGGCTCGGCGGCCTGGGCCACCTCGCGGTCAAGATGGCCGTGGCACTCGGCGCCACCACGACCGTCATCAGCCGCACCCACGGCAAGCGCGACGACGCCCGCGAGCTCGGCGCTCACGACCTCATCGCCTCCACCGACAGCCGGCGGATGGCCACGGCACGCGACACCTTCGACGTCGTCATCGACACCATCTCCGCCCCTCACGACCTCGCCCCGTATCTGAAGCTGGTGGCGATGGACGGCACCCTCAGCCTCCTCGGACACCTGGGCCCCGTCACCGTCGAGGCCACGGACCTGCTCATCGGCCGCAAGAAGCTCAGTTCCGCAGGCAGCGGAGGCCGCCTGGCGACAGCCGAGATGCTCCAGTTCTGCGCCGACAACAGCGTCGCCGCCGACATCGAAGTACTCCCGTCGTCACAGGTGGACGCGGCACTCGACCGTCTCCGGCGAAACGACGTCCGCTACCGCCTCGTGCTCGACATGTCCGACCTGGACTGAAAGGACAGTCGGCCGGGCCATGGCGTGCGGGCCGGCCAACGGCACGCGCGTGGCCCGGCACTCCGCCCTCTCGCAAACGGTCCTTTGTCCGAGCAGGATCGAATAAGGTCGGGCGAAGACCGCTGCCACTCACACCCGAACACCAGCAGGTCGGCCTGTCTCGAAGGGCGGACCGTTGTCATGAATGCGGGCCGGCCGGTCACACCGAGCCGGAGACGTCGAACGTCGCGCTGTGTGAACGGACAGTCACGACGACGGTCGATGGTGGTGGGTTCCCGGGGTTGTCGAACCTGTAGAACCCGTGGGCGTTGACGCTGACCAGTCGTGACGTGGCCAACCGACCGGGACCCGGCCCACTCACCCTGCTCAGGCTCTGATCACCGGCAGTCACTTCAACCTGCAGATCCGAACCTTGGAGGTCGCCCTCTTCGGACACGGCGACGGACACGTGCACGTCCACGTGCTCATCCACTGCTTCGTCAATGGTGGGGAGCACCCAGAACTTACCTGCCTGCTGGGGAGGATAATCGGGAATCGGGCTCATGTGGGCACCTCGCAAGTCACCGTCCAGTCGTTCTGACGAACAACTCTGCCGCCGTTGCAAGTGTCGATCAGGACGCCACGGAAATCCACGTCGATACGAAGGAATGTCCCCGGTGCATCTGCCACTGTAGGAGTGTCGCGACCTTTGTATGAGCGTCCGGTGCGCCTGGGAAGAGGCTCGTACAAATCGTTCAGATCAATAGTCGACGCGGGGATGTTGCGGTGTCCATAGTGCTTGTCCACGCCTGCGAGAGTGAGCGACGCAGGTACCCCGTCCTCCAGGAAGTTGTCGCTTGTCGAGCCGAGCGGCGGCCGGGGCTGAAGAACAACGGGCGGGTTCCCGGACGCCAGTATGTGATTGACGCGGTGGCCGTTTTTCATCAGGTCGCCGCGGACGAACTGTCGGTATTCTCCGCACGTGGGTAGTGTGGGGTGGGACTGACGCATGGTGGCGAGCATGTTGAAGGTGCGCCCGGCCTTCACTTGCGGGGATGTCGCTGTGTGGCAAGCGGTGAAATTAGCGGGCACAGCGAAGGAAACGACGTCAGCCTGAGGCCATTCAAGAATCTCGTTGAAATTCCCCGTGAAACCTACTCCCGCGAGCAGGGGCCAGCCGTCGCTGATGTCACGAGGGTAGTTTTCCAGGTCGACCGTGTCGTGGATCATGTCATAGCGAATATACTTGCTCCCCTTGAAGAAGTAGGAGATGCCATCTCCCCAGTTGATGGCCGCGTCCACCCCTGTGGTGAACGACGGAGGGAACGCAGCCCAGCCGTCGCTGATGTCACGAGGGTAGTTTTCCAGGTCGACCGTGTCGTGGATCATGTCGTAGCGAATATACTTGCTCCCCTTGAAGAAGTAGGAGATGCCATCTCCCCAGTTGATGGCCGCGTCCACCCCTGTGGTGAACGACGGAGGGAACGCGGCCCAACCGTCGCTGACGTCGCGAGGATAGATCGAAGCGTCGACCGTGTCGTTGGTGGCGTCCCAGCGCACGTACTTGTCGCGCTTGAAGAAGTACACGAAAGCGTCGGGCCACAGTACGGCGGAGCCGATGCCATTCCGGAAGGAGTTGGGCATGGCGGTCCACGCATCGCCGATGTCACGTGGATAGATTCCGCTGTTGACGCTCTCGACTCCTGAGACTGGATCGACGTCGTAGCGCACGTATTTGCTGCCACGGAAGAAGAACGAAGTCCTCGTAAGCATAGTCGTCACCACCGTTTGGCGTTGAACCCCGGCCCACCGGCCGCCGCAGTATTCGAAACCAACAGACTTCGACCCGCCTGTTGCTGACCTTGCGGCATTGCTCAGTGGCGGCGAAGCGGCAGGCAGGGACGGGGTGATCGCGCCGGCCCCCACGGGGAATCGCTGAGCCAGGTACCTGCCTGCGACGTTCTCCCACACGCGTCACCCGAGCGTTCTCCGTGGCGTTCGAAATGCGTTGTCTTGGTGCCGCGAACTCGTTCCTGGCCCCCCGTCAACGGCCCATTGACGACGGCCCGACCTGCGCAGACTGTGACTGAGGGAGCGCAAGACACACCCCTCCGCGCAAATCACTGAGACTGGTTCTCCGAACCGGATTCGGCCGCCCCGGCCTCGGTACTGGTGGGCTCGCGTATTCAACTGTCGCCAGTTCCCTGCGGAGCCCAGTCCCGCGGTACCGTGAGAAATCTTCGTCCAGCGAGTGCTCGGCTGCTGAAGAAACCAATCACCCTGCGTCGATGCTCCCGTAGATGCTCATGGGGTTGGCGCGTTCGGCTCGCCCGATACGGGCCGGGATCAGGCCGGCATCGCGATGGGGTGTGAAGGCGTGATCGCACGCCTCGTCCCAGCCGTAGTCCGCCTGGGAGTACGGCTGAGTATGGCGGAAAGTGGATTGTGACAACGTAGAGACCCTTGAACAAGGACCCCGTTGAGCGCGAAACTCCGCCCCCCGTGAGCCACTGGGCTTGGGTGGGGGTGAACGTCAGGTCAGACCGGGGGCCGGGACGTGAGGATGGTCCGGGGTGCGCTGCACACGGCAGCGGCCTTCCCTGCAGACATCAACTCACCTCCCCCTTCTGGTCTCGCAGTTGACCCGAGTGTCCCTCTCCGCCACCGTTGGCGCGTCCGTTCCCCGGCGTTGGGCAACGCCGGGGACCGAGGGCGTCGCTGCACGGGGGGCTCAGGTCCGGCGGCGGGCGGCAGGGTCGCGCGTAGAGGCGCACGATGATCCGGCGAGCGGTGCTCAAGACCTGCGGGTCAGCCCGAGCGCGCCGGTGCGCGATCACCGGTGCCCACCTGGTCCCGCTGGTCCGCTCGGGTACGAGATCCGAGAACGGCCAGCTCGTGGAACGAAAGGAGCTCGTGGCCCGATGACCACCCCGGAACCGCTCACCGATGACGAACTCAACGAGCTCGACGAACTCGTACAGGCAGCGACCCCAGGCCCCTGGTTCGTCCGCAACCTCGACGACGAGTACGCCATGAACCTCGTCGCTGTGGGCACCACGCCCGACACCGGCCTCGGTGAGCGCCGGCCGGCCTTCGACCATCGCGAGATCGTGGCCGCGACCCTGGTCCAGCACCCCCGCTACGTCGACACCGCCGACGCCCGCTGGGACGAGAACGCACAGTTCATCGCCACTGCCCGCGAAGCCGTGCCTCGCCTCGTCGCCGAGATCAGGCGCCTGCGCGCCCGGTCGGCAGCCGCGCTCCCGGGCCAGGACCGAGAAGGCTGAGGCTGAACTGATCCACGCCTATTGCCCATAGCCCGGCGAACACCGGCCCCGGGCTCCGTGCCGAATCGACAGGCACCCCACGGAACCCGGGGCAGGTCAGCGCCTCACCCTGTCGGCTCGGGCGACGCCGTTGACCAGACGCTCCTCCAGCAGTGTGTGCAGGAGTTCGGTCATCTGCTGTGACGGCGTGACTCTCAGTTCCCGCTGCAGGAAGGTGCGGTAGTCGTGGTACCGCTTGATGGCGCTGGCGATATTGCCCTCGGCGATGTGGACTTCCATGGCTATTCGGTGGGGGGTCTCCCGGAAGGGATCGACGGCGATCGCTGCGAGTGCGGCCTGCAGGGCATCGAGGTATTGGTGATCGGTCCGCAGTTGCTGGGCCAGGCTCTCGAGGGCGTACAGGCGCAGTTGGTCCCACCATTGCCGGTCCAGGCTCAGCCAGTCCTCGGTCCATCCCGGCAGCAGTTCCCGGCTCAGATTGCCCACCAGGCGGTTCCAGTCCTCCGACCGGGGGACCGGCCCCGCGATGATCCGACGTGCCGACTCCCGCATCTCATGAAGATCGACTCGGATCGACGGGGAGAGCATCAGACGCTGGTCGATGCTGTCGATCACCGTGTGCGTCCCCGCTCTGCGGCTCTGGCACAGGGCGGAGCGGAGGTTCGCCGCTGCCCTGACAGGTGTGCATGTCGGCCACAACTGCTCGGCGGCCGAGGTCCGGTCCACCCAGTCGTTCTGCAGTGCCAGGAAAGCCAGGAGGCGCCGCGCGCCCATGGGGACGTGCATCCGGTGGCCTGCGTGGGTGAACTCGAAGGGCCTCAGAATCTGCAGACCCGAATCAGGGAGCGACACATTCACCACTCTTCAATCGGTACCTGTCATGTGCACCTGGTGTGCACCCGTACTGCGTCGGTCTACAAATCGTCTGAACTGCATAAACACACCGGGGAGACCTGCTCGACGGGCGGGGACGTCGGTCGGGCGGCGAGCCGGACGCGGCAAGGATCACGTGGATTCAAGAAGGCAGCGGATGCCGCCGACGCGCGCCGGAAGGCGGTCAGCAAACGAACTGGCCCGAGGGCTTCGTCCCGCAGGGCGTGTTGCCCGGCGATCTCCCGGCACGCTTACGCACGCTTACCACTGTGCAACGAGCACCTGTCGTGCGCACCTGCTGTGTGTCCGCCTACCGACCTTCTGGCCTGCAAAGACACAGCAGGAACGACTCGGTGACGCCGACGAGATGCATGGGGGGCGCCGACCTGTCCCAAAGAGGCGCGACCGGCCGCCTGTGGGCGCTCGGCGGCCGCAAGCCCCCGAGGCAGGCGCTGCCGTACAGACGCCTCTCAGGGATATCCGGTTCCGTTCCCGCTCGGTCCTGAGCAGCGTGCCGCACGGCCGCGGCACGCCTCGGCAACGGCTTGGGAGCGCCGCAGGCATCCGTCGGCGGCGGCCGGTCAACGGTGGGGTGCAACGGTCGAACCGACAGCCGCCACAGGTCGTACCGAACTGGACGGAGAAGTGGCTAGATGGAAGTTCGTTCAGTCCTCAATGGCGTCGCTTCCAGCGACGAGCTTCTCGGTGACGCGAGGGTCTGCGTCGCGGTACTGGACGGCCCGGTGGACCTGTCCCACCCCTGCTTCGCGGGCGCGGACCTGACGCGGTTGAACACTCTGGTGCAGGAGGGTGCCGGTCCGGGGCTGATGTCCCTGCACGGTACCCACGTCACCAGCCTGTTGTTCGGCCGGCGGAACAGTGAGGTGACCGGCATGGTTCCGCGGTGCCGGGGACTGATCCTTCCCGTCTTCCGGGACGAGGAAGGCCGGGTCTCTCAGCTGGACCTGGCCCGGGCCATCGAACAGGCCGTCCAGCACGGTGCGCACATCATCAACATCAGTGGGGGCCAGCGCACGTCGGACGGGCAGCCCGAGGTCATACTCGAAAGGGCCCTGCGGCTTTGTGCGGACAACGGAGTGCTGGTGGTCGCAGCCGCGGGAAATGACGGCTGCGACTGTCACCAGGCGCCGGCGGCAACGCCGTCCGTACTCGCCGTCGGGGCTTCGGGAGCCGACGGCTGTCCTCTGGGAATCAACAATTGGGGCACGGCGTACCGCAGCAACGGCGTGGTTGCCCCGGGACAGGACATCAACGGGGCCGCCCCCGGTGGTGGAAGCAGGACCCTGACCGGCAGCAGTTTCGCAACCCCGGCGGTAAGCGGGGTCGCCGCCCTGCTGGTGGCCGCTCAGCTGAGGCAGGGACGCCCCATTGATCCCCCGGCGGCAGGCAGGGCCATCATCACCACGGCGGAAGTGCCGGAGTGTGCCCCCGAGGAAGCACCGCAATGCCGCCGCTATCTCGCCGGCCGTCTGGACGCACCCCGGGCCTACGCCCTTATCGCCGGGGGCGGCACGGCCGCCCCGGACACCGCGTCGAACAGCGAACCAGAAGGCGCCGTAGCTCAGGCCCAGGCACCGGTCGTGGCCGCTGGACACCTGGACGGCGGCGATGACAACGAGCACGCGCAAGGACGTGAGGGAGCTTACGCAATGGAAACCAACCGCCTGAACTCCGGCTCGCCACAGCAGACAGACCCGGTGTGCCAGGGGGCCTGCGCCTGCGCCGCAGCCAGTGCACCGCATGGCACGGCGCCCGGCAGCGGTGAGGCCCTACCGCCCTCTGCGGTCCCCGCCTGCAGTTGCGGCAGCGCGGGAGAAAACGACGGCAGCACACCCCAGAACCAGCAGCAACCGGTGCCGGCACCGACCGCCGCCGGTGGTGAAGCCGTGCCGCCCGCCGCGGTCCCCGCCTGCAGTTGCGGCAGCGCAGGAAGAAACGCCGACAGCACACCCCAGAACCAGCAGACTGCCTCCATACCCGCCGTGGGCGGCCACGGACCGGCCGTCACCGCAGGGTCCGCCGTGCCTGACACGCAACCGGTCGGAGGCAATCCCGTGCTTGCCGAGCCCGGGGTCCGGGCCGCATACGGACAAGAGGCGCCGGGTAACGGCCCAGCCTCCCTGGTCTACGCAATCGGCCAGATCAACTACGACTTCGGTACCGAGGCACGCCGCGACAGCTTCCGTCAGAACATGGGCTTCACCATCGAGAAGAAGTCGGACTCCCACGGACGGCCCATCTACCGAGAGGCCAATCCGTACGACCGGTACCAGATGCGCGAGTATCTCTCCCGCGCACCCTGGGCTTCCACCAAGCTCTACTGGATCCTGGAAATAAACCGAACCCCGATCTACGCGCTCGTCGCGGAGCCGTCCTTCGGAATGGACTGGGGCGGGCTCTTCGAGCACCCCAAGACACGCCAGCCCATCCCACCCGATCCGAAAAAATCCCTCGAAGAGAACTACTACCCGCCGGTCTCCCGTGTCTACAAGCTTTTCCGCGATGCGGTATGGGGACACGTCGCCGACCAGCCCCTCGAAGGACCGGAAAGCACCAAGCAGTCGCTTGGCCCACGCGACGCACAGGAGCAGCAGGGCGGCGACACCAGGGAACAAAACGCGGACGCTGCGCCGAGAGAACTGCGTGATTATATCTCGCAGGTTTCCATCCCCGGAGTACTGACCGGGCGAACAGTCACGCTGTTCAGCGGGCAAAAGGTCCCGGAGGTGGAGGTCGACGCACGCGGAGTGTACATGTGGAACGAAACCGCGCTGGTCAGCCTCGTAAAGGAAGCAATCAAGCGCAACCACAAGGTTCTGATCCCGGACGAGCAGCTGGAGATGACCATAGCCTCGTTCATCGACAAGATCCACTACGCGTTCCAGAACCTGGGCCAGACCTCCGCCGACCGTGCACGCAACTACGTCGGCACCAACGCCTACGCCGTCGCCCAGGAGATGGCCAACGGCATGCTGTCCGCGCAGTACGTCCCCGGAGTTCCGAACAACCACCTCTACACACTGGACACCATCACGGTCAGGAAGAGTTCGTTCGAGCGTATCGGCTCGGATTGCCAGGACGTGATCGTCTCCTTCATGGACCCGGAGAACGAAAGGCGTGCGCGGGTCTCGTACCTGTTTCCCGTCGACGTCAACGAAAAGATCCCGATCACCCTCGGCCCGTCTCACCGATTCCTCGGCGAATTCTGACCGGCCCGGTGGAAACCCTCGCACGGATGAAATCTTCGCGAGAGAATGTGAGGTCGTTCATGACAGAGAAGAAAACACCGACGACAATGCCACTCCAGGCTCCTCCGGTGGCGCGCGCGGAGCGGGAGGCATCAGCCTCGAACGACGGTCAGCAGGGAGTCAGTGCCGCCGCGAAGTGCTCCGACCTCACCGGCATGGCTCGCCAGATATGCCTCGCTTCAAGAGGCATCCGCATCTGATCGACAAAAACAGCCGCGATGGGACGAGAAGCCGTCAAAAAAACTGTCCCCCTTCACGTCGCGGTGGCACCGAGGAAGGAGAAACGCGATGCGTGAATGGAACGAACCGGCCGAGCAGGAGAAGGACGACCGGACGCTTGCCTCGCTGGCGATGCCGCGACAGATTCCGCCGGTCGACCGCACCGTCAGCGCGGCTGCCAACGTCAAGGACGCCCCCGGTGTCGAAGCCGACGGCCTGCTCAAGATCCTGCTCGGAGCCCTCTGAGTTCGTCACCGTAGCCAGTGGCAAGACGGCCATGGCAACCGTTCGGCCGCCCCAAAGAGAATGACAGGGAGAACACCATGATTCAGTGGAACGAAGAGAACGAACGGGAGAAGAGCCCGCGGATGCCCACCCCCCTGGCAATGCCGCAGCAGGCCCCGCCAGTCGACCGCACCCGCAGCTCGTCCGCCCGCGCCGACGACGCTTCCGGCGTCGAAGCCAACTTCAACGTGGGCGACTTCCTGAAGAACATCCTCTTCTGACCCAGCCCCCGATTCCGCGCCGGCGCTGCCGGGCTCTCCCCGGCGGCGGTCGGCGCGGTACCCTGACAGGTACGAGCCTGCACCGACGTGCAGGAAGGTGATCGCCATGGCGTGCAACCTGCCGGTCCAAATAGTGATCGACCGCAAGAAGCAGCAGCTCGAGCCGTTCATGGTGCTGACGGCGTTCCAAGACCTTGACGGTACGCCGTCCGTGCTCAGGCACGAGATCGGCGGCGCTCACGGGCACCACCCGGACGATCCCAGCCCCTGGCTCTGGCAGCACTCCACAGGGCTCGACTGTGGACCGGTGCCCGGCATCGGCGGGGCAGGCTTCCCTGACGATTTCTGAATCAGCGAAACGCTGCCTCCACCCCGTTGTCACTACGCGCCAGGGCACGCGCTGCGGGCAGGCGTCGGTCTCCGACCGGACCGTAGGCACCGTGCGGTCCCCACAGCGACGCCCCGGCGTCGGGGCCGGCAGCTTCTTCGCGACGGTTCGGCACAGCCATCTGCTGATGCTCCCAAGTCCACGTGAGTACACATGTCATTTCTGTCCCCGCCGACGAGAACCGCGCGGACAAGGTAGTCGCGCCAGGAGAAGCTCTTGCGCCCGTCGGGCCGGCCGTCGGGCCGGCGCGGCTTCGGGCGGGTTCGCGCGGGTTCGCGCGGGTTCGCGCGGGTTCGCGCGGGTTCGCGCGGGTTCGGGCAAAGGAATTCCGGCGGATTCGATCCGGTGCTGATCCGGTGCTGAGCAGCACCTCAATGGCACAGACAGACGCCGGTGACGCTGCGCGCGGGCCACGGGCACATCACCGGAACGGTCCAGGAACACCCGCATGCAAGTGTCGTACCCAGAGAGCACGGTCCTGGTCGAGGTCGATACCCAGTCCCGGTGCCGCGGCGCCGACGACGGCGCCGGCGGCCACCCCGGCCGCGTGCGGGCGGACCCCGGCCACGCTTGTGTGACAGGTGAACGGAGTACGAGATGAGCGAACAGACACTGCAAGGCAGGCAGCCTACGACGTCAGTCATGCAGCTGCCGCAGCAGACTCCGCCGATCGACCGCACGGCCGCCATGCCCGGCTCGACCGAGAACGGCGCCCCGGGCGTCGAGGCAAACGTCCTCCCCCTCCTCCCCCTCCTCGGAGGTCTCGGCGGACTCCTCGGCGGCATCTTCGGGTGATGGGAGGCCGGGGGGGGGGGGGGGGGGGGGGGAGGGGGGGGGGGGGGGGGGGGGGGGGGGAGGGGGGGGGGGGGGAGGGGGAGGGGGAA
>NZ_JBVJVN010000027.1:16526-22040 GCF_055603605.1 Streptomyces sp. NPDC037271
CACGACCCCCCCCCCCCCCCCCCCCCCAAACCCCCCCCCAACCCCCCCCTCCCCCCCCCCCCCCCCCCCCCCCCCCCCCCCCTCCCCCCCCCCCCTCCCCCCCATCACCCGGTCGAGCCCCGGAACCGGCACCGGCAGGTCTGGCGGCGCCGCCGGTGGCAGTTCGCCGCCGCATCCGAGTGGCCCGACCCGTACTCACGGCCACTCCTGGAGGAGTGACAGCCGTTGCAGCGCGTGAGAACAACGGCCCGCAACAGCGATGCCGCCTCCCTCATCCGCAGCCGGGACCTCAGCGGCACCCGGTGTTCCGAGTGCATCTGGTACGGGGTCTGCGGAGGCACTTGTCTCGCACACGCCCCCGAACTCAACGGTGTCCGGCCGGAATCCTGGCACCGGCCTGTCTCGCCGATGCGGCCGGGCTGCAAGCACAGTGTGCAAACTTTGGTTTCCGTCCGGCGGTTCGTAAACTACAGTTGTCGCATGATGGTCTCTGAGATCACCCCGGAAGAGCAGGCAGAACTCGACAAAGCGCTGTACGACGCCTTGAATCCGCTGGCCTCGGCGATTCGCTCCCGACAGACCGGGCTGCCCGCGGACCGCATGTGGGCAGCGGACCCCGCCCAAGTGGCACTGTCCGTCCTGGCCGCTTGGAAGGTGATGGATGCCGAGGTCAAGCGATTGACCGCGCACGCGGCAGCAACCGCTGGCTCCTACGGCGCCAGTTACGAGCAGATGGGGGCTGTCTGGGGGATCACCCGGCAGGGTGCCCGTAAGAAATGGCCCGACGCCGTCAATCGCTCAGTTCCCGCGACAGCGGGCAGGAGCACCCTCGCGCTCTTCGGCGGGACTGCCGAACTGGTGCAGGCGCCTTCCGGTGACTGGGGTTGGACAGGCGTGGGCGCTGACGGAACATCCACCACGGTCACCGATGGGACGCGCTGTGCGACCGCGGAAGAAGCAGCAGCCCACGCGGGCGCCTTCCTCAAAGAACACGCCCTCGACGCCGTGGACCGGTCCTAGCATCAGGCAATGCCGGCCCTGTTCACGGCCTCGCGGAGGCGTTCATTGGAGGCGTGTTTGTTCCGCCAGATGATGTAGCGGCGGATCATGCTGCCTTGCTCTTCGTGGCTGGCGTGGTCGGTGCCGTCGAGGGTGAAGTAGCGCAGGGCGGGAGACGCAGGACGGGCCGCCGCGGCTGGTTGTCCACGGGAAGGCGCAGTTCGAGGGGAGGGTGAACGCCAACGTCGACCTGCACGTCGGCGGAGACTCGGTGTTCCTCGGGAAGATGAACGCCAACGGGCGCCTGTCGGTCCGAAACGGGACTGACCGGCTCATGCACGTCAACGACGACCAGGTGTCGATCCAAGGCAACTTGAGGGTCCACGGCGCGTTCCGCTCCGACAGCTGACGGCCATCGGCAGGGGGCGAGGCAACGGCAGGAGGTCAGGGCATCAGGACTCGACAGTGACGATGTCGACGACCGTTCCGCGGCGCCGTTCGCGGTGGCCCCGGCGAAGGCCGGCGTCGCGGACGGGACGGTGGCCCGGCAAGTCACCTGCCCGCAGACACCTTCGCACGCTGCCTGCGCCTGCCGGACGCGTGCCGGCCCCTCCACTGGCATCGGCCGCCTCGGGACACGGTCGTCGCCGACATGGACCAGGCGCGGGCCTCGCCGACACCACCCGTAGGTTGGTGAAGGTGATCCACGGCGGGAACGGCAAGCCGGGCAAGGATGACCGTCCGGGCAGGTCCTGACCGTTCCTCATCAGCGTGCAGGAGTGAGTCTTGGACCCATTCCTGCACGCTGCGGACATCCCGAACGGTTTTGGATGTCCTGGTCGCCCGCGTACGCGCCGCGTCCGGCGGCACGGATCGTGTCACGCGTCCGACGGCGCGGGGCGCATGCCTTCGAGCAGGGTGTCAAGGTAGCGGCGGGCGGTTTGCGTCCTGTCGGTGGGGGTGCCGCCGTGGACGTTCACGGCATGGGCGATGCCGCACATGAGCGGGACCAGGTCGCGGGCGGCGAGGTCCGGGCGGACGGCTCCGGCGTCACGGGCCCGGTCGAGGAGCTCGGTGCCGGCCGACGCGAGTGACTCTTTGAGTTCCGTGGTCCGCGGCAGGGCGTCCACGGCGGCGGAGGCGACCGGGGGCAGGGCGGCATCGGTGAGCTGTGCTTCGAGGACGCGGGACAGGAAGCCCTGCAGCGCCCGCCAGGCGTCGACGTCGGCCAGGGCCTGCTTGCCATGGCCGACGAGGTCTTCGAGGCAGGGGGCGGCGACGGTCTCCAGTAGTGCCTCGGGGGTGGGGAAGTGCCGGTAGACGGTGGCGACCCCGAGGCCGGCCCGGTGTGCGACATCGTTGAGCTGCAGGGGGGTGCCCTGGTCGACCAGGGCACGGGCGATCGCGACGATCCGTTCCCAGTTGCGGGCGGCGTCCTTGCGCAGCGGTGCGGTCGTCATGGGAAGTGTCCAGGTTGCTCGTCTTGGTTCGCGGGCCGGTCAGGTGATCATATGCGGGCGTTTCCGGGCGGGCGGGGGCTTCGGGTGGTGGGCGGTCTGCCCGGGGGCTGCGGTGAGGTGGGGCTGCGGTGGGGTGGGGCGGCGGTGGGGTGGGGCCGCGGTGGGGTGGGGCGGCGGTGGTCGTACGGCCGGTGTCGGGCCCTGGGATCATCCGAGGTGCTCTGTGTTCGCTGGGGTGGCCACGGGTGCGTGGGCCTGGCTGAGCCGACGCACGGCGTCGGCGATGCGGGGGCCGGTCGCGGCGCGGAACGGGGCGACGGGATCGGCCGAGGGGCCGATGACGAGGCCGGTCCGGCCGGCCAGCGCGGGGTCGGTGGCGGCGGTGATCGAGGGCCGGGCGGCCACGGACGCGGAGCCGGAGGTGGAGCGTTCGAACAGGCGGCGCACCAGCGGCCACAACAGCCGCAACGGCGGGGAGACGATCTTCGGGTCGGTCATGGTGCCGTTGGTCATGTCGGTCGCGGCGCCACCGGGATCGGCGGCGAAGACCGACACGCCCGTTCCCTCCAGCCGCTTCGCCAGGTCGAGCGTGTAGGCGAGGTTGGCCAGCTTGGCACGCCCGTACCAGTGGAAGCCGTAGTAGCCGCCCGGCGGCTCGGCGTCGTCGAACACCCGCCTGGCGGCGGCGACCGCGGCCGAGGTCACGTTCACGACCCGGCTGGGTGCCCCGGCCGTGAGCGTGGGCAGCAGCAGCTCGGTCAGCAGGTACGGCGACAGGTGGTTGACCACGAACGACGCTTCGACGCCGTCGATGTGCTGCCGCCGGGCGAACATCGCCCCCACGTTGTTGACCAGTACCGTCAACGGTTCCCCCGACGCCGCGTGCTCGGCGGCGAGCGTGTCGGCCAGCGCGCGGACCTGGTCGAGCGAAGCCAGGTCGGCGGAGAGGAACCGGCCGGGGTGCGCGGGTTGCTCCGCGTTGATCCGCTCGACTGCCCTGGCGCCCCGGTCGGCGTCGCGACCGATCACGGTGACGGCGAATCCCGCGGCGGCCAGCCCCAGTGCCGTCTCCAGGCCGATGCCGCCTGTGCCGGCCGTGACCACGGCTGTCTTCGTCATGAGCGCCTCCACCAGAATAATCGGATAGGTCATCCGTTTATGTGGGACGCTAGCACAAACGGATGACCTATCCGATTGCTGGATGTCAGAGCGTGTACAGGCTCAGGCTGTGCCGGCGCGGAGCAGGTGGGCGACGGGCTGTGCAAGGCTGGACTTGCCCGCGCCCGGACGCCCGGTGATGGGTGCGGGCTCCCTCGCTGTTCGGTGGGTCTCACGGACCCGTGAGACGTGCCCGCGTCTCCTGTTCCGTACTGATCGGTCTCGCGTGGTGTCTAGCTCGACGGGCCCTGCCACCACCTGCGGACGGCTCGTGCCGTCCAGGGGATCAGGTACCGCAACGTCTGCTCCGCTGTGACGGCAGCGATGGCGACGAGCAACGCGTCCTTCATCTGGTCCTCCCAGGAACCCGGTCGGCTGCGGAGCACGGAGCCCCGCGGATACGCCGGTCGTCCCAGAGGACGGTGACGTGCACCGCCGAGCGTTACCCGGACTCCGCACGGCGGCTGTGCGCTCCCCGCCATGGCTGTTGGCGCACAGCCCCACGGCTCGTTGTCCCGGGCCCGGAGCGGTGCCGCGCTCCGGGCGTGACGGCTCGACACTCCGTCTGCTTCGGCGGCTGGTGTCCGAGCTGGGAATCCCGGGCCGGCTCCGGGGCGGAACCGGGGCAGCTCCAAAAGATCGGGGTACGTCCCGCCTGGCGCGGGACGGGGACCGCCCGGCGCATCCATGGCGCACTGCTCCTCGCGCGCAGCGAGCGGTACGTCACGCTCATGGTCAACCCGACGGCCGGGGACGGAAGGGTCCACGCCCTCTACAGGACGTGGGGCTACGAGGACATCGGGCACAGCCAGCCGTCACCGGCGTCCCCTCTGCTCACGGTGATGATCCGCCCCAACCGCTGACCGGCCCGGCAGCCACGGCCACGCTACAGAACCGGGGCCGACCGCACCGACCGCAGCAACATGCCCCACCTCACTACGGCGTCGACGTCGCAGTAGCCGCACTTCAGTCGGCACTCTCCCAGGCCAGCGCCAGGAACCGTTCGACGCGGGCGAGGTCCAGTTCGGCGGCGAGCGACACGGCGACGACGGCGTGGTCGACGTTGGCCGCGAGGATCTGGCCCTCGGACCGCTTGGAGGAGGTGGAGCGGACGAAGGCGGTACGGCGGGGCAGCAGGGTCCGCACGTACAGCGGGTCGCTGCCGTCGGGGTCGGCGGCGGCCCAGTCGCCCGTGCACACGACCTTCATCGGGTCACGGGGGACGACGAACTCGGTGTCGGCACGGACCGGGCCGGCCGGCGTGACGACGTCGCACAGGCCGCGGTCGACCCGGACGACGCGGCCGGGTACGAGACCCAGCTCGGCGTACGGGGCGAACTCGGCCTCCCAGTCCGCGTCCCAGCCGTAGGGAGCGAGTGGATGCGAGGACGAACCGGGAGAAGAGGAGGAAGACAAGGGGTGATCCTTCACAAGGGTGGCCCCGGCACCGCGCCACGAGCGCGGGAAAGGAGTGGGATCAGCCGGCGGCCACGGAGGTGGACTTGACGGACTTCCGATTGCGGGCAACGCCCGTCGCAACGACAGCCATCGGTCGACACCTCCCGGACCACGCAGCGGACACCCGCGGCGTGAAGGAGCCGCAGGAACGAATGGTCCATAGCCGCCCGCGCCGACGGCGCGTGCGCCACAGGTTTTCCACCGGCCCGCACCGGACGGACGGCAGGCGGCCGGGCAGCCGGACACCTCAGGGGGGCGCCGCCGTCGCGGTACGCCTGGCGACCCTCCCCGACGACGGGCCCACCGGAGAGCCGCACGGTCACCGAGGGCCCGTTCCCCGGTGACGGGCCCACCGGAGAGCCGCACGGTCACCGAGGGCCCGTTCCCCGGTGACGGGCCCACCGGAGAGCCGCACGGTCACCGAGGGCCCGTTCCCCGT
>NZ_JBVJVN010000027.1:22136-110252 GCF_055603605.1 Streptomyces sp. NPDC037271
CCGGTGACGGCCGGTGACGGCGCTGCCACCTTCACAGACAGGCCCGGCAGCCTCACGGAGTCCTGCCAGGGGCTGCCTTCACTCCCCTTCCGCGCTTCCCCTCGGTGGACTCTGGGGGCCCTGCGGGCGGCGCACGACGTCCACGATGAGGTCGAGCAGGCGGTCGGTCCGTTCCTGGGAGGCGCCCTCGATGATGGCGGGGAACACGCCGATGAGCAGGGTGGCGACGTCGTCGGGGTTGACGTCCGCCCGGAGAGTGCCGGCGGCGGCGCCCCGTTCGAGGATCGCGGCGATGGTGGTGGTGACGCGTTCGCGCGAGGGGGCGGCGATACGCCCGGAGGCGAAGGCGGTGAGCAGCGTGTCCATCATGCCGCGTTTGGTGGCGATGAAGGCGGCGTAGCGACCGATCCAGGCGCGCAGGGCGACATCGGCGGGGTGCCGGTCGAGCAGGGCGGGGGCGCTGGCGGTGACGGCGTCGAGTTCGCTGGCGTAGACGGCCTCGACCAGGTCTTCGCGGGTGGGGAAGTGCCGGTAGAGGGTGCCGATGCCGACGCCGGCCTGGCGGGCGATGCCCTCCAGGGAGACCGGTCCTTCCGTGTGGGCGAAGGCCGCCTTGGCGACGGCGATGAGCTTGTCGCGGTTGCGCCGCGCGTCGCGGCGGACCGGCCGGCCGTCGGGGTCGGCCGGGCCCGGGGTGTGGGGGCGTGATGGCGATGACAAAGCGGAGGCCCCTCCGATAGTGCTACGGTGAAAGTAACGGAGGCTCCTCCGTATGCGCCCAGTCTCTCATGAGAGCAGGAAGCCATGCCCGCTGGAACCACCCGCACCATCGTCTCCGCCCCGCGCCCCGGCGGCGCCGGCCGACTGGCCGGACGCACGGTCTCCCGCATCGGCTACGGCGCCATGCAGCTGGAGCGCCTGCACAAGGACCGCCCCGCGGCCATCGCCCTGCTGCGCCGCGCGTTCGACCTCGGCGTCGACCACGTGGACACGGCCCACTTCTACGGCGACGGCTTCGTCAACGGTCTCGTCCGCGAGGCGCTGCGCCCCCAGGACGACGTGCTGGTCGTCACCAAGGTCGGCGCCACCCCCGACCCCGGCGGCCCGTTCCCGTTCCGGATCGCGCAGCGCCCCGAGGAACTGCGGGCCGGCGTCGAGGCGGAACTCGCCACGCTCGGCATGGAGCAGGTCCCGGTGGTCAACCTCCGCCGCACGGACGCCGGGATAACCATCCCCTTCCCCGACGACCAGAAGGTCGACCTCGACGACCAGCTCGCGGAGCTGACCGCCCTGCGCGACGCCGGCAAGATCGGCGCCATCGGCCTGAGCAGCGTCTCCGTGGACGTGACGCGCCGCGCCCTGCCCGCGGGCATCGTGTGCGTGCAGAACACCTACAGTCTCGTCGCCCGCGACGACGAGGAACTGCTCCGGCTCTGCGCCGAGGAACAGCTCGCCTGGGTGCCCTACTTCCCCCTCGGCGGCGCCTTCCCCGGCATGGCCAAGGTGACCGACGAGCCCGCCGTGATCGCCGCCGCCCAGCGCCTGGGATGCACCCCGGCCCAGGTCGGCCTGGCCTGGCTGCTGCACCGCGACCCCCAGATCCTCCTCATCCCCGGCACCGCCACCATCAGCCACCTCGAAGACAACCTGGAAGCCGGCGCGATCACCCTCGACGAGGAGGCCATCACCGCGCTCGACGCGATCGCCGCCCGGCCGGCCACCCCTCCGCGCCCCTGACCGGTCCCCGTCCGCTCGCGCCCCCGTCAGACGTGGCGCGAGCTTGACGGCTACCGCGCCGGAACGGGCGGTCCTGTCACAGCGGGTGACGCTGCCCCGCCACCGCTTCGACCGGTCGAAGCACCGCTCCACGACGTCGCGGCCCTCGACGGGGCCGCGCGTCCACCGCGCGTACGTGCCTTCGCGCGGACCCTCGCAGTCCGAGCACATCAGGAAGAACGAAAGGGGCCATCGACATGGCCGATACGCATGAGACGGACCTGCCGGACAACTGGGGCCGCTGGGGAGCGGACGACGAACTCGGCACCCTCAACCTGATCACCGACGAGGTGCGCGCCAGGGCCGCCGCGGAGGCGCGGACCGGCCAGTGGGTGTCACTGGCACAGCCGATCGAGCCGAGCGCGATGTTCTTCAGCCCGTTCGCGCCCGAGACGGCCAACGCGTCGCCGGTGCAGCAGATGGTGTCCCACACCGGCGGACCAGTGGCGGCCGATCTGTCGGTGATCTACAACCACCACTGGAGCTCGACGCACCTCGACGCACTCGCACACTGGTCGACCGACGGCCAGGTCTATCCGGGCCGCCCGAGGGAGGAGGTCGTCACCCCCTTCGGCATCACGCACGCGTCGACGACTGCTTTCGCCGCCGGGTTGGTGACCCGTGGGGTCCTGCTCGACCTCGCGGCCGAGGGACCCCTCCCCCCTGCCTACGCGGTGACGTCGCACGACTTCGAACAGGCCGAGAAGCGGCAGGGAGTCGTGGTGGGCTCCGGTGACGCGCTGGTGGTCCGACTCGGCTGGACGGGAGGCGGGCCCCATGACGTACCGAGCCCGGGGATCAGCATGGACGCGGTCCGGTGGATGCACCGCCGAGGGGTCGCCGTCGTCGCCCCGGACAGGGGCGACGCGCATCCTCCCCTGAATCCGGACGAACCCTCCCCGCTGCACGAGGTGGCGCTCGGCCGGATGGCGATGCCGCTGATCGACGTGCCCCGGCTCGATGACCTCGCGCGAATGTGCCGGCGGCTGCATCGCTACAGCTTCCTGCTCACCGTCGCCCCGCCCCGCATCCACGGCCTGACCGGCGTACCGGTCAACCCCATCGCGATGTTCTGACCGAGCGTCGGCGCCCTCCCCGCGCCCGAGGCGGGGGAGCAACGGGGCTGCCTCACGCTGATGTTGCAGCGTCAGGCAGCACGAACCTCATGACACGGTAGCGACTTCGAGTCGGCACGGCCGAGGCGCGGCCCGTCCGTAGGCGGCGAGGGGTGTGACGAAGTGGAATAGACGTGGTCGGTCGTCGCCGTCTTCGGGGTGAAGAACGGCAGGCCGGCCCGGTCAACGGGTGCCCGGCGAATTCGGCGACCACGGCGACCACGGCGGCGGGGATACCCAACTCCTGCGGGTAATGCTTCGTGACCACGAGATGTCCGTTCTCAGACCCTCAGGATCCAGTGTCTCGCGTGTCCAAGATCAGGGGTCAAGGCCCGTGTTCTTTTACAGATGCGGGCTGTGAGGTCCTGGTAGACGATGCTCGTGGGTGGATGTGCCAGCCTCGTTCTTCTTTGGCGCCCCCCGAGCCCTGTATGTTTCCGGCTCCAACAGCCGCTTCGCCTCACGATGCCCTCAGCCGGCCAGCACCCCCACCTGCCGCCGCTCGTCCTGGACCGATTCGATCCCCACCAGGTGGTGGTTCTGAAAATCCAAGAGGTTGCCCCGCCTGAGCCTGTGGTGCTGGTTGCCCGGGCGGGTCAGCCTCCACAACTGATCAGGCATCGCCTTCCGGGAAGATTCCCAGCGCTTGCAGCAGTTCCTTGGCCCGCCACCGGCGTTCCCGCCGCGCGCCCCACCCGCTCGGACGGCACGACGGGGCGCGGCAGGCTCGGGGGCAGCGCGCGCATCGTGCGATGCGGCGACAGCTGCCGCCCCGCACAAGCTGACCGGTCGGGCGGTAGTACGGCCCTGCCCCAGCCTGGTCGCTTCCTCACCCGGAATGCAGCGCTTGCACGCCTTGGCCAGAAGTGCCCAGGAGGCCCGGGGACTGGCTGCAGTGATGGCCGGAGGCCGGGCCACGAACCTCGACCTGCCCGAGCATGAGCAGCTGACCATGTGCTGAGGTCCAAGGGCGGGCTTGCCCGGACTGGCCGGTGAGCCAAGAGGCCCTCACATCCGGTCGAGACCGAGCATCCGGTTCACGGCTTCCCGGACGGTGAGGCCGCCCTGGTCCCGCTGCGGCCGGTCCGCGGCGTTCCCGAACCGGTGAGCGAGACAATCACACGACGGAGACACCGAGTTGGACGCCACCGGCGTCGGCACGGAAGCTGCAGCACCAGGGGCCTCCTGTTACTCGTTTGGATTAGACACCCACGAGCTGTACGGGAGGCCCCGCTTCCATGCCCGGGCGGCCACGAGAACACCCGACCGAGTCGACGGTCTCGAACTCACGCCCACCGTGATCGGTACGACAACGGCTTCTGAGGCCAACCGGTCCGACTTGGGTGACAACCGGTCCAGGTTGGAGGTCAGAGGACACGCGCCCGCCCCACCTGCTGATCACCAAGGGTGACTGTCACACTGTCACGCCCGTGTGTCACGCTGCCAGTCGAGCCCGTGATTACGGGGCTGGCTGTCCTGTGCCATCGAAATTTGAGCGCGTGCCATCGTAGTTTGAGTGGCGCAGGTCACGGGAGGTGGCAGGTGCGGTCGTGGCAGTGGGCGGGCGAGCCCACGAGAGCCACGTTGAGGACAGTGTCGAGTGCGCTTCCTCTGGCCTTGTGGGAATAGACCGGCGGGGATGGGCAGGTCAGGGCCCCATGTTCGGCCCAGGGACATGTGCCCCCGCGCTACCTGAGACCACCCGATCGGCAATTTTTGCCATAGCAGCAAGGCGCCTTCGCACATTGGCGCGGTTACGCGGACGCTGGTTCTCGAGCGCCCCTAACTGCGTTGGGGTAGGTACGAGAGGGCAATGATGACCAGCAGTGACATAGCCGCAGCCGTTGCGAGCCGGCCCGAGGAGCAGGACTCCGAGTCGTCCGCCTGTTTGGCCGCTGTGCGCCAAGTCGCCAATCGGTTCACCGGGACATACAGCCTGACGCAGGTCGACCCCGAGTTCGATCTGCTCTTCGCGGAGACCGTGGAGGTCTGGCACAGCTTCGATCACGAGACCGTGTCACTTCCCGGCAAGGAGTTCGCGGGTGCGATGCTGCGGATGCTCCGTGCGACCGCCGACCTCATGAGAAACCACGCCGACCGCATCTGGTCCCTCCACGTCGACCACCACGGCTTCGCTCTGGCCGCCACCGCTTCGGGCGAATTGGAAAACGGCACCCCGGTGCGCATTTCACGTTGCCTCCAGGTGACGGTCCACGAGGGGCACATCACTCGCATCTGCGAGTTCGGCGACCAACAGCAGCGCCTGCCGCTGGATCAAGCCCTGCGCGCCGCAGGCCGCTTCCGCAGCTGACACCCCCACCGCCCCAACATCGTCAGGAGTCATCATGGACGTCTTTCTCACAGGTGCCAGCGGCTATATCGGCGGAGCCGTAGCCCGCCGTCTGATCCGAGAGGGGCACACGGTGCGCGGCTTGACCCGCACGCCCGGCGTGGTCGATGCTCTCGCCGCCGCCGGCATCGCACCGGTCGTCGGGGACCTCGACGACGCGGCGCTGCTCAAGCGAGAGGCCGACCGCGCCGACGCGGTCATCAATGCCGCGCACAGCGATCACCGCGGCGCTGTGGCCGCCTTCGTCGACGCCCTGCGGGGTTCGGGCAAGGTGTTGATCCACACCAGCGGGACCAGCGTCATCGGTGATGACGCCCAGGGCCAGTACGAATCCGAGGTGGTCTTCGACGACGCGCAGCCTTTCAGCCCGGGGGACCACGAGATCCGGCGGGCCCGGTACGCCATCGACCGCTCCGTCGTCGATGCCGCCGCGGCGGAAGTGCGTTCGGTGGTGCTGTGCAACTCACTGATCTACGGCAACGGCACGGGACCGCGCCCGCAGACCGTGCTGATCCCGCCGCTGGTCACACAGGCCCAGGCCGGCAAGACCGTCCGCGTCGTCGGACGCGGTCTGAACCGCTGGTCGACGGTGCACCTCGATGACATGGCCGACCTGTATCACCTGGCGCTCACCGACCCCGCGGCCACGGGCCTCTACTTCGTGGAGGGCGGCGAGGACGCCTCGTTCGCCGATATCGGTGAGGCGATCGCCCGTCGGCTGGGCTTGGGGCCGGTGGAGCCGTGGGATCTGGGTTCCGCTGCGGCCGCGTGGGGGGAGGGTTTCTCCCGGTACGCCCTCGGCGCCAACAGTCGCGTACGTGCCACCCGGGCTCACGACCTTGGCTGGCGTCCCTCGCGCCCATCGATCACGCACTGGATTGAGCAGGAAATGCCCTTGCCGTGAGGCGGTCGGCACGTCGGTGATGTGGTGGCGCGGTCAAGGATGGGGCCGGGTGATCGCTGTCAGGGCTTTGACCAGCGCGATCGATCCTCGATGACACGAACTCGCTTCTGTCAAGGTTCGATGGCACGCGGTCAAAGTTCGGCGACACGGGACACTGGCTCCCGGATTTCGGCCTCGCACCGAACAGCGCGACACCCCTTCGGCTGTGGCTACGGAGCGCAACCGATGCCCAATTCAGCCGGAGCGGTCCCCGGCCCCATGGCCCAGCGATACCGTGGTGAGCAACACCAGTTCTGCTCCTCTGGAGCCCTCGATGAGCGAACAGCCGGCCCCCGCCGACACCGCCCGGCAGCTGGAGCCCGCGGCCGCCGACGCGGTCCGCGCGTACGCGGCCAAGACCCGCGCCGACGCCGACCGGTTCGCCGCCGTCCTGGAGGACATCGCCACCAACGGCCTGCCCGACCCCGAGCAGTGCACCCCCTGGGAGGAGCTGCGCGAGGCCCACCTCGCCCGCCTCGCTCGGCAGGGCCCGGCCGTCGCCTGATGCCCCCGCAGCACAGCCGGCGCCGGGCCCGGGTCGCGTTCTCCGACTCCGCCGCCAAGCAGCTGGAGAACCTCACCAGCGAGGCGGAGATCCACGCCCTGGCCCGCGCCCTGGTCGTCGTCTCCGTCGACCCCGAGGTCGGTGAGCCGATCCCCGGCAGCGCCGCCGGCCCCCAGCTGCGCGAGTACGCCGACGAAGTCGAACGCGTACGCCTCCTGTACTGGGTCACGGCCTTTACTGCGGGGACTGGTGGTCACCGCGGACGCCGTGGATCACGCACGAGGGCGCGTTCGGTCCGCCGCTCGACGCCGCCCTCGCCCCCGCGAGCGCGCTCGATGCCGGCTCGTACGCCGGCTCGGAGGGCCGGGCCACACCGAGCGGCGCCGACCTCGTCGAGGCCATCACGCCGATCGTGGTGCTGCCCTTCTGGCGCGACCTGGCGAAGGGCTTCACGCTCAGCGGGCCGGCCCGCCCCAGCCCAGCCCGCCTGCCCCAGCCCAGCCCTGGACGGCGGCCGGGCATGGCGGGACCGTCGAACCCGCCCCTGTCACCCGCGCCGTCCGAATCAGCGGCCATGTACGGCGTCGAGTGCTTCGGTGAAGTAGACGGCGAGCGGCCGGTCCGCGCCGGCTCGGGTCCAGGCTTCTCCGGCGACGTCGAGACACGTGATCGCACTTGCCACGACGGCCGCGGCACGCAGGTCGGCCGTTTCCTCGGGCGGGCCGAGACGTCGGCGTACCTCGGGGACGAGGTCGGACTGCCAGCGCAGGTGCTTCTCGATGCTGCGGGCGCGCAGGGACGGGCTGCCGTACATCATCCGTGCGACCGCGAGCGTGCGTTCCTCGTCCGCCTCCGCGTCTCCGACGGCCAGGATCGCGGAGCGCAGCGCTGTCCAGAGGTCCTCGTCATCGGGATGCTTCGCGAGTTCGGCACTCACCCGCGTGCCTTCATCGGCGAGGCCGCCGAGGACGATGTCCTCCTTCGTTCCGAAGTAGCGGAAGAACGAGCGCCGGGACACGCCCGCCACCGCGACGATCTCGTCGATCGTGGTCTGCTCGAACCCCTTTTGGAGGAACAGGTCCATGGCGACCTGGATGATCTCCGCCTGGACGGAACGACGGGTCCGGTCCCACAGCCGCTCCACCGAACCTGCGCTCTCCGTCATGCGACCAGCATAGCCACGCGTTACGACGGCCTTTCGGGGGTCATCGGCGCTGCGCCATGGCGCGGGTCATCATCCGTCCGATGGTTCGTGTCATCCGACGGCGGCCGAGCAGACGCGAGCCACCAGCGGCGGCCCGGTTCCCGCCCCCGACGATGACGCTCGGCTTCGGATCGCGGCGGTCGAGTGCGCCCAGCGCGGTCCGGACGACCGCCGACGCCGTCATCCGCCGGGCGTTGCCGCTCGCGCTCTCCCCGGCCACGTCGAAGAACTCCGTCTGCGTCGCCCCTGGCGAGACGGCGAAGACCTTCACCCCCGAGCCCAGCTCCTCGTACCAGAGCGCCTCGGTGAAACTGAGCACGAACGCCTTGGACGCGCCGTAGACGGCCATGGTGGGGCTCGCGTTGTACGCGGCCATGCTCGCGATGTTGATCAGGAAGCCCTCTCCCCGCTCGCGAAGGCGCGGGAGGAAGGCATGACTGATCTCCACGACCCCGAGGACGTCGAGCGCGATCTCGGCCTTGAGCCGGTCGAGCTGCTCGTCGCGGAAGAACCCGTGGTTGGCGAAACCCGCGTTGTTGATCACTCCGGCGACATCGATCCCGAGCCGGTCGATCTCGGCACGCAGCGCTCGTCCCGCCCCCGGTTCCGTCAGATCCATCGGCAGGGCCGTGGCGCGAGCACCGTGGCCGGACAGCTCCGAGGCCAGCGCCTCAAGACGCTCGGCACGGCGGGCGACGAGCACGGTGTCATGGCCACGCGCCGCGAGCTGTCGTGCGAACTCCGCACCGATGCCCGCACTCGCCCCGGTCACGACTACCGCTCCAGTGGTGTCCATAGCTTTCCCGCCTTCTCCTGTAAGTGGGTTGGACCTGAACCGGCCTGAAGCGGCCTGAACAGATCTGAACCTGCCTGAACTGTCCTGAACCGACCTGAACGCTCCTGCGACACGCTCCCGCGACTCGCCGAGCGGCCCGAGGTCCGCGACCTTCACGGGTACCGTATGCCATCCTGGCACTTGGTGCCAGGATGGCATACGGTGCACCTCACGGTCGGAGCGTCGCTCCGTCGTCCCGAGGAGGAAGCGCACATGACCAATGCGACTTACCCGCCCGGCCCCCGGCGGAGAGGCTGGGTCGAGAAGAAGAAGCCCACGACGCTGCTCGGCGTCGGCGAGGGACCGACCGGAGAGACCGGCATGAAAGGCCCCGGTGTCCTAGCTCAGACACCAGCCGCAAAGTAGCGACGAGTGAAGCTCAGGCCACAGGTTGGTCGGGTGTCACTCACCCGAGTGTGTTGACGCGGTTCTCATACTCGCGGTGGGCCTTGCGCTGTGCCGGGATCGCCGGGGCGTTGGGGTGCCGTCGAGGGGCTGACAACGGGCGAGAAGCTGGCGGTGGATCGCGGGCGCGGCGCTGACGCGCAGGGTGTAGCCCTGGCCTCGCCGTACGGTCACGCCCTGGTCGAGCACGGCGCGCTCGACGGGCTCCAGGTCGGCCGCGCGTAGGAAGTCGGCGACCTTGCCCGGCATGTCGAGGAGGACTGGCAGCTCCGGAGCCGGGGCGTCCAGGTCGACGACGGTGTACTCGGGCCTGTTGCGAAAGTCGATCTTGGTGACGCTAGGGTTTCTACCTGTCGGCTTTCGTGTAGGGAGGGGCGGGAACCGTGGGCGCTCATGTACAGACCCGTGTTTCGGTGTATGCAATCGCGGTGGAGGACAATCGGCTGCTGATGATCCGGCTGTCGGACTCCTCGCCAGTCTTCACACCCGGTCTGTGGCACATGCCAGGCGGCGGAATCGACCCGGGCGAACAGCCTGTGGAGGCCTTGTCCCGTGAGCTCCTTGAGGAGACAGGGCTTGAACTCGCTGATGCTCGACTGCTCGACGCGCGGACTTACGCGGTCCGGCGAAATGGAGTGAGCTGGAGCCTCACGGCATTGTTCTACGTCGTTGCCCTCAAGGGCGGGGCGCCGGCGGTGACGGAGATCGACGGCTCCACCGATGCGGTGGTATGGATTCCTCTGGCGGACTTGCAGGACGACACTGTGCTGTCACCAGCAGCTGCCGACGCGCTCCGCATACTTGAGCAGGCTGAAGGTACTGGTCACAGCCACTCGTTGATGGCTGCAACGAGGACGGTGGCCTCGTAACGGACGGCGAGTTTGTCGTACCTCATGGCCACGGCCCGGTGGCGTTTGAGGCGATTGATGCCGCACTCGACTGCATGGCGCTCGCGGTAGTCAGCCTTGTCGAACTTCGGCGGCCGGCCGCCGCGGGAGCCGAGCTTCCTGCGGTTGCGGATCTGGTCCTTCTTCTCCGGGATCGTGCAGCGGATCCCGCGTCGGCGTAGATAGGCGCGGTTCTTCCGGGAGCCGTACGCCTTGTCGGCACGCACCTTGTCGGGCCGTTTGCGTGGACGCCCCAGCCCCTGCCGGGGCACCCGAATGTTCTCCAGGACCGGTTCGAACTGCGGGGAATCCCCACGCTGACCTGCCGTGATCAAGATCGACATGGGCTTCTGCCCTTGCTCGACCGCGAGATGGAGCTTGGTGGTCAGCCCGCCCCCGTGAACGCCCGAGCCCATGGTCGTCCGGCTCGGTCTCAACACCACCGGGTGGCTCCTTCTGGAGATCCCCCTTTTCACCGCCCCGGCGGCGTGCTGGTGAGCCCGACACACCGTCGAGTCGACGCTCACATCCCAAGTGAACAGGTCCTTCGCGTCCGCCTGGGCCTGAAGCTGGGTGAAGATCTGCTTCCAGATGCCGTCCCGCTGCCAGCGCCTGAACAGGTCGTAGACCCGGTCCCACGGCCCATACCGCTCGGGCACATCCCTCCACGGCGTCCCGGCCCTGGTCCGCCACCGTATGCCGTCGATCAGCTGCCGCCTGGGCCATATCGGCGGGCGGCCGGACTTCTTGCCCTTCGGCAAGAGCAGTTCCAGCCTGGCCCACTGTTCGTCCGTCAGGTCTCCACGTGCCACAGCACGTGATCATTACACGACCAAGATCGACTTTCGCAACAGGCCCTCGGGCAGGAGGTCGGCGACGGCGGTACGGATGGCGCCGCGACTGACGCCGTGGTCACGGGCGAGGGCCGCGATGGAGCGGCCTTCCAGGTACGCGGTGCGTACATCGGTGGTCTGGGCGGCTGCCACGGCGGGGCGGCGCCCGCCCTTCACGCCCTTGGCCTCGGCGGCGCGCAGCCCGTCGTAGGCCAGCTCGCGCTGGAGGTCGCGTTGGAGTTCGCCGGCGGCGGCGAGGGTCTGCACCATGAACTTCACGGTGGACAGCAGCTCGCCGGTGCGCGGGGGGGGCGGGCGGTGAGGTCCATCGCGGAGAACGCGCCGTCATGGATGCGCAGGGCGAGGCGGTCGCGGTGAAGGACGTCGAGCACGTCGAGGACGTGTTGGGTGCCGCGTACGAGGCGGAACATCTCGGAGATGTGCACGGTGTCGCCCGGTCGCGCGTACGTGAGCAGTTCGCCGAACTTCGGGCGCTGGAGCGGGTGGAGGCGGCTGGAGGTGCCGGTCTCTTCCTCGAACGTCACCGGGTCGTCGATCCCGGCCTCGGCGAGGACGAGATTCTGACGGTCGGTCGACTGCTGGTCGGTCGACACCCGCTTGTAGACCAGGTTGGCCACGCTGTCCCCCACTTCTGTCGGCGCATCGGACCTGAACTGTCATCAAACCCTGTCATCAGTCGCCATCGGATCTCATTGGATCCGAGTCGCCGCGAGGCCCCGAAAACCCCGGGTTCATTGGATGCCCGCCACCCCTGTCGTCATTCGATCGTTTCTTGACACCCGAGCGAGGTCTGGCGAGCGCCAGGATTCCGCGGCTGGCTCCCCTCGGCGCCGGGCGGCTGGCGCCTGCAGTGCACGCCTTGCCGAATGGTCGACGCAAGGAGCTATAGTGCTAGTCAACTAGATAAATGGAGGAACCGGTGATTGAGTTCCACCTGAACAGCCGGTCGGGCCTGTCCCCGTACCAGCAATTGGTCCAGCAGGTGAGGCACGCACTGCGCCTGGGCCTGCTGAACGAGGGGGACCGGCTGCCGACCGTCAAGGACGTGGCGAAGCAGATGGCGGTCAACCCGAACACGGTGCTCAAGGCGTACCGAGAGCTGGAGCACGACGGCCTGGTGGCCGCCCGTCCCGGCGTCGGGACGTTCGTGACCCGGACGCTGGCCGACGGCACGCTCGCCGCGCACGGACCGCTCCGCAAGGACCTGCAGCGCTGGCTGACCAAGGCCCGCCTGGCCGGGCTCGACGACGAGAGCATCGAGGCGCTGTTCATGAACACATTTCGCAACGCCGCCGGAGAGGACGTAGCGTGAGCGCCGTCTTGCGAGCCCAGGGCCTGGGCAAGAGGTACAAACAGCGCTGGGCGCTGCAGAACTGCGACCTGGACATCCCCGCCGGCCGGGTGGTCGGCCTGGTCGGCCCCAACGGCGCCGGCAAGTCGACCTTATTGAACCTGGCCTCCGGCATGCTCACCCCGACGGCCGGCACCATCGAGGTGTGCGGCGGCCGTCCCGCCGCAGGGGTGGAACAGCTGGCCAAGGTCGGCTTCGTCGCCCAGGACACCCCGACCTACGCCGCGCTGAGCGTCGCCGACCACCTCGACCTCGGCAAACGCCTCAACCCGAACTGGGACGACGCCGTGGCGCGTGACCGGATCCGTCGCCTCGGCCTGGACCTCAAGCAGCGAGCCGGCAAGCTGTCCGGCGGCCAGCGCGCGCAGCTCGCTCTCACCCTGGGCATCGCCAAGCGCCCGGAACTGCTCATCCTGGACGAGCCGGTCGCGGCCCTGGACCCGCTCGCCCGACGGGAGTTCATGCAGGACCTGATGGAGGCCGTCGCCGAGCACGAGCTGAGCGTCGTGCTCTCCTCCCACCTGGTCTCCGACGTGGAACGGACCTGCGACTACGTCATCGTCCTGGTCGACTCCCGGGTGCAGGTGGCCGGCGACATCGACGACCTGGTCGCCTGCCACCACCGGCTCACCGGACCGCGCCGGGACCCGGACACGCTCCCGGCTGGCCAGCACGTCATCACCGCCAGCCACACCGACCGGCAGACCACCCTCCTGGTACGCACGGACACCGCGGTCCACGATCCGACCTGGACCGTCAGCCCGCTCGGTCTGGAAGACATCGTCCTGGCCTACATGACCCGACCCGCCGATGCGGTGCGTGACACTCGGCCCGCACTGGAGGTACTCCGATGATCTGGCTGACCTGGCGCCAGTTCCGCACCCAGGCCGCCGTGCTGTTCGCCGTCGTGGCCCTCCTCGCCGCCACACTCGCGGTCTCCGGCCCGCAGCTGGCCGATCTCTACCGGACGGCCGGCAGCAGCCTGGTGGACCAGGTCTCCAGTGCGGACCAGACCCTCTACTACACCGGACTGCTGGTCGTGCTCGCCGTGCCGGCGGTCATCGGGATGTTCTGGGGCGCGCCGTTGATCTCCCGTGAACTGGAGACCGGCACCCACTACCTCGCGTGGAACCAGGGCGTCACCCGCACCCGCTGGCTGGCGACCAAGCTGGGCCTCGGTGCGGCGGCCTCCATGACCGCTGCCGGACTGACCAGCCTCGCGGTGAGCTGGTGGAGCAGCCCCATCGACCGGGCCATCAACGGCGGCGGCGCGACGGACACGTACTTCCCACGGCTCGACCCCGTGGCCTTCGCCGCACGAGGTGTCGTCCCCATGGCCCACGCCGCCTTCGCCTTCGTCCTAGGCGTCGCCCTCGGCCTGGTCATCCGCCGCACCCTGCCCGCGATGGCCACCACGTTCGCCCTCTACACCGCCGTCCAGATCGCCGTGCCAATGTGGATCCGGTCCCACCTGGCCGCCGCGGACCGGACCACCCTGACGATCGAGCCCGACGGCGCCCCCGTCAGCATCCAGGACGGCACCGAGCAGATCATCGTGCACCTCGAAGAAGTGCCCGGATCCTGGGTCACCTCCCAGCAGACGCTGAACGCCGCCGGTCAACCGGCCCCCGTGCCGTCGTCCTTCGCCGACTGTCTGCGCACCGAGTCGGGCCCGCCCCCTCTGCAGCAGGTCGAAGGCTGCGTCGCCGACCTCGGCGCCCTGGGCTACAAGCAGCAGGTGACGTACCAGCCCGCCGGGAACTTCTGGGCCCTTCAATGGGCCGAGACCGGGCTCTACCTCGGCCTCGCCCTGGCCCTGACCGGGTTCTGCGCCTGGTGGATCCGCCGCCGCGTGACCTGACAGACGCCAGTCCCGCTACGGGAGCACCCGTGAGGGACAGCCGGGACCCGGCTGCCCCTCACGGCGTCGGCAAGTCGTCTCACCATTCAAGATAAATCTCGCCGAGATCGGCTGTCCCGTTGGCCCCCAAGGCCGGTACAGGCCCCGGCCCGTCGGCACGGGGTTCACCTCGGCTCCGCCAGGGCCTGGTCGGAGGCGTCCGCCGGGGTGCGGGGACGGGGCACCGAGAGAAGCGGCGCGAGGTCGAGCCGCTTGTCCATCTCCAGGCGGAAGGTGCCGTATGGGTTGATGTTGGACCAGAACAGCGCGGTGAGCCCGCGCCGGTCCTCGTCCGAGAGCTTCTTCGCCCAGGCCGGTTCAGCGAGGACCTGCTGAAGCAGCAGCGTGTTGACGTGCACGAGCGCGGACTGGAGCAGGTGCAGGGCGAGCATAGAGGTCTCGGCGTGTTCCTTGTCCGGGCCGGTGAGCGCGCCGTCCTTGCCGTAGTGGAGCACGGTGTTCGCCGAGTTCCAGTTCTCCGCGACCTGAAGCCCGCCGTGGATTTCCCGGCGCAGGCCGGGAGTGGCGAGGTAGTCGCAGGCGAAGACCGTACGAACCGCGCGGCCGAGTTCTTCGAGCGCGGCGTACGTGGGGTGCTTGGGCCCGCCGCGGGTGAAGCGGCGCAGGACCTGCTCCGCCTCCGCCGTCCCCAGCCGGAGCGCAGTGGCGTACTTGACCATCTGGTCGTACTGCTGCTCGATCAGGTTCCATCTGACGGTCCGGGTCAGGGAGGCGCCGAGCGCCGACCAGCCGGTCGGGTCGTCGTCCGGGCGGTACAGGCGGATGCTGCCGATGTTCTTCAACCGGGGCAGCAGGCGGAAGTTGAGCAGCTCGGTGAAGGCGAACCCGACCACGCTGGCGCCGTGCGTGTCGACGTAGTTCGACTCGATCTCGGCGTCCGTGCAGTGCCGCAGCAGGCCCTCGATCATCGCCGCGACCTCGGAGGACGAGCAGGACTTGAGCTGGGAATAGATGCAGACGTTCTTCTTCTCGACGTGCCAGTAGATCATCACGCCGTTGCCGCCGTAGCGGGCGTGGTACTCGGTCATGAAGTTCGACGACCAGGATCCGAACTTCTTCGAGTCCGACGCACATGCGGTGCCCTGCCCCCACCAGGCGGTGTCCCGGACGGCGAAGGTGGCGTTCACCAGCTTCCGCACCGCAGCCCGCAGGTTGTCGACGGTGATGAAGTGCCGGCGCACGTGCCGCAGCGCCGCCTCGCTCTCGCCGTGCTCGCCGGTCGCCACGATGGCGCGGATCCCCATGTTCGTGCCCAGCGCGAACAGAGCGAGCAGCAGGCGGCGCTGGAGGACATCCCGGTCGATGCGCTCGTAGGCGGCGACTGAGGCGAACTCGTCGGTGAAGCCGGTGAGGAAGTCGGCGTTCTTCAGCACGTCCAGCAGATCGAGCACCCCCCAGCGGCGTACGACCTCGTCCTTGAGCGCCTGGAGGCCGATGGGCTCGTCCAGCTTCTCCAGCTTCGGAACCTTGATCCACGGCTCCCCGTGCCGGGTGGTGAACTTCACCCCGCCCGCCGAGCCGTCCGCGAGCGCCCCGGACAGCCGGTCCAGAGCATCCGTCATCCGCCGCTTCAGGTCGGTGATGAACGCCTCAGGGTCCGTGGGCTGGCGGATCGCCGCGTAGTGCACGGTACGGGTGGCCTCGAAGTCGCCGGGCAGGTCGTCCTCCGGGTTGCGCCAGCGCAGGCCGCCCTCGATGTAGATCTCGCGGCGGCGGATCGCATCCCGCAGCGCGACCAGGACGCACAGCTCGTACGGGATCCGCTCGACCTTGCCCTTGTCGTCCACGACGGCCTCGCGCCAGTCCTTGCGTACGACGCCGTCCATCGGCACCGTGTCCGCGGCGTCGTAGAAGCGCGTCTTGCCGTCGACCCCGGCGTACTTCGCCAGAAGCGTGAGGGCGTCCATCACCGGCCGGTAGGCGGTGTTGTTGCACTTGAAGCCCAGCGTCCGCAGCAGCGGCGGCAGCATCTGCCGGTAGTAGTTGCTGTACGACGAGCGCAGCGTGGTGCGGACCTTGGCCTTGAAGACCTTCTCGTTCGCCTTCGCCTCGGCGACCAGGTCGCGCAGCGTCTTCTCCCCGACCACCGGGTACAGGGCCGTGCGCACGATCTCGTCCGGCTTGCCGATCGCCGCGTCCGCCAGCCGGAAGAGGATGCCCTCCTTGCCGCGGACCTTCTTCAGCTCCGCCGTGAGCTGCCTCTCCACCCGGAGCTCGGCACGGGCGTTGATCTTCTGCACCAGGGCGATCAGCAGGTCCACCAGGGCATCGGTGATCTCCGCCTGCCGGGACGAGCACAGCGCCGCGAGCAGCGTGATCCGCACGTCCTCGGCGGTGTCACGGAAGTCCGAGGGATACATTTTGATCGCCCGCGCCCGCCACGCGGCCAGCAGCTTCTCCGAGCAGTCCGCGAACAGTCCCTCGGGCAGGCCGAGTTTCCGCACGTCATTCAGTTTGTTGATCTCCGTCAGCAGCGACTCCAGGCCGACCGCGCCCGGGTCCCGCTTGAGGAGAGCCAGCAGCGCAGCGCCCTCCTCGTTGTCCTCCGCCACCAGCTCCAGCAGCCGGCCCACCCCGACCTCGCCCAGGCGCTCGATGGCCCGCGCGCAGAACGCGGCCTCCCATCGGTTGCGGGCCGCGACAAGTACCTTCTCGATCCGGGTCCGGCCCGGCGGTTCGATGCTCCGTGCCCGGCACTCGACCAGCAGGGCCTCCCGCTGACGGTCCTCCACCATCTCGACCGGACAGACCTCCTTGGCCAGCCACACGGTGAGCTGCTCTTCGTCCTCCAACGTCGCGGGCCGGAACCCCAGAGCCTCCCGTACCTGCGCGCGGTGGTACTCGGCGGTCCGTCCCGTCAGGGAGTACTTCGCGAAGTCGGCGGACGGGACCTTCACCAGCCCAGCCACGTACTCCACTGCGACCTGCGGGACCTCTTCCAGAAGATCCGGGAACCGGCCCTCCAGCTCGAAGAACTTCAGTAGCAGACTGAAGCCGAGCCGCGTCGCCCCGGTCTTGTTGGCCACCAACTTCCAGTCGCCGTCCACCAGCGTCCAGCTCGCCAGAAGTTCTTCCGGCGACCACTCCTGACGCACGCCCGCCCCTCCCCATGCCAACCCTCGATCGAGTCACTCGATCGGCCCAACGAGGGGTCCGGGACCGGGGAAACGGGCTGTCTGACGACGCGGAAGCTACCCGCCGGTTACCTTGCGGCCGGTGTCTGAGCTAGGAGACCGGGGCCTGAAAAGGCCGCTGTGCATGTACCCCTTCGCCGCGCGCTACAAGGGCCATGGCGACACGAACGACGCGGGCAGCTTCCGCTGCGCCGCGAGGTGAGACCCCACTCGGGCAGAACTCGTTGAGCCCGGCCGGTGACACTTCCCGCTGTCCCTGCAGCTTCCAGGCCGCTTCGGCCAGGGGAGCGCTCGGTGGGGACAGCCGGCGGTGGGAGGAAGCGCCGGTCGAGCCACTCCTGCGGCCTTCCTCCCGCCTCGCCGTAGGACTCCCTCTCCCCCAGCCTGCGATCCAGGACCGGCTTCACGCCGAACAGCTCGGCCACCTCGTCGGCCACCTCATCGGCCGTCCGCCGGGTGCGCTGCAGCTCCGAGGAGAACAGCTCCGCCTCGGCGCCCTCCGGGATCCGGGCCCGCGACGCCTGGGCGAGGGAGACCGCCGCACGGACGCCGGCGGGCGTCAGCTGCGAGGCATGCCGGCTCTTCGCAGTTGAGGGTGGGCAGGGCCGGGAACGCAGAGCTGCTGAACGGTTGGATGTGAGGCGTCAGGAGGTGCGGGCGTCGTGGTTCTCGCGGTTGGCGAGGACCTCGGCCATGTGCGTCTGCGCCCAGTTCCTGAGCCCGCGCGTCATGTGGTGGAGCGAGAGGCCGAGGTCGGTCAGCTCGTAGGAGACGGTGACCGGGACGGTTGGCTTCACGGTACGGGTGAGCAGACCGTCGTGCTCCAGCGACCGTAGCGTCTGGGTCAGCATCTTCTGGCTGACCCCGGCCAGAAGACGGGAGATCTCGGAGTAACGCATCGCCTTCGGAGCGTCTGCGCGTGCTGCACCGGGCTCGCCAGGGCTGGTGTCGCCACCCAGCGCACAGAGGATCAGGACGACCCACTTGTCCGAGATTCGGTCGAGCAGCTGCCGGCTGGGGCACCCTGCCAGGAACGCGTTGTACTCCACCTTGGCCTGAGCCCTCTTCTGGGCCGCCTTCATCGTCGTCACTGATCGCACCTCTCACCGATGGGTGGGTTACGCACTTCCAAGTGCCTACTTCCCGGCAGGAAGTTTCTCTCCAATGCTGAGTCAGGGAGGCAGCAGACGCCACCCCCCAGCCACACCCCCCAGCCAACCCCCAAGTGCACGACGAAAGGCAACAGAATGAGCACCCCCTCCCTCTCTCTTCCCGGCGGCACCTGGCCTCTGGGTGACCTGACCGTCACCCGGTTCGGCTACGGCGCCATGCAACTGGCCGGCCCGTGGGTCATGGGGCCGCCCGCCGATCGCGAGGGTGCCCTGGCCGTTCTGCGTGAAGCGGTCGACCTCGGTATCACACACATCGACACCAGCGACGCCTACGGACCACGCGTCACCAACGAGTTGATCCGCGAGGCGCTGCACCCCTATCCCGAGTCGCTGCACATCGTGACCAAGGTGGGCGCGACCCGCGACGAACAGGGTGGCTGGCCCGTGGCCCGGCGACCCGAGGATCTGCGCCGCCAGGTCCACGACAATCTCACGTCCCTCCGGCTCGACGTACTCGACCTGGTCAACCTCCGGCTCGGCAACGCCGAAGGTCCTCAGCCCGGCTCGCTCGCCGAGGCGTTCGAGACGCTCGTGGAACTTCAGCAGCAGGGCCTGATCCGCCACCTCGGGGTCAGCAACGCCACCGAGGAACAGGTCACCGAGGCACAGAGCATCGCGCCGATCGTGTGCGTGCAGAACATGTACAACCTCGCCCACCGCCACGACGACAAGCTCATCGACCGGCTCGCCACCGAAGGCGTCGCGTACGTGCCCTTCTTCCCCCTCGGGGGCTTTACCCCGCTCCAGTCCTCGGCGCTCTCGGCGGTAGCCGCTCGACTGGAGGCGACACCGATGTCCGTCGCACTGGCCTGGCTGCTGCGGCGATCACCGAACATCCTGCTCATCGCCGGCACCTCATCGACAGCTCACCTGCGCGAGAACATCACCGGCGCGGAACTCTCCCTCTCTCATGAGGACTTGACCGAGCTGGACGACATCGGCCGCTGAATGCCCCGGAGCAGAACGGCCGGCCCACAAGCCACGACCGAAGCCACCGTTCACGTCTCGGCCCCGGTCGCCTTCGCGTGACCAGGGCCGAAGCAGGACGATTCGCCCCTCATCCGGCTGACTTCGGATCATCAGGAACCTGTGTCACACCGGCGGTGGCAGCTCACCCCGCGTCGGTGGCCGGGTAGGCGTCGGGGTCTCCCGAGGAAGGAGGTTCCTACACCGAGCCCGTCCGGAAGACCTCGACGTCGCACGACACCACCCCTGAGGCCGGCTTCGCCCGCGCTCGCGGGGCTCCGGCCAGACCGCATCCACGGCTTCGGCGACGTCGGCGATCGCCCCCCCCGGGATACTGGTCGCCCATGGACGAGGTCGAAGTCGTTGTCGCCCATTCCGAGCGCGCGACCCTGCGCGTCGGCGACGTGTTCCTGAAGGTGGACGCCGACCAGGCGCGCATCGACGTCGAGGTCGAGGCGATGTCCCTCGCACCGGTCCCGACCCCGGAGGTCCTGTGGCGCAAGCCGCCCGTGCTCGCGATCGCCGCACTCCCGGGGACGACGCTTGGGCGCCTGGGCGGGCCGTCGACCGGGTCGTCGGCGGCGTGGGCCGCGGCGGGCGCCGCCATCCGGAAGCTGCACGACGCGCCGCTGCCGCCCCGGCCCGGCCGGGCCGGCCGGAGCATCGTCGCGCTGGAGGCGGAACTCGGCGACGAGTGCGAGCTGCTCGTGACGAACGGCCTCCTGCCCGCCGACCTGGTCACCCGCAACCGCCAGGTCGCCGAGGCCGCGCTCCGGCCGTGGACTCCGGCGTTCACGCACGGCGACCTGCAGATCGCGCACGTCTTCGTCGACGGCGACGACGTCACGGGCATCATCGACTGGTCCGAGGCGGGCCAGGGTGATGCCCTGTACGACCTCGCCACCTTCACGCTCGGGCACGAGGAGCACCTCGACGACGTCGTCGCCGGCTACGGCACCGACATCGACATCGACCTCGATGTGATCCACGCGTGGTGGTCGTTGCGAAGCCTGCTGGCGGTTCGCTGGCTGGTCGAGCACGGCTTCGACCCGTTCGCGCCGGGCTGTGAGGTCGACGTGCTGAGATCCCGTATGTGAGGCTGCGCGGGCCCGACTGCCGCGCGGGCCCGACTGCCGCGCATGCGTTCCGAGGCATCGAGCAGGCCATCCCCTGGGCGTTCGCCTGCCCTTGGATCAGGGCTCCGGGACGTCGCTGCGCGGACAACTGCCGTGCCGTCGTGCTGTTCCAGAGCGGGTCTCCGGGCACTGGACCCTCCCACGCCGCACTACCGGGGGCGTCCCACGGTAAGGGGGCTGCGGACCTGCGTCGAGACCGCTTGCACCTCGTGCGAAACCGTTGCGCCGTCCGGCAGATGACCACCGGGCGACCGGCCGTCGCGGTGTGCTGACGCCTCGCCCCGAACCGCGGGGCACCGTCCACCGGAGGCAACATGGCAACCGTCGCCGCACCCCCTGTGGCCACCGACCCGACGACCGGCACGGCCCGGTCCGCCCGCGAGGTCGTGCCGCCCGCCCTGTGGGACAAGCAGGTCGGACTCCTCATGCGGGACCACCCCTACGACTCCGTCATGGCGGCCAGGGTCCTCGGCCCGGGTCCTCGGCCCGGGCTACGCCTACCTGCTGACCGCGATGCGGCACCGGGGCGGGCGAAGGCCTCGGGCTCGCCCCGAGCACGCTCGTCGACGTCGGCGTGCACACCGTCATCCTCGACACGGTCGGCTACTTCGAGCTGTGCGAGCGCTTCAACGGCGGGCACTGCCTCCACCACGTGCCCGAGGTCGACGTCAAGGACGACGGCTCGGTCCTGCGCACGGCGGACCTGCTCGCCGCGGACGGCTGGGGAGGTCGGCCTGCCGCTGTGGGCGGACGCCGCCAGGTGCGGCCCCTGCCAGCCGGGCAGTGACTCCCACTGACCCGGCACGATGACCTGGGCCCCCGGCCGCCCGGCCGGGGCCCCTCGGCACACCCCCGGGCGGGATTCCCCCGAACCGCCCCGCCGGCCGGCGGCGCCCCCCAGGATGAGCAGGGTGACCATCCCCACCGCAGACCTCTGGCACCACTACGGCCGCACCCGTCACGCCACCGACCGCATCGTGCCCGACCGCTTCTTCTGGAGCTGGGGCCAGGACAGCGGTCCCGGAGCCGAAACCCTCGGCGACATCACCGGACGCCACGTCGGCGACCTCGGCGCCGGTGCCGCCCGGCACGCCGCCCACCTGGCCGTCCACCACCGGCCCGCCCGCATCGTCGCCGTCGACTCCTCACCCGCCCAGCACGCCATGGCCGAAGACCTTTACGGCCACGGCCACCTCGCTTCACGGCTGCGCCTGGTCCACTCCGAAGTGACGCGGCACCTGCACGCGACGGCCGGCACCTACGACGTCCTCTACAGCGTCTTCGGCGCCGTGGACTTCACCGAGCCCCGCACGCTGCTCCCGGCGGCTGCCACCGCGCTGCGCCCCGGCGGCCGTCTCGTGTTCTCCACCCTCGCCCACCACCTCGGCGGCGAGCCCGCCCACGCCGGCGTGGAGCACACCGAGATCAGTGCGAAGACGCCGGAGGGCGGGGCGGCCACCATGCGCCGCTGGGTCCTCCAGGAACAGGTGTGGACCAAGCTCCTCGACGAGGCCGGGTTTATCCGGATCGGCACCGAGACACTTCCCGGCGGGGCCGGGCCCCGCGCCGCCGGCACACTCCTGGTGACCGCGTTCCGCACGGGCCGGCAGGCCTGACCGCCGATCGCCGGATGCCGACGCCTCCACCGACGCCACGAAGGCAAGGCCGGCCACCTCCCGGCCTACCCCGGCATCGCCCGCACCCTGATCCGCACCCTGATCCGCGCCCTGATCCGCACCCTCGTCCGCTGCCGCACCCCCGTCCGCTGCCGCGGACTCACCGGCACGGACGACGATCGAGATGACTTGTCAGCCCGGCTGCTTGATGCTCTCGATGATCCGGGCGAAGCCTTCCTCCCCATGGCCTGCATCGATCTGACGCTGGATGAGCCGCTGGACCATGGTGACGACCTCGGTGCTGATGCCTTGGTCGGAACTGGCGGCCAGGATGTCAGTGAGGTCGGAGAACCGGAGGCTCTGTTGCCCTTCGACGGTGTAGTCCCCGCCGTCGATGACTGCGGCGAATCCTTCGAAGCCGCCGGTCATGGCGGTCAGCCAAGGTGTGGCGTGCGCGGCGAACTCCGTCGCCGTCACGCCGGCCGGGGCGACCATGGCGGCGCCGTGCATGAATCCGGCGAACATGACGTACATGCCCGCGAGCAGGGCGAGGTCGTACAGGGACGCCAGCCCGGCGTCCTCACCGAAGTAGCTGCTGGTTCCCCACAGGTCGAGCAGCGGCTTGTACTGATCGAACACCTCGGCTGATCCGCTGTAGAGGACCGATGCCCCGGGCCGGCCGATCATGTGCGGTACGGCCATGATGCCGCCGTCCAGATACGCGATTCCGGCTTGGGCGGCCCAGTCGGCCATCTCCCGTGACTGAGCGGGTGACGTCGTCGTCACGTTGACCAGGGTTCGTCCGGCCAGTTCGCCGGAGAGCGGATCGAGCACCTCGTGGACCGACGCGTGGTCCAGCAGGCATGCGATCACCACTCGGCCGGCCCGGACCGCGTCGCCGGCCGTGTCGGCGGCCTTGGCCCCCTGCGCGACGAGGTGGTCCGCCTTCCCCGGTGAGCGGTTCCAGCATGTGGTCGCGTAGCCGGCCTTCACCAGGGCGTCCGCGAGAGCGCTGCCCATCGCCCCCAGCCCGAGAACACTCACCTGGACGCTGTTGTCAGTTGTCATTTCCGGCGCTCTCCCTCGTGTTCGTTCCTTCCGTTCGATCTTCTCCGCAGCCAGTAGGGTTGACCAGTACGGACTAATTAGTCAGGTACTCACCTGTGAGTAAGCATCCCTTGGAGCACCCCTTGGAGGGCGGATGGCGACTGCAGCGCGACGTGGCCCCTATTTCTGTGGCATCGACGCGGCGATGGACGTGGTCGCCGGGAAGTGGAAGTCGCTCATCCTCTGGGAGCTGCAGCACCACGGGACCCGCCGGTTCGCCGAGCTTCGCCGCGGTCTGCCCGGTGTCAGCGAGAAGATGCTGATTCAGCACCTGCGCGAGATGGAAGAAGACGGGCTCGTACATCGCGAGGTGTACCGCGAGGTGCCGCCGAAGGTCGAGTACTCCTTGACGGAGCACGGCGTCTCGCTCAACGCGGCCCTGGCCTCCTTGGGAGAATGGGGCACCGAACGCATGCGACGGATCGGGGCGGAAAGGGTCTCCGGCGACGTTGGCGCGACAGTTCGGCGATAGAAGCGGGCCTTGAGCCGTCCTGCTCCCGGGGTGCTCCGTCACAGCGTCTCCGCCATCTTCGACATGTAGGCCGGGGCAGGACGGAGCCGTGCCGCGCCGAACATGACTTTCCGGCACCCGGCGATGGCACGGCCGAAAGGGGCTGCCGGCCGGGCGAGGCACGCGCTACGGCGTGTCAGCGGCGGGCAGCTGAGCCAGGGCCTCAGCAAGCTGACGTACGGACACCGAGCCGGTGTCGGGAAGACCGGCCTCGAGCCAGGCTCGGCGGGCGGACTCCTTGTCGCCCTCGGCGGCGGCCAGCACGTTCTCCTTCGCGCTGTTCTCGTGGATCGGGTCGGTGTCCGGTCCGTAGTCGGCGAGGTGGACGACGGTACGGACCTGAAGCCTGGCGTCGGAGGCCATCTGCTCGTTGAGCCGGTACCCGCAGCCGGTGCCCGACCAGGGCCCGGGCGCGCTCGGTCATCGCCCGGCCGGCTTCGCTGTCCCCACGATCGGTGCGCAGGCGCTCGAGTTCGCCGGACGTGTTGCGCAGAACGAGGATGCCTCGGGTGCTGGTGGCCTCGACGTGCACCGACAGCAGGGTCGCCGTGAACTGCTTCGCGGAGTCGAGCCGCTGGAGGTCTTACCCGACCGTGTCGGCGAGGGTGTAGAGGTGGACCGCCCGGGCGCGTACCTGCTCGGTCCAGGCGGCCTCCTCGCCGGGCGGGCAAGGGCCGACCGCGCGAGCGGCGGCAAGCGTGAGTTCGAGGTCGCGGGGATTCACCCCGCCATCATCGCCGTCTCCGGCAGCGGCTCCGCATACGTGCTCCAGGGAGACTCCAGGAAGAGGCGGCGGTTGAGCAGCCAACTCCATGACGACGCCCCAACCGTCGGCAGGAACGCCTGAGTTCCCAGCAGCCACGGATCTGCCGAGCCCAAGCAAGTATCACGGCGTGATAATCCGGCCCGTGGTGCTGCTCCGGCGGTCCGACCGAGGACCACTGGAGCAGCACGGCCCCCGGCAAGTGTCGCGGGTCGGGCGTCGGCGCCTTCCGGAAGGTGCCTGGAACAGGCCGGTGCGACGTACAGGAGGTCGCTCACCCGACAGGGGGAGGCGGATCGTTCTGGCGGTAGATGTCGTGCCGCTGAGGTCGGTGCGATGTTCGGTGCATGGACCGTACGACATGGACGACATGGACGACGTGGGCGACGAGGGCGCCTTGGCGCACGTGGGGGCCGTGCTGGGTGGGCCGGGCCGCCATGGTGTGGGCGGTGGTCTATGCCTGCTTCGGCCTGGCATGCGCGTTGAGCGGGACGCCGCTGTTCTACCTGGGCGAAGCCCCGGGACCTTCCGCGCTGGGCTGGGGGGTCGTGGCGGTGGGATCGCTGGCGGCGGTGGCTTGTGGTGCGGTGCTCCGGTCAGGGCTGCGACCGATGTTGCGTGTGCTGCTGTGGGTGGCCTGCGTGCTGGCCGGGATCGCCGCGTTCGGGCTGCTGATGGACGTCATCACCCTGGTATTCGGTCAGGGAGTGGACAGCGGGGTGGCCGCTGCGAACCACGCTCTGGCCGCCGCCGGGGTCCTGCTCCTCGCGGCCACTGCCCGGCCCGTCCGCTACCGGTCCGCAGGGGCCGACGGGACCGACGAGGCCGTCGCGGCAGCCCCGTCGGCCGGCTCCAGGACGGTTCAACTCGCCGCTTGCGCGGGGACGGTGGCCTTTCTCCCCTACGTGGCGATGAAGCTCGTCTGGGCGTCGGGCGGTACCTTCGCCGGGGTTGCCGGAGAGGAGATGCTCGCGATCTCCGAGCGCAACGGCGCGTCGGGAATCTGGCTCACCCTGGAGTCCTGGGGCCTGGACGCCACCGTGCTGCTGGCCGCGCTCGGCGTCTTCCTGCTGTGGGGCCTGGTCCGCCCGTGGGGCCAGGTCTTCCCCCGTTGGACACTGTGGCTGCGCGGCCGGCAGGTCCCCCGCTGGCTTCCCCTCACCCCGGCCTTCATCGGTGCCGCCACCCTGGCTCCGTACGGGGTGTTCGGGGTCGGCTACGCGACCCTGGCCACGGCCGGTGTGGTCACCATGCGGCGCGGCGACTTCCCGTCCTCGAGCGATGCGCTGCTGGTCGCCTGGATCGGCATGGTCGCGTTCGCCGTCTACGGGGTCGCGCTGATTGCCGCTACCCGCTCGTACTGGCTCCGGACCCGTTCCGTATCTGCGGCATGACCAGCAGCTTTCACCAAGTGCCTCCCGATACCGCCCTGGCAGGAGATCTCCTGAGCCCTCGGCGAGCGGACGGCCTTCTACGATCCGGTGTGTGGATCCCGAACTGCTGGAGCGGATTACCGCGCGCCATGCGGAACTGGACGAACTCGAAGAACAGCTGGCCCATCAGCTGGCGGAGGTCCGGGCCAAGTGCGATGAACTCGCCCTTGCCGAGAAGGGCCTTGAGCGGATGAGCGGTTTTCTCCGCCCGTGCAGCGGTCCGTACGACCTTGATGGTGCGGAAGCGCGGGGCGCGCTACGGCAGCGGGGTTTGCATGTGCCGTAGCGGCATGTGGTCCAGTAGGCGGCGAGCACGACATCGAAAGGTTCCCGCGCATGTTCCTTCCTGCGATTCCCCGCCGGGTCAAGATCGGCGATGCCGCCGCGTTCGCCGGGACCACACCCCGCGCCATCCGCCACTACCATGCCATCGGGCTCCTCCCCGAACCGGAACGCGGCAGCGATGACCGCCGCCGCTACGGATACGACGACATGATCCGCCTGCTGTGGATCCGCAGGATGGCCGATGCGGGTATCTCCCTGGATGACATCCACGCCGCCTTCAAGGGCACCACCGGCATCGAGCAGTCCCTGGCCCGTCTGGAGGAGTCCCTCGCTTCCCAGGCGGCCGTCATCGAGGCTCAGCGGGCCGCCGTGCACCGGCTCCGTGAGGTGGGCAGCCCCCTGGGCCTGCTCTCACCGTTGGTCACCGGCCGCCTGCGCGATCTGCCGCCCGGGTCCCTGCGCTCCGCCGACCTCGATAGCCTCCTGGTCACGGAGCGCGTCTTCGGCCCCCTGGGCGCCGCTATCCAGGCCGACCGGTTCATCGTCCTGGCCACCCACCACGAGCTGCGGGCCGAGGAGGACCGACTGGCCGAGGCCGAGGCGGCCCTGGACGACACCATGTCCCCCGACGACCCTCGCATCGAAGACCTGGCTGTCCAGCGATGTGATCACGAGACCGCCCTGGCAGCCGCTATCGAAAGATCCGGCCTGGAAGAGGCCCTCGACGTCCTCCTCGACCAGGAGGACGAGCACGCCGGCGAGGAAGAGGACGGGGCAAGGATGAGTGTGATGGAAGCCCTCGGCAAGATGCCGTACGACTTCTCCCCGGCCCGCGTCCGCTACGAGGAACGTGTCATGGAACTGTGCCACTCGGCCGATCAGGACGCAGACAGGGACCCACGGACCTGCTGAGTGGAATCGGCGCCCGGAGCGAGCCGGGCAAGAGCAGCCCGGATTGGTGGGGCGCGAGCGTAACCCCGGTGCTCCCGGCGGCTCAAGGACGCCAACCGCGTCCTCGTCCTTGGACGCGCGCAGGACGAGCACGGCATCGCCCACCTCAAGAACTGGCGGGGACCCTCACCAAGCTCCGTACCGAACCCGCCCATGCAACCCGCCTCCTGCACGCCCTGCTTGTCCTGACGAACCTCGAAGTAGAAACGGTTGACAGTCGCCCAGGGTCGGTAGCTCCTCAGCCCTGGCGGGCTTGCGGTGCCCCGACGGGGTGGTAACTCGCCGCAGGCGGCCGACCGAGGTGTCGGGGCCTTCAAGACGGAAGCGTGGCTGGGACCGGAACCAGGTTGCTGAGACACACGCGCGCCTGGCCCCTCGACTGCAGGCAGCGCTGTGGCTTGCTTTCGGTGGTGCAGGTCGAAGGGGCAGGCGGAGTGCTGCAAGTACCGGACGGAGAAGGGCTGTTGGCCGAAGGGCTTTCCCTGGTGCCACAGGCCCTCAGCAACGTGACGCTGTCGAACAGGCGACGCTCGACATGAACCGCAGAAGGGCGCGCCATGCACGGAGCCGCACCTTATAGATATTAGAGACGTTTGCATCGCCCCAGGTCAGAGGGCATGGCGGACTCTCGGAAGATGACTCCCAAGTCATTTTGGGCTTGCGGAAGTTGTGCCGGGCGTCAAGGTTCTCCGTATTCATTGCGACCTAGATGCGCAATCTCGCGGAAGGTGTCCGAGTCGCCGTGAACATGACTCAGGAATCATGTTCGACACGCGTAACGCGCAGATAGGTCGCGTCGTTGCTATCTATCTGCGCAATCACTACTGTGCCGTGCGTCTAGGTTTCGATCTTGAGGAGCACGCAGCGCCATGGCAGCACAGCCTCACGAGGGCCCTCGCAGGGTCCCTGGCACGTCTCCACCTCGCGCACCGAGTCCCAACAGCCCCTACGCCCGGAATCTCGGTCCGAGGAAGAACCTCGTCGAGTTGCCCGTCGGCCACACGGCGCAAGTCAAGCCCCCGGTCACCGCCGGCGACTTCATCGGCAAGTACTTCGCCCAGGACAGCCTGGAGTTCCTGCGCTGGGCAGCCAGGTACTTCAGGGGCGACAACGTGACCCTGTGCGTACTGCTCTACATGATGGGGAGTCAGGAAGTCGGAGGAGCTGTCGAGCTCAAGCAGAGCGAGATCGCGGCCGAGCTGGACATGGATCCCGCGCAGGTGTCACGGGCCCAGACCAAACTGAAGAGGCTGGGGCTGGCGTACTCGCCGAAGAAGGGGTCGATCCAGCTTCAGCCCGCGGTGACTCTTCGGGGAGGCTACCGACTGATCGAGAAGCCGGTCAGGGGGGCGGCGGCCAAGAGCGCCAAAGTCCAGGTGGAACAGCTGAGCCTGCTCAACGAGCTTGTGCTCGACCCAGCCGTCCCGGAGGAGTTCAGAGGCATGGCTCTTCCTGGTGCGAGCTTGCCCAAACCATCGTCAAGGACGCGCAAGCGTGCGCGTACGAAGAAGAAGCCGGAGGCGTGAGGATGAGGACTGCGGTGTCTGCCAACCCGGAACCGCCGGAGCTGACGTACGGCACTTTCAACGGTTTCGCCTACATGCCGGCGATGCCAGGGATTGCCTACCGAGTGCTCTTCAGGCTCATCGGGACCCAGGAGCCGGGAGGGCGCTGCCTGGTCACTGAAGAGGAGTTGGCCGAGGCCCTGGACGTGCACCGCTCCATGGTGGGGAGGGGCCTGCAAGCCCTGATCCTCTCCAAGCTCGTGTTCCGCCAGGCCAAGGGCATCTACCTTCTCAACCCGATGATCAGCGGCGCACGCAGCGTTCCCGAGCACCTGGAGGCGATCGGGACGCTCGACCCCGCCGACCGTCTCGACGTTGACGACTACCAAGAGCGTTACGACGCTGCCGTCGCCCAGGCCGAGAAGGAGAAGAAGGAGAAGCGTCTGGGCCGCAGGAGCTCGCCCGGTCACTCCAAAACGGTGTCGGCCAAGCCCGCGGACAACGAGTCCGCAGAGGTACTGAGCCTTTCGACGGCGCGCAGCCGGTCACGCCGAAGGCCGTCCCGTTCCTGAGCTGCCAACCGGCACAACATTGAGGCCCCCGCCGGAGCGGGGGCCTCAATGTGTCTAGGTTTCCGGAGAAAGCTTACCGTCTCACTGGCGTCCGCACCACAGAGGACCGATCTCTTGACCTTCGCGCACACCGCGTACGACCTGGCGCGCACCCTGCACGCTCGCCTGGCACTGGCCGCTGGAGGAACGAGGCAGCGCCAGCAGGTATCACGGCGTGATAATCCGGCCGAGGTGCTCCCCCGGTGGACTCCTCCCGGCGGACTCCCCCGGGTGCTCCCCCCGGTGGGCTTCCTGTCCACCCCATGTTCATTCCCGTCCGTAGGAACGGCAGCAGATGCTCAGCACTTCGCAGCACACCGCTGTGTGGTGGTGAGACGCCGCGGACCAGGACGCAGCGGCAGCGGCAGCGGTCGTCGTGTTGCACGGGGCGCGGCGCGGCGCGCGTCGGACGGCAATTATCACGGCGTGATAATCCGCGTCGGGCGCCCATCTGCTCGGACGCCCATCTGCTCGGACGCCCGTCTGTCCCGCCGCAGTGAAGGCCCACCACGTCGATGCCGTGCCCAGCGACGGGTCTTCTCGGTGAGAAGCGGGTGGCGGATCGTCAGGTCGGCTGCCTCAGCGCACCCACTCCCCGGCCGTCCAGGTCGTTGAGCGCCACCCGCCGTCCCATGATTGCGAGAAGCAGTGAAAGCGCAGGCCCGGTCACTTCCGGACCATCGCCCATCGATACATCGGCGTCGGTTGCCGTGAGGCGGAGAGGGGCCACGAGTTCCTTGGCGCCGCCGAAAGACACCGGGGTGTGAGACTGCAGGCGAAGCGCTCTGACGACGGCATCCCGGGGATAGAGGCGGGTGAGTCCCAACGGGCGGCGGATGTCCTCACCGTGGACGACCACCTCGGCGATCCGGCTGTCAAGGGGCGCCGGAGGGGTCGACGTCCGCGAGGTCACCTGACGAAGCCGCGCCAACGTCTCCAGCGGTGAGGCACCGCGCTGGCGCGTCACACCGTCAGCGTTCTGGCGGTGGAAGTCGAACCGTGCCCGGGCCAGGCCGACCACGAAGCCGAGACGCGTCGTGCGGGCCGAGTCGACCAGGTGGGCAACGACGTCATGCACCGTCCACTCCTCGCACAGTGACGGCTGCTCCCACTGCTTGTCATCGAGACCCTCAAGGTCGCGGACCAGTGCCGCACGCTCCGCGTGCACGATCGGCCATACATCTCTGACACGCTCGGGATTTCCCATGGCCATCGTCTCTCCTCGATGATCGGCTTGTTGCCCTCGTAGAGACACAGACTCACGATCACCGCAAAACTCATCGCGAAAAGCACCCCTCCACCTGCGCCACCACGTCCCGCGCCGCCTTCCGCGTGATCTCCACACGACCACACGACCACACGATCGGGCCACGGCACCGGCAGGCGGACGAACGGAACACGGCCGTCGCGCCTTCGCCGAAGGCGTCATGGCCAGCCAGGGGTGCCCGAGACGAGCGACCAGACGGTCCAGATGGTCCAGATGGTCCAGATGGTCCAGGCGGGCCAGGAGCCGGGTCGCCGTGGGCGAGGTGTCTCGGATGCTCTCCGGACGTTCCGGACGCCCAACGGGTGAAACCCCGTCAGAACCTGCACAGCGGGTGCCAACACACCTACAGAAGTCAGTATGCTGACGTCATGGCTTTCCCATACCCCGACGGAGACCGGGAAAAGGTAGCGTCCAAGCTGCCCTCCGCGCTCCAGCAAGCACTCAAGGTCCGCGCCGCCGAACTCAGCCTGGACATCCAGGACGCCGTCGAGGCGGCCATCAACGACTGGCGCGGCAGTACGAGCGGCGGCGCCGAAGTGGACACCGCTGGTGCGAAGTCGTTCTCCACATGGCTTCCGCCAGGGTTGTACGAGCAGTTCAAGGAGACCTGCACCGCCCGTGGCGTCTCCTACACCCAGGGCCTTGCCCAGTCGGTCCGTGACTGGCTCGACGCGAACCCCTCCCCCCGGCACGGCGCTCGCGGAACCGAGCCCGAACGGAAGATCGTCGGCAACCAGAAGGGCGGGGTCGGCAAGACGGCCATCTCCGCCGGTATCGGTGAGGCCTACGCCGAGGCGGGCAAGCGCGTCCTCGTCGTCGACTTCGACCCGCAGGGCCACCTCAGCGAACAGCTCGGAGTCCCGCAGATCGAACCCGACCACGACAGCCTGGTCTCCCACATGTGTGGCGACGGCGGAGGAGATCTGCGCGACCTCGTCGTGGAGATAGAGGATCCGCGGTTCGGAAAGCGTCTGCATGTACTGCCCGCCTGCTTCGACGGCTTCCTCCTCGACGCGAAGATCGCCGTCGTGGCCACGCAGAAGCGCGGGTTCCAGAAGGAGGCCGCGCTCGAGCTGGCCCTGCGCCCCCTGGAAGCCGACTACGACGTCATCATCGTCGACTGCCCGCCCAGCCTCGGTATCGCCATGGACGCCGCCCTCTACTACGGGCGCCGACGCCGAGGCGAAGCCGCCGGCGGCTCCGGGGTCGTCATCCCCGTACTCGCCGAGGACTCCTCCGCCACCGCCTACGGCATGCTCGCCCAGCAGATCGAAGACCTCTGCGAAGACCTCTCCCTCGAGATCGACTACCTCGGCCTGGTCGTCAACCTGTACGACTCCCGCCGCGGTTACGTCGCCACCTCGTCCCTGGACAACTGGAAGTCGCTCGGCGACCCGAAGGTCCTCGCCGTCATCGGTGACCTGAAGGAACAGCGCGAAGCGGTCCGCAAGCGGATGCCGCTGCTGTCCTACGCGCCCCACAGCGACCAGGCGGAAGCCATGCGGCAAGTAGCGAGGGGAGCCACCCGGTGAGCAAGGCCGACACCTTGGGATCGGCACCCGCGTTCGGCGCGGCCCGCGGCGCCCGGTCCTCCCGACGGAACCTCATCGACCAGACCATCGCAGGTGAGGAGTCGACCACGGCGGCCATCACCGAGCTGCCGGTCACCCTCATCAGCGACAACCCCGACAACCCGCGCAATCACCTGCGCAACCTCGACGACACGGTGCAGAGCGTCCGCGAGGTCGGCATCATCATCCCCATCGCCGTTGCCACGGTCGATGCCTACCTGCGCAACCGGTCGGATCGCTCCCATGACCTCGACGACGGAGCGAAGTACATCGTCGTCGACGGCCACCGGCGCCTCGAGGCCGCTCGCCGCGTCGGAATGGCCACCATCCCGGTCCGCGTCGACAACGGACGGGTCGCCACCGACGAAGCCCTCCTCGAGGCCGCCTTCGTCGCGAACTACCACCGCGACGACATGACGGACCTGGAGGAGGCCCACGCCCTCAAGGCCCTGGTCGACTACTACGGTTCCCAGACCAAGGCGGCCAAGCGGCTGGGCATCCCGCAGAACACGATCTCCAGCAAGCTGTCCCTGCTGAAGCTCACTCCCGAGCTCCAGAAGGACCTGGTGACCGGAACGCGGAAGGTGGAGCACGTCCGCAACCTCGGCAGGCTGTCCGCCGAGGAGCAGAAGGCCAAGGCCGACCAACGGGCGGAAGCGGCCCGTATCAAGGCGGAGGCTCAGGCGGCGCGCGAGGTCGTCGAGCGTTCAGCGGGACCCGCCGATTATCACGGCGTGATAATCCCGGAGGCGTCCACCGGCCCGGCTGCTCCCCCAGCCCCGGCCGCTCCCCCAGCCGCTCCCCCGGCCACTTCGCCTGCCGCTTCGCTTCGGCCCGGCCTCCCCACGCCGCCCACCGGGCGTGAGCAGGCTCCCGAGTCCATCCCGGAACCCCGCACCAGCTCGGTCGAACCCGGGACGGCGCACGCCGAAGCGGCGCAGCCGGCGCAGCCGAAGCGGCTCCCTTACGACGACGCCTTCTACTGCGTTCGCCATCTCCACCAGAAGATGAAGCACGAGACGTTCGTTCAAGGGGCCCGGATGTGGCTGGACATCCTGCGGGAGCAGTACCCGGACGAGTACGAGGCCCTGCTGGCCGAGCTGGGAGCCCGATAGCAGAGCTGCCCCATGGTCCCGATCGCCTTCCCCTGTGACAGGGGAGCGGGAGCGAGCGGGGCCATGGGGCGACTGCCGTGAAGCGGGCGGCCGGAACCCGTGGGTGGGCCCCCGCCTCCGCAGCACGGGCATGACCAGCCGGGAGCTCGCCGACCTCCTCGGTGCCCACGAGAACGACATCCGGCTCGACGCACTGCCCATTACGAGCTCGTACGAGCTCGCAGGACACGGCCTGATACCGCACCGGTCTTCGGCGTGACTGGTTGCCGGGCTGCCCGCCGGCCTGGGCATGGATGGGGATTCTGGTGCTGTCAGGGCATCACGGGGAGGCTAGCGAGGTGCCGCGAGTACGTCCCGGAGTACGTTCTCGAGCGTGACGCGGGCCAGCTCGTGTCTCAGGGTCTCCTCGATGCCCTCGTAGATGCTCCGCATTACCGGCTGGATGCCGTGACCCACCACGCATCCCTGGTCCGGCGTGGTGCGGTGCATCGCGAACAGCGGGCCGGGTTCCACTGCCTCGTACACGTCGAGCAGGGTCATCGACCCCAGCTCGCGCGCCAGCGACCAGCCCGCGCCCACGCCCCGCCGGGACTCCACGAGCCCGGCCCTGCGCAGCTCGCCGAGCAGCCGTCTGATCACCACCGGGTTGGTGTTCGCGCTGGTCGCGATCTGCTCGGAGGTGGCGACCTCATGGCCCTGGCGCTGGTAGAGGCCGATCCAGGCCAGCGCGTGGGCGGCGATGGTCAGCCTGCTGTTGGCGCTCATGGGCTCCTCCTCCCGGCCGCAACGCTACATGTTACGACAGTTCATTCGTAACAGTTAAGGTCGCAACCGCCTGTCGTAACAATTAATGTTGCGACAGGCGGGAAGGTCAATCAACGAGGTGAGAAGAATGAGCAAGCCACTCATGGGCAAGGTTGCCCTGGTCACCGGGGGATCGCGCGGACTGGGAGCCGCGACCGAGCTGCGACGCCGCTGCATCCGGGCGCCGAGCGGAACCACACGCTGCACGCCTTCAGGCCGCACAGGAGGCTCCCCGCCTGCGCCGGCGGCCACCGGGAGCCTCCCCTCCCTCCGCCGCCGGACCCGGGAGCCGACACGCCCGGCTACAGCGGCGGGTCCCGTTCGGCGGTCAGTAGTACGTGATGTCCCAGTGGTTCGCCCGGCGCTCGTCGGCGTAGTCGACAACCGTCTTGCCGCCGGACGTCACGCGCCACACCCAGGCGCCGTCGCCGCGCTTGTGGTGCTTCTTGGCGTGGCTCTGGATGTAGTTGGTGACGCAGGGGGTGTGGCTGATGTCGATCTTGTAGCCGTTCCAGTGGCTGTACTTACCACCGGCGTGGCCGGTTTCCGTACCGCCGGTGACGACGACCTTGCAGCCGCTCTTCTTCTTCAGGGAGATGACGCCGTTGACGGTACCGACACGGATGCCCTGCAGGCTGGTGCAGTTCCTGCGGTTGCGGTCGGTGCAGTTCCCGCTGGAGACGCGGCTGATACCGGCCGCCTTCAGCTTGGCCGACGCCTGGGCGTCGCTGAGCTTTCCGCCGCCTCCGGGCGTGCCGCTCCCGCCACCGCTGCCACCTCCGCGGACGAGCGCGGCCCAGGTGGCCGGGCCGGCGATGCCGTCGGCCTTCAGGCGGTGTGCCTTCTGGAAGGCCTTGACCTTCGCTGCCGTCCCGGCACCGAAGACGCCGTCGGTGTTGACGGTGTGGCCGTTGGCGGTGAGCTGGTGCTGGAGGGCCTTGACCGCCGCGCCCTTCGAGCCGGTCTTGACGGTGACGACGAGCCGGGTCCATGTCGCCCGGCCGACGACTCCGTCGGCCTTCAGGCGCTGTGTCTTCTGGAAGGCCTTGACCTTGGCCGCAGTGCCCGCCCCGAAGACGCCGTCCGCCTTGGTCGCGTGGCCGCGGGCCGTCAGCAGCAGCTGCACGGTGGTCACGTCGACACCGCGCTGCCCCGACTTCACCGTGGGCCAGGACGCCTGAGCGGCGGCTGCGGGTGCCACGGCCGCGGGTGCCACGGCCGTGGCTGCGGAGGCTGGTGCATGGGGCGAGGCTGTCGCCGCGGCACCGGTCGAGAGGGCGGTGGTGAGCAGGGCCGCGGAGGCGATGAGACGGATCCTGTGTGTCGCGGTACGCATGGTGTGCTTCCTTACGTTATGGACGAAGTTTTTCCGGTAGGGCGTGGCTGAGGGCTTCATCGGGCCACCAGGGCAGCCCAGGTGGCCCGGCCGACGATGCCGTCGGCAGGCAGGCGGTGTGTCTTCTGGAAGGCCTTGACCGCGGTGGTGGTTGCCGCGCCGAAGCTGCCGTCGGTGTTGACGGTGTGGCCGTTGGCGGTGAGCTGGTGCTGGAGGGCCTTGACCGCCGCGCCCTTCGAGCCGGTCTTGACGGTGACGACGAGCCGGGTCCATGTCGCCCGGCCGACGACTCCGTCGGCCTTCAGGCGCTGTGTCTTCTGGAAGGCCTTGACCTTCGCCGCCGTCCCGGCCCCGAAGACGCCGTCCGCCTTGGTCGCGTGGCCGCGGGCCGTCAGCAGCAGCTGCACGGTGGTCACGTCGACACCGCGCTGCCCCGACTTCACCGTGGGCCAGGACGCCTCCGGCTGAGGGGGAGTAGGCGTGCTGCCGAGGTTGGCCATGGCGCGCAGCTGGGCGAGGGTGCCGCGGTAGACGTTCCGGTCGGCGGTGCCCACGGTGTTCCTGGCGCCCGGCATGCCGGGGACGCGCTCGCTCTCGGTGTACTGCCAGAACGTCCAGGAGCCGGCTCCCGGTACGGGCTGCGGTTCGCGGGCGCCACTGCCGTACCGGGCGAGCCACAGCGGATAGTCCTTGAAGACCTGCCCCTTGCCTCCCATGCAGTCGTTCACGAACGAGGCGCGGGTGTAGACGATGGGCGTCACCTTGAACGCCGTCTTCACCCGCTTCAGGAAGACGTCGAGCTGGCCGGCGCGCAGGGCCTTGGGGCACACCTCCTTCCCGTTCACCCGCACGCTCTCGACGTCGAGCACCGGGGGCAGTTCTCCCGCCTTCGTCCCGCTGTATCCGGCGGCGCGTGCGGTGCGGATGAAGTGGTCGGCCTGGGCGGCGCCGTCCCGGGGGCTCTTCGGGTCGAAGAAGTGGTACGGGGCCCGCAGCAGCGGCGTCGCGGAAACGGCCTTGAAGTCACGTGCGAACCAGGGGTCCTTGTAGCGGGAGCCCTGCGTCGCCTTCAGGAAGGCGAATGCGTTCTTCTGGGCGACACGTTTCCAGTCGATGCCCTTCCCCGTCGCGTCGTGGTTGTGGTGGCTGGTGTCGACGCCCTTGACGGTGTACGAGCTCGGCGGCGCGGCGGCGCTCTGGGGTGCGGTGGTCAGCAGCGCGCCGCTCGTGAGGGAGGCGGTGGCGATACCGATCGCTGCCAGCCGCAGGGCGCGTGAAGGGCGCATGGACACAGGCGGATCTCCTTCGAGAGGCCATGAAGGCGCGGAAAGAAGTGGTCGAACGACCGAGTGGGGGATGGCTCAACCCTGCCCCGACTTCCGGGGCGGCTCCTGCACTTCCGGCCGGTCAGCTGATTCATTCATGGATGACGCCTTATGCACGTCGCTGACCTGCGGCTATGCGCGGGCAAGCAAGGGACGGTGCATTAATGGGCGTGGAGTGTGACCAGCACGCGAACGCGGCACGACACGAACTCGGGGCGCTGCTGCGCCATGTCGGAGCGGCGTTGCGACGGCTGGCTTCCGTACCGGAATGCGCGGACGACGCGGAGCGGCTCAACCGCGTGGCCGGCCACGCGGCAGCCGCCACGGAACTCCTCGTGACCGTCCGGCAGGACAGTGGCGGGGCCGCCTCATGACCGTCACGCTCGGAGAGCTCTACGAGGTCCTCCACCACCGCCTCGAACGGGCCGCGTCCGTGAGTTTCCCCGGAGACGACCCCTTCGCACACGCCCTCGCGCTCAGACAGGCCGGCAGGCACACCGGTCGGGCACGGGCAGCTCTCTTGCTCAGCCGGAAGGTCAGGACGCTGGTGTTGTCCTGGTCACGTCGCCTGTCCTGGTCACGTCGCCTGTCCTGGTCACGTCGCCTGTCCTGGTCACGTCGCCTGTCCTGGTCACGTCGCCCGGGAACGTGTCCGCCCTGGCTGCGTGTGCCGCGGTGAACCGCTCGGCGGCCTCCCAGAGCTCGCCTTCGCGCTGCGGGTCGTAGGACTCCTGCGAGGAGCGGGCCGCACGGCTGCGGTCGACGTAGGAGCCGGTCGGTGCGTGGATCGTGCCGAGGACGACGTCGGCGAGGCAGCGGCCCGCGGCGCTGCGGCTGGTGGCGAACGGGGTGAGGGTCATCACCGGCATGATGCGGCGCATCGCGAACCGGGAGACGGGTCCTGCGTTGCGGGCGAGGCCGGTGCCGGGAACGAACCCCGGGTTGTAGGCGACGGCGTCGATCCCGGCCGGCAGCCGGCGCGCGTACTCGTGAACCAGGTAGATCGTGGCCAGCTTGCTCGTCGAGTACGCGGTACGCCCGCCGGCCGCGGTGTCCGGCTTGGGGAAGGCGCCCGTGCGGGCGAGGACGTCCGGGGTCGTCCAGGCCGGGCCGGGCACCATGCCCATGTTGTGCTTGAAGTCGCCGAAGTGGGTGTCGCTGGCGGTGATCACGATCCGGGCGGGAGCGGTGAAACGGTCCTGGAGCAGTCGGACGAACAGGTGGTTGGCGAGCACGTTGACGGCGAAGGTGGCCTCGAACCCGTCGGGTCCCTCGGTCAGCGCGTTCGTGTACTGCATGCCGGCGTTGCCCACGAAGCCGCGCAGCGGCGGCAGGTCGGCGCGGTCGAGCCGGGCGCGGATCTCGTCGGCGGCCGAGCGGACGGCGGCCAGCGAGCCGAGGTCCGCCGAGACGTGCGAGACCGGGTGCCCGCCCGCGCCGAGCTCCGCGGCGAGCCGCGCGCCGGAGGAGCCGCGGGCCACGACCAGGAGGTGCGCGTCCGGAGACCGGCGCAGGATGTGCTCCGCGGCGACGCGGCCGATCCCGCGGCTCGCGCCCGTCATCACGATGGTGTGCTGCATGGAAGGCTCCTCAACTGGTCGGACGATGGGCCCGGCTCGGGCGCATCGCCACGTTCGCCGGTGGCGCCACCGCCGGCCAGTGCCGTCCCCGTCACTAGGACTGGCAGTACCCAGGCTCATCCGGCGCAGCGCGGCGAGAATGACCCCATGGCCTCCCCCCGCTCCGATTTCGCCGCCCTCCTGCGCGCCTGGCGCGACCGGCTGTCCCCGGCCGACGCCGGCTTCACGACGACGGACGGCCGTCGTGCCCCGGGACTGCGCCGTGAGGAGCTCGCACAGCTGGCCGGGCTCTCCGTCGACTACGTCCTGCGCCTGGAACAGGGACGCGCGAAGCATCCCTCGGCCCAGGTCGTCGGCGCCCTCGGCCGGGCCCTTCAGCTCTCCCACGCCGAGCGCGACCAGCTGTACCGAAGCGCCGGGCTCCTGCCGCCCCAGGACGGGACGGTCAGCACCCATGTGCCCCCGGGCATCCAACGGCTCGCCGCGCGCCTGGGCGACGTACCGATCGGGGTGTTCACCGCCGACTGGACCCTGGTGTGGTGGAACACCACGTGGAGCGCCCTGCACGGCGACCCCGCCGCCCTCCCGGCCGCCGAACGGAACCTCGCCCGTGCACTCTTCGGCGACGGCGCCGCACACGCCTCGATGCTTCCCGTCCGATCCGAGCGCGGACAGGACGCCTTCGCGGAGTCGATCGTCGCCGACCTCAAGGACGCCGTGTCCCGCTATCCCCGGGACACCCAGCTCGATCGTCTCGTGCGGGAACTGCGAGAAGTATCCGATGCGTTCGCCCAGCACTGGGCCACGCAGACGGCCGCCGCCCAGCACACGACGGACCGCAAGACGATCCGGCATCCGGAGATCGGCGACATCCTGCTCGACTGCGACGTCCTCATCGTCCCCGGCGCAGACCTGCGCATGGTCACCTACACGGCAGCGAGCGGAAGCATCGACGCGGGGAAACTGGACCTTCTTCGCGTCACAGGCGGCCGTACCGCCACCGCGCTCCCCTGACCGGCGGCTGCTGGGCGGACTCGCCACGCCGGACGGGCGACCTCACCGCTGACGCCGAATCACTCCGGCGTTCCACCGAGTGCCACCACATGACAAGCAGGCTCACGGCACTGCTCCCCATGCCGCCCCCAACGCCCGGAAAAGGGGCCCGCCCGGAGTCCGGCGTCAGTACCGGGTCTGCACCCAGACGACGAGCAGGCTCACGGCGCCGGAGCCGACGCCGTAGGCCAGGCCGCGGGCGAGGTGCTGCCGGATCTGCCACTCCCGAATTCGCCGGCGGGCCCGCTGCTTGCGGGTCTCCGGCTCGTCCTGCTTGCGGTTCTCCGGCTCGTCCTGCTTGTCGTCGCTGCCGGTCTTGCTAGTGTCGTCGTGCATGACTGGTCACCCTTTCTGGTGTGGTGGCCCGCGTGGGGATCTGCCGCTCTGTTGCCCGGCCAGGCTTTGAGGGGCGGGAGGTCCCGCTACGCGGTCGGGCTGAATGCCCGTCACAGAAGCGTGCCCGTCGGATCGTGGTCCCGCAAGGGGCGTCTATGCAGGTGAGCGGCTCGTAGACCATGAAGATGGGTCTGCCCCAACGGGGTTCACGAGTTGAAAAAGTTCCGTTCCCTGGACTACCTCGACCGCACCACGTACGCGCGGTCCCAACTGCTCCTTGCGGCGGACGCGTCCGGGGGAGTGGTCCGGGCCGTGTCGCCGGAGAGCGCGCTCGCCTACCGGTCGGAGCCGAGGGTGCCGCGGCTGGACGTCGTCGGCTGCCGCACCGAGGACGTCGCCACGGTGACCGCCCGCCTGGCCCGGGAGATGGTGCGGGGCCTGCTGCTGCGGGACGGTTGGGCCGTGCTGCACGCCTCCGCCGTCGCCCAGGACGGGGCGCACGGTCCTCACCTTCGGCGGCAAGGCGCGGGCAAGACGACGACCGCTCTCGCCCTGGCCTCCCGCCACCGCCTCGGCCTCCTCGCCAACGACCGCGTGTTCGTCCGGTCCAACGAGCGGGGTGGCGTGGACGTCCTGCCCTGGCCCTCGGCGGCGGCACCGTGGCCGCCCGCGAGAACGTCGCCCAGCGCCTGGCGGAGCTGCCGCACCACTCGGTCGTCCTCGGTCACGACGTGGCCGCGAACGCCGCCTTCCTGGCCAAGGTCACCGGGCTCGCGGGTAGCCGGCTCCCGCCTTCCAGGCCTTGGTTTCCGTACGGGCTTCTGGAACTTCGGGGCCGGTGAGGGCCGCAATGTCGGCGTGAGCCTGCTCGACGGCTTCGGGGTACGCCTCGGACTTGGCGTGCTCGGCGAGCGTCCGGTAGATGCTGGCCACCGAGGGGTTCTGTCCCTCGCGCTTGCCGGTGGGGGTGATCAGGTCGGGCTGGATCTGCTCGACGGACTCGCCGCCCGGGCGGCGGTGGAGCACGGTGTGGAGCATGTCGTCGGTGATGACGGGCGGCCGGCCGTCGTGCTTGGCCTTGTGTGCCGCGGTGTCGAGCCCTTCGAGCGTGGACTCCCGGGTGTTCTCCGGCTCGGTCTCCGCCATCGCGGCGAAGAACGTGAACAGCAGCTTGCCGGGCCCGGTGGGGTCGTAGATGCCGGGCAGGGGCCTGGCGAGCGTCTCCAGGATTGGGCCGTGGGCGGTGAGGGGGTCGGCGAGCGCGGTGGGTTCGGCGGCGTCGCGGCCGAGCGCTTCATCTCGTACGCGGTGAAGATGACCCGGCAGTGCGGGGCGTGCGCTTTGACCTCCCGTGCGGTCCTCCGTGCCTCCTCGAACTTCGGCCGTACGCGGACTCGGGTGCTGATCTTCTGGCTGAAGATCTTGTCCCTGGGGATGCCGTGCCCCGCGAGCGCGTCGAGTTGGGTGTCGAGTTCCTGCCCGAGGGTCGACCCGCTTCTGGGTGAGAACGGGTTCTGAGACTGAATCCGGGATCCGTGCGGGTCCGGCGACTCGTGATTGATCCTGCTCGGGCAAACGATCGTTTGTGCGAAGCGGAAGAAGATTCCGTGGTGAGGCAACGGTCTCGGCTTCGTATGGACTCTTTTGAACATCTAGGAGGGAGGTGCTCATGGGGGTTCGAAAGCAGGGCGGGGACCGAGAGTTCCACGATTTCGTCGTCGGTAGCTGGCCGCGCCTGATGCGCACGGCATTTCTGCTCACGGGTGAGCAGCACGCTGCGGAGGATCTGGTCCAGTCGACGCTGGAGCAGGTCTATGTGGCCTGGCACAGGGTCGCCTTGGCCGACGCCCCTGAGGCGTATGTGCGACGAGTGATGATCAACGCGCATGCCCGCAGATATCGAAGGAAGCTGCGGGAGTTCCTGTTGCCCAGGAGCGGGGACGCGGGCCTGACACACGAGGTGGCCGACACCGGTGACCGGATCGCCCAGGCCGACGACCGTCACACGCTGCTGAAGGCGCTGGCCCAATTGCCGGCACGGCAGCGGGAAGCAGTAGTCCTACGTTACTGGGAGGACCTCACGGAGACACAGACGGCCGAGGCGATGGGCTGTTCGGTCGGCACGGTGAAGAGCAACGCAGCCAAGGGGATCGCGAAGCTGCGCGCCGTTTCGGGACTGGCGGAGAAAGTGACGCAGGGAGGACGAACGTGAAGAGCGCGGACTGGGAGACGAGCCACAACATGACACAGCACGACATCGCCTTCCTGCTGGCCGAAGCCGCCGACGAGGTGAGGATCGGCACAGCCCCCGCCCAGGCGCTGATTCGCGGCGGCCGCCGCCGCAGGGCCCGTCGCTGGGCAGTCGTGGCGACCACCACCCTGGTCGTGGCCGGCTCCACGGGGGCTCTGGCACTGAACGGGCTGTCCGGTGACGGGGAACGGGGGGTGTCGTCGGCGAGCCAGCCGGTCGCCAGCGCGGAGGCATCCGAGCCGCACATGCGGACGACCCTGGCGAGCGGCACCGACGCGGGAGTGCCGTGGAGGGTGTACATCGACGTGTGGAAGGCTCCGGCGGACACGGCGGAGGCCCAGGCCACCCTGGCGGCCATGGCGAAGTTCGGCGAGCACCCGGACGTCTCCACAGCCTCCGAACTGGTGGGCAAGGTCGCGCACTTCGTGCACCGGGTCACCGGTGAAGAGGCGAAGACCACTGAGATCGGGAACCTGGTGCTACCCGAGGACGACGTCCTGACCGGCGGCGAGCACGGGACGGTCTCGCTCCCGCTGCTCCCAGGGAACGGCACGGCCACCGCGCGCCTGGTGTTTGGCCAGGTCGCCAAGACCGCCCGGGAGGTCACCTGCACCTGGAAGGACGGCACGTCTACCAAGGTCGGCCGTACGTCCGCGGACACCGAGGCGAACGCCGACGTTCCGGTCATCCACAGCCTCAAGCACTCCCCCTACGACTGGTTCGCCATCCTGGCGCCGAAGTCCACCGAGTTGGAGGGGATCAAGGTCACGAAGTAGATCAAGCGGGAGACCAACGCCCCGAGGGGCAGAAAAACCACGGCAACAACCCCGACGGGCACCACGTTACGAAGTGCGTCGTTCCTATGCACCAGGACATCGAGAAGGGCACGCGAGGTTCCAGCCGGCACCGGCACCTGCGGGTACGCCTGTCCACGAACTCGATGCTGAGGAACGGCAGCTGTTCGCCGCTCAGGAGAACTCACGGGATGTCGCACACTACGACAAGCCGTGGCGCCGCTGCACGGCCTGACCCGGCCCTCGGGCGCAGCGCGGCCGGTACGCGCGGATCAGTCCTCGTCCCCGTCGTCGGGCTCGACCTCGTCCGGGTCGCGCAGGGGCCGCAGGCCCTGGGCGGGGCCGGAGGAGGCGATGCTGAACAGGTAGCGGCCCAGGAAGTTGATGTGCGCGTTCTTCAGCGGGGACAGGCGGGCCAAGTCCTCGTCCTTGATGTCGTGGCCCTCCGCGCGGAGCTGAGAGACGGCGGCGTCCACGTAGCGGGTGTTCCACAGCACGACGGCGTTGAGGACCAGGCCGAGGGCGGCGAGTTGGTCCTCCTGGCCGTCCCGGTACGCCTGGCGGATCTGTCCGCGGCCGCCGTGGCGGATCGCGCGGGCGAGCCGGTGCCGGGACTCCTGCACGGTCAGCTGCCGGTTCATCAGCCGCCGGTAGGTGTCGTCCATCGGGCCGACCAGGGCCAACAGGTGCATGGTCTTGTCGATCCGGCCGTACTCCGCGAACGCCGCCCCTTTGCGCGGCCGTAGACCGGCGTCGGTCCGTAGGCGGAGCGCTCGGGCCGCATCCAAATGTTCACGTACTCGGCGTAACACTCACTGCCACCTCGCCACAGAAGTTGGACCAGAACCTGAGTCCTGACACCACTTGGGCTCTTGTGGTGAGGGGGCGCCGGTGCCACCCCCTCCTGTCGCCGACCGGTGACAAACCCTTCGCCGGGCGGGACGAGGCCGCGCTCCGCGGCCGTCTCACGCGTGACCGCGTCGGCGCCCCGGCCGCGAAGGACACCTCTTCCGAGGTTTCTATACGCCGTTGCTCCCGGGTCCGGGCCGCTTGTGGAATTGAGGCTCCGTCCAGACACAGGGAGTGAACATGGGCAAATCGAGCAGGAGACTCCGTGGCGCCGGCGTCGGTGCCGCACTGGCCGTGGCCGCCGGCGCGCTCGCGCTCGGCGGAGCCGCTCAGCCGGCCTCGGCCGCGGACGACCCGGTGCCGGACTGCGTGAAGACCGTGACCATGAACGAGGTGTTCGGGTACTTCGGCGTCTCCATGACGAACAACTGCGACACCGAGCAGCGGGTGCTGCCCACGTTCCTGCGCCAGTCGGCGGACACCCCGGTGAAGTGCCACACGCTGCAGCCCGGGCAGGAGGCCACCCAGTGGGTCCACCCGTCCTACCTCCTGGGACAGAGGTTCCTCGGCCTGGTGCGGTGCTGAACCGGCGCCGCTGACCCGCAGCGGGGGGCCGCGACCCTCGGGGCGCGGCCACCCCGTCCTCCGCCGTCTGTCCGCCGAGCAGCGGGACGATTGCCCCACCTCCGCCTCGCTCTACTCGCCCCCGGCAGCACCTCACCGTCCACCGCGTCACCGGGGCCGACAAGTCGACCCGGCCGGAACAACTTTCCCCCGCAGGTGGTGAGCCCCGGGTGACCACGTCCACGCCCAGCGACGAACCCAGTCGGCACTCCGGTGAGCGCGGTGATCTGCTGGACCCGCGCTGCCCGACCCGTCAGTTGCTCGACCGTATCGGCACCAAGTGGACGTCGATGGTGGTCAAGGTGTTGGCCGAGACGGATCCCGGCGAGCTCCGGTTCGCGGAACTCCGGCGTGGCATTCCGGGCATCTCGCAGAAGATGCTGTCCGTCACGCTGCAGAGTCTGGTGCGTGACGGCCTGGTCGCGCGCCGTGTGGAACCCACAGTGCCGCCCGCCGTCCACTACCGGCTCACCGAGCTCGGCCTGTCCCTCGAAAGGCCGCTCTCCGCGCTGCGGGTCTGGGCCGAGACGCACAAGCCGGAGATCGACCGCAGCAACCGGCTCGCCGAGGCCCGACAGACGTGACACGAAGAGCGAGGGTCACAGCCACTCAGGCAGTAGTGACGTCGCTTGTCGACGGGGTGTGGAAGGCACCTCGCTCCACGGACGTGTGGTGCCGATGAGTCTGCAAGGCACTGGGTCTCCTGCCGGGGCGGCGTCGGGACGCTCCTGGTGAAACATGCTGGTCGCGGGAACAAGCGGCAAACGGGCACCGCAGTCATCCGCAGGTCGCACCACCTCGTCGGCCGTCGGACGGAGCCGAGTCAGCTCTCGGAGTGACGCTCCGGGCCCCCGTGACTGGGATCTTCATTACTGAACGGGCCGAACAGCAGTTCACCGAAGCCGAGGACCAGCCGAGCCGAGGACCAGCCGAGCCGAGGACCAGCCGAGCCGAGGACCAGCCGAGGACCGCCCATGCAGCAGCTCCTGCACACCAAAGAACCCACCCCCACCCCCACCCCCACCCCCATCCGCCCAGGACGACTACGCGCCGCATGGCGGGCGGCCCACGAGCCCGTTGCCGGAGTGTCACAACGGATGCGGCTGGTGGCCTACGCCGTTCCGCTGACCGTCCTTCCTTCCAGCATCTGGCGGCTCCCGGCCGCGTCCGGTGACGGTCTCGGACTCGGCGAACGGGCGTACGTCGTCTCCCTGTCGGTCCTTTCCGAAGTCTTCGCGTTCACCGCGATCGGTCTGGTCGCCCGCTGGGGCGAGGTGTTCCCACGTTGGGTCCCGTTCCTCCGCGGCCGCCGGGTCCCGCGAAGGGCAGCCGTTCTCCCGGCGGCCATCGGGGCCGCAGGCCTCACTCTCCTGTTCACCCTGCTGTTCATCGCCTCCGAGATCAGGGGCACCACCATCCGAGGCAGTGACCTGCCGGCCGACTACCCCAGCCGAGCCGGCGGCTGGGAAGCCGCCTGGTTCTACTTCTGCTACGCGCCGCTGATCCTGTGGGGGCCGCTGCTGGGCGTGCTGACCGTCGCGTACTGGAGACGCCGTTCCGCGGCCGAGAGGGCACCTGCGGCGGCGTGAGACCGCCGTCGGCCCCCGACGCTCTGTCAGCCGTCGGACACCGACTGAGCCGTCGTACCGTACGACGCCTGTACGACGGCTCAGAAGCCGTGTTCCGCTCGGACGCTGACGTGTCGACCGCGTGGGAGGCCGGGCCCGCCCTTGTCAGTGGCCACCTGTTTACTTGGCCTATGACCGACAAGTTGAGTCACGGCGATGTCCACGGAACCACGGCTCGCACTCCCGGCGCCGAGATGGTCGAGCCCTACGGGGGCGGGACGGGATTTCGGTTCAAGATCCGCAACGTGAAGATCGATGGCCAGGCCGACGTGGTACACGTCCGCGAAGGAGGCTCGCACCAGGTCAGTTTCGACGTGCTGCATGATTGCTCGGAGTGTGGCAACGCCGTCAACCAGGTGATCGTCGGTCTGGCGGGCCAGGAGCGAGCCCAGACGTCGGTATGGAACGGCAAGCAGCGCAGCGGGGGCGGCTTGAAGGTCGTCAATGCCGGCACGCACGTCGAGGCGCTGGCGGAGGACAACCCAGGTCCGGCGGAGTGGGTGAATGTGTCGTGCGACCTCGTTGTTCCCGACGAGCCAGGCGTCTACTCGGTTCGAGCACGTTACGCCCAGGCGTATCAGGGACGCCTGATGACCGCCGAAGGACGTGCGGTCTCACAGCCGGAGTACGAGGACGTGCTGGGCTGGTGGAAGATCGACCGTCCGGAGGGGCCCGGACCGGAATCGACCATAGGCACCATCATCGTCGAGGCGTGAAGCTGCTGGTCAGCCTCTTCGGCAACCCATGACCTCGACCGAGCTCGGCACGGTCTCACCGCCGACGCCGATCGCGGCCCGGCGGGCCCGCCCCACCCACCAGGGTCGGGTCTCGACCGATCAGCAGTCGTCGACCGTCCGGCAGAACCTCGTCCCCAGCCGACGGCGAGGGCACAGCCGGCCAGGGTCACGGACACGGTGGTGCGGTGACGCGTGCGGGAACCTCCGAGGAGTCGGACAGCAACGGACAGCAGGTGCTCCCCATGTCGCCACGGCCGCTAGGGGGGACGTATCACGCGGTTGTCACCGGTCACGCGAACGACGTCGGCCGCCGGACCGTTCAACGGTCCGGCGGCCGACGTCGGGGGTACCGCGGGCCGGTGGGCGGGGGGTGGCCGTCGGCCCGGGGAGCGGTCAGGCGTCGCGGCGGCGCAGCACGGCGTAGCCGCCCACGGCCGCGGCGAGTGCCCACAGGATCAGCACCACGAGCGCGGTGCCGCCGCTGTAGGGGTCGGTCTCCTGCGTCATCAGCACGGTGCCCGCCTCGCTGGGCATGTGGTCGCCGGCGGTCTCCAGCCACTTGGCGCCGACGACACCCATGAGCTGAGGCAGCGCCAGCAGCATCATGATGAGTGTGGTGATGGTGCCGGCGGCGCTGCGCAGCACCGTGCCCACGCCGATGCACAGGGTCGCGAGCAGGGCGAGATAGGCGCTCGTGCCGAAGGCGGTGCCGATCAGCTCACCGCCGGTGTACGCGCCGTGCTCCCCCATGAAGGAGGCGGCTGCCAGGCTGGCCAGCACGCTGAGGACGAAGCCCGTCACGGCCACGACCGAGGTGACGACGAGCGTCTTGGACAGCAGCATCCGACTCCGCCGGGGCACGCTCTGGAGCGTGGTGCGGATCGAGCCGCTGGAGTACTCGCTGGTCAGCGCGAGCGTGGCGAGCACCACCACGGTCAGCTGGGAGATCAGGAACGCCTGGGAGGCGTGGTGCGGGGCGGGCATGGTGACGTCCACGCCCTTCTTGGCGCTCGCGTCGGCGGACATGCCGACGATCACTGCGAATCCCACGGTGAGCACCAGCCCGACGAGCAGGTTCCACCACGTCGCGCGCACGCTCCACAGCTTCGTCCACTCGAAGGCGAGGGCGCCTTTGAATCCACCGCCGGAGACGGGTCCGACGAGCCTGGGGGCCGTTGTCGCTGTCATGTCTGCTTACGCTTCCTGGTGATCCGGGGCTTGGTGTACGGGTGCTTCGGCTGCGGGGGAGAGGGAGGGCGAGCCGTACTCCACGCTGTCGGCGGTGAGTTCCATGTACGCCTGCTCAAGGCTGGCCTTGCGCAGGCTCAGTTCGTGGACCGGGACGCGGTGCTGGAAGGCCAGGTCGCCGATCTCCTCCAGGGTGCCGCCGACGACCATGAGTTCCCCGGGGGCGCTGTCGGCGCCGCGCTCCACGCTCATGCCGAGCCGGAGCAGTTCGCGCCGCAGCACGTCCGGCTGGGGGGTGCGCACCCGGACGGCGTTCAGTGAACTGCCCGCGATGACCTCCTCGACCGGGGCGTCGGCGATGACCTTGCCGCGGCCGATGACCACCACGTGGTCGGCGGTCTCCTGCATCTCGCTCATCAGATGGCTGGAGACGAAGACCGTGCGGCCCTCCGCGGCCAGCTCCCGCATCAGCTCCCGCACCCAGCGCACCCCGTCGGGGTCCAGGCCGTTGACGGGCTCGTCGAACAGCAGCACCTTGGGGTCGCCGAGCAGCGCGGCGGCGATGCCGAGCCGCTGGCCCATGCCGAGCGAGAACGAGCCGATCCGCTTCTCGGCGACCTCGGCGAGGCCGACGGTCTCCAGCACCTGCTTCACCCGGGAGGCCGGGATGCCGTTGCTGCGCGCCATGCCGAGCAGATGGTGGTGGGCGGAGCGGCCCGGATGCCCGGCCCGTGCGTCGAGCAGGGCGCCCACCTCCCGCAAGGGGTGCTTCAGCCGCGCATACGGCTTGCCATGGACGAGTGCGCGGCCCGCCGTCGGCTCGTCGAGACCGACGATCATGCGCATGGTCGTCGACTTGCCCGCCCCGTTCGGTCCGAGGAAACCCGTCACCTTTCCCGGATTGATCCCGAACGAGAGGTCGGACACAGCCGTCTTGTCCCCATACCTCTTGGTCAGTCGGTCCACAGTGATCATTTCCTGCCTGCTCCTTCCGCAGTCACAGCACGAAACTAGGAGCGGCGGCCCCCGGGAACATCTGGCGTTCGGCAACGATGTGACTGGACTTTCGGCAGGTCCGTGTCCCGCGCCCGCTCTTGTAGCGTGCGGGAATGCACCTGATACAGGCCCTCCGACGGCGAGCGGACCATGTGATCCACCGGCTCGGCGTCGAGCGGCCGTTCACCCGGCGCGGCGACCTGCCGCTGCTCCTGGTGCTGCTGGCCCCTTCCGCGATCAACCTCGAAGGGCTCGCCGCCTCACCGGTCGGCTGGACGGCCGTCGCCCTGCTGATCACGGCGGCGGTCGCGGTGCGCCGGGCCCTGCCCCTGCTGTCGCTGGTGCTGGCCGGATCGATCGTGCTGTTCTACGTCGTCCTCGGCTCCAACCTGTGGATGGCGGGGGCGACGGTGGTGCTGAGCTTCCTGGCGGGCCGCCGGGTCACCCGGCTCTGGCAGGCGCACGCGGTGTTCCTCGGGGTGGCGGCCGCCGGGTTGCTCCTGGTGAATCTGTTCGCCCAGCCCAAGGACTGGCTGAGCCTCCTCCTCACCGAGTTCTTCACCTGCGTCCTGCCCTGGTGGGCGGGCGACTGGTGGCGCCAGCGCTCCGATCTGACCCGGGCCGGCTGGGAACGCGCCGAACAACTGGAGTGGAAGGGCCGCTTCGTGGCCGAACAGGCCCGGCTCAAGGAGCGGGCCCGGATCGCCCAGGACATCCATGACTCGCTGGGCCATGAGCTGAGCGTGATGGCCCTGCTGTCCGGCGGTCTCGAGCTGGCCCGGAGCCTGACGGACGAGCAGCGGCAGACCATGACGCAGCTGCGGGAGCGGTGCACCATGGCCACCGAGCGGCTGCACGAGGTCATCGGGCTGCTGCGGGAGGACTCCACGCCCTCGCTGCGGCCCGCCCACGAGTCGATCGCCGACCTGGTGCGGCGCTTCGAGCGGCCCGGGATGCCGGTGCGGTTCCGGGAGGACGGCGGGGACCTGCGGCGGCCACCGCTGCTGACCGAACTCGCCGCGTACCGCGTGGTGCAGGAGGCGCTGACCAACGCGACCAAGCATGCGGCGGGCGCGCCGATCACCGTACGGCTGAGCCACCGGGCGGACGACACCGTGGTGTCCGTTTTCAACGAACTGCCGTCCGGCGGGGGCGAGCCCGCGGCGCCCGGCAGCCGGATGGGCCTGATCGGCCTCGACGAACGCGTCCGGCTGGCCGGCGGCACCCTGCGGGCGGGTCCCCGCAGGGGCGGCTTCGAGGTCCGCGCGGAACTCCCGCACGAGCCGTCCGCTCGCGCGCTGCCGGTGGGGGACACCCGCGGCGAGGACCCGGAAGGGCCCGGCACGAACGCGACAGGGCCCGGCACGAACGCGACAGGGCCCGACATGAACGCGACAAGGACCGGCACGAACGCGACAGGGCCGGGTGCCGACCGCACGCGGGACGTCCCGGACGTCCTCGGGCCGGTGGCGGAGGAGCTCCTGGACTCGACCGCCGAGGGTGCGCGGTCGCGGCGCAGTCCCTCCCGGACGGCGCTGGCGCGAGCCAGGGCGCGGGTGCGGCGCAACGCGCGGCGGGCCGCGCTGCTGCCGGTGCTGCTCGGTGCGGCGCTGGTGCTGGCGCTGGCCGGCCTCTACGTCTTCACCTCGGTGATGACCGCGCTCTCCTCCGAGGACTACGGCCGGATGCGGCTGGGCGAGTCACGCCAGGAGCTGGCCTCGGTCCTGCCCGAGCGGCGCATCCGCAAGCCGCCACCGGTCGTCGCCGAGCCCCCCGCTCCCCAGGGGGCCGCGTGTGAGTACTACCGGGCGGCCGACAGCGTCCTGAGCTTCACGGACACGCTGTACCGCCTGTGCTTCAAGGATGATGCGCTGGTGGCCAAGGACACCCTGTGACAACGGAGTTGGGATGATTCGCGTACTGCTCGCCGACGACGAGGCCATTATCAGGGCCGGGGTCCGCTCCATCCTGACCACCGAACCGGACATCGAGGTCGTGGCCGAGGCCGGGGACGGCCGTGAGGCGGTGGAGCTGTCCCGCAGGCACCGGCCGGACGTGATCCTGCTCGACATCCGCATGCCGGAGATGGACGGCCTGGCCGCCGCCGGGGAGCTGAGGGCCACCAACCCGGACAGCGCCGTGGTCGTCCTGACCACCTTCGGCGAGGACAAGTACATCGAGCGCGCCCTCGACCAGGGCGTGGCCGGCTTTCTGCTGAAGGCCTCCGACCCGCGTGACCTGATCTCCGGGGTGCGGGCCGTGGCGTCCGGCGGTGCCTGTCTCTCCCCGCTGGTGGCACGGCGGCTGATGACGGAGCTGCGCCGGGCCCCCGCGCCGCGCGCGGAGGCCTCCGGGGACCGCACCGCGCTGCTGACCAAGCGGGAGCAGGAAGTGCTGGGGATGCTCGGCGCCGGTCTGTCCAACGCGCAGATCGCCGAGCGGCTGCATCTGGTCGAGGGCACGATCAAGGCGTACGTCAGCGCCATCCTCAGCCGGCTCGGTGTCCGCAACCGGGTGCAGGCGGCGATCATCGCCTACGAGGCGGGGCTGGTGAACAAAGACGACCTGGAGTAGCCGGTACGGCCGGCCGGCGCACCGTCAACTGCGGTGCATCGGCCCGCAGCTCAGCTCCGGCCGTGGCCCCGCGTCCGCTCCCTCACGAAGCGGGCGAGCCGGGTCGCGCCCTCGGCGGCCTGCTCGACGGTGACGCCACATTGGCGGGATTCACACGAGAGCCCACCGGTACCCATGCCGGCGACCGCACCGGGCCCGCCGTCTCCGCCTCCGTGGTGACGTCCTACGATGCGTCAGTCCTCCGGCGGATCCGGATCATCGTGCGGCAAGGGGAGTCCATGCGCCTGTCCAGCTACCTCAGGAAGGCTGCCATGGGCGCGGTGGCGATATCCCTCCTCGCAGGGTGCGCGGGGGAACAGGGCGCGGGGGAACAGGCCACGGGCGGGGCCGTGGAGCGAGCCGCGGAGAGGCCTGCCTCCTGGACGGACCTGCCGGTGCGGACCGGCGCACGGGACGTCGTCCACACGGACACCGACCACCGGTCGTACAAGGTCAGGATTGCGGTCAAGAGCCTGGTCCGGGGTTCGAAGGAGGACATGCGGGGGGCGCGCGTGGACGAGGAACTGAAGGGCATGGTTCCCCACTACCTCGCCTTCGAGGTCACCAACACCGGCCGGAAGGAAATCCCCGCCGCCTACATGGTGGACAGCGACTTCGCCCTGAACGGCACCGACTGGGCGCGTGGGGAGAAGGTCTACGTCAGCGGCGGCAGGCCGGGCGGGGGCGACCTGCCCTGCGCGGACACCGCGCCGAAGACGCTGGCGCCCGGCGACTCGTACAACACCTGCGTGACCTACGCGTTGCCCGAAGGCGTCGGCGTGCTGTCGCTGACGTACAACGCCGACGGCTACCTCGACGAGGGCGGGGCGGTCGACACCTGGCCCGTCGAGGGCGGCATCGAGGCGGCGTCCGCAGAGCTGGCGGAGCCGGGCGACATCGTCCGCGTCCGGTGGGACGCCCGCGAGGACGGCGTCCTCGAACTGCCCGCCACGCTGGCTTCCGTACGCCGGGGCAGCGCGGCCGACCTGGCGGGCCTGGACCTCGGCCTCAACGAGAACGAGCGACGCGGCGTCCCGTACTACGTGTCGGTCACCTACACCAACACCGGACCGAAAGACCTCTACGCCGACCAAGCCGACCACGTCCGCCTGCTCACCGAGGGCGGTCGGCAGATACAGGGGAAGACCCCCTTCGTCCTCGACACGAAGATCCCCGGCTGTCCCTCCGACTGGGTCGCCCGGATGATCCCGCCGGGCGACAGCGTGACGGAGTGCAGCATCCACCTGGTGACGGACGACGACGACAAGCCGTTCGCGGTGGGTTTCGCGGAGGCGGGCCGACCGGGACTGGTAGCTTGGCGGGCTCCCCTCCACTGAGGCGGCCGGGCCGGCCGGCCGGCCTGCCGCCCGTCTTCGCGAGCGGCGCCACATCCCCGACCTGCAGGGGCTGCGAGTCGGCCGACAGCGGGGTCAGGCCGTCGGCAGGCGCAGTGAGCGCAGCCGTTCGGCGACGGCGAAGGAGTCGAGGCGCAGGGCGGCGATGTCGGCGATCAGGTCCCGCCAGGCCTCGAACTTGGTGTTCACCCGCTCCCCGTGGATGCCGAGGTAGGCCACGGCCACGCCGAAGCCGTACAGCTCGTTGCGCGCGGGCAGCGGCCGGAGTACGACGCACTCCTCCAGCATCACGGCCGCACGCCAGAATGCGTCCGGGTGGTGCTGGTCGTGGCGGGGCGGGTCGACCTTGTGCCGGGCGGCCAGGCCGGCGAACACGGAGTAGTCGTTGACCGCGAGATCGTCCAGCAGCTCGGCCTGGCGTTCCAGGAACCACCGGTAGTCGACGTAGTACTCGGCAGGCACAGGTCAGGCCGCCCGCGGGGCGTGCCGGGCTGGCGCCGGGCCACCGTATTCGGCGTCGAACGCGGCGACCGTCTCCGGGTCGCCGGTGACCCGCCGGAAGATCTCCGCGCCCTCGGCCAGCGCCCGCTCGCGCCGCTTCTCCTCGGCCACCTGCGCGAGGTAGGCGTCCAGCGGCAGCCCCGCGGCGTCGGCCAGGGCCCGCAGCGCGTCCGCGGTGGTGTCGTCGATCTCGATGCCAGCCATGCGTCGAGTATGCCGCGCGAGACCATGTCCAGGCCAGCCACCTGGGAATACTGTCCTGACTTGGGCGAGCCGGCAACGGGAGGACCACCATCACCTGCCGGCCGACGTCACGGCAGCCGCGCCGCGGCCGACCCGTCAGGGACCGACGACGTTGATCGTATGGTTGATCGAGGTCACCGGCACGATTACCTTTTTCATGCCGAGCAGCCGGGAGTCGCTGCTCCCCGTGGTCCAGCACCAGTCGAATGCCCGGTCCGGAAGTTGGGTGAGGAAGTCGCCACCCCAGCTCAGAGTTCTGTCCTGATTCTCCGCGAAGAAGAAGTACTTCGCCCCGTTGACCGGGCCGGAACGCACCCTCAGATCCGTGTGCGGAGTGACCATGAACCATCCGGTCTTCGACCACGGGTCGCCCTCCGACGCGCAGTCGCTGTCCGAATAGGCGTAAGCGAACCAGACAGTCTTCGACGTGCTGTTCTGGAAATAGAGTCCCACGGTCATCCCTCCTGCGGCGTGGGGTCGTCACCGCGGCCGTCGTCGCCGGCGTGGTCGCTCTCCACGCCGGGACGGTGGTCCTCACCACTGGAGGCCTCTGCCTCTGCCTCTGCCTCCGCCGTCCGATCCATCGGAACCGCCTTGCCCGACCGGTCCGGACGGCGAGATCGCCAGTGTTCGGCAGCCTCGTCCGCCGTCCAGGCCCGCGACAATTTCTCTTTCATACGCGACACGCTTCCCTCTCTTGGTGGATCGAGCGATGCTCAAGTCGCCGCTCTGCAGGAATCCCGTTGCTATCGCACCGCACCGTCAAGTGGCCCTCGCAGCCAGGGGAGCGGCGGGGGAAGGCGATCAACTCGTCGTGGAGTTCTGCGAGGGCCGTGCGAGTGCCGCGCCGGCAAGCCCTCGGCGAGTTGCGAGTACGCGAGTACGCGAGTACGAGAACTGCGTCAACGCGCTCTCAGGGCTGCTTGGGGGCGAGTGCCCGGGTGTCCGTGTCGACGCGGTAGTTCTCGACCACGTCCGTCAAGCGTCCGTCGACCTCTTGGGGGTCACCGTCGGCGCTGACCTCCGGAACGTCCAGCTCCGTCACGCGCTCACCCGCCTGCGGCACGAGGCTCGCCACCGGTGCGCCGGGAGGGGACGCCGCGAGGGCGGAGATGAACCCCTGCTTGTCGTGTACAACAGATACGCGCATGCCGAATCCCTCCAGCGGTCTCGAGCGCGGTCAGGGGATGGAGCGGGTGAGGTAGACGGTGTCGGACTTGACGGTTCCCTGCCCGCTGAGTCCGCTGTTCCTCGCCTTCGCCCAGAGGTACGACTGGACATTGCTGATGTCCCCGAAGCCGATGTCCTTCTTGCCCACCGAGACGTCGTCGAACGTCAGCCAGTAGAGGGTCTGCCGGAAGTCGGTGACCGGGTGGGCGGACAGGGTGAAGGTGCCCTGGTCGCTCTCCCCGGTACCCCGGGGGCAGGTTCTGGACGACGTAGTAGGAAAACGAATGAGTGGCCAGGGCTTCCTCCTGGGCGTGTGGACGTCCGGATCGGCGCATGCCGCCGTGTCCAGAGTTCCGCCACCCGTCTTCCGGGCGTCGTTCACACCCGCCGTCCGAGGCACTCGCGATCGAGCCTTATGTGCAGCCGAACCACTGGCCGCGACGTTTACCTTCCCTTTCCACGGTGATTCCCACGGCGCGGTGCCGCAAGTCGATCAGGCTGGTGCGGTCTCACATGCGGTCTCACATGCGGTCTCACACCAGCTCGTCGGGGCCCGAAGCTGCAACCGTTGCTGCTGTCTGAGGACGAGCGGGCGGTGTTGGAGCGGTGGACACGTCGGGTGACACCCGCTCAGGCTCTGGCCCTGCGGACGCGAATCGTGGACATGTGATCGGGTCCTTTTCTGTCGTTCTGGCACGGCGCAGGGGACGCCGCGAGGATTGCTCCCGGGGTCGGGGCTCGGTGTGTGGGGAGCCCCGACCCCGGCACGAGGTCTCGGTTCCTGAGCTGCGGTCCGGGCTCAGGCGCGCTGCGTCCAGTCCCGGTCCAGGCGGTCGGTCAGGCCCGCGGCGGCGAAGGCTGCCTCCAGCTCGTCGCGGCCCTCGGTGAAGTGGGCCCAGTTGTCGTGGTGGACGGGGACGACGCGGCGGGCGTCCAGAATCCGGGTGGCCTCGGCGGCCTGGGCGCTGTCCAGGACGATCAGGTTGCCGTCGAAGAGCATGGGGAAGCGGGGGGCGCCGGCGAACAGGAGGGCGGTGTCGATCGGGGCGAAGCGGTCGGCGATCTCCCTGACCGCGTCGAGCGAGGCGTTGTCGCCGCTGACGTAGACCGTGGGCAGGCCCTCGCCCGTCAGGACGAAGCCGACGACCTGGCCGGCGAAGGGCTCGATCTCCTCGCGCGCGCCGGGGCCGTGGATGGCCGGGACCCCGGTCACAGTGATGGTGCCGCCGCCCGGGCGCTCCAGCTCGGTCGACTCCCAGTCGGCCAGGCCCTTGGCCTTCGCCCCGAGGCGCTCGCCGCCGCCGGGGGTGGTGAGGGTGAGGGGGACGTCGGCGAGCAGGGCGCGGCCGGAGGTGTCGAGGTTGTCGGCGTGCTCGTCGTGGGAGAGCAGGACCACGTCGATGGGGCCGAGCTCGGCGGGTGTGGTGGTGGAGGGGGCGGTCTTGGTCAGGGTGGGGCCACCGGGCGAGGCGTAGTCGCCGGGGCCGTCGAAGGTCGGGTCGGTCAGGAAGCGCAGGCCGCCGTACTCGAACAGGGCGGTCGGACCGCCGAACGTGCGGACCGGGAACTGGTTGGCGTTGAGCTGGGACATCACGTCTCCGTTTCTCACGAAAAAAATCTGTGTTTAACGTGATTCCAAGCTAGGCAGGCATCACGGAAAAATGCAAGCACTACCATGAGAGGCGTGGATGACACCCTGGCCACCGACGTGGCACCGACCGCTCTGCCCCCGGCACCGGGTGCCGACCGGTACCGCTCCCTGGACTTCGCCGACACCGCCGCCACCCTGCCCGCCAGCCAGAGCTACGACCTGCTCGCCGCCCCGGAATCCGCCATGCGCTGGCTCGCCGCCCACGACCTGACCACCCCGGACGTACAGCTGTACGAGGTGTGCGCACAGCGGATGCGCACGCTGCGCGCCCACATCCGCGCCCTGTTCGCCGCCCGCGTCGACACCACCACCCCGCCCGAGAAATCCCTGCGCGCGGTGAACGAGGCCCTCACGGCCGTGCCCACCGCCCCCCTCCTCGCCTGGGACGGGGCCCGGGGGCTGCGCCGCGTCCAGGCGCACCCCACCGACCAGGCCGTCAACCACGCACTGGCGACTCTCGCCGCCGACGCCGCCGACCTGCTCACCGGTCCCGACGCCGACATCCTCGCCGCCTGCGGATCAGCCCCCTGCGACCGGTTCCTCCTGCGCACCCACGGCCGGCGCCACTGGTGCTCCACACGCTGCGGCGACCGTGCCCGCGCCGCCCGCGCCTACGCCCGGCGCAGCGGCGCCTCGGACTGACGCACCACCCCGGGGCCCTCCGGCGGACCGCCCGGTGGCCACGCGAAACACCTTCAGCAGGCTGCTTCCGGTTGCCAACCGACAGCCGGGCAAGCAAGCCTGTCCGAAGTGCGGCGGCATGACGACGGGGCGGCGGCATGGCGGTGAAGCCGACGGACGACAAGCCCAGTCGGCTGTACGCCGTCTCGCTGCCCGAGTAGTGTCCTGCCCTCGCTCGGCATCGCCCTCAGCGGACGCTGCCGGGGCCTTTGCCCGCTGTATGACCCGGACGGTCGTAGCGATGACGGCAGCGAACAGGACGTGCTAGAGGCCATTGACACAGCGCTGGACTCTCCCACGGTGGGAGAGTCCACCATGGTGGCGTGCAAGACGAACTTCTCACCATCGGGCGCTTCGCCCGCATGTGCCGCCTCAGCGTCAAGCAGCTACGGCACTACGACGAAATGGGGCTGTTGGCTCCGGTCCGCGTGGACGCCGGCTCGGGCTACCGCTATTACGCACCCGAACAGGCGCGTGATGCCCTGACCATCGCGCTGCTGCGCGAGATGGATCTTCCCCTGGCCGTGATCGCCCAGGCGCTGGCTGCCGAGCCTGAGCGCAGGGCACGGATCCTGCGCGCCGAGCGGGACCGGCTGGCCGAGCGGATCCGCAGGGACCAGGTCCGGCTGGAGATGCTGGAGCGGCTGGCGGAGGGCGGTCTGCCCGGCTATGAGGTGACGATGAGCCAGGAGCCGGAGCGACGGCTGGCGGTGGTGCGAGCGGTCTGCACCCCTGTGGACATCGGAGACGAGGTCGAGGGGTGCGTAGGGCGACTGCTGCCCTTGCTCGGTAGGACGGGAATCGTGTGGGAGCCGCCGCTGTGGGGGCTGTACCCGCTGGATCTGGAAGAGGGGATGGAGATCGCCGTCGGAGCGCAGACCCCGCAGCAGGAAGGCCTGCCCGGCCTGGAATTCGAGGTGCTGCCCGCCGGGCTCGTTGCCGAGACCCTGCACATCGGGTCCTACGCCCAACTGCCCTTGGCCTACAACGCGCTCTTCGCCACCCTCCACGAGCGCGGCCTGCGCCCGCGAGCACCCGTACGCGAGGCCTATCTCGTCGTACCGGCAGAGGCACCACAAGAAGAACTGATGACCCGACTGACGATTCCCGTCCACATGACCAAGCAGGAGAGCATGGCATGACCAAGGTGATGGACATCGATGCCCGCGGCACGCAGCACTGCGAGACGACAGCCCTGGGGGTGTTACTGCGGCACCAAGGACTCGATCTGTCCGAGCCCATGCTCTTCGGCCTCGGCTCCGGTCTGTCCTTCGTCTACTGGGACAGCAAGAACATGGGCTTCCCCTTCCTCGGGGGACGGAGCAAGCCTTTCGACCTCACCAAGAACCTGGCCGACAGACTCCAGCTGGAGCTCCTGGCTCAGGAGACCACATCCCCGCGCAAGGCATGGCTCAACGTCTTGGCCTCCCTCGACGCCGGCCACCCCGTCGGACTACAGCTCGACAGCTACTACCTGGACTACTTCGGCTCGAAGGTCCACTTCGGCGGTCACATCGTGGCCATGTACGGCTATGACGACCACAAGGCCTACCTGGTGGACACCGACCAGCAAGGCGGAGCGGTGTCCACCAGCCTGACCAGCCTCGCCCAGGCCAGAGCCGCACGCGGCCCGATGGCTGCCAAACACCGCTCGTTCACACTCACCGCACCGGCGAACCTGCCTTCCCCACAGGGCCAGATCGTCCCCGCCATCACCGCCTGTGCCGACGCCTTCCTCCACCCGCCCATCGCCAACCTCGGCCACCGAGGCATCGAGAAGGCCGGCAAGCTGGTACGCACATGGCTCCAGCGCGCCGATGTCCCGCAGCGAGACCTGCCACAGGCCGCCCTCCTGATGGAGAAGGCCGGCACCGGCGGCGCCCTGTTCCGCAACCTCTACCGTGACTTCCTCGCCGAATGCACCGGCCTGCTCGACAGCAGCCACCTGCGCACCGGCCACACGCTGTACACCGAGGCAGCCGCCCTGTGGACGGAAGTAGCAGCACTGATCAAGAAGGCCGGCGAATCGGGCGAGACGCAGCTTCTCGTACGGGCCGGCACGATCCTCGGCGATCTTTCGCGCATGGAGCGCGAGGCCATGCAAGCGCTGAGCCGCATCGAGGCGTGAGGCATCAAGCACGCCCCAGCGCCGATGACCTCCAAACGCTTTCTGAAGATCACCGGACGATGGCTCCCGGCGCCCCCGCAGGTCCCTCAAACCAAGCTGCTGGGCGTCTCTCCGGGCGCCCTCCACCACCTTCTACCACCACATCCCCGACCTGAGCGAACTGCGTGCCGGCGCCGTCCCGCACCAGCTCGATGCCACGGAGCAGCGGTGACCCGTCAAGCTTGTCGAGTCCGCCCAGCAGCGGTGGCGGGCCGCGAACGCATCCCGTCCCGTCGCCCCCGTCCGCGCCGGGGCCCGCTTCGAACGCGGCCGACGCTCGTTGAAGGGCCACGGACGACTGCGGCACGAAAAGGGTGGCGGACCTTCGCCGACATCCGAGATCATCCGACCATGTCGGACGGTGCACCAGGACAAAGCCTTCCGGTCGGCTTCGAGTTCCGGCCGTATCGCGGCGACGAAGACCACGGCCCCATGGCCGCGGTGCGGCTGGGGTGTGCTGAACGGGACCGGATCGACGCCCATTCGGTTGTGGAAGGGCTCCCGACCGCGGCCGAGATCGCCGAAGCCTCCGCCAAGCTGGAGGAGCCGTCCAAGAACCAGATCCTGGTGGTACACGACGGGAGCGTCGTCGGCTACTCGACGATCCGGTGGTGGCAGGAGCGGGACGACACGTGGCTGTACCTGCACCGCGGCCACCTCTTGCCCGAACATCGCCGTCAGGGCATCGGCTCAGCCATGCTGAGCTGGGCCGAAGAGCGGATCCGCCGGCTCGTCGAACAGCATGGAACGGCCCGCACGGCAGTGATCGGCGCGAACGCCGTGGCCTCCGAACAGGACGCCACCGCGCTACTGCTCGCAGCCGACTACCGACGTGTCTTCAGCCTGGTCGAGCTGAAGCTGGGCGATCTCCGGCAGGTGCCCGAACTGCTGGGCAGCGAACTGCCGGCCGGGATACGGACGGGGCCGATCGGGACAAGCCACTACCGCGCAGCCTGGAGGACGGTCGTCGATTCGTATGCGGACACCGGTTTCACCCAGAAATGGACTTTCCAGGACTTCGTCGACACCGCTGACCCGGCATGCTGGAGAGCCGCCTGGAACGGGCAGGACATGGTCGGCGTCGCCCTCTGCTCCCTCCGCCGTCACCACCACACGGTGGGCGAGGTCGGAGAGCTGAGTGTCCGGACGGACCAACGACGCCTGGGAATCGGCCGGGTCCTGCTGCTGGACGGGCTGCGAACTCTTCGCGAGCGGGGTGCAACGACTGCGCGGCTGTTCACGGGCACGGCAAATCCGCACCGGTCCTATGATCTCTACGAGAGCGTGGGGTTCCGGCGGCAGAACGAGTACGTCCGTTACCGCAAGCCGCTTGCTTGACCAACCGGTCATACGCCTGTCCGGCCAGTCCGCGTGACTTGATGAACACCGTCCATCCTCACCGGCATGGCCGGCCGTCCCGCCGGCCGTTCCCGCCGGCCGTTCCCGCCGGCCGAAGCCGCGCAGGCCCGGAGGCGGCGAGGACCCGTGTCGGGGTGCCGGTAAGAACGCCGTCACCAGCCGCAAACGGTCACGTCCGGCGACGTGTCGGGCGACCGAGTGAGTCGACGCCGGGGCGGGCGTATCGCTCCAGGGAGCGGACGAGGGAGGCGTGGCGGGAGCGGGCCAACAGCATCGGGGGCGAGGTGCCGTCCTCGGCGTCGTGCGTCAGGGCACTGTGCCGTAGCCGGTGGAGCGTCCACCCGTCCAGGTCCTCGACGTCCTCGGGCGCGGCGAGCGGTTCGGCGACGAGGAGGCCGGGTTCGTCGGCCGGGACGGCTTCCGCAACCGGCAGAGCGAAGGCGCCCAGGAGGTGCGGGTCGAACGAGACGAAAGGGGAGCATCAGTTCGCCGCGGGTCCTCGCCGTCCTCGCCCGGGGCGTCTGCCGTCGAGGGGGCGGCGTGGGCGTTGCTCTGTCACGCGCCGGCGTCCGTGACCACGCGGACGAGGGTGTCGACGAGTTCGTCGGCGGTGGTGTGCCACTTGTCTGTGTCGAGGTGGCCGCTGAGCTCCATGCCCGCGATGCCGTGGGCGCTGGTCAGCAGCAGGGCGCCGTAATGCCGTGCGTTCCGCTCTCCCGCGAGGGCGGCGACGATGTCCAGGAACTCGTCCTGGAAGCGTTCGGCCGCGCGGTCGGCCACGGCCGGGTCGCCTTCCGGCCCGCACAGCTGACGCCGGATGCGGTCCATCCCGTCACCGAGTTGCCCAGGAAGGTTTGCGCGCCGCCTGAACAACACCTGGTACAGGTGCGGCTGCTTCCGGCCGACGTCGATGAGGGCGCGGAGAGCGCCGCGCAGCTTCTCGGAGGCAGACAGGGCCGGGTCGGTCCGAAGGGCGTGCACCTGGTCGCCGATCCGTTCCCAGCTTTCGGCCGCGACGGCGGTCAGCAGGCTGTCCTTGCCCGTGAAGTGCCGGTACGGCGCTCCCCGGGTCACGCCTGCCCGCGCGCCCACCTCGCGCAGGGTGACCGCTTCGGGGCCGCCGAGGTCGAGGAGTTCGGCGGCCGCGTCGAGCAGGGCGCGTCGGGTGGCGGCGGCGGACTCGGCGCGGGTGGTCATGACGCCCATCATACAGTTGACAGTGTCACCTGAACCGGTACCTTAGCCAAGGTGACAACGTCATCTGAAACCCAGAAGTTGGTCGTCGTAACCGGAGCCTCCACGGGCATGGGCGCGTCAGCCGCCCGCGAACTGGCTCGCCAGGGGTTCCACGTCCTGGCCGGCGTGCGCCGCGACCGTGACGCCGACGCCATCCGGTCGACCGGCATCGAGCCGGTCATCCTCGACATCACCAAGTCCGAGCAGGTGGAGGCAGTCGCCGCGCGGGTCGCCGACGACCCGCGCGCGCTGCACGCGCTCGTCAACAACGCCGGCGTCCAGGTGAACGCCCCGGTCGAGGCCCTGCCGTTGACGGAGTGGCGGCGGGTGTTCGAAGTCAACCTCTTCGGCCACATCGCCGTCACTCAAGCGCTCCTGCCCGCGCTGCTGCGCAGCAAGGGCCGTGTGATCAACATCAGCTCGGTCGGCGGCAAGTTCGCCATGGCCACATACGGCGCGTACGCCGGCGCGAAGTTCGCCCTGGAGGCGGTCAGCGACTCGCTCCGCCGGGAGGTCGCTCCGCTGGGCGTACAGGTGGTCGTGGTCGAGCCCGGCGGCGTCCGCACGGAGATGGCTGCCCGCGGGGTCGAGACGGCGAACCACCTGGCTGCCCGGATGACGCCGGAGCAGGACGAGCGTTACGGCAGCCTGGTCCGGGCGAACAACACGTTGATGACCTCGGGCACTGCGTCAGGCCTGACCGCCGACGCCGCCGCCCGGGTCATCGCGAGGGCCGTGACGACGCGTAGACCGCGCACCCGCTACACCGCCGGCCGGGATGCCGCCCTGATCATGCGCCTGGGCCCGATGCTGTCCGACCGCACGCTCGACCGCGTCCTCGCCGCCAACCTGCGCCGCCACTACCCGAAGGGAGCCGTTGGCCGACGAGGACTCCACGAACGGCTCCGCCCCCTGTGGTGCGGCCACCGGTGAGCTCACAGTCAGCGGACAACTCGCCCTCCTGCCCGGGACGAGGACTCTCCCGGCGTCAAGCTGCGGGCTCACTGCACGAGCGTCGCACACCGCGGCCAGACCACAGGCCACGGCTTTCATGCGCAGGGCAGGCATCCATCAGGTTCTCAGGCGTGGGCCCCAGCGTGGTGCGCCGCCGGCCCGGCGCAGCAGCACATCCCGGTGGAGGCCGGCCTGAGTTCGGCTCACGCCTGATCCGCGGTGCGCAGGGCCCGCGCCAGCCATTCCAGTTCCTCGGTCGCGTCGGGCGACGCATCCTGCCCGCGCACACGGGCGACGAGCCTGCGGTAGTGCTCCGCTCCTGCCTCGATCCCGGCCTCCAGACTGCGCAGCACGGCGGCCCGATCGGCGTCACCGAACAGCTCGGACAGCACCTCGGCCGCTGCCGGTCCCTCGGGAGCGATCCCGCCCTTCCTGACCTCCGCGACGGTCTGCACGATCTGCCTGGCCCACCAGATGGACGCCCCGGGGGGACGGCCCTGCCCCGGTACGGGCGTGCTGAGCTCCATCCATGTGCGCAACCGGGCGCGGAAACCGGGGTCCCGCACCAACTCGGCCAGTTCGATCCAGGCGTCGACCTGCTCAGGTGTGGGCTCGTCGGGCAATTCGATGCTGAAGGTACGCAGGCGGTCGCGCAGGCGCGGGTCGTCGAGGCCGCCGAACACCTCCTCCTTGAACTCGTCGGTGATCTGCTTGCGCTCGGCGGCGGAAAGCCGCGCCAACCGGTTCATCAGTGCTGTCTCCTCAACGGTCGAACCCCGTTTCGCCACGGTGGACAGGACGGCCCGGCTCACCTTGAGTGAGCGGATCTGCGCGTCGAGCGCGGCCACATGCGCGTCGGCGACCTCGGCGACCGTGGTGCGGCCGCTCAGAACGCGGCACACGTCGCCGAGCCCGAGGCCCAGCTCCCGCAGGGTGCGGACCAGCTCGACGCGGGCCACGGACTCGGCGTCGTACAAGCGGTAGCCGCCCGCGGAGCGGGCCACAGGCGGCACCGCCCCCTCGTCCGACCAGAAGCGCAGGGTACGCACCGAAAGTCCGGTGCGGTGCGCGAGCTGGCCGATGGTGAGCACGTCGGGGCGTTCGTCGTCCATGAGCAAGATCCTGAACCCTCCGGCGGCTGGAGACTCAAGCGCCTCAGTGCGACATCCCGTGAGTTCTCCGGAGCTCTGCCGAGTTCCCTCACCACCGCCGGCGCCGACAGCATGCGCCTCCGCGCCTCCGCGCCTTCGACCAGACCGCAGACCGCAGACCGCAGACCGCAGACCGCAGACCGCAGACTGCAGACTGATCAGATTGGACGAGAAGGCCGGGCCAGGCGCTCAGGCCCCCAGCAAGAACCACGGGAACCCACGGCGGGAACCCACGGGATGTCGCACCATCCGATGGGGCGTCACATCATGTGACGCCGAACCGCACTCTCCGCGTGGTTCCTACTCGACCGCACACCGCTGCTGTTCAGGCACTACCGCGTCCACTCGTACGCGTGATCCGAGACGAATTCGGCAAAGGCGCGCGGCGGACGGCCGGTCAGTTCCAGCACCGCGGTGCTGACCTGGTCCTCGCGTCCCTCCTTGATGCCGCGCTCGACGGCGGCAAGCGCGGCAGCGAACTCGGTTGGCATTCCGGAGGCACGGTAGGCGGCAGCCTGTTCCTCCTCCGTAATACGCTCCACCCGAACCTGCCTGCCGGTCTTCGCGGTGATGATCTGCGCGGCCTGTGGGTAGCTCATCCCGTGCGGTCCGGTGATCAGGTAGTCGCTTCGGGCGTCCACCCCCAGGTCGGCCAACAGCGCGGCGGCACTGGCCGCGATGTCCCGCGCATCGACCCACCCCAGCTTGCCGTCACCGGCTGCGGTGCGGATCTCACCGAGTCGATGGATGCGCTCGGCCAGGGGGTGCGGGCGCAGGAAGTTCTGCATGAAGCCGGACGCGCGGAGTACGACGCCTCCGGGCTGGGCCTGAACCTGAGCGGCCAGCTCCACAGCGCTGGGCGCGTTCGGCAGCACGATGGCGGAGCCGAGCATCACGAGGCGCCGGATACCGGCCCGCCGCGCTTGGCGCAGGAAGGGCTCGACCAGCGGCAGCGGGTCCACGCTCTCCACCGGCGGGAGCAGGAAGACCCGGTCCGTCCCGTCGAGCGCGGGTCCGTATGTGGTCGGGTCGCTCCAGTCGAAGCGGATCGCATCAGGATCGGCTGCGGCCGGGTTCCGGCTGGCGGCCCGTGTCTGCACACCAGCGTTGCGGAGCACCCGCACCAGCGTCCTGCCGGTCTTGCCGGTGCCTCCGGTCACCAGCACTCCGGACATCAGCCGTCCTTCCTTTCCAGCGAGTCGATCAGCCCGGCGAGACCCCCGGCAGCGGCGGCCGCCGACAGCGGGCTCCAGTAATCCCGATACAGAGAGATCAGCCCGTCGCGGGCCGTGAGAACCACGATGTAGTCCAGGCGGTAGGGCCGGGAGGTGGCCACGGTGCGGCCGGTGGCCGTCCACTCCACGACGACGGTGTCCGTTTGATCCGTGGGCCGCACGGTGAGCGCGGTCACCTCCTTCATGTCCATCAGCTCCGGATAGGGGGCGAGGTAGGCACGTACCTCCTCACGTCCGCGGAGAACGCGAGGGGAGCTCCCGGCCGCGAAAGGGAATTCCGCAATTCCGTCAGGCGCCCACAGATCTGCCACGGCATTCATGTCTTTGACCAGCATCAGATCGATCATGCGGCGAAAAGTTTCCTCAGGGGTCCTGGGCACCATTTCTCCTCGTAGTCAACAAACCGACCACGTCACCATGCACGGCAGATGTGCGGCCGCGGAACGGACAGCCAAGCCCCGGACCGGCAGTGCGAGGCTCAGCCGCCCCTCCTGTGACAGGATGAAAGAGTGAGCAGCCAGGAACTCGCAGCCTTTCTCCGCCGGCGCCGCGAGGAACTGCGACCAGAAGACGTGCCGGCCGAAGCGACGCTTCCACCAGGCCGGCGCGCCCGTCGCACACCCGGACTGCGCCGCGAAGAGGTAGCCGCCCTGGCACAGGTGTCGGTGAGCTACTACGAACGACTGGAACAGGCACGGGCGCCCCGGCCCTCACCGCAGGTGTTGGTCGCGCTGGCGACGGCTCTCCAACTCACCGAAGCAGAGCGTGACCATCTGGCCCGCCTGGCCGGACAAGCGCTGCCGGCGGAGAACGGCGGCGCGCCGGACCACGTACCCGAGGATGCCCAACGACTGCTCGGCAGACTTGACGGCATCCCTGCCTACATCGTCAACGACCGGCAGGACATCGTCGCCTGGAACACAGCAGCCGCGGCTCTGATCACGGACTTCTCCCGTCTCACATCTGACGAGCGCAACGTCACGCGCATGTCGAAGAGATTCCGTGACACCCTCTGCACCGGCGCGCCCGGTTCGGAGTCCGATTTCTCTCAGCAGGCAGCCGCTCAATTGCGCGCAGCCAGCGTTCGGCACCCCACGGACAACGTGCTCGCAGAGCTGATCAACGAGTTCGCAACCCACGATCCGGATTTCGCGAGCAGCTGGCGTGATCACGCTGTGCGCCCCATGCCCAGCGTGCGAAAAAACCTGCGTCACCCCACCCTGGGCGAGCTGGAAGTCGACCGGCACACCCTCGGCCTGCCCGGCTCAGGCTTCTCCTTGGTGATGTACACGGCAGAAGCCGGCAGCCCCAGCGCCGCTGCGCTGAAGAGCCTCTGACCGCCGCCACCACGGAAGCCACCGCGTCCGCCGAGGTCGGGCCGCGCGCGTGGAACCGTAGCCCCGGGACGGAGAAACCGTAGCCCCGGGCCGCAGAGCTGCCCACTCCGGAGCTTCACGCGCATGTTCCGAGCAAGCCCAGGACAGCCGTGCGCCGGTGCCGCCGCGCCACGCCGGCGCGGCCCGATCGACGGGGGTTGAGACTGGTGGGCTCGCATGTTGAGGTGTCGCGTATTCCTCGTTGAGGCTGTGCCTGGCGTCACTGTGTGTGGTCGCCGAAGGCGTACCGGTTCCAGGATCCTCCGGCTTCAGTGACCAGACGGGTGTCTGTCTTGCCGTGGTAACCGAGGGCGGTGCCTGGAACGCGAGTTGGCAGATCGCAGAGGGGTCTGCCGCGCTGCGGCGGGACGCTCCTGCCACACCTCCGTCCCCTCCCTGGCTGAACGCTCGCTCCGGCGCCGACGCGGTCGCCCAGGCACGTCACCCAGCGCGACTCCGCAGCCCGACGCAAGCGCTGGCGCCTCAAGATCATTACATTGCCGGGCGTGTCTGTGCCCGGCACTGCGTCATCCACCGGACGGGACAGGGCTCGACGCACCGCGAGTCGCACTGACACTGATTGTCAACTGATTGATTCTCACGGGTCTGGTCGCTGTCCCGGTCCTGCGAAAGGGTTCCAAGAAGGCGGCAGTGCGGCATCTGCGCACTCGATCTGCTGCCGCGCCGAGTGTTCAGGCGTACCCACGAGAGAAGGAAACACATCCCTGATGCGCGCCCTTGTGGTCAATCACAGTGAGGCCGGACCCGTCCGGTTCGCCGATGTCGATGAGCCCGTACCGTCCACCGGTCAGGCGTTGGTGGAGATACGGCACATCGGTCTCAACTTCGGAGAGCTGAATTACGTGCACCAGTGGCCGGCCGGCGCTGTGCACGGTCACGACGCGGCCGGCATCGTGGTGCGCGCCGCGTCCGACGGCTCGGGGCCGCCCGCAGGTACGCGCGTCGCAGTGGGAATGGCCCCCCACGCGTGGGCGGAGCGGGTGGCAGTCAGCCCCGCCTCGCTCGGCACCGTCCCCGAGGGTGTCGATCTGGCCCACGCCGCGGCCCTGGGGATCGCCGGAGTCACCCCTCTGCGAGTGCTGCGCAAGCGTTCCCTGCTGGCGCGCAACGTTCTGGTCACCGGCGCCAGCGGGGGCGTGGGGCACTTCGCCGTCCAGCTGGCGGCGCTAGCGGGCGCCCGGGTGACGGCACTCGTCGGTTCGCCGGAGCGGGCCGCCGGACTCCGTGAACTCGGCGCCGACAAGGTCCTGACCGACCTGGCCGAGACCGGGGACCGGTTCGACCTCGTCCTGGACACGGTCGGCGGACCACTGGTGGCCCGGGCGTGGAGTTCCCTCGCCGAGGGCGGCACCATCCACCTGGTCGGCTACTCCTCGGGGCAGGAAACCACCTTCCCGGCAGGGGTCTTGTTCGGCTTCGGCGAACCCCGCAGCATCGCCACCTACGGGGACATGACGCCGACCGGCGGGGAGCTGACGGACCTGCTGGGCCTCATGGCCGCCGGGAGGCTCTCGGCGCCGGTCGGACTGCGAGGCGACTGGCAGGGCGTGGACGACGCCGTCCGGGCGCTGTTCGCGCGGAAGGTGCACGGAAAGGTCGTTCTTGACGTGGTCTGACGCTGCAGGCGAGGACACATGCGCCTCGCCCGCCGGCGGGCGGTTCGCGGCGGTGGACGAGAATGGACCCATGGATGTGCTGGCGGAGGTCTTGCGTGTTTCGGGTGCGCGTGGAGGGCTCGGGGTCGTGCTGAAGGCCGGCGGAACCTGGGGCCTGTGGCTGGACTCCTACCCAGGGGCGGCGCTGCACGTGGTGTCCCGCGGCACCATGTGGCTCCACGTCACGGGCGAGAAACCTCTTGAGGTGCGGGCCGGAGACGCCGTCCTGGTGTCGCCGGGCACCGCACACGGGATAGCCGGCGGAGCCAGTGTGACGATGGGTTCCTGCGACCGTGAGGCAGCGGCCCGGTCCTTTGCCGATGGCCGGGCCCTGCGGCTGGGCTCGGCGCCGGTGCAGACGGAAGTGATCGTCCTGCACTACGAGCAGGACCCGGAGGTGCGCACACCGGTGCTCACCTCCCTCGCCCGGCCGATGCATGTCGCAGCCCGGGAGAACGCGCAGCTCGCAAGGACCGTCGGACTTCTCGCTGCTGAGCTCGCACAGCCGCAGATCGGCACCACCGCCGCCGTCAACAGCATCGTCGACCTGCTGCTCGTCCAGTTCGTACGCGCCTGGCTGGCCCGCCACCCGCAGGAGCGGTCCGGCTCATGGCTGGGAGCGATGCGTGATCCGGTCGTGCGCGACGCTCTGGCGTGTGTCCACGCCCAACCGGAGCGCCCCTGGACCACGGAGACCCTGGCCGCCGCGACGAACGTCTCCCGGGCGACGCTGTCCAGGCGTTTCCGGTCCGCCCTCGGACAGACGCCGGGCGCGTACGTGACGCAGTGGCGTATCGACCTGGCGTCCGTCCGGCTCCGCGATACCGATGAGCCCGTCGAGTCGATCTCCGGCGCGGTCGGATACGGCTCTCCGCACGCTTTCAGCCGTGCCTTCAGACGTGCCCGAGGCACGGCCCCGGGCGAATATCGTTCTCGACTTCGCAGGTGATCTGGCCTCGACTGGTAGGAACATCGGAACGAAAACCGGCGCTGAGCCCCTGGAGGGCTTGAGAGCGCTTTGATTTTGCGCGAACGTCGGCGATGGCCCCTTCCACGCGACCGAGCAGGGCGTTTCGGTCCTCGCCTTCGGGCACGAAGGCCAGGACCGCGGGCTGGTAGTCCATGACGGGAAGAGCGGTGTCCGCGGGGTCAAGTACGGGGGCAGTGCTCACGCGAGTGTTCTCCTTGCCGGTGGTGTGCCTGGTCGACGCGGACGCGCACCGTGGTCCGGCTGAGGGCTGCGGGCTTCAGTGGTGAGTTGCGGTGTCTCATGAGTGGCTGCGGGACAGTTCCGGCTCGTGCTGCGACGTCTGGTCCTGTCGGGGAAGCAGCAGTGGTGTGGTCAGGATGAGCAGTCCTGCGACGGTGAGAGCGGTGCGTGGGCTGGTGATGTCGGCGAGCAGCCCGGCGAGTGCGGTGAGGACGGCGATGGATGCCTGCTGGCCGATCGACCAGGCCGTCAGGGTGCGGGCGACGAGATGTTTGGGTGTGTGTTCGAGCCGGTAGGTGGCGAGCACCGGGCTGTACAGGCTCATGTTGATGATGATCGTCAGCTCGACGGCCATCACGGTGACGAGGCCGATGACGCCGGGAGGGACAAAGGCCAGGCCGATCAGCCAGATGGCGCGCAGGGTGCCGACGGTCCGGAAGACCCAGTGCCGGCCGAAGCGGGCCACGACACGGCGGGCCAGCCGGGAGCCGATGAGGCCGCCGAGGCAGGGAGCAGCGAAGGCAAGGGCGTACTGCCAGGGTGGGAACCCGAGCTGGCGAAGCAGGAGCACGGCCAGCAGCGGCTCGGTGGCCATGATCAGACCGGCGACGAGCATGTGGTTGAGGTAGAGCGGCCGCAGACCGGGGTGGCCCATGATGTGTCGCCAGCCGTCGAGCAGGGCGCCTGCCCGCGGCACGGCGTCCTCCGCCCGGACCGGGCTCTTGTCGGTCGTTCGCGGCGCTTCTTCCTGACCGCGGATCGCGGTGATGCCCAGTGCGGAGAGCAGGTAACTGAGCGCGTCGGCCACCACGGTGGCCACCGGCCCGAACAGGCCGACCGCCGCCCCGCCCAGCGGTGGCCCCACCGCGATGGAGCTCCAGTTCGTGGACTCGAACCTCGCGTTGGCGACGAGAAGGTCGTCCGGCCGCACGAGGGCCTTGAGGTAGGCGCCGCCGGCCGCGTTGAAGGCGATCTTGGCTGCGGCGACCACGGCCGAGACCACGAGCAGCTGGACGAAACCGAGCCATCCGAAGGCGTAGGCGACCGGGATCGTCGCCATGGCCGCAAACCGGGCCACGTCCATCATGATCATGACCGGGCGCTTGCGCCGGACCTCCACCCACGGCGCGAGCGGCACCGCGATCAGCGCACCCACCGCAGGCCCCACCGCGGACAGCGCGGACACCTCAGCGGGTCCGGCATGCAGCACCAGCACAGCGATCAGTGGCAACGCCCCGAACCCCAGCCCGGACCCGTACGCGCTCACCGCATATGACGCCCACAGCCAGCCGAACTGCCGGCCCAACCGTCTCCTGCCCGCCATGCTCAGCTCACTCACCTTGAGATCTCACCCGAACAAACTGACGTTGACCGATGAGAGGTAAGCGGGCAGGACAGCAGCAGGTCAAACAACAGACCTGCCAGCAATCCACAACTAACAGTTGTTCACTAAGGTGGGTCGGCGTGGACCTCGAAGCAGTACGTACCTTCGTCGCCGTCGCGGAAGCGGGCCAGTTCCAGAAAGCCGCCACCGACCTGTCGATCACCCAGCAGGCCGTCTCCAAACGCATCGCCACGCTGGAGCGCACCCTCGGCGTGCGGTTGTTCACCCGTGCCCCACGCGGCGCCGAGCTCACCATCGATGGTCAGGCGTTCCTGCCCCACGCACGCGAGCTGCTGCGCGTCGCCGAGCGCGCGGGTGCGTCCGTGCGCCCAGGCCACCGTCCGCTTCGCGTCGACGTGATCGCCTCGCGCAGCGCGCAGTCGAGCCTGATGCGCGGCTTCCACCGCGCACACCCCGAGATCGACCTCGACGTGATGATGCTGTTCGACATCGAGACCGCCGTCACCGCCATTCGCTCCGGTGCGATCGACGCGTCCTTCCGCGCCGTCGCCGCGCCCGGCCGACCCCTCCCCGAGGACATCGAGTCCGTCCGGGTGCTCGACGAACCGCTCCAACTCCTCACCGGCCCCGCCCACGCACTGGCGGGCGCCCGATCGGTGCCCCTCGCCCAGCTCACCGGGCACCGGATCTGGATGCCCGGCATCGCCCCCGGTACCGAGTGGGGCGCCTACTACGACGACCTCGTCGCCGAGTTCGGCCTCACCATCGAGGTGACCGGCCCCAACTTCGGCTCCGACGCGCTCCTCGACACCATCTCCGACACCCCGGCCCTGGCCACCTTCATGGGCGAACACACCCGCCTCATCTGGCCCACCGATCACGGCCTGCGTCGCATCCCGGTGACCGACCCGACACCCGTCTACCCGCACTCGCTCCTCTGGCACCGCGACAACCCCCACCCAGCGCTGGCCACCCTCCGCACCCACCTCGCCGCCACGACGGCCGGCCAAGACGCCGCCGGAACCTGGGCACCGGGCTGGGTGATTCCTCGCTGAACGGCTCCTGCCCGTGCGGCCGACCCCGCCCAGAGCAGGCGGTCAACGGCGGGCGTCGCCGGGGGCGAGCAGGCTGGTCAGCTCGGCGATTGCCTCCGGGGAGGGCTTGAAGTAGCGGCGGACGCTCTCCGGCTTCTTGTGCCGGGACTTCGCCATCAGCATCAACAGCGAGGCACCCTGTTCGCCGAGATGGGTCAGGGCGGAGTGGCGGTACTCGTGCAGGTCCAAGCCCGTACCCGGCCCGCGCAGGGCGGTGTGCTCGTCGAGCAGGGCGCGGGCCTGCCCGTACGACAGCCTGGCCAGTCCGGTGTCCGGGCATACGTTGCGGGGGCTGACGACCTTGCCCGGCCCGGGGCGGCGGTGGGTGACGAACACCGGCCCGCGGGTTCGTCCCTTGAGTAGCCGGGGCAGCAGTCGGGCGGTGCCGGCATCCCAGTACACGGGCTCCAGCACGTAGTCCTCGCGCGACTGGCCCCGGCGGCGGGCCTTGGTCCGGGCGCCCTTGGCCTTGACCAGGCAACGGCGCCCGGCGAGGTCCAGCTCCTCGATGTTGACACCCAGGATCTCCTCGGACCGCCCGGCGGTCTCGTAGAGCATCCGCCACAGCGTCTTCTCCCGCAGGTGCACCTAGCGCCGCGCGTTGATTGACATCACTGGTGCGTCAATCACCATGATCTTGGTGTTGGTCCTCGGGTGCCGCCCGATGCAAAGCTGAACCTCAGCTCCCTGGCGATCTGACGTGTGAGCGTGTGAGCGTGTGATGAGAGGCATTGTTCCGATGGACACCTTCAAGACGGAGAACGGTGCGGTCCAAGGTTTTCGGGCTTCTACCGAAGTCGTCGCCGTCCTCGGCATCCCCTATGCCGCCCCGCCGTTCGGCGCCAATCGGTTCCGGGAACCCTGCCCGGCACCGGCGTGGAGTGGAGTGCGGGACTGCACGGCCTTCGGCCCGGTCGCTCCGCAGTCGGCACAGCTGCCCGGCGCACCCCTGTGGTCGCCTGACGACGAGGACATCCTCACCGTCAACATATGGACCCCAGCCCCCGAGGGCGGCCGTCTGCCCGTCCTGGTCTGGATCCACGGCGGCGCCTACACCTTCGGATCCTCAGCCCAACCCGATTTCGACGGGACCTCGCTGGCCAGCGCCGGTCTGGTCGTCGTCACCCTCAACTACCGGCTCGGCTTCGAAGGTTTCGGCCACGTTCCCGCCGCCGAAGCAACTGCCTATCCGGACAACCGGGGTCTGCTCGACCAGATCGCGGCCCTGCGCTGGGTCCGTGAGAACATCGCGGCCTTCGGTGGCGATCCCGGCAACGTCACGGTCGCCGGCCAGTCTTCCGGAGCCGCTTCGGTCGCCTGCCTGATGGTGATGGACCGCGCCCGCGGACTGTTCCACCGTGCCATCGCTCACAGCGCCGCCAGCCCTTGTTACACGCTCGAAATCGCTGCGGCGACCACCCGTGAGATCGCTGCGGCAGCCGGCTGCCCCGCCACACCCGAGGGCCTGACATCCGTGACTCCACAGGCCCTGGTCATCGCCTCCGACAAGGTGGTCGACGCCTACCGGGGGGGGGCGGGGCCCCCCGCCCCCCCCCCCCCACCCCCCCCCCCCCCCCCCCCCCCCCCCCCTTCCCCCCCCCCCCCCCCCCCCCCCCCCCCCCCCCCCCCCCCCACTACGACCCCGCCCTCTACGCCCCCGTCCTTGACGGTGCCGTACTGCCTACCGACCCCCTCACAGGGATGGCATCCGGTGCGGCCCGGGAAGTGGACCTGCTGGTCTGCCACACGACTGAGGAGTACTGGCTGCTCGATGCCGTCGGCAGCAGCGCGAAGGTCACCACCGATGAGCAGCTGGCTCTCTTCGCCGAAGACTTCAACCTCCCTGACGGTCTGGTGGCCGGCTATCGCGCTGCGATGCCCCACGCCCCGGTGCTCGATGTCTACCTCGCCGTCTTCGGGGATCTCCTGTTCAGCGAGTACAGCAACCGACTCGTGGAGCTTCACGCCCGAGCCGGCGGCCGGGCGTTCCTGTCGCGTTTCGACCGTCGGCGCACCGGCCCGAACGGGGCCGTGCGTGCCTGGCACTGTGCGGACATCCCCTTCGCCTTCGGCAACCTCGACACCGACTGCCTGGCATTCCTCATCGGCGGCGCACCCACACCTGCGGACCACGCACTGGCACGCCGCATGGTGCGCGCGTGGGCCGATTTCGCCGCCACCGGGAACCCGGGCTGGCCATCGGTCGACAACTCCGCCGCCCAGGCCAGGACATGGAGCACTGAGGACGCCCCCGCCGATGACACGGCCGCCGCCATACGAGCCCTCTGGGCCAAGGCCGATTTTCCCGTCCGGTGTCCGTGAACTGGCGAACCACCTCGGCATCTGGAAAGCCCCGGAGTCACCCAGAGCACATTCGCCTTGCCCCGTCCCAGGGCTGCTCAGCGACTGGCCGACGCCGATGTTGTCGGTCTCGCCGGCGCATCCGGCCAGGACCGGCGGACTCTGGGTCAGGGGGTGTCGTTCGGATCAGGTCGGATCCAGGAAACGGCGCCTCCCACTCGGGCCCCTCCAGCAAGCGGGCCCGCCCAGGAGCGGCTGCGGAACAAGTCGGGGGGCGAACCGGTTGGGGTTCGCGCTGCTGCTGGAGTTCTTCGAGGTGGAGGCCCGGTTCCCGGAGGACGCCGGGGACATTTAGGCCGGTAAGGGCCGCAATGTCGGCGTGCGCGGCCTCGACGGCTTCGGGGTATGCCTCGCGCTTGGCGTGCTCGGCGAGCGCCCGGTCGATGCTGGCCACCGAGGGGTTCTGGCCCTTGCGCTTGCCGGTGGGGGTGATCAGGTCGGGTTGGATCTGCTCGACGGACTCGCTGCCCGCGCGGCGGCGGAGCACGGTGTGGAGCATGTCGTCGGTGATGACGGGCGGCCGGCCGCCGTGCTTGGCCTTGCGGGCCGCGGTGTCGAGCCCTTCGAGCGTGGACTCGCGGGTGTTCTCCCGCTCGGTCTCCGCCATCGCGGCGAAGAACGTGAACAGCAGCTTGCCGGGCCCGGTGGGGTCGTAGATGCCGGGCAGGGGTCTGGCGAGCGTCTCCAGGATGAGGCCGTGGGCGGTGAGGGGGCCGGCGAGCGCGGTGAGTTCGGCGGCGTCGCGGCCGAGCGCTTCATCTCGTACGCGGTGAAGATGACCCGGCAGTGCGGGGCGTGCGCTTTGACCTCCCGTGCGGTCCTCGATGCCTCCTCGAACTTCGGCCGTACGCGGACCCGGGTGCTGATCTTCTGGCTGAAGATCTTGTCCCTGGGGATGCCGTGTCCCGCGAGCGCGTCGAGTCGGGTGTCGAGTTCCTGCCCGAGGGTCGAGCGGCGGACGTAGCCGATGCGGATGTCCGCGCTCGGCAGGTCCGGGTCGACCGGCGCCGGCGGCGGGGCGCCCGGCGGCCACGGCCGGCCCGGCCCGCGGTCGGCCGGGGCGGGAACCCGCAGTGCCTTCTTCAGGCGGGGCACCAGGGTGAAGCGGCGGGTGTGGTAGGCGGAGGCGACCGCGCCGCCGCGCGAGCGGCACGGCGAGCCGGGCGGGGCGCCGCACTTCGGACAGGCGTGCTGTTCGACGTCGTCGGCGTCCGGCCGTTCGGCCGGGGAGGGCTGCTGAGGATCCGTCGTGGCCCCGGATTTTCGCGCAATGCAAGTCTCAAAAGGGGGTCGACCCGCTTCTGGGTGAGAACGGGTTCTGAGAGTGAATCCGGGATCCGTACGGGTCCGGCGACTCGTGATTGATCCTGCTCGGGCAAACGATCGTTTGCGAGAGGCGCGCAGTGGAGTGGCCGCCCCGGTCTGGACGCATGTCCCGGCCGGACGCTCTTACTTCAGGTCGGCGAGGAGGCCATCCAGGGCCTTCACGAGGCCTGCCGCATTGGCCGGATCGAACCAGGTGGTGCGGATGCGCTCGTTGTTCCCATGGGGTGTCTCGTGGTCGGCGGCGAGTTGGTGCAGGGGGCGGGTCTCGTCGCTCAGGGAGCGGCCGACGTTCTGGAAGAGGCCGCGCACATACCGGTCGGCGGCGTCGGGGGCGATGCCATGGCCTGTGGCCCACGAGGTGAGCGTGGCGAGGTAGGCGTAGTGGGCGGTGAGCGTCCCGGTCAGCGCGGAGAAGACGTTGAAGGCGCCCTCGTCCGCGACGGGCAGCGCTCCGCCGAGCTGTTCAAAAAGAGAGTCCACCACCGGGTGCGAGGGGCAGGTCACGGTGACGGAGCGGCGATCGCGCACGGCGGGCAGCGGGATGGCGCGGACGATCGGAGCGCCGGTGGCGAGGGTTCGGCGCAGGTCGTCGGTGGCGACGCCGGCCATCAGGTTGACCACGGTCTTGTCGTCGTCCGTCTCCAGCCCGGCGAGTGCCTCATGGTGGTCCTGGCGGCGCACGGCGATGATCACCACCTCGGAGCGGTCCAGCACCTCCTGGTTGTCGGCGCACACATGGACGCCCTCGAAGCGCTCGGACAGTTCGGCGGCGGCGCGGGCCCCCCGGGGAGAGAGGAAGACCTCCGGCGACGCACCGCCCCCGTTGCGCAGGCCCTCGACGATGGCCCGGCCGATCTCGCCTACTCCGATGATGCCGATGCTCTGCACTGTGTCCTCCTCCATGGTGCGCGGTGGCCGTGACCTGTATGGGTGCGGCTCTGTGCGGTCGCGATGGTTACCGTCGGCTCCTCACGTGCGGAGTCGAACGGAGCAGCCGAGGTCACGTCAGTCGCGGTCTTCTCCACAGCAGTGTGACCGCGGCGACGCCTGCCAGGCAGGGAATCATCCCGGCCCAGCCCAGCTCCGGCGGCAGGCCGGTCTCGCCGGAGGTGTCCTTGGTGAGCAGCCCGGTCAGTCCGACGCTGGTGCCGAGCACGAGCATCACGGTCGCGGCGGGGCGGGCCCACCGCTTACCTGCCTTGACAGCCCAGGCCGTCGTGAGCCAGACCAGGACGCCGAGTGCTCCGATGACGGACAACACGACCTGGTATGCGGTGACGGCCGAGTCGACCCGCGCCTGGGGATAGCTGGGATAGCCGGCCCGGATGTGGTCGGCCAGCAGATGGGTGGTGCCCCGGTCGACGTACACGGCGATCGTCGCGAGGACAGTGAGTGCAAGGCCCGCGTACATCGCTGTGCGCGGCCCTCGTGTACGGGGTGGTTTCGTCATCAGGGTGCTTCTCTCTTCATTGGCCGATCAGGGTGATGCCGTGGTCGCCGTATCGGGCCCCCTGGGCCCCGGTGTCGGGGACGGCGGCGTCGACGCCGCCGGTGTCGATCATGGTGACGTCCGAATCGAGGGCCTCCAGCAGAGTGGCCGCGGCCTCGTGTGGGTCGGGTCGGCGGGGCCGTAGGTGCCGGTCATGCTCATGCAGCCGAGGCCGAGTCGGGAGACCGCTGGGCCGTCGGGTCCAAGGGTGGGGCGCGTCGTTCCTCCGTCACTTTGCCAGGGCCACGCGGAGGAACTTGAGGATCTCCGCCTGGGCGGCCTCGGCCTGTGGTTCCACGCCGGGCAGAGTGAGGAACGCGTGCCGCGCTTCCGGGTATTCGGAAAGCCGCACGGAGGTCCCTGCCGCGCGCAGTCGCTCGGCGTAGCGGCGGCCGTGGTCGGCGACCGCGTCCTCGGTGGGCACCACCACGAGCGCCGGAGCCAGTCGGCTCAGGTCGTCCGCGTACAGCGGCGAGACTGCGCGGGCGTCGGCTCCCGGCGGGACGGCGAGCCGCTGGAACAGCCGCAGCAGCGGCAGGGCCCGGGCGGGGCTGTATGCGTACTCGGCGACCGAGGGGTAGTCGAACATCGTCCCGGTCACGTCGACCGCGGGGTTGACCAGCACCTGCGCCTTGAGCTCCAGCCCGGCCTCCCTGGCCCGGATGGCCGTCAGGGCGCTGATCAGCGCGCCGCAGCTCTCACCGAAGACGGCCGCGCGCGCCGGGTCGACGCCCCACTGCGCGGCGTGCCGCACCACATGCTGGATCACGTCCCAGCCGTCGTCGGCGGCGTTCGCGAGCGGACTGCCGGCGTCGAGGAGGCGGTGCTCGACCGAGACGACGAGGGCGGGCAGGCGGGCGGCGAGGTGGCTGTTGGTCCAGTCGCACTGCACCGCTGTGCCCACGAAGCTGCCTCCGTGGACATGGACCACGAGCGGCAGGTCGGTGCGGGCTGCGGCTTCGGCGGCTCCCGCCGGGGCCGGCCGGTACACGCGGACCGGCAGGTCGCGGCCGGGCAGCGCGATCTGCTGCCAGGCGATCGCGGCGCCGGGGTCCGGCTCTCCGAGGATCGCCCGCGCCGCGCTGGAGGCTCGCCAGTGGTTCTCCGCGTCGCGATAGGCGAGCAGTTCCCCGGTCGTGATCACTGAGTAGTCAGGCTCCGTCGGCCGCGTCGCGGTCGTGGTCTCGCTCATGTCGCCTTCTCCCCTCCCGGCCGGATTCCGGGTGTGGCGTTGTGGCCGGACACTGCATTGCCCTCATTATGCACGCAGTGCGTGCATCATCAAGTGCATAGGCTAGGCTGAGCACGGACGAGAGGGGCGAGATGACTGGCCGCAGGCGATGGTCGACCGAGGAGATCCTGGACACCGCGGCGGAACTGCTGCGCACGAGCGACGCCGAGTCGTTCAGCGTGCGCAAACTCGCCGCAGCGCTCGGGACCGACTCCTCCAGCCTCTACCGGCACTTCCGCAACAAGACCGAACTGCTCCGCGCGGTCGCCGACCGGATCCTGCTGGCCGCCATGGACGGCTACCACCCCGCGGGCGACTGGAAGCAGCGCATCACCGCCCTGGCCCTACGCCTGCGCAAGGCCTTCGGCGAACAGCCCCAACTCGCAGGGGTGTGGGGGCACTACGGGTCCGGCGGCACCGGATCCCGATTGGTCATGGAGGAGCTGCTGCAGGCCCTGCGCACATCCGGCCTGCCCGACGAGGAGGTCCCAGCGCGCTACCACCGCATCGTGATCCTCCTCGCCGCGCTGATCGCCTCCGAGGCCGGTATCACCACCCTCACCCCCAAGGAGTACGAACAGGGCATGGAGCAGTTCCGTGTCGCGGTGCTCGGCGCGGACCCCGAAAGCTTCCCCGCCCTGGCATACTTCGCCCGCGACATCCGCCCCCTCGGAGCTGATCGCCGCGCCGCATTCGATGAGATCCTCGCCGCCCAACTCGCCCACATCGAGGCCCGGATTCCCTGACGTGCCGGATTACGGATGCGATGCGGTCGGCTCACGCCGCTGCCGCAGGCCCAGTACGGGAGGCCGGATGCAGGAGTGGCCGTACTGGAGCGGGGAGAGCCGGGCGATCGTTCAGACCGAGTCTGCTCAGACGCCCGCCGGCTGGGCAGTGGACACTCCGGGCGCAGGGCGGGGTCCGGGTCCCCTGGCCGCGGCGGCGAGGGCGAGGTGGGAGTTCATGTCCAGCTCGAATCGGCCGTAGGGGTTCACGTGGGTCCAGAACAGCGGGGACAGGGCCCGCCGGTCGGCGTCGGTGAGCCGCTTGTGCCACTTCTCCTCGCTCAGTATGTCTTGGAGGAGCAGGGTGTTGACGTGCACCAACGCCGACTGGAGCAGGTGCAGGGCGAGCATGGAGACCTCCTGGGACTCCTTGTCGGGGCCGGTCAGGTCGCCGTCCTTGCCGTAGAACAAGTCGTGGTTGGCGGAGTTCCAGTTCTCCACGACCTGAAGCCCGTCGTTGATCTCGCGCCGCAGGTCGGCGTCGGCGAGGTAGTCGCAGATGAACGCCGTACGCACCGCCGGCCCAGCTCCTCGATCGCCCGGTACGTCGGATGCTTCGGTCCGCCGCGGGTGAAACGCCGCAGGGCCTGCTCAGCCTCCGCGGTGCCCAGGCGCAGGGCGGAGGTGTACTTCACCATCTGGTCGTACTGCTGGGCGAGCAGGTCCCAGTCGATCGTCTTGGTCGACAGCGCCGGCGCCAGGTTCGGCCACTTCTCGTCCTGACCGGCCGCTGGCCGGTACAGCCGCGCGGATCCGACATTCTTCAGCCGGGGGAGCAGGTTGAAGCCGAGCACGTGGGCGAAGGCGAACCCGACGGTGGAGGCGCCGTGGGTGTCGGTGTACTGCCGGTCGATCTCCACGTCCGTGCAGTGTCGCAGCACTCCCTCGATCATCGCGGCGACCTCCGAGGCCGAGCACGACTTGAGCTGGCTGTAGACGCACAGCGACTTCTTCTCGACGTGCCAATAGATCATCACCCCGGGGCCGCGGTACCGCTGGTGCCACTCGGTCATGAAGTTCGAGCTCCAGGAGACGAACTTCTTGGAGTCGCTCGCGCAGGCGGTGCCCTCGCCCCACCACGCCTCATCCCGGGCGGCGAAGGTGGCGTTGACCAGCCGCACCAGCGCCGCGCGCAGGTTGGTCCGGTTGACGAACACGCACCTGCACCGGACAACGTCGTTCCGTTCCGCTCGCCGAAGGCTTGAACGCGTCCGGCTCCCAGGGCTGTCATTGCGCGTGACGGCGGGAGCCGCTTCGAAGTGACAGCGGGAGTGAGCGGCGCGGCGGCCGAGTGTACGGTGGCCAGAGAGGCCCGGTGGTGTCAGAGGCCCTTCAGGACACGATCAAGCGCCGACTGGCCTGCGGGCTCCCAGTGCGGCTTGCCGCCCGGCAGGCCGCGGTCCCCGTTCTGACCCATCAGCATCAGGAACAGGCTCTTCAACGCGGCCAGCCCACGCGCCCGTCGGACCGCCGCCTCGTCCGCCTGCGCATAGCTGTCGAAGAACCGCGAAGCGCCGCCCGGGGGGAGCAGCACCCAGGCGGCCGCAAGGTCCCAGGCCGGGTCGCCGGCGAAGATATCGCCGAAGTCGACGACGCCCGCCAGTGTCCCCTCGGCGACGACGACGTTTGCGGGATGCAGGTCGCCGTGAACCCACACTCGCGGGCCCTCCCACCCCGGAGCCGCAGCCGCGTCGTCCCACACGGCTCGGATGTCGTCCTCGGCGAAACGGCCGAGGTCCACAGCCCGCAGGAAGCGCTCGAAGCCCTCTGTGCACTCCTTGGGGTGACCGCCGCGGTCCGAGGCGTCCGGTGCTTCGGCGGGCGCCTCCACATGCAGTGCTTTGAGGAAGGCCGCCAGGATGTCGGCCGCGTGGTCGCCGCGGGTGATGGAGCCGTGGTCCAGCGGCGTGCCCTCAACCCATGTCATGACGGTCCAGATCTTGGGGAAGCGCTACGGGACGGCGCACCGTCCCGTACGGGGACCGGGATCGGCAGCGGCACGCGCGAGGCCAGGGTCGGCAGCCACCGGCGCTCCTTGAGCTGCAGATCCGGGTTGGTGTCCATCCGCTGTATCCGGACCGCCAACTCGTCCCCGAGGCGCCACATCTGGTTGCCCCAGCCACCCGCCACCTCACGGATGGGTAGCGCGGCTAAGTCCGGATGCTGGTCCTGCAGCAGGTTGCGGACCAGGTCCTCGCTGATCTCAATCTCGGATTCGATCATGCGAAGTCACATTACTTGGCGCACGCGGAGGCGACCATGTCCCTTGGGGGATCCAGCTCCCCGACTGGAATTCCCGAGCCCCTTCGAAGAACCGACCGCTAAGCACCGCAGGCTGCGGTGCGTCCACCAGTTGAGGCAGTGAAAGCGCTCCGCAGTGAACGCGCGCTTGCCGGCCGCGGTCCCCATCGTGGCCGATGGGGCGCCGGTGGAGCGGGGACCTGCGTCGGTGCGGCGTGTCGTGGTTTCCCACGAAATCCGGTGGAGTCTCAGCGGCCGGAAGTGGTTGGGTCCTGCTCAATGCTTCGCTGACACGGCCCGGCACAGTGCGAGGCGCAAGGTCCGAATCGCAGGCGCGGTCTAGCCCGTGTGTCGTCGAGTGATGGAGGTTATCGCGGTGGCTGGTTATGGGGCGCTTTCCGACGTATACGAGTGGCTGATCGGGGACGACAGGTTGACCCCCGCCAAGGCAGCCGCGGTTTACTGCAGCGATGTCGTGGGCTCTCTGCCGCCCAACGCGCGCGTCCTCGACTGCGCGTGTGGAACCGGCCAGCTCGCCGTCGGTCTCGCGAGTCTTGGCCTTGACGTGGTCGCCGCAGACGCCAGCGATGGGATGGTTCGCCGGACCGAGAAGGCCGCCGACGAGCAGGGTGTCTCGCTTCGATCCCTCCGCGCGAGCTGGGACGAGCTGCCCGACCACCTGGAGGACTCCACGTTCGATCTGGTGTTCTGCGTCGGCAACTCGCTCGGGCACGCCGAGGGCGCAGCCGGGCGCCTGACCGCACTGGAAGCGATGTCGCGGCTGCTGAATCCGGGCGGACGCCTCGTGCTCACGTCACGCAATTGGGAGCTCGTGCGCTCCGCCGGCTCACGGGTAGACGTCCGCGATCGACTCATCCGCCGCAACGACCGCGATGCGGTCGTCAGCTACTACTGGCAGATCGAGCAGCGCTGGGAGCAGGAACACTTCCTCGAGATCGTGGTCGCCCAGATCGAGCCGGATGGGGCAGTGCGAGCCTGCTCGGAGCGGTTGTCCATCTGGCCCTACAGGTACGAGGACCTTGTGGCGCAGTTGCGGAGTGTCGGGCTCACGGTGCAGTCCACCACCTTCGACCCCGAGAGCGATGGATACCTGGTGGTCGCCAGCCGCGGCCAGGCGCGAGGCACGTCTGAGCCGGCGCGCTGATCCGCCTTTCGTCGTTGTCGTTGCCGACCTGCCGGCTCGCGACCGCCTGCAGCGGGTTCTTCGCGAAGTGTTCAGCGCTTGAAGCGGTTGCTGCGGGTGCCCCGGCGCGGTCCACGACAGCTCGACTACACCGGCCCGGCCGCCTGGCCGGGCCTGGCGCTTCCCGCAGCTGTTCCGGACACCCGCGCCGCCAGCCCAACCCACGGCCAGGGGCGGCAGGTCCTTATCGGCGACTTCTCCCCCGAGGACTGCGACGATCACCTCGCCCGTCGGCTTACTCGCGACGGCGAACCGCTCATCAGCGAGGACATCCGGCGGGTCATCACCGACCGCTCCCACGGCTTGCCGCTCTACCTCGATCTGTCGGTGATGCGGTTCTCGGAGATCCGCCGCACCGGCCGCACCCCGCAGCCGGCCGACTTCGACCACGACTTCCCGGCACTGATCGCCCGCACCCTGTCCGATCTCACCGCAGACGAGCGGCACGTCCTGCGCCCCGTGGCCCTGCTGGACGCTTTCGACCTGAACCTGGCCACCGCGGCCGCCAGCCTGCCGCACCAAGCACCGGCCCTGCGGCTGATCGAGCGGCCCTTCGTCCGAGAGAACGTCTTCGGCCTGTGGCCGTACCACCTGCACGGGCTGATCCGCTCCACCGTCCGCAGCGCCGACGACCAGGCCGACGACCGCTGGTCGACGCGCGACTGGCGCCAGGCAGCCCAGCGGATCCTCACCGCACTGGGCGAGCAGTGGAGGGACGGCACCAGCCGCGACCGCCGGCTCCTTGTGGGTTGCCTGCGCCAGGGCCTCACCATCGCCCGGGACTACAACCTCGACCTCACCTGGCTCACCGACGCCGCCTGGACTACGTCGGCGATTCCGTCTGGGAGCCGATCACCCCACCAGCCCCCGACGCCCCCACGCCCGGCACGCCCGCCGACGCCCTCGTGGAACTCCTCAGTACCCTCACCCGCCGCCAGCACGAGCACCGCGCTCGCACCGTTACCCGGCTCACCGCCGTCCTCGACACCGGCCTGCTGCCCGCCGACCTGCAGGAGATGGCGCTCTACTACCGGGCCAAGGCCCTGCGCGACACCGGCCAAGCCGCCCCATCACGCCGCGACTACCAGCAGGTCGCCGACCAGGGCGGCCGCCTCGCCCCGGCCGCCCGCCGCGGCCTGGCCCACGCCGCCCGCCTGGCCGGCGACTTCCCCACCGCCCTCGCCGCCGCCCAGAACCTCGGCTGGGAAGGCCGCCACCAACGCGTGCTGGGTGACCTGTACTGGCTTCAAGGACAACCCGAGCGTGCCGCCGCGGCCTACCTCGCCGGACGCACCGAAGCCGAACAGCACGGCAAGGCCGGCGAAGCCGCCCACAGCCAGGCCCTGCGCGCCTTCGCCACTGCGCTCTACGCCCCCGACCAGGCTCCTGCGGAAATCGACCTCGCCCACCAGCTCCTGACCGGCCTCAACCTGCGCGCCACCACCATCAACGTCCGCCGGGCCGAACTCATCCGCGATGCCGGCAGCGCCGGGGTCGACGACCAGGTCGCCACGCTGCGCACCGAGCTCGCCATCGCGGGCCTCACCTCGCTGTCACCCGCCATCGAGCTGGCCTGCGCCTTTCATCAGGCCGTCCTCGACGACCGCACCGCACTGAACACCACCATCGCCCGGCTACGGGAACAGACGTCTGCCGACGATCACGCCTACTTCGTCGACATTGCCCAGTTCATGGCCGACCTGCCTGCCGACCAGGGTTCCGGAGTCCGGTGGCTCGACAGTGAACAGGACACCCGCAGCCGCTGGCGTGGCCTGGTCCTCGCCCGCCAGAGGCACTTGCACGCCGGGAGCTGACCACAGAAGAGGGCTGTTCCCCGCGGGAAACAGCCCTTCGCCCAAGGCGGCGCGGGTCAGGTGGGGTTCAGTGGGGTGATGCCGGTACCCGCGGACAGCTCGGGTTCCAGTGACAGGACCGTCAGCGGCTCCCCCACCTTCACCGCGTGCCAGGCGATCGCGGCAGCGTGGGCCACCGGCCAGTCCACGTCTGTCCAGTCCATCGCGTCCACTGCGTGCGCTGCGGTGAACGGAACGTTCTCCGCGAACCGCAGGGATGCCGACAGCTTCCCGTCTTCTGCCCGGGGCCAGGGCGACCCGTCCGCTGCTGTCTGGCTGGCCGACCAGCGAGGGAGCGGTGACTGGGGCCGTTGCAGTCCAGCAGCGTCTTCAAGCGGCATCGTCGCCTTCAGGCCGACCTGGGGCCGGGATTGCTACCTTCCCTGTTGTGACCGACTGAAAATCAGGTAGAGCAAGGGCGCAGCGATGATGGCGAAGGCAATGAGTGCTGTTGTCCGTGAGAAACCCATCAGTCCGATGGCCAATCCTGCTACGCCGAAGGCGGTGATCACTACCAGCAGCAAGATCAGTTGGCGCTTATCCAATTTCTTCTCCTTGTGAAGTGGCTCAGCTCCGGGGCGGCGTGGTAGCCGCCCCGGAGCTTCATCAGGTGAGCTGGGATCGTTTCGGAGTGCGACTAGCTCCCCAGAGCTTCACCGACGAGGACGCCGACTCCGAAGGAGACTCCTGCGACACCGCCTACCACGGTGCCTACGCCAGTGCCGACTCCTGGGACGACGGAACCGACTCCGCCGCCGATGACTCCGCCGATCGTCGCAGTTGATCCGACGAACCCGACGTCGGACTTGAAGTCGTCGATCGAGTACAGGCCGGTGGGGTCGCTGTTGTTGATGGGGTCGCCGTTGGCGTAGAGGTAGGCGTTCTTCTCCTGGCCGGAGGGGTCGGGCTGGGTGAAGCGGCCGAGGGTGGGGTCGTAGTAGCGGTGCCCCATCTTGTACAGGCCGGTCGGGTCGGCGTACGCGCCGGCGTAGCGGTACGGCTGGGGGACAGCCTCCGTCGGCGTCATCCGCGGAAGGCCGGTGGGGCCGTAGGCGTAGGTGTGGGTGCGCTTGCCCGCGTCGTCGGCGAGGCCGAGGACGTTGCCGGTGGCGTCGGTGAGGTAGTAGTAGGACTTCCCCCCAGTCGTCATGGAGTTCAGCGTGCCCGAAGGCTCGCGGATGAACCCGGTGTCGACGCCGCCAGTCGTGGTGGAGGCGAGTCCGAGGGCGGTGTGGTGGAACCACGTGGAGCCGAGCTTGGTGCGTTCGGCGTTGGTGGTGCCGGCGTGGACCAGGTCGTAGGCCTTGCCGCCTGTGGTGATGCCGGACAGCTGGCTGTAGTCCGTCCAGCTCTCGCCCGTGCGTGGGGTGTTGCCGGCTGCGGCGGTTTCGTTGCCGAGCTTGTCGTAGGACCAGCCGGTGGTGGAGCCGTTCTTCCCGGTCAGCTCGGAGGCGTCGTTGTAGGTGTAGGTGGTGCCGCCGGGGCAGGTGTTCTTGCTGCCGTCTCGGCTGGTGAGGTTGCCGGCCTTGTCGAAGCAGTACAGCCACGACGCCTTCCGAGCCCCCGCCGGGTCCGCCTCGAGCGCGTAGGAGAGGCGGTCTTGGGAGTCGTAGGTGTAGCTGGTCTTGAGCTTGGTGAGGTTGTCGGTGCGGGTGCGGATCTTGGTTGTGTCCTTGCCCGCGCTGGCGTAGCTGTAGGAGAGGTCGACGAAGGTCTGCGTACCGGACGTCGCTTTGATCCGCTCAGGACGTCCGCTGTCGTCGATCGTGACGGTCTGGGTAGTGCCGCCGGGGTAGACGGTCTCGGTGCGCTTGCCGTTGTTGTTGTAGTCGAAGTCGGTCTTCTTGCCGTCCGGGGCGGTCAGGTAGTCGAGGCGGCCGGCCTTGTCCCAGGTGTAGTCCGTCGTCCCGGTCGGGTCGGTGTAGAAGTCGACGTCGCCGCCGGGGGTGTAGGCGAGCGCGGCCTGGGCGCCGTTTTGCAGGGTGCGGCGCTTTTCGCGGTTCAGCTTGTCGTACTCCCACACGGTGGTGCCGGAGGCGTCGGTGCGGGTCTTGACGTTGCCGTCACCGTCGTAGGAGTAGGTGACGGTGAAGTTGGTCGAGGAAACCTCGCGCACCCGGTCGCGGGAGTCGTAGCCGTAGACGGTGGTGATGCCGCGGCCGTCCTTGACCGTCTCCACCCGGCCCAGTGCGTCGTAGGTGTAGGTCGTCTCCCCCAGCGGCGCGGGCGGCTTCGCCTTGGTCAGGTTGCCCTGGTCGTCGTAGGTGAAGGAGGTGACCTTGCCGTTGCCGTCCTCCGCCGTGCAGCGCTGGCCCTCGAAACCGCCGCACGTCGGCGTGTCCTTGTTGTAGGTGTACTCGCGGGTCGCACCGGCGGTGCCCGACGTAGTCACCGACAGGGTGTTGCCGTTGGTGTCGTACTTGAAGGAGTCCTTGCGGCCGTCCGGAGTGGTGAAGTCGTTCGGCAGGTCGGTGCCGGCGATCGTCTGGTAGGCGCTCACCGACGCCGTCGCGCCCATCGGCAGCTTCTGGGAGAGGGCGTTGTTACGGCCGTCCCAGCCGTAGGTGGTGGTGTTGCCGCCCGTGCCGTCACTGCCGGCGCCCATCGCGTCGACGGCAGTCTGGGTCAGGTGGTTCTTGTAGGTGGCGTGGCGGGAGTGGCCGAGCGGATCGGTGACCTTGGTGACCTCACCGTCGGCGTTGTGGACGTACTTGGTGGCGTCGCTGTCGGGGTCGGTGACCGTCGTCGTGCCCGCATCCGCCGGGGTCGCAGCCGTGTAGTCGTAGCGCCAGGTCGGGCCGGTGTGGCCGCTGCCCGACGTGCCGGTGGCGCGTTGCATGGAGGTGACGCGGTTGTGGCTGTCGTAGGTGAAGAGGGTGACGGTGCCTTCCGGGGTGGTCACCTTCGTCAGGCGGCGGGAAGAGTCGTACTCGTAGGCGGTGGCCTTGCCGGCGGTGTCGGTGACCTTGGCGAGGTTACCGGCAGCGTCGAGGTCGAGGACGGCGGTGCGGCCGGTGTGGTCCTTGGCCTGCCACTGGCTCGCATCCGTCTTGACCAGGTCGATCCAACGGCCCGAGCGGGTCTCGGTGAGTTTGAAGCCCTTGTGCTCGCTGCCTTCGTCGTGCTGGTCGACGGTGATCGTGCCGTCGTTCTTTTCCGTCACCTTCGTCAGGGTGCCGTACTGGTTGTAGGTGTCCTTGGTGCCGGACTTGCGGTCGGTCAGGGTGTAGGTGCCGTCCGCGTTCTTCTTCAGGTCCTTCGAGTAGCCCGTCGGCGCCTGGTAGGTGCCGTCCGCGTTCGCGGTAAAGCGCAGCAGGTTGCCGGTGGCATCGAAGACGTCGACCTCGCCGTCGTTGATCTCCAGGTAGCGTTCGTAGGCCTGCCACCAGCGCTGCGACACCTTCCCCCACGACGCCTCGAGGGAGTTGTAGGTACGGGTCAGCTGCAGCTTCTGGCCGACGCCCGCGATGTCGAAGTCGGTCGCGGCGAGCATCAGGTTGCCGTTGGAGACGTTCACCCGCGCCACCAGTGCGTCGTTGAGGCGGGTGTCGAGGATCTGGTGCCAGGGCACCTCGCCCTGTCCCTCGGGCACGTAGTCGGCCGCCGCGGCGTCCTCGGCGGCCGAGCGGGCTGCGGAGGTCTTGGCGGGCTCTTCGCCGGTGGCGCGGGCCTTCTGCGCCGCCCGCCAGGCCGCGACCTCGGCCGACGGCTTGGCTTCGACCTCCGAGGGCCGGGGGGATTCCCGCAGCCAGAGGAGAAAGTGGGCGGGACTGCCTTCTATTCATGGCCGAGAATTGCGAACTTCCTTAGGGGCTTGGG
>NZ_JBVJVN010000028.1:0-27400 GCF_055603605.1 Streptomyces sp. NPDC037271
TACGCGGGCAACCAGGGCACCCAAAACCGTTCGGGGTGTCCGCAGTGACCAGGTACGAGTCCAAGACTCACTCCTGCTCACTGATTAGGAACGGTTGTTGCCGTGCTTGTGGGCCAACTGCTCGTGGTGACGTGCGAGGGAGCGGGTGGCTGCCTGGTTGGTGATCGCGTGCTCGCCGCAGAACAGGAACGCGGGCCGGGCCTCGCTCGGCCGACTCGCCCGACGCGGTCGGGGGCCTGGCGTCCTCATCGGTGGCGGCGCGGCGCGGCCACTTCGACAGCGTGATCGGGTGGACGCCGAAGTCAGCGGCGATTTGTTCCAGCGTGACGCCGGACTCGCGGTTGCGCGCGACCCGCACGACGTCCTCGCGGAACTCCTTCGGATACGGCTTGGGCGCTGCGACATCCTTCCAGGCCGACGGGGCGCCGCCCGGGCGGGGTGCAGTCCTGGTTGAGGGCGACGTTCCGGCACTTGGCGAGACTCACACCCGTGGACGCCGGCTTCTCCTCGCGGGGACGAGGCGGGCCAACCGTCCGTGAGTCCGTCCTGCGTGACGGATGCGTGACGGACCCCAATATTTCAAAAGTTGCGCAGGTTTTAAAGTGTGTCCATGGGGGCTGAAGAAGCCACGGCCCGTGAGCGTGCGGCGCTCGACGGCGGCCCGGCCGATGGGTTGCGGGCGCGCGTGGCCCGCCGGCCGTGGGTGTTGCAGGTGACCTGTCCGTGCGTGGTCGAGAGCGGCGAGGCCGAGGTGCGGGCCGGGGCGCTGCACGTCTGTCGCTTCGACTTCCGCGTACGGGTGGGCCTCTTCGGTACGGCTTCGACGGGGTCGGCCCTTGGATCGTCAGCGGGGCGCGGTGTCGCCTCCTGGGGTGGGGCTTGCCAGGGGTGCATCACCGGAGGCGGCCTGAACGGGCCGGTGCGCCTGCTGCCCGGCCACGTCGGGAGGGGCTGCCGCGGTCTGCGGCGCGTCCTCCTCCTTCATGGCCTTGGCCTCGCTCTTGAGGATCCGCAGCGACTTACCAAGAGCACGGGCCGTGTCCGGCAGCCTCTTCGACCCGAACAGCACGATGACGACGATCGCCACGACCAGCAGATGCCAGGGCTGCAGTGCATTACGGAACATGTTCGTCCTCTCGCAAGTACAGGGTGAGCGCCACGAGAATGCGCCCGGAAAAGATTGCTACATTGCGCAACTGTACAACCATTGGATGGGGTCAGTCGTCCCCTCCGTATGAGGCCGGACGAATGAGAGGTGCACGCATGACCAGCAGCCATCGGGTGGCACGGCCGCGCCGCGGCGACACCACGGCTGACAGTCCGGTCCGACCGCGGGCCGCCGCCCGCAGTCGGCGGCGTAAGCGCAGCCGGGTGCGGCTCGGACTCGGGATAGCGCTGTCGCTGCTGGTCCTTGTGACAGCCGGTGTCGGCTGGACGTATCTCACGCTGAGCGGCGACATCGACACCTTCAGCGCGGACGGGATCTCCGACAACCGGCCCGACGGCTCGACGAAGGGACAGAACGTCCTCGTCATCGGCTCGGACGCGCGCACCGAGGGCAACAGCGAACTGGGCGGTGGGGACGAGGGGGACATCGGGCGCTCCGACACCGCCTTCCTGCTGCATGTGTACGCCGACCGTCAGCACGCCATTGCGGTGTCGATCCCCCGCGACACGCTCGTCGACATCCCGCCCTGCAAACTGCCCGACGGCACCTGGACCAAGCCGCAGACCAACGCGATGTTCAACGCGGCCTACTCCGTGGGCCAGACGGCCAAGGGCAACCCGGCCTGCACCCAGAACACAGTGGAGAAACTGACCGGCTTGCGTGTCGACCACACCGTCGTCGTCGACTTCAAGGGCTTCTCGGAACTGACCGAGGTCGTCGGCGGCGTCAACGTGTGCCTGCCACAGGACATCTACCAGAAGGACCTCAATCCCAACCGCACCACCCGCGGTGAGCGCATCTTCGCCAAGGGCGAGCAGAGCGTGTCCGGCTCGAAGGCCCTGGACTACGTGCGCATCCGGCACGGCATCGGCGACGGCTCCGACATAGGCCGGATCAAACGCCAGCAGGCCTTCGTCGCCGCGCTGATCAAGAAGGTGAAGACCGACGGCTTCACCCCGACCAAGCTGCTGCCGCTCGCGAACGCCGCCACGCAGTCCATGACCGTCGACCCCGGCCTCGGCTCGGCCGACAAGCTGATCTCCTTTGTGATGTCGCTGAAAAGCATCGACCTGCACAACACCAAGTTCATCACCATCCCCTGGCGCTACGAGGGTGAGCGCGTCGCGATCGTCGAGCCGGATGCCGACGCCCTGTGGGCGGCGCTGAAGGCCGACCGCACGATCGACGGCGAGGACGCCAGCGGCAACAACGGCGATAGGCAAGCCGCGTCCTCGTCGCCGGACCCCGACGGGCCGGCGTCCGGCGACGGGATCGCTGTGGCCGTCTACAACGGCACCACGGTCACCGGCCTGGCCGCCCGCGCAGCCGAGACGCTCAAGGACCACGCCTTCACGGTCACGGGTACGGAGACGGCGCGCACCCAGGACTACAGCACCACGGTGATCGAATACGGGCCCGGCCAGAAGAACGACGCGAAGGCCGTCTCACAGTTCTTCGCCGGCGCGGAACTCCGGGCGGCCTCCACCGTGGGCATCAACGTCACCCTGGGCCAGTCGTATGCAGCCAATCCCTCGGCTACCGCTTCCACCGAGCCAACTGCCGTGCCCCCCACGGTGGCCGACGATGCCCGCTCGGCCGACGACGATGCCTGCTCCGACCTCTCCTACGGCTGAGCAGCGCGATCCCTGCCCCGACTTGCAAGGAGGTACTCCCATGCCTGCCCCATCGCAACCGTCTCACGATGTCGTCGAGCGGTTGCTGCTGCGCGCGGACCTGCTGCGTCAGCTGCTGGAGGCCGACCGCGAGCGCAGCTCAGCCACGGCCGACTCGGCTCAGCGTGCGACGGCTGCCTCAGCCGCTGTCGCAGCTGCCCGGAATGCGGTACACCCGGGCAGGTCAGTCCACGAGAGCGTCCGGGCTCGGCGAACGTCGTGCCCGTCGACCGGGATGGCCGGCGAGCCGGTGAAGGCGGTCTGCCCGGCTGGCTGCCCGCTACAGGTGGGAGGTGATGGCGGGCATCAGGTCCTGGTAGGTACGGCCGGTGGCGGGTTCGCCGATGGCGGCCATCTGCCAGCCGCTGCCGCTTCGGTGGACCTTGGCCATGATCTGGGCGGTGTAGTCGCCGCCGCCGGTGAGGGTGTGGCGGGCCAGTTCCTGGCCGGTGGTCTCATCGACCAGGCGGCAGAAGGCGTTCTGCACTTCGACGAAGGTCTGGCCGGTGAAGGAGTTGACGGTGAAGACGATCTGGTCGACGCGAGCGGGTACGCGCCGCAGGTCCACCAGGATCGACTCGTCGTCCTGGCCCTGGCCGGTGCCGCCGACGAGGTTGTCGCCGGTGTGCCGCACCGATCCGTCGTCGCTGACCAGGTGCTGGTAGAAGACGACGTCGATGGGCTCCTGGCCGGCGAAGAGGACGGCGGAGGCGTCGAGGTCGATCTCGCGGGTGCCGGCCAGTTTGGCGAAGAAGCCCTTGCGTGGTGACGCCTGCCAGCCCAGGCCCATCCGTACGACGCTGAGTGCTCCGCCGTCGGACTTGCTCAGACTGATCTGCTGGCCCTTGCCCAGGTTGACGATCATGTGCGGCCCTTCTTCTGTGCGATGCGTGTGTGGCGGTATGGCCCGGTGCTGTGCCAGTCCGGAGGGACGCCGGGCGTGGGCCCGCCGCCCGCAGGGGGACCTGCGGGCGGCGGGGGTACCGGAGAGGTCAGACGCTGACGCCGTAGTCGGAGGCGATGCCGGCAAGGCCGGAGGCGTAGCCCTGGCCGATGGCGCGGAACTTCCAATCGGCCCCGTGGCGGTAGAGCTCCCCGAAGACCATCGCGGTCTCGGTCGAGGCGTCCTCGCTCAGGTCGTAGCGGGCCAGTTCGGCGCCGCCGGCCTGGTTGACCACACGGATGTAGGCGTTGCGGACCTGTCCGAAGCTCTGCCCGCGGGCCTGGGCGTCGTGGATCGAGACCGGGAACACGATCTTGGTGATATCGGCGGGCACGGTGGCGAGATCGACTTTGATGATCTCGTCGTCGCCCTCGCCGTCACCGGTGAGGTTGTCGCCGGTGTGTTCCACCGAGCCGTCGGGGCTCTTGAGGTTGTTGTAGAAGACGAAGTGCTGGTCGGAGACGACCTTCCCGGCTTCGGCGCACAGCAGCGCGCTGGCGTCCAGGTCGTGATCCGCACCGGTCGTGGTCCGCACGTCCCAGCCCAGGCCGACCAGGACCGCTGTCAGGCCTGGCGCCTCCTTGCTCAGTGACACGTTGCCACCCTTGGCGAGACTCACACCCATGGTTCTCCTTCGTTGTTCCAGTGCTCTTGTGCCGTCACCCTGCGTCAACGCGCAGGACCCTCCCATGATTGCATGCTTGCGCAATTGGTAGAGTGTCGAGTGGGGGCCCGGCGATACGGCGCCCGGCGAAACGGCAGCAGCCGGGCGCCTCTCTTCCGGCGGCGACGGATCAAGGAGTGGGCAGGGTGTTCTCTGATGTGGGGCCTCTTGAGCTGGTGACGCTCGGGATCCTCGCCGTTCTGCTCTTCGGGCCGGACAAGCTGCCGGAGGTCATCCAGAACGTCGTGGGCTTCATCCGCAAGGTCAGGGAGTTCTCCGACAGTGCGAAGCAGGAGATTCGCTCCGAACTCGGCCCGGAGTTCGAGGACTTCGAGTTCGATGACCTCAATCCCAGGACGCTTGTCCGCAAGCGGTTGATGGACAACGAAGCCCTGGGGTTCGACGAAATCCGCAGGGCCTTCGATCTGGGACAGGAAATGACGGACGTGGCGGACGCCGTCCGCCAGGGACAGGGCGGCGGGGACGAGGGCGGTTCGTCCGCCCCCGTCAGCCTGCTCAAGAGCGGCACCGCGGCCGTCCCGCCAGAACACCCACGGTTCGATCGTGACGTGACGTGAGCCGCAGCAATGTCGGCGGCGTATTCTCCGCAGCCCCGCGGGGTCCGGAAACGGCCGTCCCGAATGATTCCGCCCCTGGTGGGCTGAGTACCGAGGGCACCAGGCGCACTTCACGTGCAGCAGTCTCAACGACCAAGAGGATCAAGCATGATCACCTGGTGTTGTAGCCCAGCGCCGGCAACTCGTTGATGGTGTACGGCCCGGACGGCAATCGTGCGTTCAGGTCGTGCAGGTGCCAGGCGGCGGCTTCGACAGCCAGGTCCCGGTCGTCGGGCAGCTCTTCCCAGTCCCGGCCGGCGAAGCCACGCCCCTGCTCGGCCTCGTCCGAAAGCGGCGCGGTCCAAGTTCGCGATACCGAACGCGGCGCCTGGCTTGTAGCGTTGTCAGGCACGCTCCCGCGTGTGTGTGGACCTGAGGGAAAAGCGCGCGGGGGTGTAGTCCGCGGACCGCCCCGGAGGTGGCGGAGACGTCGTGCGACTCCTGTCAGGTGTCGCCGTGCTGGACGCACCAGGCGCCGCGGCACGGGGTGGGTTCCGCGGACTGTGGAGTGTGTGGCCCGCGTGGACGCCGGTGCAGGCCCCTTTACGCATCCGCATGGCGCTTGTCATAGCGGGCCTTGGCGACCGCGAGGCCGGCCGCGTACAGGACGAGGACGAGGCCGAGCAGCAGGTAGTACACGGGCGGCAGGGCGGCCATGCCCAGCCAGGGTCCGAGGGGGGTGAGCGGCAGCAGCACCCCGATGGCGGCCAGCGCGGTGGCGGCGAGCCGGACCGGTCCTGGGGCGCCACGCTCGGCAGTGCGGCGGCCCGACCTGAGCAGCAGCATCACCAGCGCCTGGGTGAGGAGGTTCTCGGTGAACCACCCGGCGTGGAACGCCGCCTCGCTGTCCGCCGCGGTCGTTTCGTGCAGCGCGAGGGCGAGGACGGCGAAGGTGGCCAGGTCTGTGGCGGCGTTGAGCAGGCCGAAGCCGGTGATGAAGCGGAGGAAGGCGCGCGGCTTCAGGACGGTGGGCCGGCGCAGCGTGGCCGGGTCCGGCCGGTCGTAGGCGAAGGCGAGCTGGGCGGCGTCGAAACACAGGTTCTGGGCCAGGACCTGTACGGGAAGCATGGGCAGGAAGGGCAGCAGCAGTCCCGCGCCGAGCATGGCGATGACGTTGCCGAGGTTGGAAGAGAGCGTGATGCGCAAGTAGGTGGCGATGTTGCCGCTGCTGCCGCGCCCGGCGGTGATCGCCTGGTCGATGGCGGTGAGGTCCTTCTCGGCGAGCACGACGTCGGCGCTCTCGCGTGCCACGTCGACGGCGTCACGCGGGCAGATGCCGACATCGGCGGCGTACAGCGCGGGCAGGTCGTTGACTCCGTCGCCGAAGAAACCGGTCGTGTGCCCGCGTGCGCGGAGCGCGGCGACGATACGGGCTTTGTGCGCGGGCGTGCAGCGTGCGAAGACGGTGGAACGGCCGGCCAGGTCGGCCAGTTCGCGTTCGGACAGCGCATCGAGGCGGGCCGCCGTCACCACCTCGCCCGCGTCGAGGCCGAGCTCGCGGCAGACGCGGGCGGCGGTGCCGGGATGGTCCCCGGTGAGGATCTTGACGGCGACACCGCGGTGGGCGAGGGCGCCCAGGGCGTCAGCGGCGGTCGGAGCGAGGGCGTCCCGCAGGGTGACGAAACCGCTGAAGGTGAGGCCGCGTTCGTCCTTCACGCCGTAGGCCCCGAGTCGGGCGGGGCGCTCGGCCCGGGCGACCGCGATCACCCGCAAACCGCTCTCGGCCTCCCGGGCGGCGAGGGCGAGCAGCCGGTCCCGCTCGGCCTCCTCCAGGACACATCGCTCCAGCACGTCCTCGACGGCGCCCTTGACGACCAGCGTGTGCACGCCCAGGCGGGCGGGACGGCGTACGACGGCGGTGGCGAGGCGGCGTACCGGATCGAACGGCAGCGCGGCAACACCTTCGTACTCCATCAGGTCGATGTCGCACGTCTGGGCGGCGTCCAGGATCGCCTCGTCCAGCACGTCGGGAACGGGCAGGTCGGCGAGTTGCAGCGTCCACCAGGCATTCGCCGCCGCCCAGGTCAGTACCTGCGGATCGGGGCGGCCACGGGCGTCCAGCGAGCGCTCGACGACGGGACGGTCCTGGGTGAGGGTGCCGGTCTTGTCGAGGCACAGCACATCGACCGCTCCGAGGTCGTGCAGGGCGGGCAGCCGTTTGACGATCACTCCGGCGCGCGCCAGCAGCGCCGCGCCGCGGGCCTGCACGGTGGTGATGATGACCGGCAGCATCTCCGGGGTCAGGCCGACCGCCACCGCCACCGCGAACGGGAGTGTCTCCAGACCGCGCCCGCGCAGCGCGGCGTTGGCCATCAGCACCAGCGGTGGAGTGAGCAGCATGAAACGGATGAGGATCCAGGAGATCCCGTGCACCGACCGGTCGAACCCGGTCCGCTCTCGCTGCCGTCCGGTGTCGCTGTGCGCGGCGGCGAAACGGGTACGTGTGCCGGTCGCGACGACCACTGCCGAGGCATTGCCCGAGGCCACGCTACTGCCCTGGAAGCACAGCTGCGGCTGCCCGAGCAGGTCCGTACATGGATCCTCGGGTGCGTCGACGGGGTACTTGGGGACCGGCGCCGACTCCCCGGTGAGCGCGGCCTGATGCACGGTCAGGCCGTTGGCGCGCAGCAGCCGCACGTCGGCCGGCACCAGGTCGCCCGGGCCCAGCCGGATCACGTCCCCCGGCACCAACAGGGCGACGGGGACCTCTCTGGCCAGCGGCTGCGCCTGTTCGTCGGTGCGCCGCAGTACGGTCGCGGTGGTGGCCACCAGCTCGCGCAGGGCGGCCATGGACTGCTCGGCCCGCCGTTCCCCGCCGGCGCGCAGCACACAGCTGACCGCCACCAGGACCAGGATCACGCAGGCGGTGCCCCAGGAGGTCACCGCGGCCGACACCAGTCCGAGGCAGAGCAGCACCGTGGTGAAGGGATCGCGCAGACCGCCCGCGACACGGCGGGGCCAGGAGACGGACCGCGACGCGGGCAGGGTGTTCTCGCCGAACCGGGCCAGGCGCTCATCGGCCCGCGCCTCCACCAGCCCACGCGGCCCGCTGCCCAGAAAACGCAGTACCTGCAGTGGCGTGAGCGTGGCCAGGCCGCGGAAGACGTCATCCGACGGTGGTCCGCTGCCCGATTCCGGTATGCCCTGCGTGTCCGGGGCGGTACGGCCGGGACCGGGGACTGCGGCAGTCTCAAGCACCGAAGCCGCCGAGACGTGCCGGGCGTGAGGCGTGCTCGGCGCGGTCGGACAGCTGCCCGACCATCAGCCGCACCACGGTCACCACATCCGGGTCGTCGACCAGATAGACGTGCCGCCGCCCCTCCCGTCGCGACCTCACGAGACCGGCCAACTTCAGCTTCGTCAGATGCTGGCTCACCGCGGGCAGCGCGCCGCCCACCCGCTCCGCGAGCCCGGTCACGTCGCTCTCGCCCTGTGCCAGCGCCCAGACGATGTGCAAACGGGCAGGCGAGGCCAGCAGCCCGAAGGCCGCGGCCGCCTCCGCCAGCACCTCGGCGGGCGGATCCTCGAAGCGCCCGCCATTGCTCGCCACCATGTTCTCCCATCCCGCTCGGGCGACATCCGTGCCCCCGGAGAGACCCAGTCTAGGCCGCGCCCCGTATGTGCCCGGTGCGCTTCGGCTGTGGCGATACTCGGCGCGGTCTCTACCCCATCGGCTGTGTCGTGCCGCCGGAGCCGCCCGTCCGGTGCCGGCTCTGCTCCTCATCAACCGCCTGATGGCTCGGACCCTTGAGACCCTCCGGATCCGGCACGTGCTTCAGAGGGCATCTGATCTGTGTAGTTGGTAGTCAGGGATGGTTTTGTGACTGTCGGTGTTGGCAGTCGTTGGGTGAGGTGTGAGTGCTCGTGTCCGTACCGCAGCTGTCTCCGACGCCCGCCGGCCTTGATCGAACCGGTCTTCGCCGCCTGGCGAGCCGGCAGAACCGGACCCGGCACAGCGACCCGGGTGCACGACCTGCGGGAGATCGTCAACGCGATCCTGTACGTCAATCGCACCGGCATCCCGTGGGAGTACCCGCCCCACGACTCCCCGCCGTACAAGACCGTCTACGACTACTGCGCCGAGCGGGAAGCCGACGGCACCACCCAGCAGGTCCACGACCTGTTACGGGACAAGACCCGTCGATCCCACGGCCGCAGCACTCAGCCGACTGCGGCCGTGATCGACGCGCAGAGCGTGAGGACCTCGGCAAACGTGGCCGAGACCGGTCAGGGCATCGACGCCGGCGAGACGGTGAGGAGGCCGACGTACCAGCCGTCGGCGAGGACCGCGGCGAGGGCCTCGACATCGACCTCGGGGAGCAGCGCAGCCGGCTCGCGTCCGGACGCGGCGTCCGGACGCTGTCCGGGCAGGTCAGCAGGGTTGCCCGCTGGGCTCGCGGACGTCGTCCGGACATCGTCCCTGCAGGAGGCTCTCCACGAGAGCCGGCCCCGGCCCCGGCCCGTCCCCGTCAGGCGGGGACGGGCCGGGGCCGACCGGTGCCCGCCGCTCGGATGTGTCAGCCCGCCCAGACCTCGGCCTCTTCGGCCGGGACGGTGGTGGCCAGGCCCAGCTCCTTGCGGGCGGCGACCGACTTGTTCGGGTCGATGCCGGTGAACGCCGGGTCGTAGGCGGCGTAGAACGTGTCGGCGTCGGCGGCGTCCGCGGCCTTCTTCCAGTCGCCGGCCGCCTTCGCCAGCGTCGAACGGAGCGTGCCGACCTCGGTGCCGTCGATGCCGTTCAGGCCCTCGACGTGGGCCTGGAGTGCGGCCGCGACGGCCTTGGCCTGCGCCTTGTAACCGGGCAGGTCGGCCTCGACGGTGTCCTTCTCGGACTGGTTCGCCCACAGCGCCTCGTAGACCGCGTTCGACCCCTTGAGGTACGTGAGCTGCTCGGGCTTGAGGGACTTCGCGGTGTCCAGCGTGCCGCTCAGTACGCCCTTCTCGGCGGTGTAGGTGCAGCTCACCGAGCGGTCGCCCGTCGCCCAGCTCTCCGCGGTCGGGGTGTAGTAGAAGAGCTCGGCGCCCTTGGGGAGCGCCCAGGTGTCCGGGGCGTACTTCTGCGCCTCGACCGGGCAGCGGGTGTCCGCGATCGCCGAGACCCCGTCGTCGCCGGGGTACGCCTTGCCCTCGTCGATCGAGAACTCGCCCACGACCTGGCCTTCGTGCGCCTCGTCGCAGGGCACGATCTCGACGGTGTACGCCGTCCCCTCGGCCTTGCCGGACGGGTTGTAGCAGTCACCGGTGTCCAGCGAGAACACCGAGCGCTGGCGGGCCACCTTCTTCGCGCCGTCCTTGGCGCTGTCGACGGCGTCGGTGACGTCCGAGCACCCCACCGCGCCGATCGCGAGCAGGGCGGCAACGGCGGATATGCCGCGAAGGGAACGATAGGGGGCACGGGCAGTCATGACGTGTACATCCTCTTACTTGATCTTTATGAGGGGTATGCGGATCGTATGCCATCTCTGCGCCCGGTCGTGACCCGGTGGCTCGAGGGCAAGCTCTCACCTCGTCGCGGCGTATCAGACTCGGGACGGGCCGCGAGGGTTGTACCGGTACTGAGCCGGCGGCACCGGTGCCCCCGGCCGGGCACCGGTGGGGCCCTGAACTCGCGCCGAGTGCGCGTCCGCCGGGTCCGTACGCTCGCCGGAGCCCTGGTGGACCATGTCCTGCGTGACCACCTGGACGTGCGCGCCGCAGTCCTTGATCGGCGCGGACAGTTCCAGCAGCGTGAAGACGTCGAAGCGGTGGACCGCCGGTTCGGAGGCGGCGGGGTCCCGGTTGACGGCCGGCGGCGACTCGGAACCGTCCGGCAGCCCGAAGGACGCCTGCCTGCGGCGGAGTCTGCGCTTCCACAGGTAGGTGCGGGCGGGCCGGCCCAGCGCGGCGCTGATGCCGGCCGGTCCACGCCGGGGGACGATGTCGCGTACGTCGTCAGTCGTGGGCGCGCATGCCGGCGGGCGTTGGCGTACCGGTGCTCGACGGGCCGCGTGCGGGTGCTCCCCGCGTGCTCCTGACGCGGCCATGACGATCAACTAAGCTGCCCGAACGGCCCTTCCCTGGAGGTGCGGATGCGTCGCCCTGTCGCACGGAAACTGATGGTCCTGGCGGTCTCGGCCGCCGTGGTGTCGGTGGGGGCGGCGGCGCCGCCCGCCGACCGGAGCAGACCCGCCGTCCCGAAGACACCGGTCGCCGTCGGGTACGGCGGCGCGGTCGCCAGCGTCGATGCCGACGCCTCCGCCGCCGGCATCGAGGTCCTGCGCAAGGGCGGCAACGCCGTCGACGCGGCGGTGGCCACCGCGGCAGCCCTGGGCGTCACCGAGCCCTACTCCGCCGGCATCGGCGGGGGCGGCTACTTCGTCTACTACGACGCCAAGTCCCGTACCGTGCGCACCATCGACGGCCGGGAGACCGCGCCGCTGGCCGCCGACGAGCACCTCTTCACGGAGAACGGCGAGCCGATCGCCTTCGCCGACGCCGTCAGCAGCGGCCTCGCCGTCGGCACCCCGGGCACGCCCGCCACCTGGCAGGCCGCCCTCGACAAGTGGGGCAGCCGGAAGCTCGGCTCCGTGCTCAAGCCCGCCGAGCGTCTGGCCCGGCACGGCTTCACCGTCGACGACACCTTCCGCTCCCAGACGGCCGCCAACGAACAGCGGTTCCGTTACTTCCCGGACACCGCCGAGCTGTTCCTGCCGGGCGGTGAACTCCCGGTCGTCGGCTCCACGTTCAAGAACCCGGACCTGGCGCGCACGTACAAGGAGCTGGCCCGCGAGGGCGTCGGCGCGCTCTACCACGGTGAGCTCGGCGAGGACATCGTCGCCACCGTCAACAAGCCGCCCGTCGGCCCGGACTCCGGCTGGAACGCCCGCCCGGGCGACCTGACCGCCAAGGACCTCGCCGCCTACGAGGCCGAGTTCCAGGCACCGACCAGGACCTCGTACCGAGGCCTGAACGTCTACTCCATCGCGCCCTCCTCCTCCGGCGGCACCACGGTCGGCGAGGCCCTCAACATCCTCGAGCGCACCGACCTCTCCAGGGCAAGCAAGGCCCGCTACCTGCACCGTTTCATCGAGGCCAGCCGCATCGCCTTCGCCGACCGGGGGCGCTGGGTCGGCGACCCGGCCTTCGAGGACGTACCGGCGAGGGAACTGCTGTCGCAGCGGTACGCCGACTCGCGTGCATGCCTGATCAAGGACGACGCGGTGCTCACCAGCCCCCTCGCGCCCGGCGACCCCCGGCGCCCCGCCTCCTGCGCGGGCGGCGGCACGGCGGCCCCGACGACGTACGAGGGTGAGAACACCACGCACCTGACGGTGGCCGACAGGTGGGGGAACGTCGTCGCCTACACGCTCACCATCGAGCAGACCGGCGGCAGCGGCATCACCGTGCCCGGCCGCGGCTTCCTGCTCAACAACGAGCTGACGGACTTCTCCTTCGCCCCCGCCAACCCGGCCGTCCACGACCCGAACCTGCCGGGACCCGGCAAGCGCCCGCGGTCGTCGATCGCGCCGACGATCGTCCTGGACCAGCAGAAAAGGCCGGTCGTGGCCGTCGGTTCGCCCGGTGGCGCCACCATCATCACCACCGTGCTCCAGACCCTCACCGGCTTCATCGACCGCGGACTCCCGCTCGTCGACGCGATCGCCGCCCCGCGCGCCAGCCAGCGCAACGCCGCGCAGACCGAGCTCGAACCCGGGCTCTACGACAGCGGGCTGCGGGGCGAGCTGGAAGCGCTCGGGCACGCGTTCAAGGCCAACCCCGAGATCGGCGCGGCGACCGGTGTGCAGCGGCTGCCGAACGGGAGGTGGCTGGCCGCAGCCGAGAAGGAACGCCGCGGCGGCGGCTCGGCGATGGTGGTCAGGCCCGTCCGGTAGCGCGGGTCACAGTTCGGGGACGGGCCGCTCGGGCGTCCGGAACGCCAGCCGCCCGTCCTCGACGTCGACCGTGACCCGGCCGCCCTCCGCGATGCGGCCGTCGAGGAGCAGCCGGGACAGCTCGTTGTCGACCTCGCGCTGGATGGTGCGGCGCAGCGGGCGGGCGCCGTACTCGGGCTGGTAGCCGCGTTCGGCGAGCCAGTCCACGGCGTCGTCGGTGAAGTCGACGGTGATGCCCTGCGCGTGCACCATCCGGCGGGTCTGCTCCAGGAGCAGGCTGGTGATCTGCCGCAGCTGCTCGCCGCTGAGCTGGCGGAAGACGACGATCTCGTCGATGCGGTTGAGGAACTCGGGCCGGAAGTGCTCGCGCAGCGGGCGGAGCACCTGCTCGCGCCGGGCCTCCTCGTCCGCCTCCGAGCCGCCGGCGCCGAAGCCGATGCCCGCGCCGCGCCGGGTGATCACGTCGGAGCCCAGGTTGCTGGTCATCACGACGACCGCGTTGCTGAAGTCCACCGTCCGGCCCTGCGAGTCGGTCAGCCGGCCGTCGTCCAGCACCTGGAGGAGGATGTTGAAGACGTCCGGGTGCGCCTTCTCCACCTCGTCGAGCAGGAGCAGGGAGTACGGGTGCCGGCGCACCACCTCGGTGAGCTGACCGGCCTCCTCGTGCCCGACGTAGCCGGGCGGGGCGCCGACCAGGCGGCTGACGGTGTGCCGCTCCTGGTACTCGCTCATGTCCAGCCGGACCATCCGGTCCTCGCTGCCGAACAGCGCCTCGGCCAGCGCGCGGGCCAGCTCGGTCTTGCCGACGCCGGTCGGGCCGAGGAAGAGGAAGCTGCCGATGGGCCGGTCGGGGCTGGAGAGCCCGGCGCGGGAGCGCAGTACGGCGTCGGAGACGACCCGTACGGCCTCCTCCTGGCCGACCACCCGCTCGTGCAGGTGGGACTCGAGGCCCAGCAGGCGGTCCTTCTCCTCCTGGGTGAGGCTGCTGACCGGGATGCCGGTCTGCCGGGACACCACCTCGGCGATGGACTCGGTGCCGACCACCAGGTTCAGGCCCTCGTCGGCCTCGCCGCCGCCGTCGGCCTCGGTGATCCGCTGCTTCAGTTCGGTGATCCGGTCGCGCAGCTGCATGGCCTGCTCGTACCGCTCGTCCGTGACCGCCTGGTCCTTGTCCCGGATCAGCTGGTCGACCTCGCGCTCCATGGCCCGTACGTCCGTGCCCTTGGTGCGCGCCCGCAGTCGCACGCGGGCGCCCGCCTGGTCGATCAGGTCGATGGCCTTGTCCGGCAGCCTGCGGTCGGTGAGGTAGCGGTCGGACATCTCCACGGCCGCCACCAGTGCCTCGTCGGTGTAGCGGACCTGGTGGTGGGCCTCGTAGCGGTCGCGCAGGCCGCGCAGGATCTCGACGGCGTCCGCGGTGGTGGGCTCGGGCACCAGGATCGGCTGGAAGCGGCGGGCGAGGGCGGCGTCCTTCTCGATCCGGCGGTACTCCTCCAGCGTGGTGGCGCCCACGATGTGCAGCTCGCCGCGGGCCAGCGCCGGCTTGAGGATGTTCCCGGCGTCCATCGAGCCGCCCTCGCCGCCACCGCCCGCGCCGACGACGGTGTGCAGCTCGTCGATGAAGATGATCAGCTGGTCGGAGTGGGCGCGGATCTCGCCCACGATGTTGTTCATCCGCTCCTCGAAGTCGCCCCGGTAGCGGGTGCCGGCGACCACGCCGGTCAGGTCCAGCGCGACCACCCGGCGGCCGATCAGCACGTCGGGCACGTCGCCGTCGGTGATGCGCTGCGCCAGCCCCTCCACCACGGCGGTCTTGCCGACGCCCGCGTCACCGATGAGCACCGGGTTGTTCTTGCCGCGGCGGGAGAGCACCTCGACGGTCTGCTCGATCTCCTCCTCGCGCCCGATCACCGGGTCGATCCGGCCCTGCTGGGCCAGGTCGGTGAGGTCGCGGCCGTACTTGTCCAGGGTCGGTGTGTTCGTGGACCGGGGCCCCTCCGGGCGGCCGGCCTTCGCGGCGTCCGGTGCCTCCGTCGGCAGGCCCGAGGGGGCGAACCGGGCCGCGTTCAGGATGTGCCCGGCGGCCGAGTCCGGGTTGGCGGCCAGGGCGCTGAGCACGTGTTCCGGGCCGATGTACCCGGTGCCGGTCGACCGGGCCAGTTCGTGCGCGTCCAGCAGGGCGCGTTTGACGGCCGGGGTCAGGGAGAGCGAGGTCGGCGGCGGTGCCTCACCCGGCGGGTGCTGCACCGGGCCGGTCCGCTCGTCGATCTGCGAGGCCATCGCGTCGGGGTCGGCGCCGGCCCGGCTGAGCAGGCCCCGGGTCGGCTCGGTGGAGAGCGCGGCCCGCAGCAGGTGCTCGGTGTCCAGGTCCCGGCTGCCGTGCTCGGCGGCGTACTGGGCGGCGCCGCGCACCAGCTCCCGGGCGGGCTGGCTGAGCAGCCGCCCGATGTCGATCTGCCTCGGCCTGGGCCCGCCGAAGAAGCGTGCCAGGAATTCCGCGAACGGGTCGCCCTCCGGGCCCATGAAGCCGCTGGTCATCGTTTCCGGTCCTCCGCTGCTTCGCTGATCGACGTGCCGGGGCCGGGTAACCCGGTCGGGGTGCGCTCATGCCCAACATGACACGTTCTGTTCCGTCGGGCATGTGGGGGAACCCCGGCCCCCGGCCCGCCTCAGAGGCCGTCGCGCGAGGTCAGCACCCGCGGACCGGAGTCCGTGACGGCCACCGTGTGCTCCACGTGAGCCGCCCGGGAGCCGTCGTTGGTGCGCAGGGTCCAGCCGTCGGGCGCGCAGTGGTAGTCGTCCCGGCCGCCGCTGATCAGCATGGGCTCGAGGGCGATGACCATGCCGTGGCGCAGGGGGAGGCCGCGTCCCGGCCGGCCCTCGTTGGGCACCCCCGGGTCCTCGTGCATGTGCCGGCCGATGCCGTGGCCGCCGAAGTCCTCCATGATGCCGTAGCCGGCCCCTCGGCACACCGAGCCGATGGCGTGCGCGATGTCGCCGATGCGGTTGCCGACGACGGCCGCCTCGATGCCCGCCGCGAGGGCCCGCTCGGCGGTCTCGATCAGCGCCACGTCCGCCGGGCGGGGGGTGCCCACGACGAAGCTGACCGCCGAGTCGCCCGCCCAGCCGTCGAGTGTCGCGCCGCAGTCGATGGAGACGAGGTCCCCGTCGCGCAGCCGGTAGCCGTCCGGGATGCCGTGCACGATCGCGTCGTTCACCGACGCGCAGACGACGGCCGGGAACGGGGTCTGCGCGAAGGAGGGACGGTAGCCGAGGAACGGCGAACCGGCGCCCGCCTCCCGCAGTACCTCGTGTGCCACCGCGTCCAGCTCCAGCAGGGACACCCCCACGTCCGCGGCCTGCCGTACGGCGGTCAGGGCGCGCGCGACGACCTGGCCGGCGGCGTGCATGGCGTCGATCGATGTGTCTGTCTTCAGTTCCACCATGCCAATTACTATACCGGTATTTGAATTGGGTCCGTTCCGGGGGGCCGGTATTACAATGACGGCATGGTGCGCACCCCCCTGACCCCCGAAGAGCGCGAACGCGGCGAGCGGCTCGGGCGGCTGCTCCGCGCGGCCCGCGGCGACCGGAGCATGACGGAGGTCGCGGCCGAGGCCGGCCTCTCCGCCGAGACACTGCGCAAGATCGAGACCGGCCGGGCGCCCACCCCGGCGTTCTTCACGGTCGTCGCGCTGGCCCGCGCGCTGGGGCTGTCCATGGACGAGCTGGCCGGGCGGTGCTCGCTCGCGGGGGTCTGAGAACGCCCCAGCCGCCCCACCGGCCCCTCCACTCGCCCACAGGGGTGCGAAAACCGATCGACGCCGCGCCTTGACGACGATGGTCTTGGCAAGCCCGCCCGGCCGGGCTTACGTTCGTCCCTCTACGGCCTGCTCTACGGGCGTAGAGGCTCTGACGTCGTGTCGAAGGAGCAGCTCATGGCCAACGTCGTTCGTGCCGCTCTCGTCCAGGCCACCTGGACCGGCGACACCGAGTCCATGGTGGCGAAACACGAGGAGCACGCCCGCGAGGCGGCCCGGCAGGGAGCCCGGGTCATCGGCTTCCAGGAAGTCTTCAACGCCCCCTACTTCTGCCAGGTCCAGGACCCCGCCCACTACCGCTGGGCCGAGCCCGTCCCCGACGGGCCGACCACCCGCCGGATGCGGGCGCTCGCACGCGAGACCGGCATGGTGGTCGTCGCCCCCGTCTTCGAGGTCGAGCAGTCCGGCTTCTACTACAACACCGCGGCGGTGATCGACGCCGACGGCACCGTCCTCGGGACGTACCGCAAGCACCACATCCCGCAGGTCAAGGGGTTCTGGGAGAAGTTCTACTTCCGTCCCGGCAACGCCGGCTGGCCCGTCTTCGACACCGCCGTCGGCAAGGTCGGCGTCTACATCTGCTACGACCGCCACTTCCCGGAGGGCTGGCGGCAGCTCGGCCTCGGCGGCGCCCAGCTCGTCTACAACCCCTCCGCCACCCACCGCGGCCTCTCCGCCCACCTGTGGCGGCTCGAACAGCCCGCGGCGGCCGTCGCCAACGAGTACTTCGTCGCCGCGATCAACCGGGTGGGACAGGAGGAGTACGGCGACAACGACTTCTACGGGACCTCGTACTTCGTCGACCCGCGCGGCCAGTTCGTCGGGGAGACCGCCAGCGACACCAAGGAGGAACTCGTCGTCCGCGACCTGGACTTCGACCTCATCGACGAGGTGCGGCAGCAGTGGGCCTTCTACCGCGACCGCCGCCCCGACGCCTACCAGGGACTGGTGCGCCCGTGACCCGCGACCTGTTCGCCCGCCACCGGTCCGTCCTGCCCGACTGGCTCTCCCTCTACTACGAGGACCCGCTGGAGATCACGCACGGCGAGGGCCGCCACGTCTGGGACGCCGCCGGCAACCGGTACCTCGACTTCTTCGGCGGCATCCTCACCACGATGACCGCGCACGCCCTGCCCGAGGTGACCAAGGCGATCAGTGAGCAGGCCGGGCGGATCAACCACTCCTCGACCCTCTACCTCAACCGGCCGATGGTCGAACTCGCCGAGCGCATCGCCCAGGTGAGCGGCATCCCGGACGCCCGCGTCTTCTTCACCACCTCCGGCACCGAGGCCAACGACACCGCCCTGCTGCTCGCCACCACCCACCGGCGCTCCAACACGGTCCTGGCGATGCGCAACAGCTACCACGGCCGCTCCTTCGGCGCGGTCGGCATCACCGGCAACCGGAGCTGGTCCCCGACCTCGCTGTCCCCGCTCCAGACGCTCTACGTCCACGGCGGCGTACGCACCCGAGGCCCCTACGCCCACCTGGACGACCGCGCCTTCATCGACGCCTGCGTCGCGGACCTCGAGGACCTCCTCGGCCACACCCGCCCGCCCGCCGCGCTGATCGCCGAACCGGTCCAGGGCGTCGGCGGCTTCACCTCCCCGCCGGACGGCCTGTACGCCGCCTTCCGGGACGTGCTGCACGAGCGGGGCATCCTGTGGATCGCCGACGAGGTGCAGACCGGCTGGGGCCGGACCGGCGACCACTTCTGGGGCTGGCAGGCCCACGGGCGCGGCGGACCGCCGGACATCGTGACCTTCGCCAAGGGCATCGGCAACGGCATGTCCATCGGCGGCGTCATCGCCCGCGCCGAGATCATGAACTGCCTGGACGCCAACAGCATCTCCACCTTCGGCGGCACCCAGGTCACCATGGCGGCAGGCCTCGCCAACCTCAACCACCTCCTGGAACACGACCTCCAGGGCAACGCCCGGCGCGTCGGCGGACTGCTCATCGAGCGGTTGCGGGCCGTCGCCGCGCAGGTTCCGCACGTGCGGGAGGTGCGGGGGCGCGGGCTGATGATCGGGGTGGAGGTGACCCGGCCCGGCACCGACCGGGCCGACCCCGAAGCCGTGTCCGCCGTGCTGGAGGAGGCCCGCGCCGGCGGGCTGCTCATCGGCAAGGGCGGCGGCCACGACACCAGCGTCCTGCGCATCGCCCCGCCGATGTCCCTCACCGTCGCGGAGGCGGAGGAGGGCGCGGCGATCCTGGAACGCGCTCTGCGGAGCCTGTGACCACCGCGCACTGAGCGGAGGGGAAGGACCCGCCCCCACCGGCCCGGCGCCTACCGGCCCGGCGGCTACCGGCCCGGCGCCCGGTCCCGGTGCCCCGGCGGCGGCGCGACGGTGCTCACCACCGGGCGCCGCGCGCCGACGACACCGACGAGCGGGCCGGGTGCGTACGCCGCCCACACCGCGCGCAGCCCGCGACCGACGAACCGGGCCCTGACAGGAGGGAACAGCATGAGCAGCCGTACCGTCATCCGCGGTGGCCTCGTCATCACCGCGTCGGACGAGATCCACGCCGATGTCCTGATCGAGGACGGCCGCGTCGCGGCGCTCGCCGCGACCGGCACCCCGGCCGCCGCGGCCTTCACGGCCGGGCGGAGCGACCTGGGGGGCGACCCGCCCGGAGAGTGGGGGAGGGTCGTCGACGCCACCGGCAAGTACGTGATCCCGGGCGGGGTCGACGGACACACCCACATGGAGATGCCCTTCGGCGGCACCTACGCGGCGGACACCTTCGAGACCGGCACCCGGGCCGCCGCCTGGGGCGGCACGACCACGATCGTCGACTTCGCCATCCAGAGCGTCGGCCACTCCCTGCGCGAGGGCCTGGACGCCTGGCACGCGAAGGCCGAGGGCAACTGCGCGATCGACTACGCCTTCCACATGATCGTCTCGGACGTGAACCAGGAGACGCTCAAGGAGATGGACCTGCTGGTGGAGGAAGGCGTCACCTCCTTCAAGCAGTTCATGGCCTACCCCGGCGTCTTCTACTCGGACGACGGCCAGATCCTGCGCGCCATGCAGCGCGCCGCCGGGAACGGCGGCCTGATCATGATGCACGCCGAGAACGGCATCGCGATCGACGTCCTGGTCGAGCAGGCCCTGGCCCGGGGCGAGACCGACCCGCGCCACCACGGCGAGGTCCGCAAGGCGCTCCTGGAGGCCGAGGCCACCCACCGGGCCATCAAGCTCGCCCAGGTGGCCGGGGCCCCGCTGTACGTCGTGCACGTCTCGGCGGCGGAGGCACTGGCCGAGCTGACCCGGGCGCGCGACGACGGACTGAACGTCTTCGGGGAGACCTGTCCGCAGTACCTGTTCCTGTCCACCGACAACCTCGCCGAGCCGGACTTCGAGGGCGCCAAGTACGTGTGCAGCACCCCCCTGCGCCCGCGTGAGCACCAGGCGGCCCTGTGGAAGGGGCTGCGGACCAACGACCTCCAGGTCGTCTCCACCGACCACTGCCCCTTCTGCTTCACCGGCCAGAAGGAGCTGGGCCGCGGCGACTTCTCCAAGATCCCCAACGGGATGCCGGGCGTGGAGAACCGCATGGACCTGCTCCACCAGGCCGTGGTCGACGGGCACATCAGCCGCCGCCGCTGGATCGAGATCGCCTGCGCCACCCCGGCCCGCATGTTCGGCCTCTACCCGAAGAAGGGCACCATCGCGCCCGGCGCCGACGCCGACGTGGTCGTCTACGACCCGCACGCCGAGCAGGTCATCTCCGCCGACACCCATCACATGAACGTCGACTACTCGGCCTACGAGGGCCGGCGCGTCACCGGCCGGGTGGAGACCGTCCTGTCGCGCGGCGAGGTCGTCGTGGACCGGCGGACCTACACCGGCCGCGCCGGCCACGGCACGTACACACCCCGCTCCACCTGCCAGTACCTCGACCGCTAGGGAGGCCGCCGTGGACTTCGGCATCGTCCTGCAGACCGACCCGCCCGCGTCGGCGGTCGTCGAGCTGATGCGCCGCGCGGAACACAACGGCTTCCGCTACGGCTGGACCTTCGACTCCGCCGTGCTCTGGCAGGAGCCCTTCGTCATCCACAGCCGCATCCTGGAGCACACCCGCGACCTGACCGTCGGGCCCATGGTCACCAACCCGGGCACCAGGACCTGGGAGGTCACCGCCTCCACCTTCGCCACCCTCAACGACATGTACGGCAACCGCACCGTCTGCGGCATCGGCCGAGGCGACTCCGCGATGCGGGTCGCCGGCCGCCGGCCCCACACCCTGGCCGCGCTCGGCCGGGCGATCGACGTCATCCGCGACCTCGCCGAGGGACGCGAGACCGAGATCGAGGGGCAGCCACTGCGGATCCCGTGGGTGAGGAACGGCAGGCTGCCGGTCTGGATGGCGGCGTATGGACCCAAGGCCCTCGCCCTGGCCGGGCAGAAGGCCGACGGCTTCATCCTGCAGCTCGCCGACCCGTACCTGACAGAGTGGATGGTGAGGGCGGTGCGCGCCGCCGCCGCGGACGCCGGCCGGGACCCCGGCTCCGTCACCGTCTGCGTCGCGGCCCCCGCCTACGTCGGTGACGACCTGGCCCACGCCCGCGAGCAGTGCCGCTGGTTCGGCGGCATGGTCGGCAACCACGTCGCCGACCTCGTCTCCCGCTACGGCGAGCACTCCGGCATGGTCCCCGAGGCGCTGACCGCGTACATCAAGGAGCGGCACGGCTACGACTACGGCCACCACGGCCGTGCCGGGAACCCGTCCGCCGACTTCGTCCCCGACGAGATCGTCGACCGCTTCTGCCTGCTCGGCCCTCCGCGGGCGCACATCGACCGGCTCCGGGCCCTGCGCGACCTGGGCGTCGACCAGTTCGCCGTCTACGCCATGCACGACGCGAAGGAGGCGACCATCGACGCCTACGGCGCGGAGGTCATCCCGGCACTGAACGCGTAGGCCCGGGGCTCACCACGGCTCCGGAGCGGTGAGGGGAGCGACCGTCAGGCCGTGTATCGGGAGGAAATCCTGCGCATAGGGTGCCCGCATGTCGCTGAGCCATGTGGCCCTCTTGTCCGGACGTTCGATCGCGCTCACCGAGCTGCGGATGTCTTCGACCTATGGGGGCATGCTGGAGGGCTACCCGTGCAAGCGCATCAACGATATGCGCGTCAGGAGCCTCCAGAGGCAGGCTGAACGTGCGTTTCCCGCCACGCCGGTCCATCTGGCCCCGCCCTCCCGCGAGTATCCGGATCAGCCCGCCGGCGCCTTCGGACCCGTCGAGATGCTGCCTTCCGTGGCCTGCGTCGGCGCCTTCCGCTCGACAGCGGTCGCCCCTGGGCTCGACCCGGTGCTGCACCGTTCCGCCCTCACCGTGGTCTGGTTCCAGACCACGGTGGACGTCCCGTCGGGCGAGGACGCCGACCTCGCGCTTCGCGGTCTTCGCTGGGAGGAGTCGGCCCAGGACTACGAGCTCTAGCGCCGGGCGCCGGGCGCCCGGCGCCGGTCACGGACAGGGCGGGGAAGCGTGCGCGCGTCCCCCTGCTGATCCCTTGTCAGTGGGCGACCCAGCCCCGCTTCCGCGCCAGGGCGACGACACACTCGCGGACCTGCTTGATCTGGTCCGCCGTGAGGGTGCCCGACGAGTCGAGCAGGGCTTCCGTGAGTTCGGCGCGGAACCGCGCGGCGTCCGTCGCGCCGTCTCCACCGGCGCCCCGGACGGCCTGCCGGTCGTCCGGGGCGCCGGCCGGACGGGAGGGCAGCCGAATCGCCGTCGGCTGGTGGACGAGGCGGATCTGCGAGGCCTTGGGGCCCTTGTCCCCCTGCTCGAGGAAGAACTCGACCTCGCGGCCTTCCTGGTAGAGGTACTTCTCGTCAAGCAGGTCGTTCGCGTGCATGAAGACGTCCTCACCCGCGTCCGCGGGTGCGATGAACCCGTAGCCGCGGATCTCGTCAAAACGCACAACCTTGCCGGTCATCAACACAGCACACACCTCCGACATCGGACCACTACAGCAGAGGGGCTTCGCACGGAGCACACCTCGAGAGGGGAACCTACAGTGCCGCGCCGCCCGGCCGGCGGGCACTTCGTCCTTCACGACCACGTGCCCGAGAGCGGCGGCCTTGTCAACGACGCCCTGCACCGGACCGGTTGACGGCGACGAAAGCATCCGGGTGGCACCACGCGTCCCGAACTCATGGGCCTGGCGTCGAGTGCGCTCCCGTACCCGGACGACCGGCCGCTCGGAGATGCGCGGCGGGCTGCCAGGCCCTGGACGAGGACCGGGCCCCGTGCCGGCGCCGGCCCTCGCGGCAGGGTCAGCCCCCGCCGCTCTCCAGGGCCGACACGGCTTCCTTGGCGGCCTTGATGGCCCCCTTGTTGATCTCCTCCGTGCTGGGAGCCTTCCGCGTCTCGAAGTCGCTGCCGTTGTACGTGATGATCACCAGCGCGTTGGCGGCACGGGTCATCACGGTGCCCTCACGCGTCTGCTGCTTGTCCTCGGTGGTGAGGTTCACGACGGAGTAGGCCGCGTCACCGAGACCGGGCACCGCGCCCCCGCCCCCCTTGTCGGCGGTCCGCTCCTCGTACGACTTCCGCGCCGCCTCGTCCGACTCCATCACCTCGAAGGAGACGTCGAGCCAGCGGTAGTCGTACCCCTTGAGCGCGTTCCAGGAGCACGTGCGGCGCACCGCGGTGTCCGTGGACGGAATCTCCTTGCCGTCCGCCTCGGCACCCGGGACGAGTGAGGCGACCGTCTTCCCGGCCAGGCTCTCGCAGGGCGCCGGGGCGGCGGCGTACGTCTTCGTCACCGCCGCGGTCGCCGGTGCGGAGGCCGACCGGTTCGCGGTGTCGGGCGGGGTCGGGTCCTTCGCGGCCGATGTCGTGTCAGGCCCGGACGACAGCGCCCAGCCCGCCGTGGCGAGCACGGCGACCGGCGCCAGACGAGCGGTCAGGGCGAGCGGCAGGGGAAGAGAACGCACGGCGCACTTCTCGTGGGGGACGGTGCGGAGATGGTCCGCACTGCGGACGGGACGCCAGTGTCACACGAGACCCCGTGGGGCGGAAGGGCGAACTCGGTGCGTGGCCGCGCGGTGACGCAGACGCATGGGAGCGCCCGGTCCGGACGAGGGGGCCGTCATGGCCGGGCGGCGTCACCGGCCACACGCCGGGCCCTCACCCGTTGCCCCTGCCCGGCCGCCGGCGGCGAACGGACCCGGTGGCTCGCAGCGCGTGGGTGTTCGCCACCGAGCCGGGGCCCGGTGGCGGCGCGCTGAGCGCACCAGACGGTCGGCGGGCCCCGCCGGTCAGGGAACTCTCGCGGTCCACTCGGGGGAGGAGAACTTCGTACGCGCCAACTCCCCGGCCCGCGTCAGCTCGTCGTCCGTCACCTTGCCCCGGGTCAGACCGTACCGGCCGTCGAAGGAGGCGATCATCCGCTCGATCACGGCCTCCCGGGCCAGCCCGGTCTGCCGGCGCAGCGGGTCCACCCGCTTCTTCGCGCTCTTGACGCCCTTGTCGGACATCTTCTCCCGCCCGACGCGCAGCACCTCGAGCATCTTGTCCGCGTCGATGTCGTACGACATGGTCACGTGGTGCAGCACGGCGCCGGGACCACCGCCCGGCCCCACGACGCGCTTCTGCGCGGCGCCCGCGATCTTGCCCTGGTCGGTGGCGATGTCGTTCAGCGGCTGGTACCAGGCACGGATCCCCATCTCGCCGAGTGCGCCGAGCACCCAGTCGTCGAGGTAGGCGTAGCTGTCCTGGAAGGAGAGCCCCTGCACCAGCGCGTCCGGCACGGACAGCGAGTAGGTGATCGTGTTGCCGGGCTCCACGAACATGGCGCCGCCGCCGGAGATCCGGCGCACCACCTCGATGCCGTGGCAGGCGGCGCTCTCGGCGTCCACCTCGTTGCGCAGCGACTGGAAGCTGCCGATGATCACCGCCGGGGCGCCCCACTCCCACACCCGCAGCGTCGGTGGACGCCGGCCCGCGGCGACCTCGGCGGTCAGCACCTCGTCCAGTGCCATGTGCAGAGCCGGGGCCTCGGGCTCCCCGTGGATCAGCTGCCAGTCGTAGTCCGTCCAGTCCGTGGCGTGCGCGAGCGCCCGGCGCACGGCGATGCCGACGCCCTCCGAGGTCAGCCCGTACATCACGGTCCCCTCGGGCAGCGCCGCGTCGATCCGCGCGGCGAGTCCCGCCGCGTCGGTGTCGGCCGGGGCTCCCTCCAGCGCGCGGTTCACGGCGTCCAGCGCCTCGTCCGGTTCCAGGAAGAAGTCACCCGCCACGCGCACGTGCCGCAGCACACCGTCCTCGGACTCCACGTCCACGACGACCAGCTTGCCGCCGGGGATCTTGTATTCACCGTGCACCGATCTGCCTCCGTTTCCGCACACGAGGGGCAACAGCGGGCGCGATCACGGTGTTCCCGGGGCCTTGCGCCCGCGTGCGACCCGCGTACGGTCCGGGCAGCCGGGTGCCGGTTAGCCTGACCGCATGCGTGTCACCAGGGAGCTGCCGTCGCTCGCCGCCGGCGAGGTCGACGTGCCCTTCGTGATCAAGGGGTACGAGGAGGTCGTCGCCGACGACACGGCCTGGAACGAGCACTCGCACCCGTGGCACGAACTCCTCTGGAACGAGCAGGGCGCGTCCACGGTCGTGGTGGGTTCCCAGGTGTGGTGCGTCACGCCGACCCTGGGACTGTGGATGCCGGCGGGGCAGATGCACTCCGCCTCCGCGGTCGCGGGCACCTCGTACCGGGCGCACTTCTTCCGGTACGGCACGGTCTCGGCGTTGCCCGACGTGCCGGTCGCCGTGGACATCACCCCGCTGCTCCGGCTCCTTCTGGAGCGGCTCGAGGAGAAGGACCTGCCGTCGCGCTCCCGGGCGGTGACCGAGACCATGGTTCTCGACGTGCTGCGGCCGTCGGCCCGCGCGCTGCTGGTGCAGTTGCCCACGTCCACGCTGCTCCGGCCGATCGTGGACGCGGTACGGGCCGATCCGTCCCACCAGCGGACGCTGACCGGCTGGGCCTCCTCCCTCGGGTGCAGCGCCCGCACACTGACCCGGGCGTTCCGGACCGAGACGGGCACGAGTTTCGCCCGGTGGGTCGCCGCGGTACGGGCCCAGCACGCCGTGCACCTCCTCTCCCGCGGATTCGAGGTCGACGTGGTGGCCGACGCGGTCGGCTACCGCTCGGCGAGCGCCTTCGGGGCGGCCTTCCGGCGGACGACGGGCACGACTCCCGGCAGGTTCCGGCGCGCTGACACAGCAGTGTGAAGGCCGCCCCGGGAAGACGGCGGGGCGAGGGCCGTCCAGGGAGCGGGGCGAAGGCTGTCCCGGGCGGAGGCTGTCCGGGCGGCGGCCGTTCCGTGGCGTTCCCGTACCCGCCGGATGTCCCGATCGCTACAAGGGCTGTCGAAAAGGCTCGATTGATGTGCGTACATCGACTCCATACTCTGTGCAGGCAAGGCTTACCTAACTTGCCGTGCCACCCCGGATCGAAAGTGACGAGACGCGTCGATGAGAACTCCACGCCTGCCTGCGCTCGCCCTCGCGGCGTCCCTCCTTTTCGGCCTCACCGCCTGCGGCGGCCAGGACGGTGACCAGGACGACAGCAGCGCCACCGGCGCCGGTGCCGGCGCCGAGGGCTCCGGCCAGTTCCCCGTGACGATCAAGCACGCGCTCGGGACCACCGAGATCCCCGCGAAGCCCAAGCGCGTCGCCACCGTCAACTGGGCCAACGAGGAAGTGCCGCTCGCCCTCGGCGTCGTCCCCGTCGGCATGGCCAAGGCCACCTTCGGTGACGACGACGGGGACGGCGTGCTGCCCTGGACCGAGAAGCGGCTGGGGGAGCTCGGCGCCAGGACCCCGGTCCTGTTCGACGAGACCGACGGCATCGACTTCGAGGCCGTCGCCGACACCCGGCCCGACGTCATCCTCGCCGCGTACTCCGGACTGACCGAGCAGGACTACGAGACCCTCAGCCAGATCGCCCCCGTGGTGGCCTACCCGGAAGCGGCCTGGGCGACCCCGTGGCGCGACATCATCCGCCAGAACAGCAAGGCCATCGGACTCGCCGACGAGGGCGACAAGCTCATCGGCGACCTCGAGGGGCAGATCAGCGAGACCGCCGCCAAGTACCCCCAGCTCAAGGGCAAGACGGCGATGTTCATGACGCACGTGTCCTCCAAGGACGTCAGCCAGGTCGGCTTCTACACGACCCACGACACCCGCACCCAGTTCTTCACCGACCTCGGCATGAAGATCCCCGCCAGCATCTCCGGGCCGTCCGAGTCGACGAAGAAGTTCGTCCTCACCAAGAGCGCCGAGCGCATCGACGACTTCAACGACGTCGACATCATCACCGGCTACGGCGACGACACGGGTGAGCTCCTGAAGGCGCTCAAGGACGACCCGCTCACCTCGAAGCTGGCCGCCGTCGAGCGGGGCTCCATCTACCTGCTGCCCAACACCACCCCGCTGGCCACCGCCGCCAACCCCACCCCGCTGTCGATCCCGTACGTCCTGGACGACTACGTGAAGGCGCTCGCCCAGGCCGCGGACAAGGTCAAGTGACCGTCACCGCCACCCCGACCGCGGGGGGGGGGGGGGGGGGGGGGGGGCGGGGGGGGGGGGGGGGGGTTGGTGGGTGGGGGGGGGGGGGGGACGTGGGGGA
>NZ_JBVJVN010000028.1:27410-31373 GCF_055603605.1 Streptomyces sp. NPDC037271
GGCGACCCCCCCCCCCCCCCCCCCCCTCCCCCCCTCCCCCCCCCTCCCCCCCCCCCCCCCCCCCCCCCCCCCCCCCCCCCCCCCCCCCCCCCCACCCCCCCCCCCCCCCCCCCCCCCCCCCCCCCCCCCCCCCCCCCCCCCCCCCCCCCCCCCCCCCCCCCCCCCCCCCCCCCCCCCCCCCCCGCGTCCGCGTCCTCCGGCTCCTCGTGGTGGCCGCCGTCCTGATCGCCGTCATGGTGGCCTCCCTCGCCTTCGGGTCCCGTGCCGTGGCCTGGTCCGACGTGTGGGCGGCGCTCGGCGGAGCGGAGGCCACCCTGGAGGAGGCGGCCGTCGCCAAGCGCATACCGCGCACCCTCCTCGCCGTCGTCGTGGGCGCCGCCCTCGGACTCTCCGGCGCGGTCATGCAGGGGGTGACCCGCAACCCGCTGGCCGACCCGGGCATCCTCGGCGTCAACATGGGCGCCTCCCTGGCCGTGGTCACCGCCATCGCCTACCTCGGCCTCGCGTCGGCGTCCGGTTACATCTGGGTGGCGATGCTCGGGGCGGCACTGACCGCCGGCTTCGTGTACGCCATCGGCTCGCTGGGCCGCGGCGGCGCCACCCCGCTGAAGCTGGCCCTCGCCGGCGCCGCCATCACGGCCGCGCTCACCTCGCTGGTCAGCGCCGTCGTACTGCCCCGCAACGACATCTCCGACACCTTCCGGCTGTGGCAGATCGGCGGCGTCGGAGGCGCCTCCTACGACCAGCTCGGCAGCGTCCTGCCCTTCCTCGGCGCCGGGTTCGTGATCTGCCTGGCATCCGCCCGGGCCCTCAACTCGCTGGCACTGGGCGACGACCTGGCCGCCGGACTCGGTGAACGGGTGGCCCTCGTCCGGGCCGGCGCGGCGCTCGGCGCGGTCGTGCTGTGCGGCGCGTCCACCGCCGTCGCCGGGCCGATCCTCTTCGTCGGTCTCGTCGTACCGCACGCCTGCCGGCTCCTGGTCGGCGTGGACCACCGCTGGCTGCTGCCGTTCTCCGCGCTGGGCGGCGCGATCCTGCTGACCGCCGCAGACATGGTGGGCCGGGTCGTGGCACGGCCGGCCGAGATCGACGTGGGGATCCTGACCGGGATCATCGGCGCCCCGTTCTTCATCCACATCGTCCGACGCCAAAAGGTCAGGTCCCTGTGAGCGCACCAGCCGTCCGCGCCCCGTCCACGTCGGCGGCCGTCACCCGCGCCCGGGTCCGCGGCGCGTACCGGCGACGGCTGCTCGTCCTGACGCTGCTGCTCCTCGTCGCCGCCGCGTTCGTCACGACCCTCATGGCCGGCCACACCTTCTACCCGGCCGGTGACGTGCTGCGCGTGGTGATGGGCGAGCAGGTGCCGGGCGCGTCCTTCACCGTGGGCAGGCTGCGGCTGCCGCGGGCGGTACTGGCGCTGACCGCCGGATTCAGCTTCGGCATGGCCGGTGTCACCTTCCAGACGATGCTCCGCAACCCGCTCGCCAGCCCCGACGTCATCGGCATCAGCGCCGGAGCGAGCGCGGCGGCGGCCCTCGCCATCGTGACCTTCTCGATGAGCGGGACCGGGGTGTCGGTCGTGGCGATAGCCGCCGCGCTCGGGGTGGCGCTGCTCATGTACACCCTCGCGTTCCGCGACGGGGTCGCCGGCACCCGGCTCATCCTGATCGGCATCGGTGTCGCCGCGATGCTCGACAGCGTCACCTCCTACGTCCTGTCGCAGGCCGGTGAGTGGGACCTCCAGGAGGCGATGCGCTGGCTCACGGGAAGCCTCAACGGCACCACGTGGGAGGAGACCGTGCCCGCCGTCCTCGCCGTGCTCGTGCTCGGCCCCGTGCTGCTGTCCCGGGCCCGCGACCTGAGCGCGCTGAGCCTGGGCGACGACACGGCCTCCGCCCTCGGTGTCCGTGTCGAACGCACCCGGGTGACGGTGATCGTCGCGGCCGTCGGGCTGATCGCGTTCGCGACGGCGGCCGCCGGACCGATCGCCTTCGTCGCGTTCCTCTCCGGGCCGATCGCCGCCCGGCTGACGGGGACCGGCGGATCCCTGCTGGTGCCCGCGGGACTGGTCGGTTCCCTCCTCGTCCTGGTCGCCGACTTCACCGGCCAGTACGCCTTCGACACCCGCTACCCCGTGGGCATCATCACCGGCGTCCTCGGCGCGCCCTACCTCGTCTACCTGATCGTCCGCACCAACCGGGCCGGAGGCTCACTGTGACCGCGTCCCACACCCTCGCCACCGAGGACCTCACGCTCGGCTACGGCGACCGTGCCGTCATCGAGGGCCTGGACCTGACCCTCGCGGCCGGGCGGATCACGGTGATCGTCGGCGCCAACGCCTGCGGCAAGTCGACGCTGCTGCGCGCGATGTCCCGGCTGCTCGTCCCGCGCACCGGCCGGGTCGTCCTGGACGGCAAGGAGGTCCATCGCACCCCCGCCAAGGAACTCGCCCGCACCCTGGGCCTGTTGCCCCAGTCGCCGGTCACCCCCGAGGGCATCACGGTGCTGGACCTGGTCGGCCGGGGCCGCCACCCCCACCAGCGCGCCTTCGCCCGCTGGACGGCGAAGGACGACGCGGCGGTCGCCGCCGCACTGGAGGCCACCCACACGACCGACCTGATGGACCGGGCCGTCGACGAACTCTCCGGCGGCCAGCGCCAGCGCGTGTGGATCGCGATGGCGCTGGCCCAGCAGACCGACCTGCTGCTCCTCGACGAGCCCACCACGTTCCTCGACATCAGCCACCAGATCGAGGTCCTCGACCTGCTGACCGACCTGAACCGTACCCGCGGCACCACGATCGTCATGGTCCTGCACGACCTCAACCTGGCCGCGCGCTACGCGGACCGGCTCATCGCCCTGGCGTCCGGACGACTGCACGCCGCCGGCACGACCGGGGAGGTGATGACCGAGGACACGGTCCGGGCCGTGTACGGCATGGAGAGCCGCGTCATCGAGGACCCGGTCTCCGGCAGACCCCTCGTGCTGCCCATCGGCCGCCACCACTCGACGGCGGCGGGGGCCGGGGCCGCCGCCGGGGCTCCCTCGACCGCGGACAGCACGAGCTGAAACCACGCGTGGTGGCACCCCGGCCCGGAGCGTCACCACGCACACGCGGATCATGGACGGGACGAGGGCGCCCCGGCGCCCGTCCGCCGCCCGGCGCGTCCCACCACCGATCACGCCCGGAAAACCCGTCCGGCACGCCCGGAAAACCCGTCCGGCACGTCCGGCCCCAGGAACACGGAGTACGTCCATGCGCTCGTCCCACCCGCAACCACCGCCCGAGGTGTCCGCGTCGCCGCGGCACGCGAGCGGCGTGCGCCCGGCTGCCGGACCGGCCGGGAGCCGCTGAGCCATGACCCCGAAGCTTGCCGCGCTGCTGCCCGACCTCGCGCCCTGGCGCTCCTCCCGCGACTTCCGCCTCCTGTGGTCGCAGGGCCTGGTCACCTACCTCGGCAGCGTGATGGCGCTGATCGCGCTGCCGCTCCAGATCAAGGACCTGACCGGCTCCCCGCTCGCGGTGGGCGTGATGGGCGCCGTCGAACTGGTACCGCTGGTCGTCTTCGGCCTGTACGGCGGCGCACTCGCGGACGCGGTGGACCGGCGCAAGGTCATCGTGCTGACCGAGGCGGGACTGGGACTGCTGGCGGTCGTCCTGCTGGTGAACGCGATGCTGCCGCAGCCCGCGCTGTGGCCGCTGTACGTGGTGGCCGCCGGAGTGGCGGCCCTGGCCGGACTCCAACGGCCGGCCCTGGACTCGCTGCTGGCCCGGATCGTCCCGCACGACCAGCTCGCCGCGGCGGCCGCGCTGAACGCCCTGCGCTGGCAGGCCGGCGCGATCGCCGGGCCCGCGGCGGCGGGCCTCGTCGTGGGGGGGGGGGGGGGGGGGGGGGGGGGGGGGGGGGAAAGGGGGGGGGGGGGGGGGGGGGGGGGGGGGGGGGGGGGGGGGGGAGGTGGGGA
>NZ_JBVJVN010000028.1:31383-109344 GCF_055603605.1 Streptomyces sp. NPDC037271
TTATCGGCATACGCTCCCCCCCCCCCCCCCCCCCCCCCCCCCCCCCCCCCCCCCCCCCCCCCCCCCCCCCCCCCCCCCCCCCACCACCGTGGTCTGCTTCTCCGTCTCCATCCTGATGTGCCGCAGGCTCTCGCCGGTGCCGCCCGCCGAGCAGGCGGCCAAGCCGTCATGGCGCGGCATCGCCGAAGGAGCCCGGTACGCCTGGTCCAGGCCGGTGCTGCTGGGCACGTACGCGATCGACCTGGCGGCGATGTTCTTCGCCTTCCCGAACACCATCTTCCCCTTCCTCGCCGACGAGCTCGACGCCGACTGGTCGCTGGGCCTGATGTACTCGGCGGGAGCCGTCGGATCGCTGGTGGTCAGCCTGACCAGCGGCTGGGCGTCCCGCACGCAACGGCACGGCCTGCTGGTGGTGTTCGGCGCCGCCGGCTGGGGACTGGCCATGGCAGCGGCAGGCTGGACGTCACAGGTCTGGCTGGTCCTGGTGTGCCTCGCTCTGGCAGGAGCGGGTGACATGGTCAGCGGGCTGGGCCGCTCCACCATCTGGAACCAGACCATTCCCGACCGGCTGCGCGGCCGGCTGGCCGGCATCGAGGTCCTGTCCTACAGCGTCGGCCCGCAGCTCGGCCAGGTCCGCGCCGGGGCGATGGCCGGCTGGACCGGCGCCCGCCCGGCGATCTGGACCGGCGGGCTCGCCTGCGTCGCCGCGGTGGGCCTGCTCACCGCCGCGCTGCCCAAGCTGATCAGCTACGACGCCCGAACCGACGAGGACGCCGCCCGCCGCCGTGCCGAAGAGGGCGTCCCAGGCCGCACACCGGACCCGGCCGGCCCAGGACCCCAGGACGCGGGGCCGACCGCCCTCACGCCCGTACACGAAGAGCCTCTGCACGAAGAGCCCCGGAGCCCCTGACCACGTCGGGGTACGGACGCGGCTGCCCGACGCCCCGACGCCCCGTCGGCGACGTCTCCGTCGCCGACCCGGATGCGTGGCCGGGCGCGTACGGTGCCCTCGCCGGCGGGGTGCGCCCGTCAGTCGTCGAGGGCGTCCAGGACGTCGGCGAGGTCGACGAACTTGAAGCCCGTGGCTTCCCTGTCCCCGTCTTCGGGAGCCATGTGGCCGTCCTGGACGACGAGCAGGCCGTTCGGGTACTTGGCGCCCAGCGGCTCGGCGAGCACGTCCGCGCCGTCGCACTCCTCGGAGCCGTCCAGCGCCTCGGACGCGGCGGTCACCCGGAAGCCGCCCTCGTGCTCGTAGTCGTCGGACCGCTCCCGGTCGTAGGCGACGAAGGTGTCGTCGCCCTGGCTGGAGGCGAGCAGGTAACCGTCACCGTCGTCCTGCTTCAGCAGGGTCAGGCCCTCGACGTCCGCGGAGACGTGCTCGCCTCCGAAGCCGGGGTCCCTGCCCGGCAGGCACTCGTCGGACGCTTCGTCGTACGTGGCGGGGACGCCGTACTCGCGGACCTTGTCCTGCAGCACGGGCCTGCCGCTCAGGTCGGCCCGCAGACGCCAGATGCCGACGTCCTCCTGCCCGGCGAAGAGAGTGCCCGTCTCCGGGTCGACGGCCATCCCCTCGACCTGCGGTCCTTCACCGGGTTCGCCGCAGGGGGACCACCGGGTGCGGTCGGGCATCGTGAAGGTGTCCGGCAGGTCCAGGGTGCGGACCTGACGGTAGGAGACCCTGCCGCCGGGGGCCGCGGTCAGCTCCAGCAACGCGATCCGGGTGGTCGCGTTCTGACTGACCAGCGCGTAGGACCTGCCCGTCGCCGCGTCGGTGTAGGTGGCCAGGCCGTACGCGGTGCTCTCCTCGTCGACCTCCTCCTGGGAGCCGGAGAAGATCCACGGTGCGGAGGGGTCCGTGACGTCGGTGAGCGGGGCACCGGGCCTGTCCCCGTCGATGCGGTAGACGCGCAGCTTGTCGCTGCCGCGGTCGCTGGTGACGGCCAGGTCCGCGGAGCGGGAGCCCAGTTCCATACCGTGGACGAGGTCGACGTTGTTGAAGCGGCCCGGAGCGTTGCCGGGACCCGGTGCCCCGGGCGCGGGGACCGACTGCACCTCCCGGGCGTCGAGGTCGTAGACCCGCAGGCCGCCCTCCTTGGCGGTGGCGACGACGAGACTGGCGTCCGGGTCGGCCGGGTTGCGCCAGATCGCCGGGTCGTCCGCGTTGGCGTTGCCACCCTCGTCGTCGTCGAACATCGCGGCGGTCTCCGCCCGGGGGACGACCGCGGGCGGTTCGTCGGACGCTGCCGCTCCCGAGGGCGCAGCCGCCATCGCGGCGGCGATCGCCAGGGTCGCGGCCACTGCGGCAGCACCGGAACGACTTCTTATGAACGCGTGCACGAACAGCCTCCTTGTCGAGGAGCGGGGCGTTCCCGGCGCGCATCCGCCGGCTGGGCCGCCGCCGCTTCCGTCGGTGTGGACGAAATGACATGGTCACGAAAGCAGGCGGAGAGCGGGCGTCACGCCGGCCACTCGCGCACGGCAGGAGGATGGCCGCAGGGTAAATGGTTGAAAACCGAAGATTGTGGATCCATGTCATCCATGTCATCCATGTCGGCTCATCGGCCATGTCGGCTCATCTGCAGGGCTCGGCAGCCGCACCGCGTCACGACCGGGTTCCGGCCCCGCCGGGCGGCGGACGGACAGCGGTCGGTCCACGCTCGGACACCCCCGCGCCCTCGTGGCGAAGCGCCACGCCGTGCCGGAAGCGGGGAGGCGGGGAGGCGGGGGAGGAGCGGCGAAGGGCGGTCGATAGCCTGCTGCGGGAGCGAACGGAGCAGGGTTCGCACTCCCCGGACTCCCTCCAGGCGCGTTCCTGACCGCCCGTCAACCGGGCCGCCGCACGTAGACAGCGAGGTGAGAGGCCCCCATGTTCACCACCCGTCCCACCCTCCAGGGCACCTTCGGCATGGTGTCGTCCACCCACTGGCTGGCCTCGCAGTCGGCCATGGCGGTGCTGGAGGACGGGGGCAACGCCTACGACGCCGCCGTGGCCGGTGCCTTCGTGCTGCACGTCGTCGAGCCGCACCTCAACGGGCCCGCCGGTGAGGTGCCCATCCTGCTCGCCCCGGCCGGCGGCGAGGTGCGGGTGCTGTGCGGACAGGGGGTGGCACCCGCCGGGGCGACGGTCGCGCACTACAAGGGCCTCGGCCTGGACCTCGTCCCCGGCACCGGACCGCTCGCCGCCGCCGTCCCCGGTGCCTTCGACGCGTGGCTGCTCCTGCTGCGCGACCACGGCACCAAGCCGCTGGCCGACGTGCTGAAGTACGCCATCGGCTACGCCGAGCACGGGCACCCGCCCGTGGAGCGCGTGACGGAGACCGTCGAGACCGTGCGGGAGCTGTTCGCGACGGAGTGGACGACCTCGGCCGAGGTCTACCTCCCGGACGGCCGTCCGCCGCGCCCCGGCGAGCCCTTCCGCAACCCCGCCCTCGCCGCCACCTGGAAACGGCTGCTCGCCGAGGCCGCCCGGGCGGGGGGCCGGGAGGCGGAGATCGACGCGGCGCGGGAGGTCTGGCGCACCGGGTTCGTCGCCGAGGCCCTCGTACGGCAGGCCGGGCGGCCCACCATGGACACCAGCGGCGAGCGCCACACCGGCACGCTGACCGCCGCCGACCTCGCCGGCTGGTCCGCGGCCTACGAGGCCCCGGCGACGTACGACTGGAACGGCTGGACCCTGTGCAAGGCCGGCCCGTGGAGTCAGGGACCCGTCCTGCTCCAGCAGCTGGCGCTGCTCCCGCCCGAACTGCCCCGCTACGGCTCCGCCGACTACGTCCACCTGCTGGTCGAGGGGTGCAAGCTCGCCATGGCCGACCGGGAGGCCTGGTACGGGGACGCGGACGGCGCGGCCGGGGTGCCGCTCGGCGACCTGCTGTCACCCCGGTACAACGCGGCACGCCGCGAGCTCGTCGGCGACACGGCCTCCTTCGAGCTGCGGCCCGGCAGCCCGGGCGGGCGCACCCCGCGGCTCAGCGCCCACGCGCGCGTGGCGGCCGTCGAGGGAGAGGGCCTCGACGCCCTGGGGGTCGGCGAGCCGACGGTCGCCAAGAGCCCGACGTCCCCGGTACCGGGCGAACCGGACGTCGCCGGCGACGGGAGCACCCGCGGCGACACCTGCCACCTCGACATCGTGGACCGCTGGGGCAACATGGTCTCGGCCACGCCCAGCGGCGGCTGGCTCCAGTCCAATCCCGTCGTGCCCGAACTGGGTTTCCCGCTCGGCACCCGGCTCCAGATGACCTGGCTGGAGGAGGGCCTGCCCAACTCGCTCACCCCCGGCCGCCGGCCCCGCACCACGCTCACGCCCTCCATGGCCCTGCGCGACGGGGTTCCCGTCATGGCGTTCGGCACGCCCGGCGGCGACCAGCAGGACCAGTGGCAGCTGCACTTCTTCCTCGCGGTCGCGCTGCGTGCGCACGTGCGCGGCGGCCTCGACCTCCAGGGCGCGATCGACGCCCCGAACTGGCACAACGACAGCTTCCCCGGCTCCTTCTTCCCGCGCGGCATGCGGGCGGGCGGCGTCACCGTGGAGTCGCGCATGCCGGCGGAGGTCGTCGAGGAGCTGCGACGTCGCGGGCACGACGTGACGGTCGGCGGGGCCTGGTCGGAGGGGCGGCTGTGCGCCGTCGCGCGGAACCCGGAGACGGGTGTGCTGTCGGCGGCGGCGAACCCGCGCGGAATGCAGGGGTACGCGGTCGGCCGCTGACACCCGGACCCCGTGTGCGTGGACTCACGACCACGTGCTCGCGGACCCCCGAACCCCATGTTCGTACCGATTCCACCCGTAGTACACCACCCGGGTGGGGATTGTCAGTGGGGCGTGCTCTCATGGAGTCATGATCGAGAACAACGAAACCATCGACGAGTTTCTCGCCCGGCACGCCGACGAGGTGGAGGACGCCGTCCGCAAGGCGGCGGCCCTGGAGATCATGCCGCGCTGGCGCCGGCTCGCGGCACACGAGGTCGACGAGAAGGCCGGCCCGCACGACCTGGTGACGGACGCCGACCGCAAGGCCGAGCTGTACCTCACCGAGGCCCTGGCCGCCCTGCTGCCCGGCTCGGTCGTGGTCGGCGAGGAGGCGGTGCACGACAATCCCGCCTCGTACGAGGCGATACGCGGCGGGGCGCCGGTGTGGATCGTCGACCCCGTCGACGGGACGCGGCAGTTCGTGCACGGTGACCCGGGCTTCTGCACGCTGGTGGCGCTCGCCCACCACGGAGTCGTGCACGCCTCCTGGACCTACGCCCCCGCCGACGACCGACTCGCCACGGCCGTACGCGGCCGGGGCGCCTTCCTGGACGGTGAGCGGCTCTACGCCGGCCCGCCCGAGCCCGGCCGCGACCTGCGGGTCGCCACGTCCCACCCGGACTACACGACCGACGAGCAGAAGCAGGCCCTGCTCGGCCTGCGCACCCCGGGCGTGGCACCCCGCCCCTGCGGCTCTGCGGGCCTGGAGTACCTGGCCGTGGCCCGCGGCGAGCTGGACGCCACGGCATTCAGCTGGGAAGCGGCGTGGGACCACGCGGCCGGTCTGCTCCTGGTGGAAGAGGCGGGCGGCACCCACCTCACCCGCACCGGCGAGCCCTTCCGCATCACGGGTGACAACGAGCTGCCGTTCACCGCGGCCCGCGACGCGGCCACGGCCCGCCGGGTGGTGGCACTGCTGGCGGGCGAGGCCTGACCGCCGGGGTCCTCTCCGGCACGGCAATTCCCGTGCCGCGGTGACCCGTTGCGTGATCGACTGTCGGTTCAGGCAGTCATCATCGGACACCGGAGTCACCTTGCCCATACATGTCACCGCCCTCACCGACCCCGACCGCACCCCGTCCAGCCATCGCCTCGCATGGCTGGCCTGCGGGGACGACGGCGACCCGCTCGGGTACGCGTTCCTGCGCCTGTTCACCAAGGAAGGCCAGGAACACCTGGCCGAGCTGCGGCTGAACGTGCACGCGGCGGAGCGGCGCGGGCGGGTCGGGACCCGGCTCCTGGACACGGCGGTGGCCGCCGCGCGGGAGGACGGCCGGCGGTCGGTGGTCGCGCAGGCCGACGCGGACACGCCCGGCGACCGCTTCCTCGCCGCGAGCGGCTTCCGCGTGGTGCTGGGACTGACCTACGCCCGGCTCGCCCTGGACGAGCCCGATGGCGGCCGGAGCGACGGGATACACGCGATCGCGGACCGGCCGCACCCCGGCTACCGCCTCGTGTCATGGCGCGGCACCGTCCCCGACGAGCTCGCGCAGACCTTCGCCGCGTCACGCCGCGCGCTGGACGACATGCCGATGGGGGAGACCGACTACGGCGTCGTGGTCTGGGACGTCGAACGGGTCGTGGCCGCCGCCAAGGCCGTCGCCGACCGCGGTGACCTGCTCACCACGGTGGCCGCCGTCGACGAGGCGGACGGCTCGATCGCCGGCTTCTCGGAGCTCGTCGTGCCGGGCGACGGCAAGGGCGACGGACTCCACTACGGCACCGGCGTACTGCCCGAGCACCGCGGCCACGGCCTCGGCCGCTGGATGAAGGCCGAGTCGATCCGCCTCGCCCGCACCCGGCACCCCGAACTCGCCGGCCTGGTCACCGACACGGCCGACGGCAACACACACATGCGGCGCATCAACGACGCCCTGGGATACGTGCCCACCCACAAGGCTCTGGAGTACCAGCTCGACCTGTGACGGCCGAAGCCGGTACCCGGTCACCACCGCCCGGGTGCCGGCCCGTCAGGCCGCCACCACCTCCTCGGCGAGGAACTTCTCCACGAACTCCCGCGCGCGACGGTCGAAATCGGCGTACTGCGCCTCACGCTCGGCGCCCGCGACCGCGTCGCCGACCAGCAGGTTGCCCTCGGCGTCCACGCGCTGCGGGCGCTCCTCCGCGTCGGTGAGCAGGCCGACGGTGGAGCGGGAGAAGCCGCAGTAGTAGGCGATGCCTTCACTCAGGTTGGTCTCCAGGACGGACCGCATGCCCTCCACGACGGCGTCGTCGGCGGTGGCGCCGGCCAGACCCAGCCACAGGATGCGCTTGCCCGCGAGGCGGGGCTTGCTGCGGCCGTAGGCGAACCCGTAGTTCCACACGCGGTCGATCCACCCCTTGAGGACGGCGGGCACGCTCTGCCAGTACACCGGGAAGACGGCGACGACGACCTCGGCGGCGAGGATCCGCCGCATGTGGGCGCGCGTCTCGTCCGAGTACGGCTTCTCCCGGTCGCCCCAGTCCGGCTGGTCCGCCACGTTCATCCGCGGGTCGAACCCCTCGGCGTGCAGGTCGAGCAGGTCGACCCGGTACCCGGCGGCCTTGAGCCGGTCGGCGGTGCGACGGGCGGTGTGCGCGGTGAGGGAATCGGTGCGGTGGTGGGCGACGACCACGAGGGCCGTCCTGGCGTCGCTGCTGTGCTGCGTCACGGTGTCTCCCGGCTGTTCTCGATCAGTTCGACGAGTCCAGTACAGCCGCGCTCAGGTAGATGATCCATGGGAGAAACTCTCGGAAACATAGGAGATCGTCTACGATGTCTTCCGTGGATCCCCTGAGTTCGCTGCTGAGCGGCATCCGGGCCGAGGGCTCGGTCGTCAGTCACGCCGTACTGACGGCGCCCTGGACCATCCGCTTCGCCGACGGCGCGCCGCTCACCATGGTCAGCGTGCTGCGCGGCGGCGGCACCCTGCTGCTGCCCGACGGCACCGAGCGGGCCGTCGGCGTGGGCGACACGGCCATCGTGCGCGGTCCCGCACCGTTCTGCCTCGCGGACCGTCCCGGCACCGTCCACCGCCCGCACGCCGAGTACGAGATCGCCTGCTTCGCCCCGGAAGCCGAATGCACGGCCCAGGAACTCGGCGGCATCCGCTGGGGCACCGACCCGGACGGGGCGACCGCGCTGATCGTGGGTGCCTACCGCGCCTCCGGCCACCGCCACGAACGGCTCCTGCGCGCCCTGCCGCCCGTCCTGGTGATCAACGAGGACGTCGAGGTCTGCGCCTGGCTGGAGACGGCCGCCGCCGACGCCGCCCAGCACTCGGCCGGTTCCCAGGCGCTGATGGACCGGCTCCTCGACTGGGCTCTGGTCTGCACCCTGCGCAACTGGTTCGACCAGGCCGGCGCCGACGCGCCCAGCTGGTACCGCGGTCTCGCCGACCCGGTCCTCGCCCCCGCCCTCCAGGCCTTCCACGACCGGCCCGCCGCCCCCTGGACGGTGGCGTCGCTGGCCACGCGAGCCGGTGTCTCCCGGGCGCTGTTCGCCAAGCGCTTCACCCAGGTGATGGACCGGCCGCCCCTCGCCTACCTCACCGAATGCCGCATGGCCGACGCCGAGGCGCTGCTGGCCGACACCGACCTCGGCATCGCCGAGATCGCCAAGTCCGTCGGCTATGCCGACGCCTTCGGCTTCAGCGCCGCCTTCAAACGCCACAGAGGGCTGAGCCCCAGCGGGTTCCGGGCCGCCGCGGCGGCGTGAGCCCCGCCGCGGGCGGCGAGGCCACCCTCCCCGATGGCCCGGTGCGGCGCCCGGCGCGCGGTCCCGTCCACCAACGGCCGCGGGCTGTCGGATCCCGGGCATATCCTGATCCCCAGTGGCCATCGGCTGACGAAGGGGTCCGAAGGTGCCGTCGATGCTCGATGCGGTCGTGGTGGGAGCGGGGCCGAACGGGCTGACCGCTGCCGTGGAGCTGGCGCGCCGCGGCTTCTCGGTGGCCGTGTTCGAGGCCCGGGGCGCCGTGGGCGGCGGAGCCCGCACCGAGGAACTGACCCTGCCGGGCTTCCGGCACGACCCGTGCTCCGCGGCGCACCCGCTCGGCATCAACTCACCCGCCTTCCGCGACCTGCCCCTGGAGCGGTACGGACTTCAGTGGCTGCACGCCGCGCTGCCCATGGCACACCCCTTCCCGGACGGTTCGGCGGCCGTGCTCTCGCGGTCGGTCGGCGAGACCGCCGCCTCCTTCGGAGCGCGCGACGCCGGCGCCTACCGCAGACTCGTCGAGCGCTTCCTGCCCCACTGGGACACACTGGCCCGCGACTTCATGTCCCTGCCGCTCACCGCGCTGCCCCGCGACCCGGTCACCCTCGCCCGGTTCGGCCTGGTCGGCCTGCCCCCGTCGACGTGGCTGATGCGCCGCTTCCGCGACGACCGGGTCAAGACCCTCTTCGCCGGGCTCGTCGCGCACGTCATGGCCCCGCTCGGCGGCTTCGCGACCGGCGCCATAGGCATGGTCTTCGCCCTCGCCGCGCACGCCCGCGGCTGGCCCGTGGCCCGCGGCGGCTCCCAGGCCATCTCGGACGCCCTCGCCGCCTACCTGCGAGACCTCGGCGGCACCGTCCACACCGACTACGAGGTCAAGCGCCTCGACGACCTGCCGCCCGCCCGGGCCTACGTCTTCGACACCTCACCCACGGCCCTGGCCCGCATCGCCGGCCTCGGCAGCCACTACGCCGGCTACCGGTACGGGCCCGGCGTCTTCAAGATCGACTACGCGCTGGACGGCCCCGTCCCGTGGACCGCCGAGGAGCCCCGCACCGCCGGCACCGTGCAGATCGGCGCCGGCAGCGCGGAGATCGGCGCCGCACTGAACGCCGCCTCCCGCGAGGGCCGCGCCCCCGACGCGCCGTTCCTCATCACCACGCAGCCCAGCGTCGCCGACCCCACCCGGGCCCCGGAGGGCAAGCACGTCTTCTGGGCGTACGGACACGTCCCCAACGGCTGGACCGGCGACCTCACCGACGCCATCGAACGCCAACTGGAGCGCTTCGCCCCCGGCTTCCGCGACCGCGTCCTCGCCCGCGCCACCGCCGGACCGCCCGAACTCGCGGCCCGCAACGCCAACTACGTCGGCGGCGACATCGCCTCCGGCGCCGTCTCCGGCCTCCAGCTCCTGCTGCGGCCCAAGCTGTCCCTGTTCCCGTACACGACCCCCCACCCGGCCGTCTTCATCTGCTCGTCGGCCACCCCGCCCGGCCCCGGCGTGCACGGCATGTCGGGGCACAACGCGGCGAAGGCCGTCTGGCGCAGGCTGCGGCAGACCTGACCGCGGACCGGAGGTGACGGGAGACTGGCAACGAAGTCGATCGGAGACCGGCGATGATCGGGGACCGGACATGACCACCATCACCCTCGTCCAGGGCGACATCACCCGCGAGAGCGCCGACGCGATCGTCAACGCCGCCAACTCCTCGCTCCTCGGCGGAGGCGGCGTCGACGGCGCCATCCACCGGCGCGGCGGCCCCGCCGTCCTCGCGGAGTGCCGCAGGCTCCGCGCCTCGCACTACGGCAAGGGCCTCCCCACGGGCCGGGCGGTCGCCACCACCGCGGGCAACCTGGACGCCCGCTGGGTGATCCACACGGTCGGTCCGGTGCACCAGGCCTCAGGCGGCGATCCCGAGCTGCTCGCCTCCTGTTACCGGGAGTCGCTGCGTGTGGCCGACGAGCTGGGTGCCCGTACGGTCGCGTTCCCGGCAATCTCCACCGGCGTGTACCGGTGGCCGATGGACGACGCGGCCCGCATCGCCGTCGAGGCGGTTCGGCACACGCCGACCACCGTCGACGAGGTGAGGTTCGTGCTCTTCGACGACCGGGCGTACGAGGCGTTCTCCCGGCAACTCGGCTGACGGGGACAACGCCTCGGGCGCATCGCCGCCATGAGCGACGGACCGAGCGCTCAGAAGGCGCCCCGTGCCGGGGACACCCTCGAGGAGCAGCCCGGTCGCGAGGACCGAGCCGCAGAGCGCGAACAGCATCGGCGAGATCCAGGCGCGCGTCATGACGAGGCAGACGCCGCGGTGGCGGGAGGACGCCGCGGTGGCGGGAGGACGCGGGGGAGCGCACCCCCTCGATCACGGCTCGAGGACGTGTCCGGCCGGCCTCTCGGCGTCTTCACCGAGGTCGTCGGCCGGCGCCCGGAGCCCCACCCGCGGGTGTCCTCCGAAGGCGACCAGGTCCACTTCCGCTACCGCTTCGACGGCGCTGACGACATGTCCGAACCCGCGGTGGACGCGTGCGCGGTCGACGAGGAGTGCGTGGCGTTGGGACGAACCTGCGGGCAGGACGTCAAGGGGGGTGGCGGACTGCGTCCTGCGAAACCGGCCCACGTGGGGGACAAGTTGCGAGGAGGGCGGGCGGCTGAGCCGGGCAGACGGCCGCCGGCGGGCCGGCCGCGCCCCCGTGCGCTTCCCCACCTGGCTTGACGCTTCTATTGCGACTGCTGTGCAATAACCTCGCACCAACAACAAGCGTGGGGGAGACATGACAACCCGTCGGATACGAAGTGCCGCCGCCGCGGCGGCGTTTGCCGCGGGCGTCACCGCCTGCTCCGCGCCCGGAGGCGGAGCGGCGGGCGGCGACGCCGAGGCGGCCGAGTCCGTGGTGATCGGGGTGGCCTCTGAGCCGGACACGCTCAGCCCACTGCTCGGCTACGGCAAGGACGGAAACTCCAAGATCTTCGACGGGCTGCTCGCCCGCGACACCGACCTGAAGCTGAAGCCCGCGCTGGCGAGCGCGCTGCCGAAGATCGCCGACGACGGCCGGACGTACACGTACACCCTGCGGGACGGCGTGAAGTTCAGCGACGGCGAACCGCTGACGGCCCAGGACGTGGTCTACACGTACCGCACCGTTCTGGACGCGAAGACCAACAGCACCGCCCGCAGCGAACTGGACGCGATCAAGGACGTCCGCGCGAACGGCGACGACACCGTCGTCTTCACCCTCAAGTACCCGTACGCGGCCTTCGCCGCCCGCACGGTGCTGCCCATCGTCCCCGAGCACGTGGCGGGCGGACAGGACCCCAACACCGGCGACTTCAACACCAAGCCCGTCGGCACCGGTCCGTACGTCCTCACGAACTGGAGCAAGGGCGAGAAGCTCGCCTTCAAGGCCAACCCCCACTACTGGGGCGGCAAGCCCGCGGTGAAGTCGTTCACCATGGCGGTCATCGCCGACGACAACGTACGCGCCACCCGCCTGCGCTCCGGCGACCTCGACGGCGCCGTCCTGCCGCCCAACCTCGCCGCCACCTTCGAGAAGGACGACGGCCGGCGCACGTACCGGGCGAAGTCCTACGACTTCCGGGCCGTCACCCTGCCCACCGCCGGCAAGGTCACCGGCGACCGCGCGATCCGGCGGGCCCTGGACGCCGCCGTGGACCGCCAGGCCATGGTCGACAAGATCCTCGACGGCGCGGGCCGGCCGGCGTACGGGCCGCTGCCCGTCGACGACCCCGCCTACGCGCGCGGCATCGAGCGCCCGCGCGACCTCGCCGAGGCGGAGCGCATCCTGGACGAGGCGGGCTGGAAGCCCGGCTCCGGCGGCATCCGCGCCAAGGACGGACAGCGCGCCTCGTTCACCCTGTACTACCCCTCGGGCGACAAGGTCCGCCAGGACCACGCCCTCGCCTACGCCTCCGACGCCAAGAAGGCCGGCATCGAGGTGAAGGTGGAGGGCGCCACCTGGGAGGTCATCGAGCCGCGGATGAAGAGCGACGCGGTCCTGGCGGGCTTCGGCAGCGTCGGCGACCCGGACTTCGGCCTCTACACCCTGCTGCACTCCTCCCTCGCCGGCGACGGCTTCAACAACATGGCCCACTACGACAACCCGGTGGTGGACGATGCCCTCGACGCCGGCCGCCGCAGCCAGGACCCGAAGGTGCGCGGCGCCGCCTACGAGAAGATCCAGCAGGCGCTCGTGGAGAACCCCGGCTACACCTTCCTCACCCACATCGACCACCTGTACGTCCTCGCCGACCGCTGGGACGGACTGACCACGCAGCTGGAGCCGCACGAGCACGGCTTCGCCAGCGGGCCCTGGTGGAACATCGAGGACTGGCAGCCGAAGAAGTGACCCGGTCTCCTCGGCGACTGCCCTGGGGCGCGATGGGACGGCTGGCCGGGCGGCGGGCCCTGTTCGCCCTGCCCATCGTCCTCGTCGTCACCTTCGGCGTCTTCGCCATCGCCGCCGCCTCACCGTTCGACCCCGTCAAGGCGTACGCCGGAACCGCCGCGCTCGGCGCCGACCAGGAGACCCTGGACCGGCTGCGGGACAACCTGGGCGTGGACCAGTCGTTCGTCGTCCGCTGGTGGGAGTGGCTGACCTCCGCCGCCACCGGCGACCTCGGCCACTCCGGGGTGATGCGCCAGCCGGTGGCGCAGGTCATCGGCGAACGCCTCGTCTGGTCGGCCCTGCTGTGCGCCGTCGCCTTCGCCGTCGCCGTCCTGGCCGGCACGCTCCTCGGTGTGCTGGCCGCCCGCCGCCCCGGCTCGATGCTCGACCGGGCCGTCACCTCGCTCGCGTACACCCTGGAGGCGGCGCCGGTCTTCTGGATCGCGCTGCTCGCCGTGTGGCTGTTCGCCCTCCAGTGGGACGTGCTGCCGGCCGGCGGCCTGACGGACACCGCGAGTGAACAGGTCACCTTCGGGCAGGTCGCCGGGCACATCGTGCTGCCCGCCGGGGTGCTCGCCGTCTCCCAGCTGCCCTGGTTCATCCTCTACGTACGGCAGGGCGTCGGTGACGCCCTCGCGGAGGACCCGGTGCGCGGGGCGCGGGCCCGCGGCATCGGGGAGGGCACCGTCCTGTTCGGGCACGCCCTGCGGTCGGGGCTGCTGCCGGTGCTCACCCTGATCGGCTCCCGTGTTCCCGAACTCATCACCGGCGCCCTGCTGGTGGAGACCGTGTTCAGCTGGCCCGGCATCGCCGCGGCCACCGTCGAGGCGGCCACCGCCGTGGACTTCCCGCTGCTGGCCGCCCTGACCACCCTCGCCACCGCCGCCGTACTCGCCGGCAACCTGCTCGCCGACCTGCTCTACGGACTGTTCGACCCGAGGGTGAAGCTCAGTGAAATGTGACTCCCATGGCTGACGCCGCCGCCGAGAAGGCCGGCCCCGCGTGGCGCTCCCACGGCGCCGACCGCCGCTCCACCCGCACGCTGCGCCTGCGCGTCTCCGCCGCGCTGCTGACCGTGACCGTCCTCGCCGTCCTGCTCGTGCCGCCGCTGGCGCAGCTCGACCAGCAGGCCGTCGACCTGGCCGCGAAGCTGCGGGCCCCCAGTTGGGAGCATCCGTTCGGCACCGACGACGTGGGCCGGGACCTGCTGCTGCGCTGCGTGTACGGCCTGCGCGTCTCCCTGCTCGTCGGGGTGGCGGCGGCGCTGACGGCCACCGTCGTCGGCACCGCCGTGGGAGCCACCGCCGGGGCGCTGGGCGGCTGGGTCGACCGCGCCGTCATGCGGGTCGTCGACACCCTGTCCTCCGTGCCCCACCTGCTGATGGGCATCTTCATCGTCGCGATGTTCCGGCCGGGCGTCTGGCCGGTGGTGATCTCCGTCGCGCTCACCCACTGGCTGTCCACCGCGCGCATCGTCCGCGCCGAGGTGCTGTCCCTGCGCTCGCGCCCCTACGTCGACGCGGCCGTCTCCGGCGGCGCCTCCCGGTGGCGGGTGGCCGTACGGCACCTGCTGCCGGGCGTACTGCCGCAGGCCGCGCTGGCCGCCGTACTGATGGTGCCGCACGCCATGTGGCACGAGTCGGCGCTGTCCTTCCTCGGGCTGGGGCTGCCCACCCACACCGCGAGCCTCGGCAACCTCATCCAGGAGGCGCGGGGTTCGCTGCTCGCCGGGCAGTGGTGGCCGACCCTCTTCCCCGGCCTGTTCATCATCGTCCCCACCCTCGCCGTCGCCGGTCTCGCCGGTGCCTGGCGGGAGCGGATCAACCCTCGTCGCCGATCGGAGCTGATGCTGTGACCGAGCGAGCCCCCGTGCTGTCGGTACGCGGTCTGTCGGTGCGCTTCCTGATGCCGGGCGGGCGCCGGATCGCCGCCGTCACCGACGCCCACTTCGACGTGGCGGCCGGCGAGTGCCTCGCCCTGATCGGGGAGAGCGGCTGCGGCAAGTCCGTCCTCGCCTCCGCCCTGCTCGGGCTGCTGCCCGGCAACGCGCGGACCGCCGGCGGCGCGCTCCTCGGCGACCTGGACCTGCTCGCCGCCGACGAGCGGACCTTCGCCCGCACCGTACGGGGACGGATGATCGGCCTGGTCCCGCAGAGCCCGGCCGCCCACCTCACCCCGGTCCGCACCATCCGTTCGCAGCTGGAGGAGACGGTCGCGGAACTCACCGCCGTCCGTGGCCGCGCGGCCCTGCGCACGGCCGCCGAGGCCGCCGCCGAGCGCGCCGCGTTCCCGGTGGACCACCTCGACCACCACCCGCACGAACTCTCCGGCGGCCTGGCCCAGCGCGCCGCCACCGCCCTCGCCCTCGTCGGCGACGCCCCGCTGCTGCTCGCCGACGAGCCGACCACCGGCCTCGACCGGGACCTGGTGGACCGCACCGTCGACGAGCTGAGGCGACATGTCGACAACGGCGCGGCCGGGAACGGGGCCGGGGCCGGCGTGGACCGGGCCCTGCTGATGATCACCCACGACCTGGCCGCCGCCGAACGCATCGCCGACCGGATCGCCGTGATGTACGCGGGCAGGATCGTCGAACTGGCCGACGCCCGCGACTTCTTCGGCACCCCCGGCCCCCGCCACCCCTACAGCCGGGGCCTGCTCGACGCCCTGCCCGACCGCGCCTTCACCCCCATCCCCGGGCTGCCGCCCGAACTCGGCGCCCTCCCCGAGGGCTGCGCCTTCGCCGCCCGCTGCGACCGGGCGACCGACGTCTGCGTCGCGCTGCCGCCGCTGACCGCCACGGTCGCCTGCCACCACCCGCACGCAGCGCTCACGGAGGCCGCCGACCGTGCTTGACCTACGCGCCATCACCGCCGGGTACGACAGGAACGCGCCCGTGATCCGGGACGTCTCCCTGTCCGTCGCGCCGGGCGAGGCCGTCGGGCTGCTCGGCCCGAGCGGCTGCGGCAAGTCCACCCTCGCGCGTGTCGCGGCCCTGCTGCACCACCCCCGGGCCGGGTCCCTGACCGTCGACGGCACACCCGTACGGCGCTGGCGCCACCGCGCCCCGCGCGAACTGCGCACCGCCTTCGGCGTCGTCTTCCAGCAGGCCCGGCTCTCCGCGGACCCCAGGCTGGCGCTCAGCGACCTGATCGCCGAACCCCTGCGCGCCACCGGCCGGCGCGAGGACGTCACCGACCGGGTCGCCGAACTCACCGCCACCGTGGGCCTCACCGCCGACCTGCTGAGCAGGCGCCCGCACGAGGTCAGCGACGGCCAGCTGCAGCGCGCCTGCCTCGCCCGCGCCCTGGTGCTGCGCCCGCGCTGGCTGGTGTGCGACGAGATGACGGCGATGCTGGACGCCTCGACCACCGCCGCCCTGGTCCGGGTCGTGGAGGACTACCGCGCCGCCACCGGCGCGGGGTTGCTGGCCGTCGGCCACGACCGGGTCCTCCTCGACCGCTGGTGCGACCGCACCGTGGAATGGGGCACCCTGACGGGCTCCTGAGCCCTTCCGGCCGATCATCCTCATGGACATGTATCGGTCAAGCGCGGTCCACGAGCGCAGCAGTCGGGGTTCACCCGGTGCCGATTGCCTGGTTGTCGTCCGGCCATCCGTCCTCTGGAGGTTCGATGACCCCGCCGCGCACCACCTCTGCGAACTCCCTGAAGAGAAGGGGCTTCCTCGGCATCGCGGGCGCCGCCGGCGCCGGTGCGGTGCTGCTCGGCACCGGCGCCGCACCCGTCGCGGCCGCCCCGGCCGCCGCGCCGGGCCGTGTCCCGGGCGACCCGTTCCAGCTGGGCGTCGCGTCCGGGGACCCGCTCCCCGACGGCGTCGTGCTCTGGACCCGCCTCGCGCCCAAGCCGCTCGACGACGACGGCGGCATGCCCCGGCGCCCCGTCGCCGTGCGGTGGGAGGTCGCCCTCGACGAGCGGTTCAGGAAGATCGTCAGGCGGGGTGTGGAGCACGCCGTGCCCGCGGAGGCGCACACCGTCCACGCCGACGTGCGCGGCCTGCGGCCCCACCACGAGTACTACTACCGCTTCCGCGCCGGCGACGCCCTCTCGCCGGTCGGCCGCACCCGCACCGCCCCGGCCCCCGGCACGGCGCCCACCGTCGACTTCGCGTTCGCCTCCTGCGCGAACTGGGAGCAGGGCCACTTCACGGCGTACCGGCACATGGCCGAGGAGCGGCCCGACGTGGTCTTCCACCTCGGCGACTACCTCTACGAGTACGCCGCCGGCGTCAACGGCAAGGTGCGCACGCACCACGGCGACGAGATGAACACCCTCGCCGAGTACCGCGCGCGGCACGCCCAGTACAAGACCGACCCCGACCTCAGGCTGCTGCACGCGACGGCGCCGTTCGTCGTCACCTGGGACGACCACGAGACCGACAACAACTACGCCGACCTGAGCCCGGAGAACAGCGACGCCGGCCAGGGCAACGACACCACCGCCCGCTTCGCCGCCCGCCGCCGGGCCGCCTACCAGGCGTACTGGGAGCACATGCCGCTGCGCCGCCTGCGCAAGCCGGTCGACACGGAGCTGCCGCTGTACCGGCGCCTGGAGTTCGGGGCCACCGCGACCTTCAGCGTGCTGGACACCCGCCAGTACCGCACCAACCAGCCGTACGGCGACAAGTGGCAGGTCTCCGGACCCGAGCAGTGGGACCCGGAGGCCACCATCCTCGGCGGCGAGCAGCACGCCTGGCTGGAGCGGAGCCTGTCGCGGTCGCGCTCCACCTGGAACGTGCTGCCGCAGCAGATCTACTTCGCCAACTGGGACGCCGTCGCCGGCCCGGACGACGGCGGCTACAACGACGGATGGGACGGCTACCGCGCCTCCCGCGACCGGGTCCTCGGCTACGTCGAGGAGCGCGGCATCGACAACTTCGTGGTGCTCACCGGCGACGTGCACAACAACTGGACCAACGACCTGCGCCGCGACTTCGAGCGCCCCGAGACCCGGCTGCTGGGCAGCGAGTTCGTCACCACGTCGATCACCTCGGGCGGCGACGGCTCGGCCACCCACGATCCCGGCCAGGTGTACTGGGACGAGAACCCGCACACCAAGTACTACAGCAGCCGCCGAGGATACGTGAGCTGCACCGTGTCCAAGGAGCAGTACACCGCCGACTACCGGGTGGTCGACTACGTGACCCGGCCGGGCGCCCCGGTCCGTACCGACAAGTCGTTCGTGATCGAGGCGGGCGTGCCGGGAGTCCAGGCCGTCTGAGTCCAGGCCGTCTGGGCGCAGGCCGTCCGAGCGGCGGGCGTCGGCCCCGGATCCGGGGCCGACCGCTCTCCATCAGGAACCAACAAAGTCCGACGGGGTAATTGATTCGGTTGTGTTCGGGTCCTAGGGTGTGGGCTGACTCAGCAGTCGCTGCGTCACCGGCAGTTGCGCTTCGCCTCCGCATCAACTGCCCTCACAGCACCGTGTGTTGAGCCGCCCCCGATGCCCACGGAAGGCCACGGTCATGCCGCACTCGCCCGTGTCACCCGCCGGATCCCCGGCCCGCCCCGCCCGCCCGGTCGTCAGCCGCCGCCGTCTCCTGGAGGGCGGTGCCGCCGTTCTCGGCGCGCTCACCCTGTCGTCCGCGTCGCCCGTCGTGGCGCACCCGGCCGGCCGGCGGGCGGCGGCCGACGAGCCCCCGGAGTGGAACGACTTCGGCGTCTTCCGCGTCGGCACCGAACCGCCGCACACCACGCTCATGCCCTACCCGGACGTGAGAGCGGCCCTCGCCGGCGACCGCACCCGCTCGCCGTACCGGCAGAGCCTCGACGGCACCTGGAAGTTCGCCTATGCCGACCGTCCCGAGGACCGGGACGCCGACTTCCACCGCACCGACACCGACGACGGCGACTGGGAGACGATCCCGGTCCCGTCCGTGTGGCAGCTGCACGGCCACGACTTCCCGATCTACCTGAACATCACCTACCCGTACTGGGGCCCCAACGGCCTCGGCGAGGACCCGCAGCCGCCCGCCGCCCCGACCCGCTACAACCCGGTCGGCCAGTACCGGCGCACCTTCACCGTCCCGCGCGACTGGAAGGGCCGCCGCACCTTCCTCCACTTCGAGGGCGTCAAGTCCGCCCACTACGTGTGGATCAACGGCGAACTGGTCGGCTACGACGAGGACTCCTACACGCCCTCCGAGTACGACATCACCGACCACCTGAAGGCCGGCACCAACCAGATCGCCGTGGAGGTGTACCGCTACGCCGACGGCGACTGGCTGGAGGACCAGGACATGATCCGGCTGAGCGGCATCTTCCGCTCGGTCTACCTCTACTCCACCCCGGCCGTGCACCTGCGCGACTTCAAGCTGGACACCCCGCTCAACGACACGTACACGGACGCCGAGCTGGCGGTCACCGCGAGCGTGCGGGCGTACGGCGACGGCGAGTCCGGCCGGTACACGGTCGAGACCCAGCTGTACGACGCGCGCGGCCACGCCGTCTGGTCCCGGCCGCTGGAGCAGTCCGCCGACCTCGGCACGGCCGGTGCCGGTCAGGACGTGACCGTACGGGCGGCGAAGGCCGTACCGAAACCCAGGCTGTGGTCGGCCGAGCACCCCGACCTCTACACGGCCGTCCTGCGCCTGCGGGACCCAGCGGGCAAGGTGATCGAGACCCTGTCCCACCGGGTCGGATTCCGCGAGTTCGCGCTCAAGGACGGGCTGATGCGGATCAACGGCAGGCCCGTCTCCTTCCGCGGCACCAACCGCCACGAGATGCACCCGGCCCGCGGCACCGCCCTCACCCGCGAGGACATGGTCGAGGACATCAAGATCATCAAGCGGATGAACATGAACAGCGTCCGCACCTCGCACTACCCGAACAACCCCCTGTGGTACGAACTCGCCGACGAGTACGGCCTCTACCTCGTCGACGAGACCAACCTCGAGACCCACGGCATCCGCGACGAGTACCCCGGCGACCACCCCGACTGGACCGAGGCCTGCGTCGCCCGCGCCCAGAACATGGTGCACCGCGACAAGAACCACGCCTCGGTCGTCATCTGGTCGCTCGGCAACGAGGCCGGCGGCGGCAGCACCTTCACCGCCATGCACGACTGGATCCGCTCCTACGACCCCACCCGCGTCATCCAGTACGAGGGCGACGACCGCCCGGGCATCAGCGACATCCGCTCCGAGATGTACGACAGCCCGCAGCGCGTCGAGCAGCGGGCGAAGGACACCTCCGACACCCGGCCGTACGTCATGATCGAGTACGCCCACGCGATGGGGAACTCCAACGGCAACTTCAAGAAGTACTGGGACATCGTGCGCGGCCACGACGTGCTCCAGGGCGGCTGGATCTGGGACTTCGTCGACCAGTCGCTGTACACGCCCGTACCGGCCCGCACCCTGCTGACCGAGGCCGGTCCGGCCGGGCTGCGCGGCGAGATCCTCGCCACCCGCGGCAGGCTCGACCGCGACAAGGGCCTGTCCGGCATCACGGTCTTCGAACGCGACGACAGCCTCGACCTGACGGACTCGCTGACCCTGGAGGCCTGGGTCACGCCGCACGTCACGGGCTACCACCAGCCCATCCTCGCCAAGGGCGACACCCAGTACGCGCTGAAGCAGACCGACCGGCGACTGGAGTTCTTCATCCACTCCGGCGGCCAGTGGATCACCGCGAGCTGGACCGTGCCGGACGACTGGACGGGCCGGGAGCACCACATCGCGGGCGTCTTCGACGCGGACGCCGGGACCCTGACCCTGTACGTCGACGGCGCGGCGCGGGCCACCCGCACCACCGACCGGCGGCCCAGCAGCAACACCGCGCCCCTCGCGCTCGCCACCGACGCCGACGCCCAGACCCGCGAGTTCAGCGGCACCATCCGCCGCGCCCGCGTCTACGCCCGCGCGCTCGGCGCCGCCGAACTCGCCTCCGACGGCCGCGGTCCCGGGGACGACGGCGTGCGGTTCTGGTTCGACGCCGCGACCGTCAAGGCCACCGAGAAGCGGCCGAGGGACAAACGGTTCCTCGCGTACGGCGGCGACTGGGGCGACAACCCCAACGACGGCGCCTTCGTCGCGGACGGCATCGTCACCGCCGACCGCGGGCACACCGGCAAGGCCGTCGAGGTCAAGCGCGTCTACCAGGCCGTCAACGCCACCCGCACCCCGGGCGGCGGCCCCGGCGCCGTCACCCTCACCAACGAGTACCTGTTCACCAACGTGCGCGAGTTCGACGGCCGCTGGGAACTCGTCGCCGACGGCAAGGCCGTACGGCGCGGCAGGCTGACCCGGAACCAGCTGGACGTGGCGCCGCAGTCGAGCAAGGACATCACCGTCCCCGTCCGGCTGCCGGACGACCCCGACCCGGGCACGGAGTACTTCCTGGAGCTCTCCTTCACCACCAGGGAGTCCACGCCGTGGGCCAAGGCCGGCTTCGAGGTGGCCCGGCAGCAGCTCCCCGTCGAGACCGGCGGCCCCGACGTGACCCCCGTACGCCTGGAGAGCGTCCCGGCCCTGCGCCACGACGACCGCGACGAGGACGTCAGGATCAGCGGCAGGGGCTTCTCGGTCACCGTCGACAAGCGCACCGGCACCATCACCTCCTACGAGGCGAAGGGCACCCGGCTGCTCACCTCCGGGCCCGCGCCCAACTTCTGGCGGGCGCCCACCGACAACGACAAGGGCAACGGCCAGCACAACCGCAACCAGACCTGGCGCGACGCCGGCGCCCGGCGGAAGGTGACGGACGTGACCGTGCGGGCCCTGGGCGACCGGGCCGTCGAGATCAAGGTCTCCGGCACGCTGCCCACCACGGTGGAGTCGGCGTACACCACCACGTACACGGTGTTCGGCAACGGCGAGATCAAGGTCGACAACACCCTGCACCCCGGCGCCGCGAACCTGCCCTACATCCCCGAGGTCGGCACCCTGCTCTTCCTGCCGCGCCGGCTGGACCGCCTGCACTACTACGGCCGCGGCCCCGAGGAGAACCACTGGGACCGCAACACCGGCACCGACGTCGGCCTGTACTCCGGGACCGTCGCCGAGCAGTGGACGCCGTACATCCGCCCGCAGGAGAACGGCAACAAGACCGACGTCCGCTGGATCGCCCTCACCGACCGGCACGGCGTCGGCCTGCTCGCGTCGGGCGAACCCCTGCTGGAGGCCAACGCCTCCTTCTTCACGCCGGAGGACCTGTCGGCCGGCGTGCGCCACGACTACCAGCTGACGCCGAGGGACGAGGTCGTCCTGCGCCTGAACCACCGTCAGATGGGCGTCGGCGGTGACAACAGCTGGGGCGCGCACACGCACGACGAGTTCAAGCTCTTCGCCGACCGCGACTACGCGTACACGTACCGGCTGCGCCCGCTGACGGACGTGAAGGACGCGATGGCGGCCTCACGGCGGCCCACGGCGACCGAATAGCACCGTCCGCATCCCGTACCCGACCCGTCGCCGCCCGTGTGCGGCGGCGGGTCATTCCGTCGCGTCGCTGATCCCCAGCCGCAGGTGCTCCACGTGGTACACGGCCTGGTCGAGCAGCTCGGCGACATGGTGGTCGTGCAGCGCGTACACCACCGAACGGCCGCGCCGCTCACCCACGACGAGGCCCAGGTTGCGCAGCAGCCGCAGCTGGTGCGAGCAGGCCGACTGCTCCATCCCGACCTCCGCCGCCAACTCGGTGGCGGGCAGCGGGCCTTCGCGCAGACGGGCCAGGATCAGCAGCCGGGACGGCGTCGACAGGGCCTGGAGCGTGGTGGCGACGTTGGCGACGTTGTCCGCGTCCAGACGCACGCGTGCGGCGGCGTCCTGCGCGGTGGTGGCGGCTCCGTGACCCATGCGCTCATCCTACTCACCACACATGAAAGCATGAATGAGTCTTCATCTGTTCCTGTATGGTGTGCCGCGTGTCCACCACACTCGCCCCCGCTCCCGTCCCCGCACCCGCCCGGACGGCACCCCGTCGCCGCACCCGCGTCCTCGCCCTGCCCGAGGCCCGCTGGGCGCTCGTCTCCCTCGTCGCGTTCCTGCTCGCGCTCCCCCTCGACCTCGGCGGCGCCCCCGCCTGGACGTACGGCCCGCTGTACGTGGTCGCCTACGCCGCCGGCGGCTGGGAGCCCGCCCTGGAGGGCCTGCGGGCGCTGCGCGAGAAGACCCTGGACGTCGACCTGCTGATGATCGTCGCGGCGCTCGGCGCGGCATCCATCGGGCAGGTCCTCGACGGCGCCCTGCTGATCGTCATCTTCGCCACCTCCGGCGCCCTGGAGGCCCTGGCCACCGCCCGCACCGCCGACTCCGTACGCGGCCTGCTCGACCTCGCCCCCACCACCGCGACCCGCGTGAGGGGTGACCGCGAGGAGACCGTCCCCACCGCCGACCTCGCCGTCGGCGACGTGCTCCTGGTCCGGCCGGGGGAGCGGATCGGCGCCGACGGCTCGGTCGTCGACGGCGCCGGAGAGGTCGACCAGGCGAACATCACCGGCGAATCCGTCCCCGTCCTCAAGCGCCCCGGCGACGACGTCTTCGCCGGCACCCTCAACGGCACCGGCGCCCTGCGCGTCCGCGTCGAACGCGACCCCGCCGACTCGGTCATCGCCCGCATCGTCACCCTCGTCGAGGAGGCGTCCCGCACCAAGGCGCCGACGCAGCTGTTCATCGAGAAGATCGAGCAGCGTTACGCGGTCGGCGTGGTGGTCGCCACCCTCGCGGTCTTCGGCATCCCGCTCGCCTTCGGCGCCGACCTCACGGACGCCCTGCTGCGCGCCATGACCTTCATGATCGTCGCCTCGCCCTGCGCGGTCGTCCTCGCGACCATGCCGCCCCTGCTCTCCGCCATCGCCAACGCCGGCCGGCACGGCGTCCTGGTGAAGTCGGCGGTCGCCATGGAACGCCTCGGCGAGATCGACGCCGCCGCCCTCGACAAGACCGGCACCCTCACCGAGGGCACCCCCGAGGTGACCGCCGTACGGCCGCTGCCCGGCTCCGGCCTCGACGAGGACGCCCTCCTCGCGCTCGCCGCCGCGGCCGAGCACCCCAGCGAACATCCGCTGGCCCGCGCGATCGTGGCCGCCGCCCGCGCCCGCGGCCTGGACATCGCGTCCGCACAGGACTTCACGGCGACCCCGGGCCACGGCGTCACGGCGACGGTCGACGGCCACGAGGTACGGGTCGGCCGCGCCCAGACACCCGAGGGCGCCGAAACGACCGTCCAGGTCACCCGCGACGGCACCCCCGTCGGCACCCTCGCCCTCACCGACCGCCTCCGCGTCGACGCCGCCGGGGCCACCGCCGCGCTCACCGCCCTCACCGGCACCGCCCCCACCCTCCTCACCGGCGACAACGCGGCCGCCGCCGCCCGCGTCGCCACCGCGACCGGCATCACCGACGTCCGCGCGGACCTGCTGCCCGAGGACAAGGTCGAAGCCGTACGGGAACGGGAACGGGCCGGCCGCAAGGTGCTCTTCGTCGGCGACGGCGTCAACGACGCCCCCGCGCTCGCCGCCGCGCACACCGGGATCGCCATGGGCCGCGCCGGCTCCGACCTGGCCCTGGAGACGGCGGACGCGGTCGTGGTGCGCGACGAGCTGGCGGCCGTACCCGCCGTCGTGGCGCTGTCCCGGCGCGCGCGCAGGCTGGTGCTGCAGAACCTGGTCATCGCCGGTACGTTCATCACCGTCCTCGTCCTGTGGGACCTGATCGGACACCTGCCGCTGCCGCTCGGCGTCGCCGGCCACGAGGGCTCGACCGTGCTGGTCGGCCTCAACGGGCTGCGACTGCTGCGCGAGTCGGCATGGCGACCCGAGTGACCGGGGAGGCCCTGGTGACCAGGGCGATCCGGCGAAGCCCAGGAAGCGCGACGTCGATGTCGGATTCCCGCCAGCCCCGGCCCGGCCGGTGGTCCATCCTGGACGCATGCAGACGGGAATGCACACCGACACCGAGCGCTGCGTGCGCGCCGTCCGGTCGAAGGACGCGCGCTTCGACGGCTGGTTCTTCACGGCGGTCGTGACGACCGGGATCTACTGCCGGCCCAGCTGCCCGGTGGTGCCGCCCAAGCCCGAGAACATGACCTTCCACCCGAGCGCGGCGGCCTGCCAGCAGGCCGGGTTCCGGGCGTGCAAACGCTGCCGCCCGGACACCAGCCCCGGTTCCCCGGAGTGGAACCGGCGTGCCGACCTCACCGCCCGCGCCATGCGGCTGATCGCCGACGGCGTCGTGGACCGAGAGGGCGTACCCGGCCTCGCCGCCCGGCTCGGCTACAGCACCCGGCAGGTCGAACGCCAGCTGCTCGCCGAGCTGGGCGCGGGCCCGCTCGCGCTCGCCCGCGCGCAACGCGCGCAGACCGCCCGCCTGCTCGTCGAGACGACCCCGCTGCCCATGGCGGACATCGCCTTCGCGGCCGGTTTCTCCTCCGTCCGGACCTTCAACGACACGGTCCGCGAGGTCTTCGCGCTCTCCCCGAGCGAGCTGCGCACCCGCGTGCCGCAGAGCAGCGTCGCCCGCACCACCCCGGGCGCCCTCTCCCTCCGCCTCCCCTTCCGCGCCCCCCTCAACCCCGACAACCTCTTCGGCCACCTCGCCGCCACCTCCGTACCCGGCGTGGAGGAGTGGCGGGAGGGCGCGTACCGGCGCACCCTGCGCCTCCCGTACGGTCACGGCATCGTGGCCCTCACCCCGAACCCCGACCACATCGCCTGCCGCCTCACCCTGAGCGACCTGCGCGACCTGACCGTCGCCATCAGCCGCTGCCGGCGCCTGCTCGACCTGGACGCCGACCCGCAGGCCGTCGACGACCAGCTGCGCACCGACGAGCTGCTCGCGCCGCTGGTCGACAAGGCGCCCGGCCGGCGTGTCCCGCGCACGGTGGACGAGGCGGAGTTCGCCGTACGGGCGGTGCTCGGCCAGCAGGTCTCCACCGCCGCCGCCCGTACCCACGCCGCCCGGCTGGTCACGGCACACGGCGACGCGGTCGACGACCCCGAGGGCGGTCTGACCCACCTCTTCCCGTCGGCGGCGGCGCTGGCGGAGGTGGACCCCGACACCCTGGCCATGCCCCGCACCCGCCGCACGACCTTCACCACCCTCGTGTCCCACCTGGCCGACGGCTCGCTCAACCTGGGCGTCGAGTGCGACTGGGTCGAGACCCGCGCCCGGCTCCTCGCCCTCCCCGGCTTCGGCCCCTGGACCGCCGACGTCATCGCGATGCGCGCCCTCGGCGACCCCGACGCCTTCCTCCCCACCGACCTCGGCATCCGCCGCGCCGCCGCCGAACTGGGCCTGCCCTCGACCCCGGCCGCGCTCACCGCCCGCGCGGCGGCCTGGCGGCCCTGGCGGGCGTACGCCGTCCAGTACCTGTGGGCGACCGACAGCCACCCGATCAACTTCCTGCCCGTGTGAGGAACAATCCGTGGGATCCCTGAAACAGCACACCGTGATCGACAGCCCGTACGGCGCGCTCACCCTCGTCGCGGAGGACGGCGCCCTGTGCGGCCTCTACATGACCGACCAGCGCCACCGCCCACCGGAGGAGACCTTCGGGGCGGCCGACGACGGGCCGTTCGCGGAGGCGGAGGAACAGCTGACGGCCTACTTCGCCGGTGAGCTGAAGGACTTCACCCTCGACCTGCGCCTGAACGGAACCCCGTTCCAGCGCACCGTCTGGGACCAGCTGCGCCGCATCCCGTACGGCGAGACCCGCACCTACGGCGAACTCGCCGCCGCCCTCGACACCCCGAACGCCTCCCGCGCCGTCGGCCTCGCCAACGGCCGCAACCCGATCGGCATCATCGTCCCCTGCCACCGCGTCATCGGCGCGAGCGGCAGCCTCACCGGCTACGGCGGCGGCCTGGAACGCAAGCGGCGGCTGCTGGACTTCGAACGAGGCTCGGCGCTCTTCTAGTCACCCTGGGCGGTGCCGGGGCCCAGCCCGCGCAGCAGCTCGGGCAGGGCGGTGCCGATCGGCTCCCGGACCACCTCGTCGGCCAGGTCGTCGTACGGCGTCGGCTCGGCGTTCACGACGACCAGACGGGCCCCGTGGCCGACGGCCACGTCGGCCAGTCCGGCGGCGGGGTGCACCTGGAGGCTGGTGCCGACGGCGACGAACACCTGGCACGCCTTGCTGATGGCGACCGCCTCGCCCAGTACCACCGGGTCGAGGTGCTCGCCGAACATCACGGTCGCCGGCTTCAGGATGCCGCCGCACTCCAGACACGGCGGGTCGTCCTCACCGGCCGCGACCCGGGCGAGCGCGTCCTCCATCGGACCCCGGGCACGGCAGCCCGTGCACACGTAACGGCGCGCGGTGCCGTGCAGTTCGAGGACCTTGCGGGCGGTCAGCCCGGCGAGCTGGTGCAGTCCGTCCACGTTCTGCGTGATCACCCGGACCGGCACCCCCGACCGCTCCAGCTCGGCCACCGCGCGGTGCGCCGCGTTCGGCTCGGCCCGCAGCGCCCCGCTGTCGCGCCGCATCAGCCAGGAGCGGCGCCTGATCTCCGGATCGCCCATGTAGTACTCGTACGTGACGAGCTTCTCGGCCTCCGGATCGCGCCGCCACAGCCCGCTGGGGCCTCGGTAGTCCGGGATGCCGGAGTCGGTCGAGACGCCGGCACCGCTCAGGATGGCGACGAGGGGCTTGCTGGTCATGCGGTCGAGGGTAGGGCGACGGTGCGCGACCGGCGAACGGTTATCGGTCGACCCGGACGCCGTTCTCCAGCTCGGCCGTTCCGGACCCGTCCGCCAGCACGTCCAGCGCGGCGAGGACCCGGCCGTGCAGGGTGCCGCGCAGGTGGTCGCCCAGCTCCTCGCGTCGCACCAGCCGCCAGGACAGCAGCTCCTCCTCCTGCAACCGGATCGCCTTGAGCTCGTCCTCGGTCAGGACCCCGCCGTCGTACAGATAGGCCACGATCGGGGGCCGGCCCGCCCCGTGCACCCAGTCCACCGCCAGCAGCCGGCCGAGCCGGACGTCCAGCCCGATCTCCTCGACGGTCTCCCGCCACGCGCCCTGCCGCGGGGTCTCGCCGTCGTCGGACTCGATCGTCCCGCCGGGCAACGCCCATCCCTCGCGGTAGTTGGGCTCGACGAGGAGCACCCGTCCCTCCGCGTCCCGGAAGACCGCGGCCGCACCGGCGAGGACACGGGGGAGACCGGCGATGTAGGTGGCGTAGTCAGGAGTGGTCATCCCGGAAGCGTAACGAGCCCGCGGCCGGGCGCGGGGGGAACCCGGGCCGAAACCAAGTGAGTTGTGCACAAACAAGTTGCGCGCAACCGAGTTGGTGGCTATGTTTCTCCGTGTCGGCGGAACAGCACCGCCTCGCCGGCCGAAGTACTCATCCGTCCCGTCCACCGGAAGGCAGCACCACCATGGCGTTCATCACCGTCGGCCAGGAGAACTCCACCGACATCGAGCTGTACTACGAGGACCACGGCACCGGGCAGCCGGTCGTGCTCATCCACGGCTACCCGCTGGACGGCCACTCCTGGGAGAAGCAGGCCGCGGCCCTGCTGAAGGCCGGCTACCGCGTCATCACCTACGACCGGCGGGGATTCGGCCGTTCGAGCCAGCCCGCCACGGGCTACGACTACGACACCTTCGCCGCCGACCTCAACACCGTCCTGGAGACCCTGGACCTGCACGACGCCGTCCTCGTCGGCTTCTCGATGGGCACCGGCGAGGTCGGCCGCTACCTGGGCACCTACGGCTCCGCCCGTATCGCCAAGGCCGCCTTCCTGGCCTCCCTGGAACCCTTCCTGCTCAAGACCGACGACAACCCCGAAGGCGTCGACGGAGACATCTTCAGGGACATCGAGCAGGCCGTCACCGCCGACCGCTACGCCTACTTCACCTCGTTCTACGAGGACTTCTACAACCTCGACGAGAACCTCGGCACCCGGATCAGCGAGGAGGCCGTCCGCAACAGCTGGAACGTCGCCGCCGGCGCCTCCTGGTACGCGTCCCTGGCGGCCGTGGCGACCTGGACCACCGACTTCCGCGCCGACATCCCCAAGATCGACGTGCCGACGCTGATCCTGCACGGCACCGCCGACCGCATCCTGCCCCTCGAGGCCACGGGGGAGCGGTTCCACGCCGCGCTTCCGCAGGCCGAGTACGTCGTCGTCGAGGGCGCCCCGCACGGCCTGCTGTGGACCCACGCCCAGGAGGTGACCGACGCCCTGCTGTCCTTCCTCGCCAAGTAGCGGCGGTTCCACCTTGTGGGCAGGGGCATGACGGTCCGGCCGTCCTCCGGTTAAGGTCGCAGCGGCGCGACTGCCTTGACGTGCGCAAGGCTCGGAGAGCAAGGGGAGAGCAAGGTGGCTGACGCTGCAGTCGACGGGGCCCGGCGGGTACTCGTCGCCGCGGACAAGTTCAAGGGGTCGCTGACGGCCGTCGAGGTCGCCGAGCGGGTGACGGCCGGTCTGCGCCGCGTCGTGCCGGACCTCGGTGTCGAGGCCCTGCCCGTGGCCGACGGCGGTGACGGCACCGTCGCCGCCGCGGTCGCGGCCGGGTTCGAACGCCGGGAGGTACGGGTCGCCGGGCCCCTCGGCGACGAGGTGACGGCCGCGTTCGCGGTGCGCGAGCACACCGCGGTCGTGGAGATGGCGGAGGCCAGTGGCCTGCAGCGGCTGCCGGCCGGCGTCCTCGCACCGCTGACCGCGTCCACGTACGGCTCCGGAGAACTGCTGCGTGCCGCCCTGGACGCCGGGGCGCGGACGATCGTGTTCGGGGTCGGCGGCAGCGCGACCACCGACGGCGGCGCCGGGATGCTGTCCGCGCTGGGTGCGCGGTTCCTCGGCCGGGACGGGGAGCCGGTCGCGCCGGGCGGAGGCGGCCTCGCCGACCTGGCCTCGGCCGACCTGTCGGGCCTCGACCCGCGGCTGTCCGGCGTCGGGCTGGTACTCGCGAGCGACGTCGACAATCCGCTGACCGGGCCGAAGGGCGCCCCGGCGGTCTACGGTCCGCAGAAGGGTGCTTCCCCACAGGACGTGGACGCCCTGGACGCGGCCCTCGCGCACTTCGCGAAGGTGCTGGAGGGGACGGAGACCGTGGGCGCGCGCGCCGCCGAGTACGCCGCCTCGCCGGGCGCCGGAGCGGCGGGCGGCATCGGCTTCGGCGCGATGCTGCTCGGGGCGCGGTTCAGGCCCGGTATCGAGGTGATGCTGGACGTGCTCGGCTTCGCGCCGGCACTGGCGCGGGCGGACCTGGTGATCACGGGGGAGGGCTCGCTGGACGAGCAGACGCTGCACGGGAAGGCCCCGGCGGGCGTCGCCGCGGCGGCACGGGCGGCGGGCAAGGAGGTCGTCGCGGTGTGCGGGCGGCTCGCGCTGCCGGCCGAGGCGCTGGGGCGGGCCGGGATCCGGCGGGCGTACCCGCTGACGGACGTCGAGCCGGACGTGGCGAAGTGCATCGCCGACGCCGGGCCGATCCTGGAGCGGGTCGCGGAGCGCATCGCGCGGGACTTCCTGGCCTAGCCGGGCGAGTCCCTCGCCCCGCCCGCCCCTTCCCGTACCGACTCGGGGTGCTCCGATCGCCGGACAGGCTGGAGACCTCGCCCCTGTCCCGGCCGAGTCGGGCGGTGGTGGGCGTAGGGCGGGGGGCTGGGGGCGGAGCCCCGAGTAAGGCCCAGCCCCGAGTAAGGCCCAGCCCCGAGTAAGGCCCAGCCCCGAGTAAGGCCCCGCGCCGGGCGCGGACGAACGAAAGGGCCCCGAACCCAACCCGGGTCCGGGGCCCACTCGGCGGAGCGTCACGGCAACTGCGCCGCCCGCGCCTCCCGTCGGTTGTCGCGGAAGTTGTTCACCCGCCGCGCCGTGGCGAACAGCGGAATCACCGCGCCCATCACCAGCTGCAGCGCGCACCCGGTCTGCAGCAGCAGCTGCCCGCTCGGCGCGTCGAAGGCCCAGCCGGCCAGCAGCCCCATCGACAGGACGATCCACGACAGCATCGCCACGGCGAGGCGCCCCCGCGGCTTCGGGTACTCGACCCGGCTCACCATCAGCCAGGCCGTACCGATGATCGCCAGCAGCGTCGCCACGAAGGGCAGCTCCAGCAGGACGATCGACACCACCGTCAGTGCCCCGAACGGCGACGGCATGCCCTGGAAGGTGCCGTCCTTGACGGTGACGCAGGAGAACCGCGCGAGCCGCAGCACCACCGCCAGCAGCACCACGATCGCCCCCACCGCCGCCACCCGCTGGTACGCGTCGTCCGCGACCATGCCGTAGACGAGGACGAAGTACGCCGGCGCCAGCCCGAAGCTGATCAGGTCGGAGAGGTTGTCCAGCTCGGCGCCCATCGGCGAGCTGCGCAGCTTGCGCGCCACCAGGCCGTCGAACAGGTCGAAGATCGCCGCGCACAGCATCAGGATGACCGCGGTGGCCGCGCTGTGCCGGGCCATGCCCGACTCCTCGCTGCCCATGAGGTGCGGGATGAGGATGCCGGTGGTGGTGAAGTACACCGCCATGAAGCCGCACGTGGCGTTGCCGAGGGTGAGCGTGTCCGCTATCGACAGCCGGAGCGAGAGGGGCATCTCCTCCTCGTCGTCCACCTCGTCGGCCTCGGGCACCCACCCGGCCTGGGTCTGTGGATCAATCACGGTCAATTCGAGTCACCCCAGCCACCGTCTTCTGACCCACCTCGACCGCGACCTCCACACCCTCCGGCAGGTACAGGTCGACGCGCGAGCCGAAGCGGATCAGACCGATCCGGTCGCCCTGCTCGACCTTCGTGCCCTGCGGCAGGTACGGGACGATGCGGCGGGCCACCGCGCCGGCGATCTGGACCATCTCGATGTCGCCGAGCTCGGTGTCGAAGTGCCACACCACCCGCTCGTTGTTCTCGCTCTCCTTGTTGAAGGCCGGAACGAAACCACCGGGAACGTGCTCGACCGACGTGACCTCGCCGGCCAGCGGCGCCCGGTTCACGTGGACGTTGAGCGGGCTCATGAAGATCGCGACGCGGGTACGGCCGTCCTTCCACGGCATGATGCTCTGCACCACACCGTCGGCGGGCGAGATGACCCGGCCCTGGGTGATCTCGCGCTCGGGGTCACGGAAGAACCACAGCATCCCCGCCGCGAGCGCGGTGGCGGGGACGGCGACGGCCTTGGCGGCGCCGGAACGGCGGGCACGGAGAAGGCTGACGGCTGCGGTGGCGACGGTCGGCAGAAGCCACGGCGATGCTCCACGCGCGAGGCGTACGCCGGCCAGGCTGTCGCGAGATGCAGAGGTTTGGCTGTGGGGCATGGATGACCTTCGTAGCGGATGATGCCGCGCTTCGACGGGGGACGGCGGCTTTCCGGCGATCGTAGCGGCTTCCTGCCGCAACTGGGTAAGCCAGGAAGCCGAGTCGGCGGCCGAACAGTGCCTACGGGGTGTGACCTTCTTCTCCAAGAAAACACCCCGTATCCGGACATCTAACCCTGGAATCGATACTCTTCGAGCAGTCGGCGGCCGATGATCATTTTCTGGATCTCGGCGGTGCCTTCACCGATGAGCAGCATCGGGGCCTCGCGGTAGAGGCGCTCGATCTCGTACTCCTTGGAGAAGCCGTACCCGCCGTGGATTCGGAAAGCGTCCTCCACGACCTCCTTGCAGTATTCGGAGGCGAGGTACTTGGCCATACCCGCTTCCAGGTCGTTTCGTTCGCCCGAGTCCTTTTTGCGTGCAGCATTCACCATCATCGCATGAGCCGCCTCCACCTTGGTAGCCATCTCCGCGAGCTTGAACTGAATGGCCTGGTGCTGGGCGATCTGCTTGCCGAAAGTGTGACGCTGCTGGGCGTATCGCACACCCAGCTCGAAGGCGCGCTGGGCGACGCCGCAACCACGTGCCGCCACATTGACGCGGCCGACCTCGACACCGTCCATCATTTGGTAAAAACCTCGGCCGGTGACTCCGCCGAGCACGCGATTGGCCGGAATGCGCAGGCCGTCCATGATGAGCTCGGTGGTGTCGACGCCCTTGTAGCCCATCTTGTCGATCTTGCCCGGGATGGTCAGTCCGGGCCGGACCTCGCCGAAGCCGGGCTCCTTCTCCACGAGGAAGGTCGTCATCGACTTGTGCGGGGCCGTGCCCTCGGGGTGACCCTCGTCACTCTTCACGAGAACGGCCACCAGGGACGACGTGCCGCCGTTCGTCAGCCACATCTTCTGGCCGTTCAGGACGTACTCCTCGCCGTCCTTCACCGCCTTCGAGGAGATCGCCGACACGTCCGAGCCGAGCGCGGGCTCGGACATCGAGAAGGCGCCCCGGATGTCCCCGGCGGCCATACGGGGGAGGAAGTGGTCCTTCTGCTCCTGCGTGCCGTGCTGCTTGAGCATGTACGCCACGATGAAGTGCGTGTTGATGATGCCGGACACCGACATCCAGCCCCGGGCGATCTCCTCCACGCACAGCGCGTAGGTGAGGAGCGACTCGCCCAGGCCCCCGTACTCCTCCGGGATCATCAGGCCGAACAGGCCGAGCTCCTTCAGCCCGTCGACGATGTCCTGCGGGTACTCGTCCCGGTGCTCCAGCTCGGTGGCGACCGGGATGATCTCCTTGTCCACGAAGTCGCGGACGGTGGAGAGGATCTCCCGCTGGACGTCCGTGAGGCCGTGGGTCTGGGCGAGGCGGCTCATCTACTTCCCCTGTTCCTTCAGCTCGGGCCGGCCGGGCTGCTCGCCGCCGCGCTCCTTGACGTACGTCTCGGTGGGCACCATCACCTTGCGGCGGAAGACGCAGACCAGCGTGCCGTCCTGCTTGTAGCCCTTGGTCTCGACGTGGACGATGCCGCGGTCGTTCTTCGACTTCGACGGCCACTTGTCCAGGACGGTGGTCTGGCCGTAGAGCGTGTCGCCGTGGAAGGTCGGCGCCACGTGCTTGAGCGACTCGATCTCCAGGTTGGCGATCGCCTTGCCGGAGATGTCCGGGACCGACATGCCGAGCAGGAGCGAGTAGACGTAGTTGCCGACCACCACGTTCTTGCCGAAGTCCGTCGTCTTCTCGGCGTAGTTCGTGTCCATGTGGAGCGGGTGGTGGTTCATGGTGAGGAGGCAGAAGAGGTGGTCGTCGTACTCGGTGACCGTCTTCCCGGGCCAGTGCTTGTACGTCGCCCCGACCTCGAACTCCTCGTAGGTGCGTCCGAACTGCATCGCCCTCAGCCCTCCGGGATCTCGAACTTGCTGGTGCGCCGCATGCCGGCCGCACGTCCCTTGCCGGAGATCACCAGGGCCATCTTGCGGCTGGCCTCGTCGATCATCTCGTCGCCGAGCATCGCGGAGCCCTTCTTGCCGCCCGCCTCGGAGGTGTAGTAGTCGTACGCGTCCAGGATCAGCTCGGCGTGGTCGTAGTCCTCCTGGGAGGGCGAGAAGATCTCGTTGGACGCCTCGACCTGGCCCGGGTGCAGCACCCACTTGCCGTCGAAGCCGAGGGCGGCGGCGCGCTGGGCGACCTCGCGGTAGCCCTCCACGTTGCGGATCTGGAGGTAGGGGCCGTCGATCGCCTGGAGGTCGTTGGCGCGGGCGGCCATCAGGATCTTCATCAGGATGTAGTGGTAGGCGTCCGCCGGGTAGCCGGGCGGCTGCTCGCCCACGACCAGGGACTTCATGTTGATGGACGCCATGAAGTCGGCCGGGCCGAAGATGATGGTCTCCACGCGCGGGGAGGCCTGCGCGATCTCGTTGACGTTGTTCAGGCCCCGCGCGTTCTCGATCTGCGCCTCGATGCCGATGCGGCCGACCTCGAAGCCCATCGTCTTCTCGATCTGGGTGAGGAGGAGGTCGAGGGCGACGATCTGCTGGGCGTCCTGGACCTTCGGCAGCATGATGCAGTCGAGGTTCGGGCCGGCGCCCTCGACGACGGTCACGACGTCGCGGTACGTCCACTCGGTCGTCCAGTCGTTGACGCGCACGACGCGGGTCTTGCCGGTCCAGTCGCCCTCGTTGAGGAACTTGACGATGGTGTGCCGGGCCTCCGGCTTGGCGAGCGGCGCGCAGGCGTCCTCCAGGTCCAGGAAGACCTGGTCGGCCGGGAGGCCCTGGGCCTTCTCCAGGAAGCGGGGGTTGCTTCCCGGGACCGCCAGGCAGGAGCGGCGGGGGCGAAGGCGGTCGACTGTCGTCATGCGGGGACCTCCAGGGGGTCGAGCTTGTTCGCGTTCCGGATCTCGTCGACGATCCGGCCGATGATTCCCGTGATGTCGAAGTCCTTCGGGGTGAAGACCGCGGCCACTCCCGCGGCCCGCAGTTCTTCGGCGTCACCGTTCGGGATGATGCCACCGGCGATCACCGGTATATCTGTGGCACCGGCCACACGGAGCCTTTCCAGCACGTCCGGGACGAGCTGGGCGTGCGAGCCGGAGAGGATGGACAGGCCCACCGCGTGCACGTCCTCGGCGAGGGCGGCGTCCACGATCTGCTCCGGGGTGAGCCGGATGCCCTGGTAGACCACCTCGAACCCGGCGTCGCGGGCCCGCACGGCGATCTGCTCGGCGCCGTTGGAGTGACCGTCCAGGCCGGGCTTGCCGACCAGGAAGCGCAGCTTGCCGACGCCGAGGTCCTTCGCCGTCAGGTCCACCTTCCGGCGCACCCCGGACAGGGCGGAGCCCTCCTCGGCGGCGACCGCGACCGGCGCCGAGGACACCCCGGTCGGCGCGCGGAACTCGCCGAACACCTCGCGCAGCGCCCCGGCCCACTCGCCGGTCGTGACGCCGGCGCGGGCGCACTCCAGGGTGGCCTCCATGAGGTTGTCGGTGCCCTTGGCGGCCTCCTTCAGCTTCTCCAGGGCCTTGCAGGGGCGCGGGTGGTTGAAGGGCGGCTGATAGCGGGTGTCGCGCCAGTGCTGGAGGGAGGCGATGACGCGGGCCTCCACCGCCGGGTCGACCGTCTGTATGGCGGTGTCCAGGTCGGTGGTCAGCGGGTTCGGCTCCGTGCCCTCGAAGGCGTTGACCCCGATGATCTTCTCCTCGCCGGACTCGATCCGGGCCCGGCGCTCGGCGTGCGAGGCGACCAGCTGCGACTTGAGGTAGCCGGACTCGACGGCGGCCATCGCGCCGCCCATCTCCTGGATGCGCTCGATCTCGGTGAACGCCTCCCCGACCAGCTCGTCGACCTTCGCCTCGACCACCTTCGAGCCCTCGAAGAGGTCGCCGTACTCCAGCAGGTCGCTCTCGTACGCCAGCACCTGCTGGATGCGCAGCGACCACTGCTGGTCCCAGGGCCGGGGCAGGCCCAGCGCCTCGTTCCAGGCCGGCAGCTGCACGGCACGCGCGCGGGCGTCCTTGGAGAGGGTGACGGCCAGCATCTCCAGGACGATCCGCTGGACGTTGTTCTCGGGCTGGGCTTCCGTCAGTCCCAGGGAGTTGACCTGGACGCCGTAGCGGAAGCGGCGGTGCTTGGGGTTCTCGATGCCGTAGCGCTCGCGCGTGACGCGGTCCCAGATGCGGCCGAAGGCCCGCATCTTGCACATCTCCTCGACGAAGCGGACGCCCGCGTTCACGAAGAAGGAGATGCGGCCGACCACGTCACCCATGCGCTCCTGGGGCACCTGGCCGGAGTCACGCACGGCGTCGAGCACGGCGATAGCGGTGGACATCGCGTACGCGATCTCCTGGACCGGCGTGGCGCCCGCCTCCTGCAGGTGGTAGCTGCAGATGTTGATCGGGTTCCACTTCGGGAGGTGGGAGACCGTGTACGCGATCATGTCCGTCGTCAGGCGGAGCGAGGGCCCCGGCGGGAAGACGTGCGTCCCCCGGGACAGGTACTCCTTGACGATGTCGTTCTGGGTCGTGCCCTGGAGCCGGGTGATGTCCGCGCCCTGCTCCTCGGCGACGACCTGGTAGAGCGCCAGCAGCCACATGGCCGTGGCGTTGATGGTCATCGAGGTGTTCATCTGCTCCAGGGGGATGTCCTGGAACAGCCGGCGCATGTCACCCAGGTGCGCGATCGGCACGCCGACCCGGCCGACCTCGCCGCGGGCGAGGACGTGGTCGGAGTCGTAGCCGGTCTGGGTCGGCAGGTCGAACGCGACCGACAGGCCCGTCTGCCCCTTGGCGAGGTTGCGCCGGTACAGCTCGTTGGACGCCTCGGCCGTGGAGTGACCGGCGTAGGTACGCATGAGCCACGGCCGGTCCTTCTGACGCTCAGTCATGTGTGGCCTCCGCCGTCCTCAGATGTTCCGGAAGCGGTTGATGGCCTCGAGGTGCCGGGCGCGCTTCTCCTGGTCGCGCACGCCCAGGCCCTCCTCGGGCGCCATGCACAGCACGCCGACCTTGCCCTGGTGGGCGTTGCGGTGGACGTCGTGGGCGGCCTGGCCGGTGTCCTCCAGGGAGTACACCTTGGAGAGGGTCGGGTGGATCTTGCCCTTGGCGATGAGGCGGTTGGCCTCCCAGGCCTCGCGGTAGTTGGCGAAGTGGGAGCCGATGATGCGCTTCAGGGACATCCACAGGTAGCGGTTGTCGTACTCGTGCATGTAGCCCGAGGTGGAGGCGCAGGTGGTGATGGTGCCGCCCTTGCGGGTGACGAAGACGGAGGCGCCGAAGGTCTCGCGGCCGGGGTGCTCGAAGACGATGTCGATGTCCTCGCCGCCGGTGAGTTCGCGGATGCGCTTGCCGAAGCGCTTCCACTCCTTGGGGTCCTGGGTCTGCTCGTCCTTCCAGAACCTGTAGCCCTCGGCGCTGCGGTCGATGATCGCCTCGGCGCCCATCGCCCGGCAGATGTCCGCCTTCTGCTCGCTGGAGACGACGCAGATCGGGTTGGCGCCGCCGGCCAGCGCGAACTGGGTGGCGTAGGAGCCGAGGCCACCGCTCGCGCCCCAGATGAGCACGTTGTCGCCCTGCTTCATGCCGGCGCCGTTGCGGGAGACCAGCTGGCGGTAGGCGGTGGAGTTGACCAGGCCGGGGGCCGCGGCCTCCTCCCAGCTGAGGTGGTCCGGCTTCGGCATCAGCTGGTTGGACTTCACCAGCGCGATCTCGGCGAGACCGCCGAAGTTGGTCTCGAAGCCCCAGATCCGCTGCTCGGGGTCGAGCATCGTGTCGTTGTGGCCGTCGGACGACTCCAGCTCGACGGAGAGGCAGTGCGCGACGACCTCGTCGCCGGGCTGCCAGGCGTTGACGCCCGGGCCGGTGCGCAGGACGACGCCCGCGAGGTCGGAGCCGATGATGTGGTACGGCAGGTCGTGGCGCTTGGCCAGCTCGTTGGTGCGGCCGTAGCGCTCCAGGAACCCGAACGTGGACAGCGGCTCGAAGATCGAGGTCCACACCGAGTTGTAGTTGACCGAGGAGGCCATCACGGCGACCAGGGCCTCGCCGGGGCCCAGCTCGGGCACCGGCACCTCGTCCAGGTGGATCGACTTGCGCGGGTCCTTGTCGCGGGTTTCGAGGCCCGCGAACATCTCGGTCTCGTCCTTGTGCACGGTGATCGCGCGGTACGACTCGGGCAGCGGCAGGGCGGCGATGTCGGCCGGTGTGGAGTCGGTCGACTGGATCGCGTCCAGGATGTCCTTCACGGTCACGGTGTTGCCTCCGGCGGTGAGCGCCCCGAGGGAGGGGCGCTGGGGGGTACGTCGGTGCTGATGAGGGTGGGTGAGGGTGCCTGTGACGCAGGCGCTCGGGCGCGCAGGGGATGAGGTGCGGGGACAGCCCGAACACCTTCAACGTATGACACCCCGTGTCACCCCGCAAGGCACTGAGTGCCAGAAAATGCTCTCAGATGAAATCTTTACGCGACAGATGAGCGATGATCGATCGGACAGGGGTCAAGGGGCCGCCCAAAAGGGGCGCGGGCACGCGAAAACGGCCACCCGACGGGTGGCCGTTGTCACAGCGGACGAAGCGGGTTCAGCGCTCCTTGAGCGCCTGCTCGATGGTGCGCATCACCTCGTGCAGTGGCGCGTCGGTGCGCGCGACGGTCACCAGCACTTCGCCCTGCACGGAGGCCGACGAGGCGGCCGGCCGCGCGGCGGAGGCCGTGCCGCGCCCGGCACCGATGCCCGTGCCGAACGTCTTGCGGACGATCGCGAAAGCGTGGTCGAGCTGGGTCTCCACGTCCCCCTGCCCGCCCGCCCGCAGCCAGCGTCGCAGCACGTGGTTGTGGGCGGTGACCACGGCGGACGCGGCGACCTCGGCCAGCAGCGGGTCGTCGTTGGCGTCGTCGTCGTGCGCGTGCTCGTCGAAGTGGCCGAGCAGATAGCGGGTGAACAGGCGCTCGTAGCGGGCCACCGACGCGATCTCGGCCTCGCGCAGGGTGGGTACCTCACGCGTCAGCTTGTAGCGGGCGACCGAGATCTCCGGCCGGGCCGCGTACATCTTCATGACTTCCTTGATACCCCGGCACACCGTGTCGAGCGGGTGCTCGTGCGCGGGCGCCGCGTTGAGCACCGCCTCGGCGCGGACCAGGGTGTCGTCGTGGTCCGGGAAGATCGCCTCTTCCTTGGAGCGGAAGTGACGGAAGAAGGTGCGGCGGGCGACCCCGGCCTGCGCCGCGATCTCGTCGACGGTGGTCGCCTCGTACCCCTTGGTCGCGAACAGCTCCATCGCCGCCGCCGCCAGCTCCCGGCGCATTTTGAGCCGCTGCGCGGCGGCTCGGCTGCCGGCCGCGCTCTCCGGCGCGTCGGGCGTGGCTGGTGTACGTGAGGACTTGGCGGGCTGGGACATGCCATGAACGTACTGCATGTGCCCGCAATCATGCGCGTGACCGGGGATTCCCCGGCCCGAGGAGGGCCGGGGAGATCCGCCCGGGAAGGGCCGGGGAGATCCGCCCGGGAAGGGCCGGGGAGATCCGCCCGGGAAGGGCCGGGGCGACCCGCCCGGGGAGGCCGGGGGAGACTCGCCCGGGGAGGGCGGCGGAAACCCGCCCGGGCCGAGCAGTCCGCCCCAGTCCTCCCCGGACCGGAACCGGTCGCCGGGGCCGGATTCAGCGGCGGGCATACTCGCGGAAGCCGCGGCCCGTCTTGCGGCCGAGGCAGCCCGCGGCCACCAGGTGCTCCAGCAGCGGCGCCGGGGCCAGGCCCGGGTCGCGGAACTCGCGGTGCAGGACCTTCTCGATGGCGAGCGAGACGTCCAGACCGACCACGTCCAGCAGCTCGAAGGGGCCCATCGGATAGCCACCGCCCAGCTTCATCGCCGCGTCGATGTCGTCGAGCGTCGCGTAGTGCTCCTGGACCATCTTCACGGCGTTGTTGAGGTACGGGAACAGCAGCGCGTTCACGATGAACCCGGCCCGGTCGCCGCAGTCCACGGCGTGCTTGCGGATCTTCGCGCAGACCTCGCGGACGGTGGCGTGCACGTCGTCCGCCGTCAGCACGGTGCGCACCACCTCGACCAGCTTCATGGCCGGCGCGGGGTTGAAGAAGTGCATGCCGATCACGTCCTGCGGACGCGAGGTGGCGCGGGCGCAGGCGACCACGGGCAGCGAGGACGTGGTGGTGGCCAGCACCGCGCCCGGCTTGCAGACCTTGTCCAGCGTGGCGAACAGCTGCCGCTTGACCTCCAGGTCCTCGGCGACCGCCTCCAGCGCCAGGTCGACGTCGGCGAAGTCGTCGTACGTACCGGTCGGCGTGATCCGTTCCAGCGTCCGCGCGGCGGCCTCGGCGGTCAGCCGGCCCTTGTCGACGCTGCGGGCCAGGGACTTGCCGATCCGGGCCTTGGCCGTCACCGCCTTCTCCGCGCTGCGGGCGGCGAGCACGACCTCGTAGCCGGCCTTCGCGAACACCTCGGCGATGCCGGACGCCATGGTGCCCGAGCCCGCGACGCCCACCGCGCGGACGGGACGGCCGGTCACTGGACCGCCACCCGCGCTCGGGGTCAGCGCGTCCGGCACGACGGCCGCGCTGCCCGGCGCCTCGTAGGTGTAGAAGCCGCGCCCCGCCTTGCGGCCCGTCAGACCCGCCTCGCTGAGCTGCCTCAGGATCGGCGCCGGGGCGTGCAGACGGTCGTGGGAGGCGGCGTACATGGCCTCCAGGACCCTACGCGCGGTGTCCACGCCGATCAGGTCCAGCAGGGCCAGCGGCCCCATCGGCAGGCCGCAGCCGAGCCGCATCGCGGCGTCGATGTCCTCGCGGGAGGCGTAGTTCGCCTCGTACATCGCCGCGGCCTGGTTGAGGTACCCGAACAGCAGGCCGTCGGCGACGAACCCGGGCCGGTCACCGACCGCGACGGGCTCCTTGCCGAGGTCCAGCGCGAGGTCGGTGACCGCCGTGACGGCGCCCGGCGCGGTCAGTACCGAGGAGACGACCTCCACCAGCTTCATCGCGGGGGCCGGGTTGAAGAAGTGCAGGCCCAGCACCCGCTCCGGGCGGGCCGAGTCGGCGGCCAGCCGCGTCACGGACAGCGCGTTGGTGCCGGTCGCCAGGATCGTCCCGGGACGCACGATCCCGTCCAGGTCCCGGAACACCTGCTGCTTGATCTCGTACGACTCCGGGGTCACCTCGATCACCAGGTCGGCGTCGGCGGCCGCCCGCAGGTCGGTGGAGGTGCGGATCCGGGCGAGGGCGTCGGCGCGCTCCCGCTCGGTGAGGCGTCCGCGCTCGACGGCGCGGGCGGTGGAGGACTCCAGCGCGGCGACGGCCGTCGCGGCCTGCGCCTCGCTGATGTCGATGCCGACGACGTCACGGCCGGCCCGGGCCAGGACCTCGGCGATGCCGGTGCCCATGGTGCCGAGGCCGACGACGGCGATGGTCCGGAGCGGGGACAGAGGGGTGTCGGACAGGGGAGTGGCCATCGCGGGACTCCAGGAATGAGGGTGACGACGGGAACACGCCCGGATACGCGAAGGGGCGTACCGGGTGCGTGAGGAAGGAAGTGCGGGTGGTGCCGGGCCGACTGGCGCACACGCCCGGTGCCGCGTCGGAGGGCGTGCACACGCCGTCCGGCGGCGGTTTCCGACCGGCCCTGTCCCGAGGCCGAGTCGTACTGCGGTACCGGGGACACCCGGATACCGAACCGACTGCTCTCACGGCGGCTGCGTCACCAGGCCACCGGGAGGAGTTGCGGCGAGTGGGTAACTCGCTCGTCTGAGCTTAACTCGCGGGTAACGAGCGCGCCAGCCCCCGGTGTTCGTGATGTACGTCCCACGCGCCCTGTGACGCCCCTAACCTCGGTGTCATGGACGAAGAGTTGCGAGCGCTCACGGAGCGCTTACGGGCCGAGTCGGGCGACGCGCCGGGTGCCCCGGCGGCGTACGACCGTCTCGTGGCGACCGGGGACCCGGACGAACTGGCCGCGGTGCTCACCGAGCCCGGACACCCGCTCTGGGCCCGGGAACTGGCCGCGTTCCGGCTGGGCGTGGCGGGGGACCGGCGGGCCTTCGAGTCCCTCGTGCTGCTGCTGAACCACCGCGACCCACCCCGCTGCGCCTCCGCCGCCCACGCACTCGCCCGGCTCGGCGACCCCCGCACCGCCCGCGCCGCCGCCGCCCTCGCCACCAACGAACTACGGGTCGCCTACGCCCTGCACCCGGTGCGGCTGCTGGTCGAACTGCGGGCTCCCGAGTCCGTGCCCGCCCTCATCACCACGCTGGAGCGACGGCTGCGCCCGCACGACCCGTACCGGCGCGTGGCGCTCGCCTGCGTCGAGGGCCTCGGCACCCTCGGCGACGACCGGGCAGGCCCCGTCCTGAACGACGCGCTCGCCCACCCGGCGCTGGCCGAGGCGGCGGTGCGGGCGCTGGCGCGCATTCCGGGGCAGCGGTGAGCCGTCAGCCGGTCAGGTCTCTGGTGTACCGCACCTCGGGTACCGAGACCCCCTCCACCTCGAACGGCTCCTCGGCACCGTCGGCGCGGAAACCCGCCCGTTCGTAGAAGCGCCGGGCGCGGGCGTTGCCCTCGAGCACCCACAGCAGCATGCGTGCGTGCCCGGCGGCCGCGCTCCGGCGCACCGACTCCCGGAGCAGGGCCCGTCCGACTCCGGTGCCGAAGCACGCGGTGTCGACGTAGAGGGCGTACAACTCCGCGTCGGCAGGGTGCGGTTCGCCGCTCCGGTACGGACCGTGGCAGGCCCAGCCGACGACATGGCCCGTGTCGTCCTCGGCGACCAGGTTCACCACGCCGTCCGGGGCACGGGTGAGGAAGTCGCGGCGCCGTTCGGCGTCCTCGCTCACGTCGAGCCCGTCCAGGTACGGCTGCGGCACGAGGCCCCGGTACGCCGTCCGCCAGCCACGGACGCGGATCGCGGACACGCGGTCGCAGTCGACGAGCTCCATCTCCCGCACCCGGACCCGGGGCCCGCTCACGGGGCCACGACCGCGAACGCCTCGATCTCCATCAGGAACTCCGGCCGGACCAGTGAGGCGACCTGTACCGCCGACGCGGCCGGGAGCCGGTCGTCGGGTATGTGCTCGGCGCGGGCCGCGCGGATCGCGGACATGTGTGCCATGTCCGTGACGAAGAAGGTCAGCTTCACCACGTCGTCGAAGGTCGCCCCGGCCGCCGCCAGACACCGCCGCAGGTTCTCGAAGACCTGGCGGGCCTGAGCCGCCGGATCGTCCTCGCCGACGAGCTTGCCGTCCTCGTCCAGCGCGAGTTGGCCGGAGACGGCCACGAACCGCCCGGTGCCGAGGACGACATGGGTGTACTGGGCGGCGGGCGCGACGCCCTCGGGGGCGGGAATCCTGGTCAGTTCACTCATGCGTCCATGGTGGACCGGCGGAGACCGGCAGCTCGGCGGCCACGCCGCCGACTTCGACGACTACGGCGATTCGACCGGGTTGCCGTCCAGATGTGTTCCCACCCTTTGAACACCGGGGAGCGCCGGTACGCGACCGCCGGGGGTGAGGCCGTGGTCGGGCGCGCGGGACGCGGATGGCCGTTCGCGTCGGGACCCGGCCTGCCCCCTGGTGTCGCCCTGGTGGCGGAGGTTGGGGCCAAGGTGGCCGGGCAGCGGGACAGGGAGCCACCGCCGCATCGCGGGCCTGACGACCTGCCGGCCGCTCCTGGTCCGCGACGCGGAAGAACGACCGGCCCGGTGCGGAGGGACCGCCGCGGAAAGTGGTGCGCCTGCCGTGGCGTGCGGCCACGCGCCGGGGTGTCCGCTCTCAGATGAGGGAGAGCTGGATCGGCTCGGCCGGCGTGGGCTCGGCCTCAGGTTCCGGCGGCGTGATCCGCCGCGGCGTCCCCGCGCGCGTGGGTCCGATGCCGTACTCCCGGGCCAGGTCGTGCACCTGGCGCGTGACTCGGCGCTGGTACCACTTCGGGGCGTAGGCGCCCTCCGCGTACAGCCGCTCGTACCGGCGTACCAGGTGCGGGTGGTGCTGTCCGAGCCAGGCCATGAACCACTCCCGGGCGCCCGGCCGCAGATGCAGCACCAGGGGCGTCACCGACGTGGCGCCGGCGGCGGCGATCGCCCGCACCGTCGCGCGCAGTTGGGCCGGCTCGTCGCTCAGGAACGGGATGACCGGTGCCATCAGCACCCCGCAGCCGATGCCGTGCTCGCCGAGGGTCCGTACGACCTCCAGGCGGCGTACCGGCGCGGGCGTCCCCGGTTCCACGGTGCGCCACAGCTCGGGGTCGGTGAAGCCGACCGAGACCGAGATCCCCACGTCCGTCACCCGTGCCGCCCGCGTCAGCAGGTCCAGGTCGCGCAGGATCAGCGTGCCCTTGGTCAGGATCGAGAAGGGGTTGGCCCGCTCGGTGAGGGCCGTGATGATGCCCGGCATCAGCCGGTAGCGGCCCTCGGCGCGCTGGTAGCAGTCGACGTTGGTGCCCATCGCCACGTGCTCGCCCTGCCAGCGGCGCGACGCCAGCTGGCGTCGCAGCAGCTCGGGCGCGTTCACCTTGACGACGATCTGGGAGTCGAAACCGAGTCCCGTGTCCAGGTCCAGATAGCCGTGCGTCTTGCGCGCGAAGCAGTACACGCACGCGTGCGTGCAGCCCCGGTAGGGGTTCACCGTCCATTCGAACGGCATGCGCGAGGCGCCCGGCACGCGGTTGAGGATCGAGCGGGCCCGCACCTCGTGGAAGGTGATGCCGCGGAACTCGGGCGTGTCGAACGTGCGGGTGGTGACCGCGTCCGCGCCGAAAAGCGCGGGGTCGGCGGCCCGGGCGTGGTCGGAGTCCGTGAGGTTCTCCCAGCGCATGGCGCCTCCTCGGTAGTACTGCGCCCACACAATAGAACACATGTTCCCTTGATCGTGCGGACGAGTCGCGCGGAGCCGCTTCGCGCCCCCCGATTTGGTGGCCGGGCGGTGGGGTGGTTGGCTTGCCCCGACCCCGAGAACCAGGCCCTGGAGGAACCCGATGGCGCAGGTCGAGGCGGAGACGGAGCGGATCGTCGCGGCGGACGCGGAGACGGTGTTCGACACCCTCGCCGACTACAGCGGCACCCGCGCGAAGCTGCTGCCCGAGCACTTCAGCGAGTACGAGGTCCGCGAGGGCGGCGACGGCGAGGGCACCCTCGTGCACTGGAAGCTCCAGGCCACCAGCAAGCGCGTCCGCGACTGCCTGCTGGAGGTCACCGAGCCGACGGACGGTGAACTCGTCGAGAAGGACCGCAACTCCTCCATGGTCACCACCTGGCGGGTCACCCCTGCCGGGGAGGGCAGGTCCCGGGTGGTCGTCGCCACCACCTGGCAGGGTGCCGGCGGCATCGGCGGCTTCTTCGAGAAGACCTTCGCGCCCAAGGGGCTCGCCCGGATCTACGACGCGATGCTCGCCAAGCTCGCCGCCGAGGTCGAGAAGTAGCCAAAGGGCAAGCCGCGTACGGTCGTTGAGCGGCCGTCGGCGGCCTCACCGGTTCGAGTGATCCCCGCGGGATACCGTTGCGTGCCGTAACTTTTCGCACTTGTTCGCAGTTGTCGCATCTGGCGGCAATTGTGAGCAGGTGTGACGAGGGGAGCGGCGCGTGGGCGGGATCACTCTGGTGCAGGAGGAACCGGCCGCGGCACCCCCGACGCCTCCCGAGCCCCCCGCCCCCGGGCCGGAGTGGGACGCCGGGCTGAGTCCGCGCCGGGTCCGGCTGGTCTTCGTCGGGCTGATGCTGGCCCTGCTGCTCGCCGCCCTGGAGCAGATGATCGTCGCCACGGCGCTGCCGAAGATCGTCGGCGAGCTGCACGGCCTGGACAAGATGTCCTGGGCGATCACCGCCTACCTGCTCACCTCCACCGTCGGCCTGCCGATCTACGGCAAGCTCGGTGACCTCTTCGGACGCAAGGGCGTCTTCCAGTTCGCCATCCTGGTCTTCGTCGTCGGCTCGGCACTCGCCGGCCGGGCCCAGACCATGGACCAGCTGATCGCCTTCCGCGCCGTGCAGGGCGTCGGCGCGGGCGGCCTGATGATCGGCGTGCAGGCGATCATCGCGGACATCGTGCCGCCCCGCGAACGCGGCCGGTTCATGGGCCTGATCGGCGCCGCCTTCGGACTCGCCTCGGTCGCCGGCCCCCTGCTGGGCGGCTACTTCACCGACCACCTGTCCTGGCGCTGGTGCTTCTACATCAACGTGCCCTTCGGCCTGGTCACCATGGCCGTCGTCGCCGTCGTCCTGAAGCTCCCCAAACCGCGGGCCAGGGCCCGCCTCGACATCCTCGGCGCGCTGCTGCTCGCCGCCGCCTCCACCTGCCTGGTGCTGCTCACCAGCTGGGGCGGCACGGAGTACGAGTGGGGCTCCGAGGTCATTCTCGGCCTCGCCGCCGGAGCGGCCGGGGCGACCCTCCTCTTCCTGGTCGCCGAGCACTTCGCGCCCGAACCGCTGATCCCGCTGCGGCTGTTCCGGGACTCCGTCTTCAACGTCACCGGCCTGGTCGGCCTCGTCATCGGTGTCGCCCTGTTCGGCGCCGCCAGCTATCTGCCGACCTTCCTGCAGATGGTCGACGGCGCCACCGCCACCGAGTCCGGTCTGCTGATGCTGCCGATGATGGGCGGCATCGTCGGTGCCTCGATCATCTCCGGGCAACTCATCAGCCGTACCGGGCACTACCGGTCCCACCCGATCCTCGGCAGCGCCCTGTCCGTCGTCGGCATGTGGCTCCTGTCCCGGCTCGACGCCGACACACCCCGCCTGAACTACAGCATCTGGATGGCCGTCCTCGGCGCCGGAATCGGCATGGTGATGCCGGTCCTGGTCCTCGCCGTGCAGAACTCCGTGCGTCCCGCCGACCTCGGCACCGCCACCAGTGCCAACAACTACTTCCGGCAGATCGGCGGCAGCGTCGGCGCGGCCGTCTTCGGCACCCTCTTCGCCGACCGGCTCACCGACGCCCTGACCGACCGGCTCCCCGCCGAGGCGGGCGCCGGACTGCCCGACGCCGAGGCCATCACCCCGGAGCTCGTCCACTCCCTGCCCCCGGCGCTGCGCGAGGCCTACATCGGGGCGTACGCCGACGCCATGCCGCGGATCTTCCTCTACCTGGTACCGGTACTCGTCCTCGGGCTGCTCATCGCCTGCTTCCTCAAGGAGAAACCCCTGGTGTCCCACAACGCCCCCGTCACCGAGCCGGAGACCGCGCAGCACGTCGCCCCCGTCCCGCAGGCCCGGTCGCCGTACGCCGCCGGCATCCCCGTCTGCGGCACGGTGCAGCACCCCGACGGGACCGTCGTGCCCCGCGCGGCGCTCACCCTCATCAACGTCGGCGGACAGCAGATCGGCCGGGGCGCCAGCGGCGACGACGGCCGCTACGCGCTGGCCACGCCCGGCTCGGGGTCGTACGTCCTGATCGCCGCGGCCGGCGGTCACCAGCCGCAGGCGGTCTCCGTGACCGTCGGCGAACGCCCAGTGGAACTGGACGTGGTCCTCGGCGGCGCCGGGCGCCTCGCCGGCAACGTGCTCACCGCGGACGGCAGCCCCGTGCGCGACGCGATCGTCACGCTCACCAACGTCCACGGCGAGGTCGTCGCCACCACCCGCAGCGGCCGGGAGGGCGGTTACGTCATCACCGAGCTGGTGGCCGGTGAGTACACCCTCGCCGGCAGCGCCCCCGCCTTCCGCCCGGCCGCGCTGCCCGTCAGTGTCCAGGCCGCCCGGGAGACCCGCCAGGACATCGAGCTGGCCGGCGGCGCCGTGCTGCGCGGCACCGTGCGGGCCGGCGGGGGACGGGCCGTGGAGGACGCGCGCGTGACGCTGCTCGACGCGGCCGGCAACGTGGTGGACACGCTGACCACCGGGCCGGACGGCACCTTCCGGTTCGTCGACCTGTCGTCCGGCGAGTACACCGTCATCGCCGCCGGCTACCCGCCCGTCGCGACCGTGCTCCAGATGGCCGGCGGCGGCCGCACGGAACGCGACCTCCAACTCGGGCACGAGGACTGAGACCGGACACCGGCGCGCGGGCGCGCGCCGGTGTGTTCGCGCGCCACCAATTCCCCCGTTGCCGCACCTGGTCACCGGCCACCGCCGTACGGTGGTGACGGCGACACAGATCCTGCGGAGCCGTGGGGAGAGAGGGCCTGACGCCATGGACCATGGCACCGAGCGGGACACACCTCCAGGCCGCCGGGCCGGACCCGGCGCCGTACCCGCCGACCCAGTGGCCGGCCGTGTCCCGCTGGCCGTCGTCGTGGTCGACCGCGACGGACTGGTCTCCCACTGGAGCCGGGGCGCACGACGGCTGTTCGCCCTGCCCAAGGAGGAGGCGATCGGCCGGCCCGCCCCCGACCTGCTGCCCGTCTCGGGTGCGCTCCCCGACGCGGAGGACGCCACCGCGTACGGCTCGTCCGCGGCGGCCTACGACGGCTTCGGACCCGGCCTGGCGACCTCCCTCGACGGACAGCTGTCCTACCCGGCGGCGGGCCGGGCCCGCCTGACCGTCCCGGGCAACGACCGCGTCGACGTGCTGTGGTGGGCGTACCCCCTGGTGGGGCCCGGCCCGGAACGGCTGCTCGTGCTGGCCGCCGACGCGGACGGGCTGCGGCGGGACTTCGCCGGCGGGAGCGCCGGGGAGGCGACCGTCGAGCGGATCGCACCCGGCTTCGCGCTGCACACCGACTTCCCCGGCGCCGACGAACTCGCCCGCCGCCTCCCCGAGATCCTGCCCAGCATGAGCGTCGGCGAGAGCGCCCGCATCGTCGCGCAGGTCCTCGAACTGGGCTACCCGATCCTGGAGTTCAGCCGGAACGACCGGGTGCCCGTCACCCCCGACTGGGGCGTGCCCCGGCGCGCCGGGCGCAGGGCGCGCCGCGAGCGGGCGGCCCGGGCACTCGCGGCCGGCGAGCCGGTGCCGGAGGACCTGCGGGACGAGGCCGAGGACCTGGAGTACGCGGCCGTCCGCGAACGCCTGGAGTTCCTCAACGAGGTCAGCGGACGCATCGGCACCTCGCTCGACCTCTCCCGGACCGTCGTCGAGGTCAGCCGGGCCGTCGTCCCCCGCTTCACCGACGTCGCCGGCACCTATCTGCGGGAGCAGGTCGTCGCCGGCGAGGGATTCCCCGACGGTGTGCCGGACACGACGACGGTGTGGCACCGGGTCGCCCTGGAACACACCGACGAACCCGGCCGCTGGGACGACGTCGTACCGGTCGGCGAGGCCATGCCGTTCCCGGCGCACACCCCCTTCTTCCAGTGCATGACCACCGGCGAACCCGTCCTGGTGCCCCGCATCAGCGAGGAGATGGGCCACTCCATCGCCTCCCAGTTCGAGAAGCGGGACATCCGGCCGCTCATCACGGGCCGCTCGATGCTGCTGGTGCCCCTGAAGGCGCGCGACGTCGTCCTGGGCTTCATGATCCTTCTCCGACACCCGGAGCGGCCCGTCTTCAACGACATGGACCGGGTTACCGGCGCCGAACTCGCCGCCCGCGCGGGCCTCGTACTCGACAACGCGCGCATGTACACGTACCAGGAGAACGTCGCCGAGACGCTCCAGGACAGCATGCTCCCGCACATCCCGGAGCACATGGCCGGCTGTGACATCTCCACCCGCTACCTGCCCGGCACCCTCCTCGGCCGTGTCGGCGGCGACTGGTTCGACTCGGTCAAGCTGCCCGGCGCCCGCACCGCCCTCGTCGTCGGCGACGTGATGGGCCACGGACTCAACTCGGCCGCCATGATGGGCCAGTTGCGCACCGCCGTGCAGACCATGGCCGGCCTCGACCTGCCGCCCGCCCAACTGCTGCGCCACCTCGACGACCTCGCCCAGCGGCTCGGCGACACCCACCTGGCGACCTGCCTGTACGTCGTCTACGACCCCATCGCCGGGGAACTGCACCTCGCCAACGCCGGCCACATCCCGCCCGTCCTGGTCCGCGCCCAGGACGGTGCCGGCGAGCTGCTCGACCTGCCCACCGGGGCGCCGATCGGCGTCGGCGGGGTGCCCTTCGAAACGGTACGCGTGCGGGTGGAGCCCGGCGACCGGCTGGTGATGTGCACCGACGGCCTGGTGGAGGTGCGCGGCGAGGACATCGGCGTCGGCCTCGCCACCCTCTGCGAGTCCGCCGCCCACCCGGCCGCCTCCATGGACGACGCCTGCGACACCATCATCCGCGCGCTGGGCACCCACGGGGGCCGCAGGGACGACGTGGCCCTGCTGATGGCACGGCTGGGCGGCATCGAGCCCGACGCCGTCGCCGCATGGCGCATCGACCGCCACCCGGCCGAGGCCGGCCGGGCCCGGGCGGCGGTCCGCGAGCAACTCCACGACTGGGCGCTGCCCGCGAACGTGGCCGACGCCGCCGAACTGATGGTCAGCGAGCTCGTCACCAACGCCCTGCGGCACGCCCACACCCGCCCCGTCGAGCTGCGCCTGGTCCGCGCCGACACGCTGCTGTGCGAGGTGGACGACGACGACCACGAACTGCCGGCACTGCGCGGCGCCGGTCCCGACGACGAGACCGGGCGCGGGCTGCGCGTGGTCAGCACCCTCGCCCGTGAATGGGGCGCGAGCCGTACGAAGGCGGGCAAGACCGTGTGGTTCGAGCTGACGCTGCCCCGCCGCTGAGTCGTCACACGCCGTCAGGGGGCGCGCAGGGTTTGCCTGTCCGACAAAGGTGTGCGCCGGGCGCTTGTGGCCGTGCGCCGGGCGCGATACACCGTACGGGCCCGTCACTCCGGCGGGCCGTACGTCGCACCTGGGGAGACGGGCATGAGCGTCACGAATCGGTACCGGAACGCCTGGGAGAGCTTCTGGAGCGAGGCGCCCGGAGGCCAGGGGGCGGTGTTCTGGGACGCGGAGCCCATGCTGACCGCCGGGCGGCACCTGGCGTACTTCGAGCCGCACCTGACCGACCCCGGCCTGCCGTTGATAGACCTCGGCTGCGGCAACGGCACCCAGACCCGGTACTTCGCGGACCGCTTCCCGCACGTCGTCGGCGCCGACCTGGCCACCGCCGCCCTCGACCACGCCCGCCACGCCGACCCCGCCGGCCAGGCGGTGTACCGGCAACTGGACGCCGCCGACAAGGCCGAGGCGGAAACGCTGCACGCGGAGCTGGGCGACGCCAACGTCTACGTGCGGGGCGTCCTGCACCAGTGCGAGCCCGACGACCGCCGGCCACTGGCCGACGCCCTCGCCGCACTCGTCGGCGTACGCGGCCGCGCCTTCCTGGTGGAACCGTCCCAGGAGGCCGGGACCGTGCTGACGGGACTGGCCCGGGGGCCCGAGGGGCCCCCGGCCAAGCTGGCGCCCGTCCTGCGGCACGGCCTGACCCCCGGCGCGATCCCCGACGAGGCGGTACCGGAGTACCTGGGCGCGGCCGGCCTCACCGTCCTGGCGAGCGGTCAACTCCCTCTGTTCACCACGGAGTACACACCGGACGGCACACGGATCGAACTGCCGTCGACGTGGGTGGTGGCGGGGCGGCGCGAGTGACGGACGCGCCGGGTGGTGAGCGAGCCCGGCGCGTGCATTCCCGGGGCAGGCGTCGAGCCCGTTCCGAGCCTGCGGCGGGAGCGGCGCCTGCGCCCTGCCGCAGGCGCCGCATCCGAGGCTCGCGCACCCGCCCGGCACGTCGGTCGGGCGCGGGCCGGCGTCGGGCAGCCGCCGCTCCACGACCGGCCGATCGCGTGGAAAGAGCTGGTCGTAGCCCGTACGAGGTGAGTTCAGTGGTCCGGACCACCGATAGTTATCCACAGCTCTGGCCGAGGCGGCCGGGCAGCGCGTACGGTTTCGAGGCATGAAGATCCTCATCAGCGCCGACATGGAAGGCGCCACCGGTGTCACCTGGCCGGCCGACGTGCTGCCGGGGACGCCGCAGTGGGAGCGGTGCCGGTCGATGTTCACCTCGGACGTGAACGCCGCCGTGCTGGGTTTCCTCGACGGCGGTGCCGACGAGGTGCTCGTCAACGAGGCGCACTGGACCATGCGCAACCTGCTCCTGGAGCAGCTCGACGAGCGGACGCAGATGCTCACCGGCCGGCACAAGGCGCTGTCCATGGTGGAGGGCGTCCAGCACGGGGACGTGGACGGCATCGCGTTCATCGGGTACCACGCGGGCGCCGGCATGGAGGGCGTCCTCGCGCACACCTACCTGGCCAACCAGATCACCGGCGTGTGGCTGAACGACGTACGGGCCAGCGAGGGGCTGCTCAACGCGCACGTCGTCGCCGAGTACGGGGTGCCGGTGGTGCTGGTCACCGGGGACGACGTGGCGTGCGAGGACGCGCTGGGGTACGCGCCCGAGGCGCTGAAGGTCGCGGTCAAGGACCATGTGTCGCGGTACGCGGCCGTGTGCCGTACGCCGGCCAGGACCGCCGGCGACATCCGGGCGGCGGCAAAGGAGGCGGCGGCGCTCGCGGTGCGGCACGAGCCGGTGAGCGGCGGGCCCTTCACCGTCGCGGTGGAGTTCGACGCCGAGCACCTGGCGGCGGCCTCGACCGTCGTGCCGGGCGTGGCCCGCATCGGGGAGCGGAAGGTGGCGTACACCCACGACACCATGTTCGAGGCGATCCGCACCTTCAAGGCGGTCACCACGATCGCCTCGGCCGCGGTGGAGGAGCAGTATGGCTGAGAGTCCCGAGGGCGTGGACGCGCGGGCGCTGGACGAGGTCGTGCGGTTCACCTCCGAGCTGATCCGGATCGACACGACGAACCGGGGCGGCGGCGACTGCCGGGAGCGGCCCGCCGCCGAGTACGCCGCCGCGCGGCTCGCCGAGGCGGGGATCGAACCCACGCTGCTGGAGCGGACCGAGGGCCGCACCAACGTCGTCGCCCGGATCGAGGGCACCGACCCGTCGGCCGGAGCGCTGCTCGTGCACGGCCATCTGGACGTGGTGCCCGCCGAGGCCGCCGACTGGAGCGTGCACCCGTTCTCCGGGGAGATCCGCGACGGGGTCGTCTGGGGGCGCGGCGCCGTCGACATGAAGAACATGGACGCGATGATCCTGGCCGTCGTGCGCGACTGGGCCCGGCAGGGGGTACGCCCCCGGCGCGACGTCGTCATCGCGTTCACCGCGGACGAGGAGGCCAGCGCCGAGGACGGCTCCGGCTTCCTCGCCGACCGGCACGCCGCGCTGTTCGAGGGCTGCACCGAGGGTGTCAGCGAGTCGGGGGCGTTCACCTTCCACGACGGCGCCGGCCGCCAGTTCTACCCGATCGCCGCCGGTGAGCGCGGCACGGGCTGGCTCAAGCTCACCGCACGGGGGCGGGCCGGACACGGGTCCAAGGTGAACCGGGAGAACGCGGTCACCCGGCTCGCCGCGGCGATCACCCGCATCGGCGGCCACGAGTGGCCGCTGCGGCTGACCCCGACCGTGCGCGCCGCCCTCACCGAACTCGCCGCCGTCTACGGCATCGAGACCGACCTGCGCGACGTCGACGCGCTGCTGGACAAGCTCGGACCCGCCGCCGGGCTGGTCGAGTCCACCGTCCGCAACAGCAGCAACCCGACCATGCTGGACGCCGGTTACAAGGTCAACGTCATCCCCGGGCAGGCCGTCGCATACGTCGACGGGCGCTTCCTGCACGGCTTGGAGGACGAGTTCCGCAGCACCCTCGACCGGCTCACCGGGCCGGACGTGGACTGGGAGTTCGCCCACCGCGAGGTCGCCCTCCAGTCGCCGGTGGACTCGCCGACGTACGCCCGGATGCGCGCCGCCGTCGAGGAGTTCGCCCCGGAGGGGCACGTGGTGCCCTACTGCATGTCCGGCGGCACGGACGCCAAGCAGTTCTCACGCCTCGGCATCACCGGCTACGGTTTCGCGCCGCTGAGGCTGCCCGAGGGCTTCGACTACCAGGCCCTCTTCCACGGTGTCGACGAACGCGTCCCCGTCGACGCGCTGCACTTCGGCGTCCGCGTCCTCGACCGTTTCCTGCGCACGGCGTAGCGCCTGCCCGACGAGACCTGGAGGAGAAGTGGGCGAGTCAGTGCAGACCCTGGCGTACGGATCGTGGCCCTCACCCGTCGACGCGGCCCTCGCCGCCGCGCACGACGGACGGCCCGACGACGTGGGCCTCGTCGGTGACGAGGTGTGGTGGACCGCGCCCCGGCCCGCCGAGGGCGGGCGGCGCACCCTGGTGCGGCGGCTTCCCGACGGCACCGAGGAGCCGGTGCTGCCCGCGCCGTGGAATGTCCGCAGCCGCGTCATCGAGTACGGCGGCCGGCCCTGGGCCGCACTCACGACGGAGTCCGGGCCGCTGGTGGTCTTCGTGAACTTCGCCGACCAGCGGCTGTACGCCTACCGGCCGGGCGGCGCCGAGCCGCGTCCGCTCACGCCCGTCTCGACGCTGGGCGGCGGGCTGCGGTGGGCGGAGCCGGACGTGCGTGCCGAGCGCGGCGAGGTGTGGTGCGTCCTGGAGGAGTTCACCGGCGACGGGCCCGGCGACGTGCGCCGCGTCCCGGCGGCGGTGCCGCTGGACGGCTCGGCTGCCGACGACCGGGACGCGGTCCGCGAACTCACCGGCGACCGGCACCGCTTCGTCACCGGCCCCCGCCTCTCGCCCGACGGGCGGCGCGCGGCCTGGCTCGCCTGGGACCATCCGCGCATGCCCTGGGACGGCACCGAACTGATCGTCGCGGAGGTCGGCCCGGAGGGCACGTTCCGGGACGCCCGGACGATCGCCGGCGGGCCCGAGGAGTCGATCGCCCAGACGGACTGGGCCCCGGACGGCGCCCTGCTGTACGCCTCCGACCGCACCGGCTGGTGGAACCTCTACCGCGACGGGCAGCCGCTGTGCACCCGCGAGGAGGAGTTCGGCGGGCCGCTGTGGAAGCTCGGGCAGCGCTGGTTCGCGCCGCTGGACAGCGGCCTGATCGCCGTCGTGCACGGCCGGGGAGCCACCGCCCTCGGCATACTCGACCCCGAGACCGGCGAGGTCGTCGACGCGGCGGGCCCCTGGACCGAGTTCGCGGCCACGCTCGCCGCCGACGGCGAGAGGGTCGTGGCCGTCGGGGCGAGCCCGCGCAGCGCCTACGAGGTGGTCGAGCTGGACGCCCGTACCGGCCGGGCCCGGGTCGTCGGCGCTCCGCACGACGACGCCGTGGACCCGGCGTACTACCCCGGACCGCGGATCCGCACGTTCACCGGCCCCGCCGGGCGGGAGATCCACGCCCACCTCCATCCGCCGCACAACCCCGCCTGTCTCGCACCGGACGGCGAGCTGCCGCCGTACGTCATCTGGGCGCACGGAGGGCCCACCAGCCGGTCGCCCCTCGTCCTCGACCTGGAGATCGCCTACTTCACCTCGCGCGGCATCGGCGTCGCGGAGGTCAACTACGGCGGTTCGACCGGGTACGGCCGGGAGTACCGCAACCGGCTGCGCGAGCAGTGGGGCGTCGTCGACGTGGAGGACTGCGCGGCCGTCGCCCTCGCCCTCGCGGACGAGGGCGTCGCCGACCGGGAACGGCTCGCCGTGCGGGGCGGCAGCGCGGGCGGCTGGACGGCCGCCGCCTCGCTGACCGCGACCGACGTCTACGCCTGCGGTACGGTCAGCTACCCCATCCTCGACCTGACCGGCTGGGGCACGGGCGAGACCCACGACTTCGAGTCCCGGTACCTGGAGGGCCTCATCGGCCCGTACGCCGAGGTGCCCGCCCGGTACGTCGAGCGGTCGCCCGCCGCGCACGCCGACCGGATCACCGCACCGTTCCTGCTGCTCCAGGGCCTGGACGACGTGATCTGCCCGCCCGTGCAGTGCGAGCGGTTCCTCGCCCGCATGGAGGGCCGGGGAGTGCCGCACGCGTACCTCACCTTCGAGGGCGAGGGACACGGGTTCCGCCGGGCGGAGACCATGGTGCGTGCCCTGGAGGCCGAACTCTCCCTCTACGCGCAGGTCTTCGGCCTGGATCCGCGCGGCATCCCGACCCTGGAGCTGACCGGATGAGGGAGGGGAGAAAGGTGAGCGAGCTGACCCGGCCGCCCCGGCTCGCCCCCGGCGCCCGGGTGGCCGTCGTCGCGCCCAGCGGCCCCGTGCCCGAGGAGCGGCTGCAGGCGGGCCTGGACGTGCTGCGGGGCTGGGACCTCGACCCGGTCGTGGCACCGCACGTCCTGGACCGGCACCACGCCTTCGACTACCTCGCGGGCACGGACACCGACCGGGCCGCCGACCTCCAGGCCGCGTGGTGCGACCCGTCCGTGGACGCGGTGCTGTGCGCCCGCGGCGGGTACGGCGTCCAGCGCATGACCGACCTGCTCGACTGGGAGGCGATGCGCGCGGCCGGACCGAAGGTGCTCGTCGGGTTCAGCGACATCACCGCGCTGCACGAGGCGTTCGCCGCCCGGCTGGGTCTGGTCACGCTGCACGGGCCGATGGCCGCGGGCATCGACTTCCTCAAGAACGCGCGGGCGCAGGAGCACCTGAAGGCCACCCTGTTCGCCCCGGAGACGGTCCGCGTGATCGCCTCCGGCGGCACGCCCATGGTCCCCGGCCGGGCGCGCGGCGTCACCCTCGGCGGCTGCCTCGCCCTGCTCGCCGCCGAACTGGGCACCCCGCACGCCCGCCCCGCCGCGCGCGGCGGACTGCTGTGCCTGGAGGACGTGGGGGAGGAGACGTACCGGCTGGACCGCTACCTCACCCAGCTGCTGCGCGCCGGACTGCTCGACGGGGTCAGCGGTGTGCTGCTCGGTTCGTGGCACGAGTGCGAGCCCTACGAGCGGCTGCGGCCCATGCTGGCCGACCGGCTCGGCGGCCTCGGTGTGCCGGTCGTCGAGGACTTCGGCTTCGGGCACTGCGAGGGTGCGCTGACCGTACCGTTCGGCGTCATGGCGGAGCTCGACGCGGACGCGGGCACCCTGACGCTGGACCGGCCGGCGCTGCGCTGACCACGCCCCGCGCGCGGCGGCACGACGTCGTAGGCTGGCGAAATGCCGCACACCCCGTCCCGCCTCCTCGCCGAGGGCCCCCGCGTGGTCATACGGCACTTCACCTACGAGGACGGCGCCGAGTTCACCGCCCGGGCCCGTCAGAGCAAGGACCTGCACCACCCGTGGCTCTTCCCGCCGGACAGCGCCCGGGCGTACGACGCCTACGCGGCGCGGCTGATCGAGGACCCGACCAAGGCCGGGTTCCTGGTGTGCGAGAAGGAAACGGGCGAGCAGGAACCGGGCGAGAAGGAAACGGGCGGGTCGGACGGCGGCGGGTCGGACGGCGGTGGGGCGGGCGGCGGCTCCATCGCCGGATTCGTCAACATCAACAACATCGTCGAGGGCGGCTTCCGCAGCGGCGCGCTCGGCTACGGCGCCTTCGCGCACGCGGCAGGCCGCGGGCTGATGCGCGAGGGACTGGACCTCGTCGTGCGGTACGCGTTCGGACCGATGCGCCTGCACCGGCTGGAGATCAACGTGCAGCCGGGCAACGCCGCGTCGATCGCGCTGGCCCGCGCCTGCGGCTTCCACCTGGAGGGCTTCTCACCGAGGATGCTCTACATCGACGGGGCCTGGCGCGACCACCAGCGCTGGGCGATCACCGCCGAGACCGTGACTTCCGGTTGATCTTCATCGTGTCCAGGTCCGTCACCGTCGACCGCAGCTCGCGGAACCCGTAACCCAGCCCGCGCAACGTCGTCTCCGCCCGGTCCTCGGCGATCGCACCCGCCATCTCCTCGCCGTCCGCCGCGTCCGACACCACGACGTACCGCATCGAGAAGTGCTTCAGCGGCGAGGGCTCGTACGACAGCGAGCCCTCCTCGGTGAACCGCATGCTCGCCATCCCGTGCTCGCCGGCCTCGGCGAGCAGCCGGGCACGGGCCCGATCGGTCAGGCCCTCCCAGGCGCCCCGGACGATCACCCGGTAGGTGTGCTGCTCACTCGCGTGCTGCTCACTCACGTGCCGCTCCTCCGTATCCGCGTCGACCGCCCGACCCTACGCCCGCCGCCCGCACGGCGCCCAGGGAATTCGAACGTGCGCGACGTCGCGCGAACGTGACCGGTGGCCCTCTGTTCAGCGCACCGGCGAACGGCTTCCATGGGGAACCGTGACGACGATCCGACGTGAGGTACTGCGCCTGCCCGCCGCGCCGCTGGGGCCGGACAACCCCCTGCCGCCACTGCGCCCCCTGGACGAGGCCCACCGCATCGACGAACGGGACCGGGCCGGCCTGCCGCGCGACATGGCCCGCCAGGTCGACTACGAGCCCTTGCGCAGCCTGCTGCCCGTGCGGGTCAGGGACGGCTACGACCGGGCGCGCGAGGCACGGGAGACCGACGCCCTCGTCATCGAGAACGACCGGCTGAGGGCCACCGTCCTGCCCGGCCTCGGCGGCCGTATCGCCTCCCTCCACCACAAGCCGACCGACCGCGAACTCCTCTACGTCAACCCCGTGCTCCAGCCCGCCAACTTCGCCCTCAACGGCGCCTGGTTCTCCGGCGGCATCGAGTGGAACATCGGCGCCACCGGTCACACCACCCTGTCCTGCTCGCCCGTGCACGCCGCCCGCGTGCCCGCTCCCGACGGCGGGGAGATGCTGCGCCTGTGGGAGTGGGAGCGGCTGCGCGACCTGCCCTTCCAGGTCGACCTGTGGCTGCCGGACGGCTCGGACTTCCTCCACGTCGGCGTCCGGATCCGCAACCCGCACGAGCGCCCGGTGCCGACGTACTGGTGGTCCAACATCGCCGTGCCGGAGGAGCGGCGCGTCCTCGCCCCGGCCGACGAGGCCTGGCACTTCGGCTACGAGAGGCGACTGCGCCGGGTGCCCGTCCCGTCGTACGACGGGGCCGACCGGACGTACCCGCTGAACAGCACGTACGCCGCCGACTACTTCTACGAGGTGCCGGACGGCCGGCGCCGCTGGATCGCCGCACTCGACGCGGACGGGCACGGGCTCGTGCAGACCTCGACCGACGTGCTGCGCGGCCGCAAGCTCTTCGTGTGGGGCACGGGGCCCGGCGGGCGGCGCTGGCAGGAGTGGCTCACCGAGCCCGGCACCGGCGGCTACTGCGAGATCCAGGCCGGGCTCGCCCGCACCCAGCTGGAACACGTCAAGCTGGAAGCGGAGAGCGAGGTGTCCTGGCTGGAGGCGTACGGGCCGCTCGACGCGGCACCCGAGGGCGAGTGGCACACCGTACTGCGCGGGACCGAGGAGCGACTGGAGACGGTCCTGCCGCGCGCCGACGTCGACGCGGCCTACGCGGCGTGGCGGCCGTACGCCGACGCCGAGCCAGGCGAGAGCCTCGCCACCGGGTCCGGCTGGGGCGCGCTCGAAGTGCTGCGCGCGGGCTGGAAACTGCCCGGCACGCCCTTCGGGGAGCACACCCTCGGCGACGAGCAGCGGCCCTGGCTGCACCTGCTGCGCGCCGGGTCCCTGCCCGGACCGGGCGGCCACGAGCCGCCCGGGGGCACACTGGTCTCCCGGCCCTGGCGGGACATGCTGGAGACCACGGCCGCCACCCCGGCCGCCGAGTACCACCTCGGTGTCGCCCAGTGGCACGGCGACGACCGGGCCCAGGCGGTGCGCAGTTGGGAACGGGGCCTGAAGACCGCCGCGGCCGGCTGGCCGCTGCTGCGCTGCCTCGCCGTCGCCGACCAGGAGGACGGCCACCACGAGCGGGCCGCCGACCGGTACGCCGAGGCCTTCGACGGCCTGTGCGGGCAACTGCGGGAAGGGCGGGAGGGGGAGGACGTCCGCGACTCCGAGGAGTGGGTGGCCGTCGCCGCCGCCCTCGGCCGCGAGGCGATCGAGGCGCTGCTCGCCGTCGGGCGGACGGCGGATGCCCGTGCCGTGTGGGAGCGGCTGCGCCCCGCGACACGGGCCCGCGGCCGGTTCCGGCTGACCGAGGCGGAGCTGCTGGCGGCCGAGGGCCGGCGCGAGGAGGCGCGGGCCGTCTTCGACGAGGGCTTCGAGGTCGCCGACCTGCGGGAGGGCGCGGAGAACATCGGCCGGCTGTGGGCCCGGCTCGGCGACGAACCGCTCCCGGCCCGGTACGACTTCCGGATGCGGCCGGACGGGGGGTGACCCCGCCCGGCCCGCCCCTACGCCTGCCGGTCCACGTACTCGTAGATCGTCCCGTCCGGGTGCCGGGCGATCAGGTTGCGGCCGGCGGGCGTCGGGACCGGGCCCGCGATGACGTCCGCGCCCAGCGAGGTCAGGACACGGTGGGTCTCCTCGACGTCGGTCACGGCGATCGTCGCGGTGATCTTGCGCAGCACCTCGAGCTGGGACTCGGGCCCGCTCATCAGCAGGAAGCAGCCGACCGCGGCGGCTTCGACACCGCCGCGTTCGAAGCGGTGGGCGCGACCGCCCGCCAGACCTTCGTAGAAGGGGATCGCCTTGTCCAGGTCGTCGACGTAGATGCGCAGTGTGGCTCCCAGAATGTCCATACGGAGGAGCCTAGTTGGGAGGGGCGGGGCCTCACCCGCGGGTCGGCCCATGGAAGTTCCGCTCGCGGGTACCCGCGACATATGGACCGCATGGATCACTTGGAACACCTGGACAAGCATCTGGTCGACGAACTGGCGCAGGTGGCACGCGAGACCGTGCGCGACGAGCTGCGTGAGCAGACGAGGAAGCAGCGTCGCAAGGCCACGCTGTACGCCGCGTCCGGTGCCGCCGCCCTGTACGCGGGCGCCGCCCTCGCGCTCACCGTGGGCCTGGCCCTCGCCACCGGCCTGCCGGACTGGACCGCCGCGCTGATCACGGCCGTCCTCCTGGGCGTCGCGGCGTACCTGCTGCGCGGTGCGGCCCGGCCGGGGGCCACCCACGGCACGGGGCCGGACCGCACCCTCGGCGGTGACGCGCCGGGTGTGCCGCCGAGCGGACTCGGCATGCCGTACCCGCCGATGCCACCCGTCGCGCCCGGCGGTGTCGGCGGCGCGACCGGCGCCCCGGGGGCGGGCACGCCCGCACCGGGCGGCACCGGCCCGGCGGCGCCGCGCCGGGACGACATCGACCCCGAGGCCCCGCACGGCCGCGGCTGACCGGCCGCCGCCCACACGGCACGGCGCCCCCCGACAGCGGTGCGGGGGGGCGCCGCCCTGCCCCGCTCAGGCGCCCTGCTGGAGCTGCGGCAGCACAGTCGTACGGCAGAGGTCGCAGAAGTCGCAGAAGCCGCGCGGGCCGGGGCCGATCTGGTCGGCGTACACCCGGTCGAAGCCCGCGTCGGCGAACTTCCGCGGCTCCGCGCCGGAGGGTGGGGCCCGGCCCGGGTGCCCGGGCGTCCGGCCGGAAACCGGCGGCGCGGGGCACTGGGCGGGAAATGTGCGGAACTGTGCGGGGCGCCGGGAGGGGCCGCCGCGCGGGGGCCCGGCGGACGTTTGGGTGCCCTGGCCAGGGGGACGCGGAAGGCTCACGAGGTACGCGACAGCCCGGAGGCGAACCGTGAGCCGACCCCGCATCGTGATCGTCGGTGCCGGCTTCGCCGGGTACCGGACGGCCCGCACCCTGTCCCGGCTCACCCGGCACCAGGCCGACATCACCCTGCTCAACCCGACCGACTACTTCCTCTACCTGCCGCTGCTGCCCCAGGTCGCCGCCGGAATCCTGGAACCGCGCCGGGTCAGCGTGTCCCTGTCGGGCACGCTGCCGCGCGTCCGGCTGGTGCTCGGCGAGGCCGACGGCATCGACCTCGACGGGCACACCGTGCGCTACACCGGCCCGGAGGGCGACCGGGGCACCCTGTCCTTCGACCGGCTGGTGCTCGCCGCGGGCAGCGTCAACAAGCTGCTGCCCATTCCCGGCGTCGCCGAGCACGCCCACGGCTTCCGCGGGCTGCCGGAGGCGCTCTACCTGCGCGACCACGTGACCCGGCAGGTGGAACTGGCCGCCGCGGCCGGCGACCGCGCGGAGTGCGCCGCACGGTGCACCTTCGTCGTGGTCGGGGCGGGATACACCGGTACGGAGGTCGCCGCGCACGGCCAGATGTACACCGACGCGCAGGTTCGCAGGCACCCGATGCGCACCGGTATGCGGCCCCGCTGGATGCTGCTGGACGTAGCGCCGCGGGTGCTGCCCGAGATGGACGAACGGCTCTCCCGCACCGCCGAGCGGGTGCTGCGGCAGCGGGGCGTCGACGTCCGGATGGGGATCTCCGTGAAGGAGGCCACGCACGACGGGGTCGTGCTGACCGACGGCACGAGCGTCGACACGCGCACGCTGGTGTGGTGCGTGGGCGTGCGGCCCGATCCCCTGGTGGAGTCCCTCGGGCTGCCCGTGGAACGCGGCCGGCTGCTCGTCGACCCGCACCTCCAGGTGCCGGGGCGGCCCGAGCTGTTCGCGTGCGGTGACGTCGCCGCGGTGCCCGACCTGAACCAGCCCGGCCAGTACACGCCGATGACCGCACAGCAGGCCTGGCGGCACGGCAGGGTCTGCGCCCAGAACGTCGCCGCGTCACTCGGCATCGGCGGCGGGCGGCGGGTCTACCGCCACCGTGACATGGGGTTCGTCGTGGACCTGGGCGGCGCCAAGGCCGCCGCCAACCCGCTCGGCCTCCCGCTGTCCGGCCCGGCGGCGGGCGCGGTCACCCGCGGCTACCACCTCGCGGCGATGCCGGGCAACCGCGTGCGGGTCGCCGCGGACTGGCTGCTCGACGCGGTACTGCCCCGGCAGGCCGTCCAGTTGGGTCTCGTACGGTCCTGGTCCGTCCCCCTGGAGTCGGCGTCGCCGGAGGTGGCGCGGGTGCCGGGGAAGGCGGGGACACGGAAGAAGGAGGGGGCGGCGGACGGGGACGGGCCCGGACCGGGGCGCGGAGACGGGCCCGGACCGGGGCGCGGAGACGGCCTCGGCTCTGCGGACGCCCACGGCAGCCCCGGCGACGAACCCGCCAAGAATCAGCCGGGTGGCGAGCCAGCCAAGAACCAGCCGGGTGGCGAGCCCGCCAAGAACCAGCCGGGTGGCGAGCCCGCGAAGGGCGGGCCGGGCGGTGAACCGGCCAGGAGTCAGCCGGGTGGCGAGCCCGCGAAGGGCGGGCCGAGTGGTGCTCCCGCGAAGGGCCGAGGGGGCAGCGGCCCGGCGAAGGGCCGGACCACTGAACCCGGCGGATCCGCGGCCCCCGGCAAGTCCCGCCCCGCCGGAACGCCCGCCAAGCCTCCGTCCACCGCGGCGCCCGCCAGGCCGCCGTCCGCCAACGCGCCCGCCGAACCACGGCGGCCGGGCGCGGCGCCCGGCAGACCCCGGCACGGCGCCGGTGCGGCGCCCACCCCCGCCCGTTCCGCCGGCGCGCCCGACGACCCCGGCCCCGAACCCCCGGCGAACCAGCCGCCCCCCGGACCCGACATCGCCCCCGGCCCCGTCAAGCGTTCCGACGGCCGTGCCGCGGAAGGAGACTCATGAACACCGGTGAACTCGTCGACCTAGGACAGCAGCTGCGCGTCGACAGCGTACGGACGTCCGCCGCCGCGGGCTCCGGACACCCGACGTCCTCGATGTCCGCCGCGGACCTGATGGCCGTACTCCTGGCCAACCACCTCCGCTACGACTTCGAGCGCCCCGCCCACCCCGGCAACGACCGCTTCGTCCTCTCCAAGGGACACGCCTCACCCCTCCTCTACTCCGCCTACAAGGCGGCCGGCGCCATCGACGACGAGGAACTGCTCACCTTCCGCAAGCTGGGCAGCCGCCTGGAGGGGCATCCCACGCCGCAGCGGCTGCCGTGGGTCGAGACGGCCACCGGTTCGCTCGGCCAGGGCCTGCCCGTCGGTGTCGGCATCGCGCTGTCCGGCAAGCGGCTGGACCACGCCGACTACCGGGTGTGGGTGCTGTGCGGCGACAGCGAGATGGCCGAGGGGTCGGTGTGGGAGGCGGCCGAGCACGCCGGGTACGAGAACCTCGACAACCTGACCGTGATCGTCGACGTCAACCGGCTCGGCCAGCGAGGTCAGACCCGGCACGGCCACGACCTCGACGCGTACGCGCGCCGTTTCCGGGCCTTCGACTGGCACACGATCGAGATCGACGGCCACGACGTGGACGCCATCGACCGCGCCTACGGCGAGGCCCTGTCCACCAAGGGCCAGCCCACCGCGATCATCGCCCGCACCCTCAAGGGCAAGGGGGTGAAGGCGGTGGAGGACCGCGAGGGTCAGCACGGCAAGCCGCTGCCCGAGGCCGAGGAGGCCATCGCCGAGCTCGGCGGCCCGCGCGACCTCACGGTCCGGGTACAGGAACCGCCGTCCGCACGGGCACTGCACTCGGCCGGCACCGGCCAGACCGAGCTGCCCCGCTACGACAAGGGCGACGAGGTCGCCACCCGCAACGCCTTCGGAGAGGCGCTCGCCGCGCTCGGCACCGCCCGCGGTGACGTCGTCGCCCTCGACGGCGAGGTCGGCGACTCCACGCGCGCCGAGTTCTTCGCCAAGGAACACCCGGAGCGCTACTTCGAGTGCTACATCGCCGAGCAGCAGATGGTCGCCACCGCGGTGGGGATGGCGGCGCGCGGCTGGGTGCCGTTCGCCACCACCTTCGCCGCCTTCCTGACCCGCGCCCACGACTTCGTGCGCATGGCCTCGGTCAGCGGCTCCGGCATCAACCTCGTCGGCTCCCACGCGGGCGTCGCCATCGGCCAGGACGGGCCCAGCCAGATGGGCCTGGAGGACCTCGCGATGATGCGGGCCGTCCACGGCTCGACCGTGCTGTATCCGTGCGACGCCAACCAGACCGCCCGGCTCGTCGCCGAGATGGCCGGCCTGGAGGGCATCCGCTACCTGCGTACCTCGCGCGGCGAGAGCAAGGTGATCTACAGCCCCGACGAGGAGTTCCCCGTCGGCGGCAGCAAGGTGCTGCGCTCCTCCGACCGCGACCGGCTGACCGTCGTCGCGGCCGGTGTCACCCTGCACGAGGCACTCGCCGCGGCCGACGCCCTCGGCCGGGACGGCATCCCGGTCCGGGTCATCGACCTGTACTCGGTCAAGCCCGTCGATCTGGCCACCCTGCGCGAGGCCGCCGAGGACACCGAATGCCTGCTGACCGTGGAGGACCACCGACAGGAGGGCGGTATCGGCGACGCCGTCGTCGACGCGTTCTGCGACGGCCGGCCCGTGCCCCGTCTGGTCCGGCTCGCCGTCGGGACGATGCCGGGCTCCGCGACCCCGGCCGAGGAACTGCACGCCGCGGGGATCGACGCCGAGTCCATCGAGGCGGCCGTACGGATGCTGGTGGAGCAGGCGATCATCCCGTGAGCGGTGACGCCGTACGGACCGTCCGGGCCGGCCGGCGCACGGTGGAGGTCCATCGGCCGGACAAGGTGCTGTTCCCCAAGGGGGACGGCGGCGCGAAGGAGGAGTACACCAAAGGCGACCTCGTCGACTACTACCGTGCCGTCGCCCCTTTCATGCTGCCCCACCTGCGGGGCCGCCCGCTGATGCTGGAGCGGCATCCGGACGGCGTCGACGGACCGCGGTTCATGCAGAAGAACACTCCGGCGCACTACCCGGAGTGGATCAGCCGCGTCGACGTGGCCAAGGAGGGCGGCACCGTCTGTCACACCGTCTGCGACGACACCGCGACCCTCCTCTACCTCGCCGACCAGGCCGCCCTCACCCTGCACCGCTGGCTGTCCCGGGCCGGGAAGGCCGACTGGCCGGACCGGATGGTCTTCGACCTCGACCCGGCCGGTGACGACTTCGAGGCGGTACGGGAGGCGGCCCGGCTGCTGGGCGAGCTGCTCGACGAGCTGAGACTGCCCTCGGCGCTCATGACCACCGGGTCCCGGGGGCTGCACGTCGTCATACCACTGACCACTCATCAGGACTTCGACGACGTGCGTGAGTTCGCCCGGACCGTCGCCGATGTCCTGGCGGCGTCCCACCCCGACCGGCTCACCACCGCCGCCCGCAAGAAGGACCGGGGCGACCGGCTCTACCTCGACATCCAGCGCAACGCCTACGCGCAGACCGCCGTGGTCCCCTTCACCGTCCGCGCCCGGCCCGGCGCACCCGTGGCCGTCCCCATCTCCTGGGACCAGCTGGACGACCCCGCCCTGCACGCCCGCCGCTGGACGATCGCGGACGCCGTCGGCCAGGCCCGCACCCGGCCCTGGGCCGGGATCATGAGCCACGCCCGGGCCCTGGGACCCGCCCGCCGGCGGTTGAACGCCCTGCGCGGCTGAGCAGGCCCCGGCAGGCACGGGGGCGTGGTGTGGGCGGGTGGCACATGCGTGCGCCCGTAAAGGTTTGGCGAACACACTTGCGGCCACACGGAGGGGGAGGTGGCCATGTCGAACACGAACAACACGTCCGAATCACAAGGCTCACAACAGAGTTCACAGAAATCACAGAAGACACAGAAGGCCCAGGACTCACAGGAGCCGCGTCGGCCACGGCCGATGGAAGTTCTGCGCGAGGCGCGAGCCCAGCTCGCGGAGCTCACCGGCATGACCGCGGAGTCCGTGTCGTCCTTCGAGCAGACGGAGGAGGGCTGGTCGCTCGAGGTCGAGGTTCTCGAACTCGAGCGGGTGCCCGAAACGATGAGCCTGATGGCGAGCTACCAGGTGGAGCTCGACGCCGAGGGGCAGCTCACGGGCTACCGGCGCGTCAGGCGCTACGAGCGCGGTCGGGCCGACGCGCGCGGCGGCCGCTAGGCCGCCCGGCCGCACCGCCCGAACGCACCCACACCCGCAGACACCACCCACAGAACACCGCACCAACAAACAGCGCACCCAACACCCCCACACCCCCACACCCCCCACAAACATCCCCCCCACAAACATCCCCCACAAACAAGATGGAGGAAAGCAGGCATGACTGTCGTACCGGCACAACAGACCGGCGGTGGAGGCGGCAGCAGCGGCCTTTACGACGTGCTTGAGCTTGTTCTGGACAGGGGGCTCGTCATCGACGCATTCGTGCGCGTCTCCCTGGTCGGCATCGAGATTCTGAAGATCGACGTCCGTGTCGTCGTCGCCAGCGTGGACACCTATCTGCGCTTCGCCGAGGCATGCAACCGGCTCGACCTGGAGGCCGGGCCGCGCAAGGCCCCGGGCCTGCCCGACCTGGTCGGTGAGATGACCGAGTCCGGCGCCCGCGGCAAGTCCAAGGGGGCGCTGTCCGGCGCCGCCGAGACCATCTCCGACGCGTTCAAGCAGGCCCGTGACGAGGGCGGCTCCGAGCGCGAGACCGCATCGCGTCCGCGCGCCCGCAAGGCCGCGCCCTCGCGCCGGAAGGAGGAGCAGGAGTGAGTACGTACGTCTACGGCATCACCGCCGGTTCGCATCCCGGGCTCCCCGAGGGCATCCGTGGCGTCGGCGACCCGCCGAGCGAGGTGCGGCTCCTGAAGGAGGGCGGGCTGGCGGCCGTCGTCAGCGACGCGCCCGAGGGACTGCGCCCCAAGCGCAGGGAACTGCTCGCCCATCAGAACGTACTGAGCGAGGTCGGCGCGGCCGGGTGCGTGCTGCCCATGCGCTTCGGCAGCGTCGCCCCGGACGACAAGTCGGTCACCGGGGTGCTCGCCGAGCGGGCCGAGCACTACAGGGAGCGCCTGGAGGCGCTGGACGGCCGGGTCGAGTACAACATCAAGGCCAACCACGTCGAAGAGGCCGTCCTGCACCACGTCATGGCCGAGAACGCGGAGATCCGCGCCCTCGCGGAATCCAACCGGCGTTCGGGTGGTGGCAGTTACGAGAGCAAGATCCAGCTCGGTGAGATGGTCGCGGCCGCGGTCAAGGGCAAGGAGGCCGAGGACGCCACCACGCTGGAGCGCGCCCTGGAGCCGGCCGCCGACGCTGTGAGCGTGGGCCCCGAGTCCACCGGCTGGCTGGCCAACGTGTCGTTCCTGGTGAACCGGGAGTCGGCCGAGGAGTTCCTGGCCGCCGTCGAGCAGGCCCGCGACCGGATGCCGCACCTGGAGGTGCGCGTGAACGGCCCGCTGCCGCCGTACAGCTTCGTCGAGCCCGGTCCCGCAGAGCCCGCGGGCACGGCGGCCGGCGGGATGGACACCGGAACGGGATGAGGACATGGGACTGATCTCGGAGGTCCTGCTGCTGCCGTTCGCCCCGGCGCGCGGCAGCGCATGGGCCATCAGACAGGTGATGAACGAGGCCGAGCGGATCTACTACGACCCCGCCACGGTCCGGGCCGAGCTGGCACGCCTGGAGGAGCAGTTGGAGGCCGGCGAGATCTCCGAGGAGGAGTTCGACCGACAGGAGGACGGGCTTCTGGACCGGCTGGAGATCGCTACGCGCACGAGCGCGGGATTGGGCAACGGGACGGCACCATGAATCGAGCGGGACTGGGCCTCGCGGTAGGGGCCGGCTATCTGCTGGGACGGACGAGGAAACTGAAACTCGCGGTCGCCGTGGGCACCATGGTGGCCGGCAAGAAGCTGAACCTGACCCCGAAGGGCATCGCGGAACTGGTCTCCACGCAGGTGCAGAACAACCCCCAGTTCAAGGAGATCGGGGACCAGCTGCGCACGGACCTGCGGGGCGTGGGCAAGGCGGCGTCGGGCGCCATGGTCGAGCGGCAGATCGACGCGCTCGCCGACCGCCTGCACGGACGTACCGCCCAGGTGCGCGACCAGCTCTCCGGTGTGACGTCCCAGGTGCCGGTCGCCGGATCCGACGACTCCCGCGACTCCGAGGCCTCGGAGGACTCGGAGGACGCCGAGGAGCACGCGGAGTACGACGACGAGCGGGACGAGCGGGACGAGCGGGACGAGCGGGACGAGCAGGATGAGCGGGACGAGCGGGCGGGCCGGCGCGAGTCGCGCGAGCGGGCCGCGAAGAAGGCACCGGCCGAGGCACGCAAGGCGGCCAGGAAGGCACCCGCGCCAGCGAAGAAGGCCGCGGCGAAACGGGCGCAGCCGGCCAGGAAGGCAGTCGGCAAGAAGGCAGCCGGCAAGAAGGCGGCGGCCGGGGCCAGGAGCGCCGCCCGCGGTGCCGGGGCCCGGCAGTCGAAGGGCGGTGGGGAGCGATGACCGACACCCTCGGTTCCGCGGCCTCCACGGCGGGCAAGGCCGCGAAGAAGAACCCGATCGCCGACGCGGCGCGGAGCGAGGCGGCCGACCGCCTCAAGGCGGAGGTCCAGGACTACCTCGCCGCCCAGGTCACACGGCTGCTGACCGGCGTCGGCACCAAGCTCGGCGAGACCACCGGCAAGCTGAACGACATCGCCGAGGGCAAGAGCCCCGGTTTCGCCAAGCTGGCCCTCGACGGCGGCCGCAAGCTCGCCGAGGGCAAGAGCCCGGTGCGGGCCGCGTTCGAGGTCGGCGCCGGCAAGGTGAAGGACAACGTGGTCGGCGCCGTCAAGAACCTCGGCGGCGGCAAGGGCAGGAAGAAGGGCGGCGGCGGCCAGAAGCCGACCGTCATCATCGAGTACGTCGACGTCGGCGTACCGCTGCGCACGGCCTACGACCAGTGGACCCAGTACCAGGACTTCAGCACCTTCGCGAAGGGCGTGAAGAGCGCGAACCGCGCCGACGACACGTCGTCCGACTGGCAGCTGAAGGTCTTCTGGTCCAACCGCAGCTGGAAGGCGAAGACCACCGAGCAGGTGCCGGACGACCGGATCTCCTGGACGTCGGAGGGCGCCAAGGGCACGACCAAGGGCGTCGTCAGCTTCCACCGGCTCGCCGACAACCTCACCCGCGTGATCCTGGTCATCGAGTACTACCCCAAGGGTCTGTTCGAGAAGACCGGCAACATCTGGCGTGCCCAGGGCCGCCGGGCCCGCCTCGACCTGAAGAACTACGTCCGCCACATCACCCTCAAGGGCGAGGCGGACGACGGCTGGCGCGGCGAGATCCGCGACGGCGAGGTCGTCCGCAGCCACGAGGACGCCCTCGCGCGGGAGCAGGAGGGCGAGGAGCCGCCCGAGACGGAGGCGGAGACCGGCTACGAGGAGGAACCCGAGGGCGAGTACGACGGAGAGTCCGAGTCCGAGCCCGAGGGCGAATACGAAGGCGAGTACGAGGAAGAGGCGGAGCCCGGGCCCGAGGACGAGTACGAGGAGGACAAGGAAGCCGGAGAGGACGAGTACGAGGACGAGGAAGAGGACGGGTACGCGTCCCGTGACGCGTACGACGATCACGAGGACGACGATCAAGCGGAAGCCGATCGCGGGAGCCGTCGATGACCACACCCAGCCGGCTGCCCGATCCCTATGGCCAGGGACAGAGCGCCAACCTCGCCGACATCCTGGAGCGGGTGCTCGACAAGGGAGTCGTGATCGCGGGCGACATCCGGATCAACCTGCTCGACATAGAGCTGCTCACCATCAAGCTGCGGCTCGTCGTCGCCTCCGTCGACAAGGCCAAGGAAATGGGCATCGACTGGTGGGAGAGCGACCCCGCTCTCTCCTCCCGCGCTCGGCGCGACGAACTGACCCGGGAGAACGCCGAGTTGCGTGAACGTCTGCGCGAGCTGGACCCGGGTCGCGTACCGAGGGAGGCACCGTGACCGGACTGCGGTACGTCTACGCCGTCTGCCGTCCCTTCGGCGCGGCCCTGCAGGCCCAGCTGACCGGGGTGGCGGGCGACCCGCCCCGGCTGCTGGCCCACCGCGACCTGGTCGCCGTGGTCAGCCATGTGCCGGAGGCCGACTTCTGCGAGGAGGCGCTGCGCGCCCACCTGGAGGACCTGGACTGGCTGGCCGGGACCGCCCGCGCCCACCAGCAGGTCATCGACGCGCTCACCGCCGTCACCACCCCGCTGCCGCTCCGGCTGGCCACCGTCTTCCGGGACGACAGCGGCGTACGCGTGATGATGGAGGAGCGGGAGGACGCCTTCCGGCGCACGCTCGACCGGCTGGACGGACGCGTGGAATGGGGCGTCAAGGTGTACGTCGAGGCGGAGTCCGAGCAGACCGCCCCAGTGGCGGAGCCCGCCTCCAAGCCCGCCTCGGGCCGGGACTACCTGCGGCAGCGGCGCATGCGGACCCGGGCGAACGACGCCCTGTGGGCCACGGCCGAGGAGTTCGCGACGCGCCTGCACGAAACGCTGACGTCCCGGGCCGACGACGCGCGGCTGCACGCGCCGCAGAATCCCGGCCTCTCCGGCGCCGCCGGACGGAACGTACTCAACGCGGCCTATTTGGTGCGGCGCGACGTCTCCGAGGAATTCGTGGAAATGGTGGACCGGACAAAGGACGAGGCCCCCGGAATTCGCGTGGAACTCACCGGACCGTGGGCAGCGTATTCATTCGCCGGGGAAGAGACCTCCGGCGGGGCAGGGACGGGGGAGGGATCATGACCGTCGTCGAACGCCGTGAGATCGCCCTCGTCGACCTGCTCGACCGGCTCCTGGCGGGCGGCGTCGTCATCACCGGCGACGTCACGCTGCGCATCGCGGACGTCGACCTGGTCCGCATCGACCTGAACGCGCTGATCAGCTCGGTCAACCGCGATGTTCCGTCGCCGTTCGGGGATTGACGTGAGTGAACACACCGAGCCCCGCAAGCGCCTCGACCTCGAGCCGGACACGGTCGAGCGCGACCTGATCAAGCTGGTGCTGACCGTCGTCGAGCTGCTGCGCCAGCTCATGGAGCGCCAGGCGCTGCGCCGCGTCGACGAGGGCGACCTGAGCGAGGAGCAGGAGGAGCGGATCGGGCTGACCCTGATGCTCCTCGACGACCGCATGACCGAACTGCGCGACCGCTACGGACTGCGTCCCGAGGACCTGAACCTGGACCTCGGGCCGCTGGGACCGCTGCTGCCCCGGGAATGAGCCTTCGGGGCCGGGAAGGCCGCTGCCCCGGGAGTCGGTCTCCCGGGGCAGCGGCTTCGTCACGCGTCGTTCACCACCTGTACCAGCGGCCCCTGCCGCCGCCGGCCGTCGTCCCGCGGGCCAGGAAACCCAGCAGCCACAGGACCAGGACTGCCAAGGCAATCCACCAGAGAATCTTCACGGCGAATCCCGCGCCGAAAAGAACAATCGCGAGAAGCAGTACGAGCAGAAGCGGAACCATAATGTCGAACCTCCTGTCGTACTGGTTTCCCGTAATCCACCGATCAGGCGTGGGTCAGGCTTCCTTTCGGCACAGAATTTCCCCGTGCAGGACGCTGAACCAGCCCTCCGGCCGCTCTCCCCACTCCCGCCAGGCCGCCGAGACGGCCCGCAGCTGCTCGGCCGTCGCATGGCCGCCCTCGGTGGCCAGTCCGGCGTACGCCGACGCCACGGTGCGGTCCGCCCACAGACCGCTCCACCACTCCCGCTCCCGCGGTGCGGCGAAGGTCCAGGTGGCGGAGGTCGCTGTGATGTCCGTGAACCCCGCCTCGAGCGCCCAGGCCTTCAGTCGGCGTCCGGCGTCCGGCTCGCCGCCGTTGGCCCGGGCCACCCGGCGGTACAGGTCCAGCCAGTCGTCCATGCCCGGGGACGCGGGGTACCAGGTCATGGCGCCGTAGTCCGAGTCACGGACGGCGATGATCCCGTCGGGCCTCGCGACCCGCCTCATCTCGCGCAGGGCCCGCACCGGGTCACCCACGTGCTGAAGCACCTGGTGGGCGTGGACGACGCAGAACGTGTCGTCCGGGAAGTCCAGTGCGTGCACGTCCGCCACCGCGAAGGCGGTGTTGACGAGCCCGCGGTCGGCCGCCGTGGCCCGGGCCCGTTCGACGATCTCCGGCGCCAGGTCCACGCCGGTGACGTGTCCGTCCGGGACCAGTTCCGCCAGGTCCGCGGTGATGGTGCCCGGACCGCAGCCGATGTCCAGGATCCGCATGTGGGGCTCGAGCGAGCCGAGCAGGTAGGCGGCCGAGTTGGCGGCGGTGCGCCAGGTGTGCGAGCGGAGCACGGACTCGTGGTGCCCGTGCGTGTAGACGGCGGTCTCCCGCGGTTCCGGCATGGTGGGTCCCCTCTACCGACGATGCGGTCACCGTACGCGCACCGGCCGAATGATGAGACCCGTGTGTCAGTATACGGACTGACGCGATGTCAGGAGAGCAGTCCGGTACCGGGCAGCGGACGGTAGACCGTGAGCGCCTCCGGCAGCTTCTCCAGTGCCAGATCGCCCTCCGTCTCGGTCAGTTCGCCGTCGTACGCCATCAGCGTCCCCGGCGCGACCCCGTTCAGGCGCAGCCGGTGCACCTGCACCGCCGCGTGCGCGGGGGAGCGGGTCAGCGGGCCCGCGAGGGCCGCGGACAGCAGCCGCAGGGCCGGCCGGCGACCACCGTGCACCACCCGCACGTCGAGCTGCCCGTCCGCCAGGTCGAGGCGGCGGCCGGAGGCGAGGCCCCGGCGGTGGTACGTGCCGTTGCCGGCGAACAGCATCCACAGCGGGCGTCGGCGGCCCCGTACCTCCGCCTCCAGCGGGTGCCGGTCGGCGCGCAGCACCCGTACGGCCGCGAGCACCCCGGCCGGCCAGCCGCCGATCCGGGGCGACCAGTGCTCCCGCTCGTTGACCAGCTCCGGGTACACCCCGAGGCTGAAGGTGTTCAGGAAGATGCCGTGCCGTCCGCCGGAGGCGAACCGGCCGACGTCCACGCGTACCCCCTCGCCCCGCTCCAGCGCCCGGCACAGATCCCGTACGTCCTCCACCCCGAGGTCGTAGGCGAAGTGGTTGAGCGTGCCGCCGGGCAGCACGGCCAGCGGCAGCCCGTGGCGCAGGGCGGTCTCGGCGGCGGCGTTCACGGTGCCGTCGCCGCCGCACGCGCCGAGCACCCGGGCGTGGTCCGCCGCCTTCTCCAGCTCCGCGCGGATGTCGCCCGGTTCGCACTCCACCACCTCCGCGTCGGGCAGCGCGTCGCACAGCGCCCGCACCCGGTCCGAGGTGCCCGAGCCGATGTTGGCCACCATCACGAGACCCTCACCGCCGGGCAGCGCCGGCACGTCGGCACGCGGCCGGGCCGGCGGGGTGAGCTGGGCGCGCGTCGGGACCATGCCCCGTACGGCGAACGCGGCCCCCGCCCCGAGGGCCGCACCCGCCAGCACGTCACTCGGGAAGTGGACGCCGGTGTAGACGCGGGAGAGGACGACCGCGGCGGCCACCGGGGCGACCGCCGCGCCCCACGCCGGGGACTCCAGCGCGACACCGGTCGCGAACGCGGCGGCCGACGCGGCGTGCCCGGACGGGAAGGACGTCGTGATCGGCTGCCGCTTCAGTTGCCGCACCAGTGGGACCGGGTCCAGCACGGGACGGGGGCGGCGGACCGAGCGCTTGCCGAGCGTGTTGATCGCCAGCGAGGCCAGGCTCAGCGAGGCGAGGCCCCGGGCGGCGGCGCGGCGGGCCCTCGGGGTGCGGGTCGCGGCCAGCGCGGCGCCCGCCGCGAACCACAGCACACCATGGTTGGCGCTGCGGCTCAGGCGGGGCAGCAGGGGGTCGGCGCCGGGCCAGGTACGGGCGGCGACGGCCTCGAACAGGCGCTGGTCCAGCCGCAGCAGGCGGTTGCGGACCGGATGCGGACCGGGCGTCGGGGCGGTGAGGTCTACGTCGGGGCTCATGGCTCCCGCCTACCCTGCGGACGGCGTTTCCTGCGGGTGGCGCGCCCCACGTGCCGCCGCCCCGGGCCGCGGCGGCGGAAATGGGTTTGCCCGGGACGTGCCCGGAGCCGGAGAATCCGGCCCCATGGGACATCTCGAAGCAGCGCACCTGGAGTACTACCTCCCCGACGGGAGGGCGCTGCTCGGCGACGTCTCCTTCCGGGTGGGGGAGGGGGCCGTCGTGGCCCTCGTCGGACCCAACGGGGCGGGCAAGACCACCCTGCTGCGCCTGCTGTCCGGGGAGCTCAAACCGCACGGCGGGACCGTCGCCGTCGGCGGCGGCCTCGGAGTGATGCGCCAGTTCGTGGGCTCCGTCCGGGACGAGACGACCGTCCGTGACCTGCTGGTGTCCGTGGCGTCGCCCCGCATCCGCGAGGCCGCGCGCGCCGTCGACGCCGCCGAGCACGGGATCCTGACCGTCGACGACGAGGCCGCCCAGATGCGCTACGCGCAGGCGCTCGCCGACTGGGCCGAGGCGCAGGGGTACGAGGCCGAGACCCTGTGGGACATCTGCACCACGGCCGCGCTCGGGGTGCCGTACGACAAGGCCCAGTGGCGGCAGGTGAGCACGCTGTCCGGCGGTGAGCAGAAGCGGCTGGTGCTGGAGGCGCTGCTGCGCGGCACCGACGAGGTGCTGCTGCTCGACGAGCCGGACAACTACCTCGACGTGCCCGGCAAGCGCTGGCTGGAGGAGCGGCTGAAGGAGACCCGCAAGACGGTGCTCTTCGTCTCCCACGACCGTGAACTGCTGGCCCGCGCCGCCGAGAAGATCGTCTCCCTGGAACCCGGCCCCGCGGGCGCCGACGCCTGGGTGCACGGCGGCGGCTTCGCCACCTTCCACGAGGCCCGGCGCGAGCGCTTCGCCCGCTTCGAGGAACTGCGCCGCCGCTGGGACGAGAAGCACGCGCAGCTGAAGAAACTGGTACTGACACTGCGTCAGGCCGCCGCGATCAGTCACGACATGGCCTCCCGTTACGCCGCCGCCCAGACCCGGCTGCGCAAGTTCGAGGAGGCCGGACCGCCGCCCGAGCCGCCGCGCGAGCAGGACATCAGGATGCGCCTGAAGGGCGGCCGTACCGGCGTCCGCGCCGTCACCTGCGAACAGCTGGAACTCACCGGTCTGATGAAACCCTTCGACCTGGAGGTCTTCTACGGCGAACGGGTCGCCGTCCTCGGCTCCAACGGCTCCGGCAAGTCGCACTTCCTGCGACTGCTCGCCGGCGGCGACGTGGCCCACACCGGGAACTGGAAGCTCGGCGCGCGCGTGGTCCCCGGGCACTTCGCACAGACCCACGCCCACCCCGAACTGCTGGGCCAAAAGCTCCTGGACATCCTGTGGACCGAGCACGCCCAGGACCGGGGCGCCGCCATGTCGAGGCTGCGCCGCTACGAGCTGACCCAGCAGGCCGAGCAGACCTTCGACCGGCTCTCCGGCGGCCAGCAGGCCCGCTTCCAGATCCTCCTGCTGGAACTCCAGGGCGTCACCGCCCTGCTGCTCGACGAGCCGACCGACAACCTCGACCTGGAATCGGCCGAAGCCCTCCAGGAAGGCCTGGAGGGCTTCGAGGGCACGGTCCTCGCGGTCACCCACGACCGCTGGTTCGCCCGATCCTTCGACCGGTACCTCGTCTTCGGCAGCGACGGACGCGTCCGCGAGACGCCGGAGCCGGTCTGGGACGAACGGCGGGTGGAGCGGGCCCGCTGACGCGGGCGGTCACGGGCGGTCGCGGGCGGCCGCGGAAGTCACTTCCAGCGCAGCAGCGCCCCCAGACCGCCCACCGGTGCCTTGTCCGCGGCCTCGGACGGCAGGGCCGCCGTCACGGAGATCGCCGGGGCGCCGGTCATCACCGCCGAGCGCAGCAGGGCGTCGTCCGCGCGGGCCGACCAGGAGTTCTGCTCGCCGAGCGTCTTCAGCTCCGTACGGCGCACCGCCAACTGGTCGGCGTCCTCGCCGATCCACACCTCGCGGTGGGTGTCGGGGCCGTCCGGGATGATCAGCAGCTCGTCGATGCGGTGCTCCCGGGCGGCCTCGACCAGCGCGGGCACCCCCTCCGCGGCACCGGCCCGGCCCTGGCCGTCCGGTGACCGGGCCGCCAGGAAGCGGTCCAGGTCCTCCCGGGCGCGCGAGCGTACGTGGTCTTCGCGCAGCCGCTCCACCTCGTCGTCCAGGAGCCTGCTGCCGGCACCGCGCGAGGCCTCGGCGATCCGCTCCTGCAGCCGCTTCGGCAGCCGCTCGTGCACGGACCGCCGCTCCCGGTCGTCCCCCACCAGGATCAGCAGGTCGGCGCCGGTCTCCTCCTGGCACACGGCGAGCGCGTCCGCGATCTCCGCCGCGTTGTGCTCCCAGGTGTTCTCCACCCGCAGCTGGAAGTGGCGCTCCGACCAGTCGACGCTGCTGGTGCGGTGCACCGGCCACTGCCGGCCGGTCACGCCGCCCGCGTCCGAGCTGCCCAGCGCGCTGCGCAGTTCGAAGTCGGCGCCCTTGCGGTCGATGTAGGCCACCACGCACACCGGGTCCTCGCCGGCCAGCTCCAGCAGCGGTGCGACGTGCGGCAGCGGCGCCCAGTCGGCGGTGGTCCCGCCGTACGGGGGCCGGGCCAGCGGCGGATCGAGGACCACCCGCCCGGCACACGCGAACAGGGCCCGCCCGTGCGGGTCGGTGGCGTGGCGCAGCCCCTCCACCGCCTCCTGCACGGCCCGGCAGGTCGCGTCGTCCGCGCCCTGCTCCGCGAGCTCCCGGGCCACCGCGGCGGCCGTCAGCTCACGTTCGTGGGCGGTGTCCTCCGCGTTCCGGGAGAGATCGACGTATACGGAGGCCCAGGGCCCCTGATGTTCGTAGAGGGGGTGCAGAAACGCGAGATCCATGGCTCCCTCCCGGGTGCCGCTCGGGGGTGGTGTTGCTTCCGGGGCGGGTACCCGGACCGCATGAACGAACACGACACGCGGGACGACACCATGACCGGAGTGGACCCGGGCCGCCTGGACGACCAACAGCTCATGAAGGAGCTGGAGACCATCCACCGCACACGTCACGACACCCTGCTGTACGGGTCGAACGACGCGCTGCGGTCCCACAACGACCGCATGGCCCAGTTGGAGGGCGAGTGGCTGCGCCGAAACCCCCGGCGCCCGGTCGCCGCGGGCCGCACCCGCGAGGGCGCCCGGGAACGGGGCTGCGGGGAGGCCACCACCCCGGCGGCTGAGTAGGCGGCTGAGTACCGGCCGTACCGCCGCCCGGCTGGCGCGAGGGCCGTCCGGCCCCGGCGGGCGCGAGGCCCGGCCGCTCGGACGTCGGCGGGCGCCTCGGACGTCGGCGGGCACGAGGCCTGGCAATCAGCCCGACACGAGGCCTGGCAATCAGCCCGGGCGGGCAAGTGACTCGGCCCTGAGCCTCACGCTGAGACTCGGCGGCCCTCGAACCCCGGGCAGCAGCGGACCCGGGGGGGGGGGGGGGGGGGGGGGGGGAGGGGGGGGGGGGGGGGGGGGGGGGGGGTGTGCGGGGGTGGGGGGGGGGGCGCTGGTTCCTCCTGGGGCTGCGTTCTT
>NZ_JBVJVN010000029.1:0-78771 GCF_055603605.1 Streptomyces sp. NPDC037271
CCCCCCCCCCCCCCCCCCCCCCCCCCCCCCCCCCCCCCCCCCCCCCCCCCCCCCCCCCCCCCCCCCCCCCCCCCCCCCCCCCCCCCCCGGGCCCGAGCTCCCTGTGCGCGCGCCCTGGCGTCCTTCCGCCCCCTGCCCCGCTGCCTGCTGCGTTGTCCACCGGCCCGGCCGCGGGCGCACGCACGCACGCCCGCCGGTCCGGGCGAGGGGGCGGAACGCCGGCGGGCGCAGGGCGAAGCAGTGCCTGCCCGGCCTCACGCGCGGCGCGCGGACCGTCTGCTCGGCCCTGCGTGTGGCGCGTGGACCGTCTGCCCGGCCTCACGCCCGGCGCGCGGACCCTCTGCCCAGCCCCCCCGTGCGGCGCGTGAACCGCGGGGCGGTGCCGCGTCACGCTCGGGGGCCCCAGCTCCGCACCAGCCGGAAGAACGCCTCCTCGTTCCCCGCCAGCCCCGCGGCCGCCAGCGCCTGTTCCGCCTCGGCCAGGACGGAGGGCGGCACGACGGGCGGACGAGCGGCGTCGGCCGGTCCCGGCGCGGTGTCGAATCCGGCCCGCACGGTGTGCAGGAGCCGCAGGTAGGCCTGAACGGCGGTGCGCTCGTGGTCGGTCAGTACGGCGATGGTCATCGGTCGGCTCTCCCCACAACGACGTCAGCGGTCACGCGTCCCCGCACGGCGGGGGCACACACCCAGCTTGCCGCCCACCACTGACAATTCCCCCGAGCCGCGCCCGCCCGCCGCCCGGCACGAGCCGATCGAGCCATCAGCCCAGGTAGCCCAGCGACGCCCCGATCCGCCCGGCCAGGTGGTCCCGCTGCACCGGTCCGCGCAGTGACGAACCGGCCAGCCACGTCCGGCACTTGCTGGCCAGCAGCAGTCCGAAGGCCTCTGCCTCCTTCTCGTCGGCGAGGTCGAAGCGGGAACGCGCGGCGACGGTGCGTACGGTCGCGCGCAGCGCTTCCTCGTCCCGGTCCGGGCCGTCTCCGGCGAGGAGCCGGGCCGCGACCGCGGTGCCCTCGACGTGGTGGCCGCGGTGCCCGGCCTTCATGTGCCACAGCTCGTGCCCCAGGATCACCAACTGGTGGTCGGGCGCGGTGCGTTCCTCGACGACGACCAGGTCCTGGTCGGCCATGTCGAGCCACAGGCCGCTGGCCGTCCCGGGCGGGAAGGCGGCCATCCGGAACAGCACCGGCCGGCCCCGCCGTCTGCTCATCGCCTCGCACAGCGCGGCGTACAGTTCGGCCGGCCGCGCCGGGGCGGGAAGCGTCAGCTCCTCGACCAGCTCGCCGCACAGGCGGCGCATCTCCTTACCGATGCCCACGTCTCTCCCCAGGCTCACGACTCGGGCCGCTTGACGCTCTCCAGGAGCATGTCCAGCCACTCGGCGACCTTGTCGCGGTGCTGGTCGGTGGGCAGTTGAGCGGCCCGCCAGGCGATGCCGCGCACGCCGTGGTCCTGCAACAGCCGCTCCAGCGGGTCGCTGTCGGCGGCTGCCGCCTCCCGCTCCCGGCCGGCGAGCTGCTGCAGCAGTTCCTGTTCGGTGTGCTGCAGGGCGCCCGCGAGCGCCTCGGGGTCCTCGGCGGTGAGGAACCCGGCGTGCACCCGGAAGAAGCGCTGGATGGCGTCGCAGTGCTCCATGGTGGGCCGCCGGTCGCCGTTGATGAGGGCGCCCGCCTGCTGCCGGGACATGCCGGCGCCGTCGGCGATCTCCTGCTGGGTGTACTTGCGGCCGTTCGGCTTCACCCGAGTGCGGCGCAGCAGGTCCAGGCGCTGCACGAACCGGGCCTGCACATCGGGTTCACCCGCCGGCCGGCCGGCCAGCAGGGCCCCCACCACGCGCTCGGGCACGCCGGAGGCCGCGGACAGGCGGCCGACGTCGAAGACCTCGGCGTGCGGCACGCCGAGCCGGTCCGCGAGTGCGGTGACGCGGGCGACGACGGCGGGCAGCGCGGTGGTCGGCACGGCGCACGGACCCTCGAAGCCCCCCGCCACCGACAGCTCTTCTACGTCTTTCACAGGCCTCACAGGCTTCTCACAAGCGGTTGCCGTGAACTTCCGGGAGAGTAGCGTGCCGCTCGAACTCACATCCAGGTCTCGCCACAACTGTGGCCAGTTTCAGCCGTCAACAGGCACGAAATGCCACGATAGTTGACACGCCTCTGTCGGGGCACCAGGATCGGGACGCCGCGAGAAGGCCGCATAGGCAAGAGGGGTGACCTCCCGATGGCATTTCAGGCAGGAGGGCAGCGGCCGGCGCCGCCGCCCGCCCCCGCGACCTCCGGGGCCCAGGCGTACCTCCAGGACTACACCGCGCTCCTGGAGGGCGTTCCCTTTCCGTCCCTCGTCGTCGACCGCCGCTGGGACGTGGTGCTCTGCAACGGTGCCTTCCGGACACTCTTCCGGGGGGCCGGACCGCATCCGACGGCCATGCCGGGCGACAACTTCCTCAGGTTCGTCCTCTTCCACCCGGACGCGTCCGCGGTCCTCGGGGAGCACGAGTCGAGCTGGTGCCTGCCGATGCTGGCGCACTTCGCCGCCGCCCTGGAGCGGTACGGCCACGATCCCGGCCTGCAGGCCGTCCGGCGTGACATCGCGCAGGACCCGATCATGGAGGCCGCCTACCGCCAGGGCCTGCCGCACTGGATCCGGGCCGTCGGCGCGGAGGCCGTCGAACACGACGGTGCCGTACGGCCGCTGCACCACCCCGACCCGCGCTGGGGCGACACCGACTGCCGGATCGTGATCGAAACCTCCCGGACGCTGGAGGAGCTGGGCTACACCCGTCTGACGCTGGTCCTGCGCGAGCGGCGCCGCACCCCGTACCGCCCCGCGCGCCGCACCGCCGCCCACCTGAGAGTGGTCCCCGCCCCCGAGTGACCCACCGCCGAGCGGCCGTCGGCCCGGTCCGCGGGTACGCCACCCGCCCGGGGCTCGACGCGGCTGCCCGGCGGCCTGGTCAGTGCGGGGGAGGCGAGTCCGTCTTCGTCACCCCCGCCTCGCGTTTCGCCGCCTGGATCTCCTGGTACACATGGGTGCGCAGTGCGGCGAAGCGCGGGTCCGCCCGCGTGTGCGCCTGGTCCCGTTCGTCCGGCAGCCCGACCTCGAGCCGCTCTCGCACGACGGTGGGGGAGGCGGACAGCACCACCACTCGTTCGCCCAGGTAGACGGCCTCGTCGATGTCGTGGGTGACGAACAGGACGGTGATCCCGCGCTCCCGCCACAACCGCCGTACCAGGTCCTCCAGGTCGGCACGGGTCTGCGCGTCGACCGCCGCGAACGGCTCGTCCATCAGCAGCACCTCGGGCTCGTACGCCAGGGCCCGCGCGATGGCCACCCGCTGCTGCATGCCGCCGGACAGCTGCCACGGGTAGGCCCCGGCGGCGTCCGCGAGGCCGACGGAGGCGAGGGAGTCCGCGACCAGCTCCCGGCGCCGGGGCCTGCTCAGGCCCTTCTGCCGCAGGGGGAGTTCGACGTTCTCACCGACCCGCATCCAGGGGAACAGGCTGCGCCCGTACTCTTGGAAGACGAACGCCATCCCGGGCGGCGGCCCGTCCACCCTCCGGCCGGCCAGGAACACCTCACCGGCCGTCGGGGCGAGCAGTCCCCCCACGCACTTCAGCAACGTCGTCTTGCCGCAGCCCGACGGGCCGACCAGACAGACCAGTTCCCCGGCCGCCACGGTGAAGGTCAGGTCGCGCACCGCCTCCACGCGCCGCCCCGACCCCTCGTACACCTTCTTCAGGCCGCGTACGTCGAGCATGGACCGCCCTTTCAGGAGCGTCACCCGGACCGCCGGGCGGCGGCGCGCAGGCCGTGGTACCAGCCGAGCACCCGCCGCTCGACCAGCTGGAAGAGGACCGAGAGCACGAAGCCGAGCAGACCGAGCAGCAGGATGCCGGTCCACATGCCGGGGATGGCGAAGGAGCGCTGGAACTGCACGATGGTGAAACCGAGCCCGTTGCTGGCGGCGAACATCTCGCTGATCACCATCAGGATGATGCCGACCGACAGCGCCTGGCGCAGACCCGCGAAGATCTGCGGGCTCGCCGAGCGCAGTACGACGTGCCGCAGCCACGCCACGCCCGTGATGCCGTAGGAGCGGGCCGTCTCAGCCGTCACCGCGTCGACCGCCCGGACCCCCTCGACCGTGTTGAGCAGTACCGGCCACACACAGCCGGCGGCGATGACGACGATCTTCATCGTGTCGCCGATGCCCGCGAACAGCATGATCACCGGTACGAGCACCGGCGGCGGCACCGCCCGCAGGAACTCCAGCACCGGCTCGCACACCGCCCGGACCCGCCGGTAGGAGCCGACGAGCGTGCCGAGCGCGACACCGGCGACGGCCGCGAGCGCGTAGCCGGCCGCGAGCCTGAGCATGCTGGGCAGCACGTCCGCGCGCCACCGCTCGCCGGTCCACACCTGCGGGAAGGTCTCCAGGATCGTGCCGAGCGGCGGCCAGTACACGTTCTCGCTGCCGGCCGACGCCGCCCACCAGGCGGCCACCAGCGCGACGGGCAGCGCGAGCACGAACACCAGTCGCAGCAGCGCCCGCCTCACACCGCCACCTCCCCGCGCACCGACTGGTGCCAGGCCAGCGCCCGCCGTTCCACCGACCGGGCCCCGACGTTGATCAGCAGCCCGAGCAGACCCGAGACGACGATCAGCGCGTACATCTCGGGCACGGCCTGCGAGGTCTGCGCGACGGCGATCCGCGCGCCCAGCCCCGGTGCCCCGATGACGAGTTCGGCGGTGATGGCCAGGATCAGCGCGACGGCCGCCGCCAGTCGCACGCCCGTCATGACGTACGGCAGCGCGGTCGGCCACAGCACGTGCCGGATGCGCGCCCAGGTGCCCAGACCGTACGACCGCGCCGTCTCCTCGGCGACCGGGTCGACGTCCTGGACGCCGTACAGCACCTGGATCAGTACCTGCCAGAAGGCGGCGTAGACGACCAGGAGCAGCACCGACCCCAGCTCGGTGCCGTACAGCAGCACCGCCAGGGGGATCAGCGCGACCGACGGGATCGGGCGCAGGAACTCGATCGTGGACGCCGTCGCCTCGCGCAGATACGGCACCACCGCGAGGAGTAGCCCCACGACGATCCCGGCGCCGACCGCGAGGGCCAGGCCCAGCACCCAGCCGGTGAGGGTGTCGCCGAGCGCCGCCCAGAAGGCGCCGTCCGCCACCTCCGTGGCGAGCGCGCCGGCGATGCGGCTGGTCGGCGGGAAGTACGCCTCCTCGACCAGGCCGAGGCGGGGTACCGCCTCGCCCAGGGCGAGGAAGGCCGCGAGGCCGGCCGCGCCCAGCGCGGCGTTCGTCCCCTTCACGGCAGCAGCGCGTCCAGGTCGGGGAACCGTTCGAACAGGCCGTCCGCGTAACCGAGTTTCGCCAGCGCCGTGAGGGAGGAGCGGTCCGGCTCGGCCGGCCACTTCGGCAGGGTCACCTTCGCCAGCACGTCCGCCGGGATCTTGGTGTACGTGGTGACGGTCTCGCGGACCTCGTCGGGGTGCGCGTCGGCGTACGCGAGGGACTCGGCGGTGGCCTCCTGGAACCTCTTCACCACCTCCGGGTTCTCCCGCGCGTACCGGGTGGAGGTGAAGTACATGGCGACCGTCAGCTTCGGAGCGACGTCGACCATGGGGGAGGCGATCTCCCGGCCGCCCTGGCTCTTGACCGTGGCCAGCGCCGGTTCCACCACCATCGCCGCGTCGATCCGGCCGCCGTCGAGCGCGGCCGGCATCTGGTCGAAGGCCAGCTCGACGAAGTCCACCTTGTCGGGGTCGCCGCCCGCGGCGCCGACCGAGGCGCGCACCGCGGTCTCGTTGATGTTCTTCAGGGTGTTGATGGCGACCTTCTTGCCCTCCAGCTCCTTCGCCGACTTGATCGGGCTGTCGCCCCTGACGGTGAGCGCCTCGAAGTCCTCGCCCACCACGCCGGTCGAGGCGATGCCGTTGGCCACCGCCTTGACGGGCACGTCGTTGGACTGGGCGATCATGAGGGAGGTCATGTTGCTGAAGCCGAACTCGAACTGGCCGCTGACCACTCCGGGCACGATCGCCGCGCCGCCCTGCGCGCTGGAGAAGGACAGTTCCAGCCCGCGCTCCTCGAAGAACCCCTTCTTCCGACCCAGGTAGAGGGGTGCGACATCGACGATGGGGATGAGTCCCACCTCGACGGTGGTGGTGCCACCGGACGCACCGGCGCCGTCCGGCCCGCCGGAACCGGACGAGCCGCACGCCGTCGCGGCGGCCAGGACGGAGACGGCCGTGAGGCCGACGAACAGACGACGCATGAACTCCCCCTGTGGGACCGGACCAGGTACTCCGACAGGCTGTGCGCAGACAGTACGGATGTGCTCAGCGAGAACGTGTTCAGCGGGAACGTAGGGCCCGTGCGGAGTCCGGGTCAATGCCCCTGCCGAGATGGGCCGTTGAGGATTCAACCGCGAGTCGTCGACAGCACGGGACGCGCACTCGTAGCGTGCGCGCACCGCGTACGGTCGTTCGTACCGTACGTCCTGCCGTGAGGCTCTTGCCGGAGGCCAGACGCCCTATGCAGCCCGCGCACCGCACTTCGTGAGGTCCTTCGAACGGGGCCCCGCCGTCATCCGGGTCTTCGGCGCCGAGCACCCGGCGCTGACCCTGAGCGAGGTCGCCCGCGCCTGCGGGCCGCCCCGCGCCGCGGCCCGCCGCTTCCTGCTCACCCTGGCCGGCCTCGGCTACGTCCACACCGACGGCCGGCTCTTCCGCCTCACCCCGCGCGTCGTGGAGCTCGGCCTCAGGTCCGTCGCCGCGCGGTGCGGGGCCGCGACGGCGAGGTGGTGGCCGGCGTGAACATCGCGGTGCACGCCGGCCGCAACTCCCTGGAGTCCGTGCGCCGGGACCTGCTGCCGCACCTCCTCGCCACCGCCGCCCGGATCGACGCGGACCTCAGGATCACCGGCCCCGGGATCACAGGTCCAGGACGAGCCGCCGGCCACGGCAGCGGGACACGCAGATGAGCATGGTCTCCCCCGCGGCCCGCTCCTCGTCGGTGAGCACCGAGTCCCGGTGGTCCGGTTCGCCCTCGACGACGTCGGTCTCGCAGGTGCCGCAGGTGCCTTCCGTGCACGAGTAGAGCACCTCGACGCCGGCCGTGCGGACGGCGTCCAGGACCGAGACGCCGGGTGGTACGGCGACCGTGCGCCCGCTGCGCGCGAGCACGACCTCGAACTCGGCCTCCGGGCCGCTCGCCGCCGCCTCCTTCGGGCGGAACCGCTCCAGGCGCAGCACCCCCGCCGGGCAGCGCGCCTCGACCGCGTCCAGCAGCGGCGCGGGTCCGCAGCAGTAGACGAGGGTGCCCTCGGGGACGTCGTCGAGCACGGAGGCGAGGTCCAGCAGTCCCGACTCGTCCTCGGGGGCGATCGTGACCCGGTCGCCGTACCGCTCCAGCTCCCCGGTGAACGCCATGGAGTTCCGGGTCCGTCCGCCGTACAGCAGGGTCCACTCGGCGCCCGCCGCCTCGGCGGCTGCCAGCATCGGCAGGATCGGGGTGACGCCGATGCCGCCCGCGACGAAGCGGTACCGGGCGGCCGGCTCCAGCGGGAAGTGGTTGCGGGGCCCCCGTACCCGGACCTTGCCGCCGGACCGCAACTCGGCGTGCACGTAGGCGGACCCTCCCCGACCCTCGGCCTCGCGGAGGACGGCGATCCGCCACACCTGCCGGTCGGCCGGGTCGCCGCACAGCGAGTACTGCCGTTCCAGGCCCGGGCCGAGGACGACGTCGATGTGGGCGCCGGGCTCCCAGGCGGGCAGCGGTTCGCCCAGCGGATGGCGCAGGGTGAGGGCGAGCACGCCGTCGGCCGCGGTCTCCCGGCGGTCGACGACGAGTTCGGCTTCGTACGGGTTCATGAGCCGTCTCCCCGGTGCTTTCGCTGCGGGAGGCCCTGCGGGAGGCCCTGCGGGGGTCCTTGCGGGTGTCCTTGTGGGTGGGCGAGCATCCAGTCCCACATGGCGACGGGGTCCTCGGCGGTGTGCTCGGCACCGCAGTGGCAGGTGCCGTGCAGGACGTCGGTGCCCGGCAGCCAGTCGACGCGGTAGACCTCGCCGGTGCGCCCGCTCACCGGGCCGCCCGTTCCACGGGCTTGTCGCCCTCCTCGGCCAGCCGGGCGAGGATGCGGCGGGCGGCCAGGCCGCCGGTGTCGATGTTGATGCTCAGCTCCTGGTAGCCGGTGCGCTCGGAGCCGAGCGTGCGCTGGAGCAGGTTGAGCGCGTCGACGTCCTGCATGACGACCGTGCGGTTGTTCTCCCGCAGGAACTCGGTGACCTCGGCGTCGTCCGTCGCCCAGTCCCGCGAGACCGCCCAGAAGTCGTACACCCTGCCCTCGCCGGACGGTGTGATGGCGTACGTGATCTCGGTGTGGAAGCCGTTCGGATCGCTGCCGTCCGCCTCGGGCACCGCACCGGTGGGGGCGACCCGGCTGTGCAGCAGGTACAGACAGGGCGCGTGGTACTCGATGTCCTGCCACCGGTCGATGCGTCCGCTGATGCCGGTCGACCTGGCGTAGAACGGCGGGCACTCGGCGTCGTCCATGTGCCGGCTCACCCGGACGATGCCGGCGCCCTCGTCGACCTCCGTGGTGATCGGCGTCTCGGCGACCTCGGGCGTGCCGATGTAACCACCGTGCAGATACGTCTCGTGGGAGAGGTCGAGGAGGTTGTCGACCAGCAGCCCGTAGTCGGCGTCGATCGGCTCCATGCCCCGGACCGTGACCCAGCCGGGGGAGTCCAGGTGCCGGGCCCGCGGCACGGCCCCGGCGTCGGCCAGTGCCGGGTCGCCGATCCACACCCACACCAGGGAGTCCCGCTCCGCCACCGGATAGGAGGCGACGCGGGCGGTGCGCGGGACGCGTTTCTGGCCCGGCACGTACACGCAGGTGCCGGTCGTGTCGTACGTGAACCCGTGGTACCCGCACACGATCCGGTCGCCGTCGAGCCGCGTCGGCGCCTCGGACAGCGGGTAGCGGCGGTGCACGCAGCGGTCGTGCAGAACGACCGGAGTCCCGTCCTCCTCGGTGCGGTAGAGGACGAGCGGCTCACCGAGGACCGTGCGTCCCAGCAGTTCGCGGCCGACCTCTTGGCTGTAGGCGGCGACGTACCACTGGTTCCTGGCGAAGGCGGTCATGTGCGGCATCGTTGCGGCTCCCGTCCGTCGTGGGTGGTGGCATCGTCGGCGAGGACGTCGCGGGCGGGCAACGCTCCTTCCGCCTCACGGAAGGGGTTCCACGGGGACTGTCGGTGGGTGCCCCTAGTCTTTCGCCAACGTTACAGCGGGGCACGCCGATTGGGGCCGCCTCGGGCGCTGTGCCGTGTTCCGAGCGGTGGGAGAGGCGAAGAACCTATGGGTTGGCTGGCAGCGGGCGGCACCTACGAAGTCGCGCTGGTGGATGGACGGGTGGTGGCCCGGACCGCGCCGGGAGGGGCCCCGGCCGGGCGGGAGGGCAAGCAGGAGGGAACCCTGCCGGCGGAGATCCGGGACCGCCCCGAAGTCGTCGAACTCCAGCGCTTCGCCGAGTGGCTGGACCGGCACGCGGCCGAGTGCGCGGCGCAGGTCACCAACTGGATGGTGTCCTCGCTGCCGGTGCCGACCGGCCTGCTGGCCCGGGTCTGGCCCGACGAGGCATGGCAGGCGGCGCTCCGCGACATCGTCATCGTCGGTGCCACCCCACAAGAGGCCGGCTTCCTGCGCGACGCGGACGACTCGGGTGAACTGCGGGTGGTGAACCTGGACGGCGAGACCATCCGCCTGGCGGCCCGGACGGTGACCATGCCCCACCCGGTCCTCCTCCCCGATCTCGAGGAACTCCGCCTGTTCGCGGCGAAGTTGGGGGTGGTCCAGGGTGTCGAACAGATTCACCGGGCCACCTGGAGCAAACCCGCCGACGGGACCGACGGCGGGGCCCGCGGGGTCACCGAATTCGCCAACGCCGAGTACCGCTCGTGGTTCCACCTCTCCTCCCGTGCCACGTCCCTCGGCTACAAGATCTCCGGCAGCAGCGTCGTCGACAGGATCCGGGACGCCGGGCGCGTCTTCACCGCCACGGTCGGCATGAGCGATCCCTACACCGAGGAGAAGGCCTGGACCGGCAGCCTGACCTGGAGCGACGAGGACGGGCACCGGTGCCTGCCGCTGACCGAGGTCGGCCCCGTGGCCTGGTCCGAGGGCATGCGCATGGCCGCGGCGCTGCACGCCGGCCGCACCGTGACCACGGACGGCGCCGAGTGAACGGCAGCGGTACGCACACCCACGAAAGGCACGCGAGCATGAGCGACGGTACGACACGGGACGGGGCGACGGCAGAGGTGGAGGAGCTGCTGCGCGCCGGTGCGGTACTGCCGCCGGGCACCACCGGAGGAGGCGACCGGGCCGTGCCCGTGTTCGCCCGGGCCTACCGGCATCCGGGTCTGGACGGCCGGACCGTGGTGCGCCTGATCGCCGAGGACGGGACCGGGGACCCGGACACCGGCTTCCTCGGACTCGAGCCGGAGGGCGAGCCGGTGGAGGTCGGTGTCGGGCAGCACCGGGCCATGGGCTTCCCCGAATGGGTGCTGGCCCGCCACCCCTCGGACGGACACCTGGCGATGTCCCTGGTCGAGGAGATGAACAAGGTCGCGCGGCTGGTGAGATCCCGGGCGAAGAAGGCCCGCGCCACCTACGAGTCGATCGGCGAACGGCTCGCGGGCTCCGTACCGCACTTCCTGCCGACCTTCTACGAGCAGGCCGGCCGGGTGTTCCTGGGGGCCGACCAGACGGCCTACGCGACCCAGATGTTCGTCAACGCCCGCAAGGCCGAGACGGCACACGCGCTGCCGTTCGACGAGGCGCGCATGGACGCGGTGTTCCTCGAGTTCGCCCTGGCCCGTGCCGTGCCGACGAAGATCCTCTCCAGCTACGCCAAGGGGCTGTCGTCCCGGGTACCGGCCGAGACGGCCTTCCGGCACCTGCGCGGGCTCTTCGTCCGGCTCGCCGCGCACGGCGTGCCGCCGTCCAGTCCGGGCGCGGCCGACCTGCGCCGACTGGCGAAGGCGGTCGCGGGCAGGAACGCGCTCGCCGAGGAGATGGCCTACCTCCGCGAGATGCTGCCGCTGCCCGGCACGGTCAAGGCACCGCCCGGTTGGTGGAAGGCCCACCGGGCCGCCCTGCTGGAACTGGCCCGGCGGGAGCCCGCCGTCCGCGGCACCCTGCTCGGGTTGCTGCCGACGGAGTGGGAGCGGGACGAGCTGCCCCAGTGGCTGGCCCTGCTGGAGGACGCCGGAGCCACCGCCGGGCTGTGCGACACCAGGCTGCCCGCCGAGGCCCGGTCCCCCGACGGCACGGTCGGATGGACGCGCAGGGTCGTCGCGCTGTGCGGTGCCGACGGCCATCGCGCCGCACCGCCGGAGCTGTACCCGCTCGTCGACCGCATGGCCGACGCGCTGCGCGCCGAACTCCGGGCTCAGGGAGACACCTTCGAGCCGCCGGTCGGCGATGTGGACCTGCTCGACCAGCTGCTGTCCCTGGACATACCGGTGGCGGAACCCGGCGACGGCCAGCGGCTCGCGCTGAGTACGTGGGCGGCCCGCGAGCACCGTCGGGACCTCCTGGCGCTGGCAGCCGACGCCCGTTTCCGTCCGGCGTTCCGGCGCGGCTGTCCCGACGGGCACTGGGGCAACAGCGAGGAGACCGTCGTCAACCTGGCCGCGTCCCCCGGCGGGCGTCCGATGCTCGCCCCATGGGTGGCAGAGGCCGCCCGCAAGTACCTCACCGGCGAACTGGCCGAGTTCCTCGGCTACTCCGGCCCGCTGCGCACGCTGTCCTGGCTGCCGGGAGAGGCGCTGGCCGTCGCCGCCGACGAGGTGCGGGAAGCCCTGGCCACCGGCGTCGCACCCGCGCTGGCCCGCACCCTGCGCACCGGCGTCCTCGACGAGCTGGGCTGGCCCGCCTGGGAGGAAGCCCTGCGATCCCCCGCCTCGCGGGAGAAGAACCGGGGGATCAGGGTCATCGACGGCTGGCCGTACCTCATCGTCATGTCGGGCGACGAGGTACGGGTGATCGGGGCGGAGGGCACGGTTCTCGCATGCGAGCCGAGCCTCCCGGCCCCTTCGGACCTGTTCGGGTCGTTCACCTGCCAGTACGTGGACGGCGGGCTGCTCGTCTGGTGGCGACTGTCCTCCACGGTCGGCTCCACCCTCACCTGGCAGGGGTACTGGCACGACAGCACCGACTCGCCGCGCATGGCGGTCGAGGGTGACGTCCACGCCTGGTGGCCGTGCGAGGTGGACGGGAGCGGAGGAGTCAACGGCGGTATGGCCCCCGCGTCCCTTCCCCTTCCCGGAGGCGGCCGGACCACCGGTCTCGGGGTGCTGCGCCGAGGGGACGCCTTCGTACCGGAAACGCGGCGGGTGATCAGCGACGGCACGGCGTACTGGGTGTGGGCCAAGGAGGACGGGGAGAAGGAGCGGTACACCTGGCGCGCGTACGACCCGGTCGGCGACACCCTGGGCGAACCCGGCGCACCGGAGTGGATCGAGGGGGCGCTGAACACCGCCCCGGAGGGAAGCACCCTCGGGAACGCCTGGCTGCTGCCCGCCCCGTCCGCCGTACCGGGCCCGGTGTGCGCCCCGGTGGACGGCGTGCTCGGCTGGCGTGTGGTGACCCTCCCCGACGGCTCGCGGCGGGGCGAGGACCTGGCCGGACGCGCGGTCGTCGTGCCGCCCGCGGTGGGCGCGGACCCCGAGCACGCGCTGGTCTTTCCCGGCGCCGACCGGCCGTTGACCGTGATCTCCAGGTCCCGCACGGTCCAACTGCTCGACACCGACGGCGTGCTGGTCGCCGAGAGCGGGAGCGGCTACAAGGCGGGCCCCTTCCACGCGGGTACGGCCCTGCTTCCGCACCTGCGCTACTGGCACCTCCTCCAGCCGCGCGACCCGCAGGGGTCCGCCGCGCTGCGTCAGGTCGGCGAGGACACCGCGGCGGCACTCCTGGCAGGGGCCGTGGCCGCGCTGGACGCCGAGAACGACGACGAGCCGGGGAAGGAACGGGCCGGGACGGACGGCCGGGACGCGGTGTCCGACCTGGTCCGCACGCTCCTGCCGGAGGTCGGCCACGAGGCGCTGCGCGCGGGCATCACCGGGGTGGTGCGGTTCGCCGCCGAGCAGCAGCGCACCCTGGACGCGGCGCTGGCCCGGCTCGACTCCGCGATCGCCGGAGTCGTCCCGCAGGAACCGCGGCCCGAGGTGGGAGACGAGCTGCTCGAGGCGGCGGTGAACGGCGTCGGCCTGACCGGCCGGGGCTGGCGCCCCCATTACTGGGCCAGCGAACACCACCTCTACGACCTGCCGCGCCTGCTGGGCCGGTCCATGCGGAGCGCGGCCGAGCCGGCGCCCGCGGGCCGGATCCACCAAGAGCTGACCGGGCAGAAGTCGCTGGAGAAGATCGACGCCTTGGCCCTGCCCGAGCTGCCCGCGATACTCGCCCTGCGAGCCGGTTCGGTGCCCGTCCTGGAGGAGCACCGGCAGGCACTGGACGCGTACCTCGCGGAGTTCGACGCGCAGGAACTCACGGACCTGGACCCGGGCCACTGGCGCCGCGTCCGGCTGCGGCTGGACAGGAGCCTGTTCGAGGGGCCCCACGCCGTGCGGGGCGGCACGAACGAGACCGTGCTCCCCCTCGACGGCGGTGCGTTCCTGCTCTTTCCCCACCGCGCGTTCGACTTCCTCGGCGAATGGGACTTGGAGGACGACCCCACGGGCCATCGCTACGGAGCGGTCTTCCATGATCCGTCCGGCCGGTTCGAGGTACCCGCGCCCTACACCCTGGTCGCCGCGGGGCCGTTCGTGCCGGAGCGGACGCGAGCTCCCGGCTGGGCGGCGGCGTTCCGCGCCGAGCTCGCCGAGCGCGGCCCGGCACCCTGGTTCCCGGCGGCTGCCGAGGAGTTCGCGCGACTCACCGGTGTCACCCCGACCATGGCCCGGCTGGTGGTCGCGGGTATGCCCATGGTCGACGACAAGCGCGAGGCGGTGCCCTCCGCGACGCTCAAGGCGATCGGAGTGAAGGCGGCCGACGCGCGCGTGGCCAAGGACGAACTGCGTTCCCTCGACGCGGGCGCCCGGCAGGCCGTCGTGGCGGCGCTCCTGCCCGCCGAGCCGACGCGGCTGTGGACGGACGGCCCCGACGCCGCCCGCGCCGCCGAGGTCTGGAACGAGCGGCTGGGCCGGCGCACACCCGTCCGCGAGGAGGTGCTGCACGACGCGGCCCGCACCGTGGTGTCCCCGGGATGGGCACCGCCCGCAGCCCTGCACGGCTTCGTCGACATGGCCACCGAGCCCCGCCTGACACGGGACCTGACCTGGCAGCTCGGCCCTTACTCCGTCCAATCCGCCGAGAAGACACCCGGCTTCGACAACAACGTCCTCAAGGGTTCGGTGGCCCTCGCCGCGTGGCTCGCCCACCGGCTCCCGTCCGGCGACCCGGTCCGCGCCACCCTGCCCGGCGTACTGAGCGCGCTGCGCGACCGGCTGGCCCATCCGGGCCTGCTGATCGCTCTCGACCGGCGGACCGAGTGGGAGCCGTTCCGGCGGGCCGCCGGAGATCCCACGGAGACCGGCGAGGACTTCGTGCGCTACGGCGCCGTCGTGCTGGGCACCGGGGGGCCCGGACCCGTCCCCGCCATCCGGCCCGCGCTGCTGGACGCGGCCGGCAACGACCCCCACCTGACGGCGTTGTTCACGGGTGAACGACCGAACGCCCAGGAGACCGCGCTGAGCATGGTCCACGACCGGCGCTTCGCCGAACTGCTCGCCGACCCCGGCAACCCGGTGGCGGGCGAGCGCGACGCGGACGGGCTGTGGTGGCCGCAGGACCCCGCCCGGTCCGTGCCCGACCTGGTCGCCGAGGTCGCCGAGCGGTACGGCGTCGGCGAGGACGCCGCCGTCCTCTACCTGATGCTGCTCGCCATGCCGGACCCCTCCGACCGCAACACCGCGCGCTGGACCGGCTGGGGCGGGCAGCGAGGGGGAACGGCCCGGCTCCGCGCCGCCCGCGCCGAACTCGCGGCCACCGACCTCGTACTCGAGGGCAACCGCTCCAAGGCCGGACGTTCGCTGTTCCTGCCCGGCGGCTGGACCCGGCTCGGCAATCCGCACCTGCCGCTGGAGCGGTGGAAGCTGCCGATGTACGACCTGCGCGACGGCGAGAGCCCCGTACTGGGTGTCGTCGTGCCCACCCGGCCCGTCGCCGGTCTGTACCGCGAGGCCTGGCAGCGGGTCCAGGACGGGGACGGGCCGCGACTGGAGGAACTGGAGGTGCCGCGACCGCGCAAGCGCCGCCGCTGAGTTCCGCCACCGGAGGGGACGCGGCCCAGTGGCTCGCCACCGCCGTCTACCTCGCCGGGGGCGCCGAGGCGGCCCTGCGCGACGGGAGGTGGCGCGGATGAGCTCGGCGGCGGGGCCGGCGGGATTCGAACCGCGGACAGGAGAGGGGCGGGGCCCGCCCGGTCCCGTCAGTCGGCGTGCGCGGGCCTCGCCCACGTCGATCGCAATGGACCGCTCTGCCACGGCCCCGCAGCCTGCGGGCACCGCGCGCTACCGCTCCGGTCAGCGTAAGGATGCCGTCCCGTCCGGGCGACATGTCCTGTCTCCGCCCGTGGGTCACCCTCCGTGTACCGGCGACTTCCACTTCCGCGCCACCCCACCCCCCGCCACCGGAACGGGAGCGGCGCCCGTCGGACCGGGGCGGGCATGCCGGGCCGCGCGTCCGGCCCCGCGTCCGTGGCATGTCCGCCGGGCGGCCCTACAGCCGCGTCAGGTGCCCCGGCTCCGGCTGCCGGGGCACCAGCACCGGTCCCGCCTGCCTCGGCCCCGCCGCCTGTCCCACCGCTGCCGTTCCCGCAGGTTCCTGATGCGCCGCCGCCTGTCCCGTCGCCGTCCGTCGGCCGGCCGGTTCCCGTCCCGCCGCATCCGGCTCCAGTACCGGTACGGCGGCCATCGGCCCGGCGTCGGCGGGCCGCCCGGGCGCCGCCCGGCTCAGCTGGACCACGCCCCAGGCGGCCAGCGCCGCACCGGTCAGCGCGAGCAGTACCCCGCCCGCGCCGCCCCGCAGCCGCTCACCGAGCAGGGACAACCCGATCACCGCGGCGGCCAGCGGGTTGGCCAGCGTCACCACCGCCAGCGGGGCGCCGAGACCACCCCGGTACGCCGTCTGCGACAGCAGCAGCCCGCCCGCCGCGAAGGCCGCCACCAGCACCGCCACCCCGATCACCTGCACGCTGAGCAGCGGGCCCGAGCGGTCCGTGGCGGCGACCGTCACGGTCTGGGTGAGCGCCGAGGCGACTCCGGAGGCGATGCCGGACGCCGTCGCGTGCCGCAGCCCCGGCCGGGCGCCGGGCCGCGACAGCATGCCGATCAGCGCCGCCGTCGCGCCGGAGACCACCAGCGCCTCGGACACGCTCAGCACGTCGTCGGGCGCGGGACCGGACGCGGTGAGCAGCAGCGCGCCCAGCCCGAGCAGCGTCAGCCCGGTGCCTCTCCACTCGACCGCGCTCACCCGCCGGCCCGCCAGCCGCGCCCCCAGGGGCACCGCCGCGACCAGGGTGAGCGCACCGAGTGGCTGCACCACGGTCAGGGGGCCGTACTTGAGGGCCACGACATGCAGGAGCGCGGCCGCGGCGTTGAGCGCGACCGACCACCACCAGGCGCCGGTGGCCAGCATCCGCAGGGCGCCCGTGCCGGTGCTGCGGGAGGCCAGGCGCTCCTGGGCGACGGCCGCGGCGGCGTAGGCGCAGGCGGAGACCAGGGACAGCAGGACGGCGAGCAGAGCGGCGCTCATCGGCCCGCCCCCACCAGCTCGTGCCGTTCCGCCGCAGTCCCGGGCCGGAACTCCGGCCGGCGGTGCGACACGGCGCACCGGGGCCGCCGCGGCACGCGGATCACCGCGAGCGCGAGACCGAGCAGGGCCGCGGCCACGAGCACGTCGAGCCAGTAGTGGTTCGCGGTGCCCACGATCACCAGCACCGTCACCAGCGGATGCAGCAGCCACAGCCACCGCAGGCGCGACCGCGTCGCGACGATCAGACCGACCGCCAGCATCAGGGCCCAGCCGAAGTGCAGCGAGGGCATCGCCGCGAACTGGTTCGACAACTGGTCGGTGCCCGGCGGGCCGTACACCGAGGGGCCGAACACCCGGGCCGTGTCGATCAGACCGGTGGTGCCCAGCATCCGCGGCGGGGCGAGCGGGAAGAGGAGGTGCAGCACGAGCGCGGCGGCGGTCAGCGCGGCCAGTGCCCGGCGGGCCCAGACGTAATGGGCGGGCCGCCGCAGGTAGAGCCAGACCAGGAAGGCCGCGGTGGCCGGGAAGTGGACCGTGGCGTAGTAGGTGTTCGCCGCGTGTATCAGGGTGTCGCCGTGCAGGAGCAGGGACTGCACCGTGCCCTCATCGGGCAGCCGTAGCGCGCGTTCCCAGTCCCACACGTGGCGGGCGTTGCGGAAGGCCTCGGCGGTGTGGCCGGTCGCCAGCTGCCGGCCGGACTTGTACACGAGGAAGAGCCCGGCCACGAGCAGGACCTCACGGACGATCGGCGGGCGCGGGTGTGCGTCCGGTGCCGCTTCTGCAGGATCGCTGCGGGCGTTCATCCCCCGGCCCCTTCGCTGACGGTGGTGCGTGTGGCTCACGGGTACGGGGGCGTGTGACGGTTCTCATCGATACGACCTCGTTCCGATACGTCAGTGTACCGATACGCTGATGTACCGGTACACTGACGTATCGATAGACATACGACACACTGGAGTACAGGCCGCTGGAGCGCCGCTGTACCGCCGCTGGAACCGAGTGAGGAGCAGAGCCGATGACGTCGCAGGCCGCGGACCGACCGGACACGGCCGGCGCCTCGCGCCGCTCCAAGATCACGCCGGAGCGTGAGCAGGAGTTCTTCGACGCCGTGCTCGAACAGATCCGGTCCTGCGGCTACGACGCCGTCACCATGGACGGCATCGCCGCCAGCACCCGGTGCAGCAAGTCCACGCTCTACCGGCAGTGGAAGACCAAGCCGCAGTTCGTGGCCGCGGCGCTGCGTTCCCACCGCCGGGTGCGCTTCGTCGGCATCGACACCGGGTCGCTCGCCGAGGACCTGCGCCAGGCGGCCCGCGCCGCGGGTGAGGGAGCGGCCAGGGACACCGGGCTGCTCCAGGCGCTCGGCCACGCGGTCATGCAGGACCCGGAGCTCCAGTGCGCGCTGCGCGAGGCGCTCGTCGAGCCGGAGATCGCGGCGCTGAGGGAGATCCTCGACCGCGGCGTCGCCCGGGGAGAGGTCCCCGCCGGCCACCCGGCCCTGGAGTACGTGCCCGCGCAGATGTTCGGCATGCTGCGGATGCGGCCCGTGGTCGAGGGCGAACAGGCCGACGCCGCGTACCTCGTCCGGTTCGTGGAGGCCGTCGTGCTGCCGGCGCTCGGCCTCCCCTGAGACTCAGGCCGCCGTCCGTGGGATGACTGGACGGCGGCCTGCCCGCGCCGCACCGTGGGGACGGGGGCGGCGCGCACCACCGGCCGGGTGGGGCACCCTCTGAGCGGAAGGGCGCCCCACCCGGCCGACTGCTGTCCGGGGGCGGTCAGACGTCCTGCCCGTTGCCGCCGCCTCCGGAGGAGTCCGCCTCGATGCCCTTGGTGATCTCGTCGATGACGGACTGGTTCTCCCCGACGTCGACGCCGAACCGGACGACGACGATGCGCTCGGGGTCGGCGGGCGCCGGGAAGGCGAGCGATTCGACGTAGCCGTCGGCACCCTTGCCGGTGACCGCCTTCCAGCGGACCAGATAGCCCTTCTGCCCGGCGACCGTGACCGCCTCGGACGCCAGTTCCTCGTGGGAGGTGATCCCGCCGTAGGACTCGCCGCCGTAGGACTCCTCGGCGTTCGCCTCGATGTCGGCCTTCGCGACCTCCTCGGCGGTGCCGCCCTTCGTGCCCAGCACCACCGCGGGAGCCGAGTAGGCGCCGCCCTTGGTGCACGTCTTGGAGGTGTCGCCCGGGCACGGGTAGCTGTTGTCCGACGTCACCGTCGCGCCCACGGACAACCGCTGTCCGGACCAGCCGTCCGGAATGGGCAGGCTGATCCCGCTGACCGGGTCCGTCACCGATCCGCTGTCGATCGTGGGCGGTTCGGACCCGTCGGGGGAGCCGGGAGCGGACGGCTCGCCGCCCTCGCCGCCGCCCGAGTCGCCGAAGGGGTCGTCCTGGCCGCCGGGGCCGCGCCGGTCCGCCTGCGAGGACACGCTGTCGCCGCCCGAACCGTCGTCGGCCAGCACGTACACGCCGACACCGATCCCGGCCAGCACGGCCACGGCGGCGGCGACGGCTATGCCGGTGCGCAGCCGGTGCCGCCGGGCGGACGGCGGCTGGACGGGCAGCCCCGGATAGCCCGGGTGCACGGGGTACGGTGCGGGCCCGGCACCGTACGCGGGCACGCCGTCGTGCGCCGGCGGCTGTACCGGCGGTTGCCCGGGCGGCTGCGCAGGAGGCGCCCACGCGGCGGCCGGCCCCGCGGGGCGGACCTGGTCCGTCCACGCCTTGCCGTCCCACCAGCGTTCGGTGGTGGGACCGTCATTCTTCTGTCCGGGGTCCGGGTACCACCCGGGGGGAGTCACCTGCGTCATGTGCCCACCGTATGAGGCGTCGGTGAAAGCGTGATGAGAGGCCCCGCGCCGGCTCGCCGGGCCGCCCGCCGTGCCGGCGCCGTTCACGACGAGTTGACGGACGTCGCCCGGTACCGCCGCTGATGACGGGCCCGGCGCGTCGTCCGCGCTTTACCGCATGTCACCCGTCGCGGCAACTGCCGCCCCGACACCCCACCACGCGCGCGATCGGACGGCTAGGCTCGAGGTCTGTACGTCATTCGGGCGACTCGGGGAGGTAGCGGGATGACGGAGGTACGGCGGAGGTCCGCCGCCTCGGCCGCCCTTTGGGAGCGCGACGAGGAAGTCGCCACCCTCACACAGGCGGTCGACACACTGTGCGCGGACCGCACGTCCCCCGGCAGCCTCCTGGAGGCCCGGGGCGAGGCCGGACTCGGCAAGACCGCGCTGCTCGCCGAGACCCGCCGGATCGCGGAGGCCCGGGGCTGCACCGTCTGGTCGGCGCGCGGCGGCGAGACCCTCAGGTCCGTCCCCTTCAACGTCGTACGCCAACTGCTCCAGCCCGCCCTGGTGTCCATGCTCCCGGAGGAGGCGCGCGAGTACCTCGGCGACTGGTACGACATCGCGGGCCCCGCCCTCGGTATCGCGGACCCCGGGGAGCGGCAGGCCGACCCGCAGGGCGTGTGCGAGGGCCTGGTCGCAGCCGTGCGCCGGCTCGCCCGCCGGGAGTGGCCGCTGGTCCTGCTGATCGACGACGCCCACTGGGCCGACCAGGAGACCCTGCGCTGGCTCGCCGCGTTCGCAGAACGGCTCGACGAGATCTCCGTGCTGGTCGTGATCGCCCGCCGCCCCGGCGACGTCAGCGGCGACAGCGCCCGCCACCTGGACGCGGCCACCGCCGTGGGCCGCCTCCTCGCCCCGCTGAACGCCCTCACCCCCGACGCGACGGCCGGCCTCACCCGCTCCACCCTGGGCGACCACGCCGACGCCGCGTTCTGCCGCGAGGTGTGGGCCGTCACCGGGGGCAACCCCTACGAGACCGTGGAACTCCTCGCCAAGGTCCAGGACAGCGAACTGGAACCGGTCGAGGCGGAGGCCTCCGAACTGCGCGCCCTGAACCGCTCCGCCCGGGGCGGCGGCCTCGTCGCCCGCCTGGAGCAACTCGGCGTCGAATCGACCCGGTTCGCCTGGGCCGCCGCCATCCTCGGCAGCGGCATCACCGTCGACATGGTGGCCCGGCTCGCCACCCTCGACCGCGACGAGGCAGCCCGCTGCGCCGAGTTGCTGCGCGGCGCACGCATCCTCTCCACACCCGACCCCGCCGCCGGGCAACCGGACGCGGGCGACCTGGAGTTCGTCCACCCGCTGATCGCCACCGCCGTCTACAACTCCATCCCCGACGCGCTGCGCACGGCGATGCACGGCATAGCGGCCCAGCTGGTCACCGACTCCCGGCTCGGCGCCGCGGCCGCCTCCCGCCACCTGCTCCGGGTGCATCCCGACGACGACCCGGAGGTCGTCGGCCAGTTGCGCGACGCCGCCCGCGAGCACCTCGCCGTCGGCGCGCCCGACGCGGCCCGCCTCTGCCTGGAACGCGCCCTGCGAGAACCGCCGCTGCCCGACGTCCACGCGCGCGTCCTCTACGAACTGGGCTGCGCCACCCTCCTCACCGCGCCCGCCACCACCATCGGCCACCTGCGCACCGCCCTCGCCATGCCCGGCCTCGACGGCGACCAACGCGTCAACGCCGTGTTCCGGCTCTCCGAGGCCCTGCTCCACAACAACCAGCTGGAGGAGGCCGTCCGCACCGTCGAGGCGGAGGCCGCCCGGAACCCGGACCCGTCCGCCCGGCTGCGGATGCGGGCCGTCCAGTACATGTGGGAGGGCATCCACCCCGGCGAGACGTCGTCACCCGGCCGTTCCGCGCACCTCGCCGAACTCGCCCGGACCTGCACCGGGCGCGACGACACCGAGCGCGCCCTGCTCATCCTGCGCGGATTCGACGCGATGACCCACGGCGAGAACGCCGAGGAGGTCGTCGAGCTGTGCGACCGCACCCTCGTCAACGGCCGCCTCGCTCCCGGCCTCGGCTGGACCGACAACGAGTGGGGCCTGGAACTGCCGATGATGCTGGCCAACTGCTACGCCTACACCGATCGGCTCGACCGCGCCGAGGCACTGTTCACCGAGGCCCTGCGCGCCTACGAGACCGCCGGCTGGAGCGGCGGCCACCTCGCCCTCGCGTACACCTACGTCGGGCTCGGCCATCGCAGGCGGGACCGCCTCAAGGAGGCCGAGGCGACCCTGCGCGAATCACTGCGCGTCGCGGAACGCGTCGGCCGTGGCCTGCCGATGTACTGGTCCGCGGTCTGCAACCTGATCGACACGCTGCTCGCCCGCGGCCATGTCGAGGAGGCCCGGTCCGTCGCCGACCAGTACGGCTTCGACCCGCCGTACCCGGCCACGATCGTGCTGCCCGAGCCCCGTTCCGTACGCGGGCGGCTGCTGCTCGCCACCGGCCGCACCAAGGAAGGCATCAACGAACTGGAGGCCGCCGAGAAGGCGGCGGCCGCTCGCGGGCGGGACAACCCGGTGGTGGCCCCCTGGGCGACCGAGCTCGCCCGGGCCCTCGCCGCGGAAGACCCCGCCCGCGCCGCCCGACTGGCCTCCGACGCCCGCCGCCAGGCCGAGCGCTTCGGCACGGACACCGCCATAGGCGAGGCCCTGCGCTGCGCCGCCGCGCTGGAGACCGGTCAGCGCGCGGTCCGGCTCGCCGCCCAGGCCGTCACCTATCTCGAGGCGTCACCCTGCCAGTACGAGCACGCCGCCGCCCGCGTGGAGTACGGCATCGCCGCCCGCTCGGCGGCCGAGCTGCGCCGCGGCCTGGCGCTGGCGGACTCGTGCGGCGCGGACGGGCTGGTGGCGAGGGCCCGCGAGGCACTGGCGGCGGGCCCGTGAGCCGAGGGGCCGGTATCGGCCCACGGGGACGCCGGCGGCTCAGCCGCCGGCGCCGTCCTCCTCGGCCAGCACCCGCTGGGCCGTCGCGAACGCCGAGTTCGCGGCGGGCACCCCGCAGTACACCGCCGTCTGCAGCAGCACCGCGCCGATCTCGTCCGGCGTCAGCCCGTTGCGCCGCGCCGCCCGTACGTGCATGGCCAGCTCCTCGTAGTGGCCGTGGGCGACCAGCGCCGTCATCGTGACCATGCTGCGCTCGCGGCGCGAGAGGGTCTCGTCGGTCCAGATCTCACCCCAGGCGTAGCGCGAGATGAAGTCCTGGAACCGGGCCGTGAACGGGGTCTGCCGCCCCTGCGCCCGGTCCACGTGCGCGTCGCCGAGCACCTCGCGCCGCACCGCCATGCCCCGCCCGGCGCCGCCGTCGAAGTGCGCCCGCAGCGCGGTCAGCACCGCCTCGGGACGCTCCGCCGGCGCCAGGTGCGAGGCCCCCGGCAGTTCGGTCAGCGTCGCGCCCGGCACCGCGTCGGCGATCTCCCGCAGATGCGCGGGCGGTGTCGCCGGGTCCTCGCGGCCCGCGATCAGCAGCGTCGGCGCCGTGATCTCGCCGAGCCGGTCCCGCAGGTCGAAGGCGGCCAGCGCGTCACAGCAGGCGGCGTACGCCCCCGGATCGGCGTCCCGGTGGTCCCGCACCAGCGCCGGCACGGTGAACCCGGGCGTGAACCACCGGTCGTCCGCGCTCCGAGCGAGCTTCGCCAGCCCCTCCGCGCGCACCGTCGCGGCCCGCTCCTCCCACGCCCGCGCACCGTTGAAGTGCGCCGACGAGCAGACGACGGCCAGCGACGACACCCGCTCCGGGTGGTGCACGGCCAGATGCAGTCCCACCGCGCCGCCCAGTGACACGCCCGCGTAGGCGAACCGTTCCACCCCGAGCGAGTCGGCGAGCGCGAGGACCAGGCCGGCGAGGTCGCCGACGGTGGCGCCCGGCCCGATGAGCTCCGCCGCCGAACCTCCGTGCCCCGGCAGATCCCAGCGGATCACCCGGTGCGCGATGGACAGCTCGGGCGCCACCTCGTCCCACAGCGCGTACGAGGTGCCCAGCGAGGGCCCGAGCAGCAGCGGGGGAGCGGAGGCGGGGCCTTCGGACAGGTGGTTGAGCATGGTCAACGTCGCTCCAGAGCACGGTCGGTCAGGGCTCCGGCGGAGCCGGTGTAACGGGCGGGGTCGGTCAGGGAGCCGAGACCAAGGCCGGACAACTCGGGCACCTCGGCGAGCAGTTCGCCAAGACCGCGGTCCTCGGTGTACGTCCGCCGGGCCAGCTCGGTGAGCAGCGCCTTGGCGCGGGCCCGTCCGAGCACCGGCGCCAGTTCGGCGGAGAGCCGTTCGGACACGATCAGCCCGTGGGTGAGGCCGAGGTGCGCGCGCATCGCGTCCGGGCGGACCTGGAGCCCCTCGGCCAGCTCCGCGGCGTCACGGGCCGCGCCGCCGGTCAGCCGCAGCAGGTCCCGCAGCGGCTCCCACTCGGCGTGCCAGGCCCCGGCCGGCCGCTCGTCCTCGGCGGTCAGCGAGCCGTACAGCGTGGCCGCGAGCTGCGGCGCGCGCCGGGCCGCCGCCGCGATCAGCGTGGACCGTACGGGATTGGCCTTGTGCGGCATCGCCGACGAGCCGCCGCCGCTGCCCTCGGCGACCTCGGCGGTCTCGGTACGGGAGAGGACGAGCACGTCCGCGGCGATCTTCCCGAGCGCGCCGGCGGCGAAGGCGAGGCAGCCGGCCAGGTCGGCGACCGGGGTGCGCAGCGTGTGCCAGGGCAGCACGGGCGCCCGCAGCCCGAGTTCACGGGCGTACGCCGACGGCAGCTCGGCCGGGTCCGCCGCGCCGTACGCCCCGAAGGCGGCCAGGGTGCCCGCCGCGCCGCCGAGTTGGGCGGGCAGCGCGTCGCGTACGGCGGCGATCCGGTCCCGCGCGTCGAGCACCAGGGTGCGCCAGCCGGCCGCCTTCAGTCCGAAGGTCGTCGGCACGGCGTGCTGGGTGAGCGTCCGGCCCGGCATCGCCGTGTCCCGGTGCTCGGCGGCCAGCCGCGCCAGCGCCCGCTCCGTACGGCCGAGGTCGGGCAGCAGCAGGTCCAGGGTGCGGGCGGCGACCAGCATCGTCGCCGTGTCCAGGATGTCCTGGCTGGTCGCACCCCGGTGCACGTACGGCCCGTACTCCTCGCCGACCGCCTCCGTCAGGTCGGCCACCAGCGGGATCACCGGGTTGCCGCCGCCGCGGGCGCGTCCGGCCAGGGAGCGCACGTCGAAACGGGCCGGGTCCGCCGCGTCGGTCACCGCGGCCGCCGCCTCGGCGGGGGCGAGGCCCAGCCCGGCCTGAGCGCGGGTCAGCGCCGCCTCCGCGTCGAGCAGCGCACGCAGACAGGCGTGGTCGTCGGTGGCGTCGGCGGCCGGTGAGCCCGCCCAGCCGGGGGCGAGCAGGCCCCCCGTGCCGAGAGCTTCGGGAGCTGATGTCACTGGAACTCCAGGAAGACCGTCTCGCCCTCGCCCTGAAGGCGGATGTCGAAACGGTACGTCCCGTCGCCCTCGTCCGCGGCGATCAGCGTGTCGCGGCGCTCCGCGTCCACCCGGGACAGCAGCGGGTCCGCGGCGAGCACCGCCTCGTCGCCCGGCAGGTAGATCCGGGTGAACAGGTGCACGAGCAGCCCGCGCGCGAACACGCACACGCCGACGTACGGCGCGCTCCGCCCGCGCGCCCCGGGCCGCAGCGTACGCACGTACCAGTGGCCGTTCGCGTCGGTCTGGATGCGGCCGAAGCCGGTGAACTCCACGCCGTTGCGCCCGAGGAACCCGCCGGAGGCGGGGTCGCGCCGCATCGAGCCGTCGGCCGTCGGCAGGTTGCCGTCCGGGTCGGGCCCCCACACCTCCAGGAGCGCGTCCGGCAGCGGGTCGCCCGCGCCGTCGTACACGTACCCGTGCACGGTGACCGTGTCCGGGTGGCCGACGGGCGCGATGTCCTCGCCGCCGCGGAAGGGCAGCGCGTACCCGTAGAACGGGCCGACCGTGTGCGACGGCGTGGGCAGCACGTTCTCCGGGCCGCTGGTGTCGATCTTCGTCATGGCGGGTCAGCGTCCTTCTTCGATCCAGGTGGCGTTCGGGCCGTCGAGCACGATGTCCCAGTGGTAGCCGAGCGAGAACTCGGGCACGGACAGGCTGTGGTCGTACGTCGCGACGAGCCGCTGCCGGGCGGCGTCGTCCGTCACGGACTGCAGGATCGGGTCGTACGGGAAGAGCGGGTCGTTCGGGAAGTACATCTGCGTCACGAGCCGCTGCGTGAACGCCGAGCCGAACACCGAGAAGTGGATGTGGGCCGGGCGCCAGGCGTTGACGTGGTTGCGCCACGGGTAGGGGCCGGGCTGGACGGTGGTGAAGCGGTAGAAGCCGTCGTCGTCGGAGAGGGTGCGGCCCACGCCGGTGAAGTTCGGGTCCAGCGGGGCGTCGTGCTGCTCGCGCTGGTGGGCGTAGCGGCCGGCCGAGTTCGCCTGCCAGATCTCGACGAGCTGGCCGCGCACGGGCCTGCCGTTCCGGTCGAGGAGGCGGCCGGAGACGGTGATGCGCTCGCCGACCGGCTCTCCGTTGTGCTGCCGGGTCAGGTCGTTGTCGATCCCGGTGATGTCCCGCTCCCCGAAGGCGGGGGAGGACAGCTCGACCAGTTCCGGGTCCTTGGTGACGTCGATGGCGATCGGCGGCTGCTTCGGGTGGCGGAGTACCGAGGAGCGGTACGGGGCGTAGTCGCGGCGCGGGTGGTGCTCGACGGGCGCGCCGTCGGCGACCCGCTTCTCGTACGCGGCGTGCTCGGCCGCGATCTCCGCGTCGATGTCGTGCTGGGTGAGAGTCATGGGGTTTCCCGTGGGTGACGTGACTAGCGGTCGAGGACGAGGGCGAGGCCCTGGCCGACGCCGATGCAGAGGGTGGCGACGCCGGTGCCGCCGCCCTTGCGGGCGAGCTGGTGGGCGACGGTGCCGGCGAGGCGGGCACCGGAGGCGCCCAGCGGGTGGCCCAGCGCGATGGCGCCGCCCCGGGGGTTGAGGATCGCGGGGTCGAACTCGGGCCACTCGGCGACACAGCCCAGCACCTGGGCGGCGAAGGCCTCGTTGAGCTCGAGGACGTCGAGGTCGGCGAAGGTCCGGCCGGCCTTGGCGAGGGCGCGGTTCACGGCTTCGACGGGGGCGAGGCCGAAGTAGTGCGGGTCGGTCGCCGAGACACCGGTGGCCCGGACGCGGGCGAGCGGCTCGCGGCCGGTGGCCTTCAGACCCTCCTCGTCGACGAGGAGGAGGGCCGCCGCGCCGTCGTTGAGCGGCGAGGCGTTCCCGGCGGTCACGGTCCCGTCGGTGGTGCGGAAGGACGGCCTGAGCTTGGCCATCGCCTCCAGGGAGGCGGTCGGGCGTACGCACTCGTCGGCGGCGAAGTCGACGGGGTCGCCCTTGCGCCGCGGCACGGGTACGGGCGCGAGCTCGGTGTCGAAGAGGCCGTCCGCCTGTGCCCGCGCCGCCTTGTGGTGGGAGGCGAGGGCGTACTCGTCCTGCTGCTCGCGGGAGATCTCGTGCTTGTCGGCGATCAGCTCCGCCGACTCCCCGAGCGGGATGGTCCACTGCGGGTCCATCCGCGGGTTGACCATGCGCCAGCCCAGGGTGGTGGAGTACAGCTCGGTGTGCCCGGCGGGGAAGGGCCGGTCCGACTTGGGCAGCACGTACGGCGCCCGGGTCATCGACTCCACGCCGCCTGCGAGGGCGATGTGGGCGTCGCCGACGGCGATGGCACGGGCGGCCTGGATCACCGCTTCGAGACCGGAGGCGCACAGCCGGTTCACGGTCACGCCGGGGACGGTGGTGGGCAGGCCGGCCAGCAGTCCCGCCATGCGGGCGACGTTGCGGTTCTCCTCACCGGCGCCGTTGGCGTTGCCGAGGTACACGTCGTCGATCCGGGAGGGGTCCAGGCCGGGGGTGCGGGCGAGGAGTTCACGGATCGCGTGTGCGGCCAGGTCGTCGGGGCGTACACCCGCCAGGGAGCCGTTGTACTTGCCGAACGGGGTACGTACCGCGTCGACGATGTAGACGTCCTTCATGTCAGGTCCTCCGCGATGACGAGTTCGGCGTCGGTCCCGGCGACGATCTCGTCGACGCCCACGCCCGGTGCGGTCTCGACCAGGACCAGGCCGTCGTCGCCGACGTCGAGGACACCGAGGTCGGTGATGACCCGGTTCACACACGCCTTGCCCGTGAGCGGCAGCGTGCACTCCCGCACGATCTTGGGCGAGCCGTCCTTGGCGGTGTGGGTCATCACCACGATCACGGTGCGGGCACCGTGGACGAGGTCCATCGCGCCGCCGATCCCCGTGATCATCTTGCCCGGGACGGCCCAGTTCGCCAGGTCGCCGGCGGCCGAGACCTGCATGGCCCCCAGCACGGCGACGTCGATGTGCCCGCCGCGGATCATGCCGAAGGACAGCGCCGAGTCGAAGAAGGAGGCGCCCGGCAGGACCGTCACCGTCTCCTTGCCGGCGTTGATCAGGTCGGGGTCCACCTCGGCCTCGGTCGGGTACCGGCCGGTGCCCAGGATTCCGTTCTCGGACTCCAGGGTCACCTCCACGCCCTGCGGGAGGTGGTTCGGGATGAGCGTCGGCAGACCGATGCCGAGGTTGACGTACTGTCCGTCCCGCAGTTCCCGGGCCGCTCGCGCGGCCATCTGTTCACGCGTCCAGGCCATCAGGAACTCACCGTCCGCCGCTCGATCCTCTTGTCCGCGGCCTGTTCGGCCGTGAGCGCCACCACCCGCTGCACGAAGATCCCCGGCAGGTGCACCGCGTCCGGGTCGATCTCCCCGGGCTCGACCAGCTCCTCCACCTCGGCGACCGTCACCCGCCCGGCCATCGCCACCGGCGGGTTGAAGTTCCGGGACGACTTGGCGAACACCAGGTTCCCGTGCCGGTCCCCCCTCGCCGCCCGCACCAGCGCGAAGTCGGTGCGGATCCCGCGCTCCAGCACGTACTCCGTCCCGTCGAACTCGCGGACCTCCTTCGGCGGCGACGCCAGCGCGACCCCGCCGGAGCCGTCGTAGCGCCACGGCAGCCCGCCCTCGGCGACCTGCGTGCCCACCCCCGCCGGTGTGTAGAAGGCGGGAATCCCCGCCCCGCCGGCCCGCAGCCGCTCGGCCAGCGTGCCCTGCGGGATCAGCTCCACCTCCAGCTCACCGCCCAGGTACTGCCGCGCGAACTCCTTGTTCGCCCCGACGTAGGACCCGGTCACCCGGGCGATCCGCCCCGCGGCCAGCAGCACCGCCAGCCCCGAGTCCATCGCCCCGCAGTTGTTGGAGACCACCGACAAGCCGCCGGTCCCACGCTCGTGCAGCGCCTGGATCAGTACGTTCGGTACACCGCTCAGCCCGAAGCCGCCCACCGCGAGCGACGCGCCCTCCGGCACGTCGGCCACCGCCTCGGCGGCTGTGGCCACCACCTTGTCCATCCGAGAAGCCCCATCTCTTCCAAGCGCCCCGGATCGCGGACCGATCGGCGAATCGGCGAATTAATCAGGGCACTGAGTATTTCAGCGAGGTTTCCCACACGCTGCCACCGGACTGTCAGGGCGTCAATACCTCTCAAAAGGCCTGGTGGCTCGCCTGATGTGACATCGGGCAGTATCCGCCCGTCCGATGTATCGTCAGTGCACCGACGAAAATGACCACAGGAGCGCACATGGCCGCGGTCGACCTGACCACCCATCCCGGGCATCTGGCCCGGCGGCTGCAGCAGGCGCACCACCTGCTGTGGAACACGATGGTCTCGGAGGAGGTCACCTCGCCGCAGTTCGCGGTCCTCAACGCGCTCGTCAGCGAGCCGGACCGCCTGGACCAGCGAACCGTGGGGGAAAGGGTGGGGCTGGACCGGTCCACCATCGCCGAGGTGATCAGCCGGCTCGGCCGCCGCGGACTGCTGGACAAGGTCCGCGACCCGCAGGACGGCCGCCGCTTCCTGCTGCGCCTGACCGACGACGGCCTGCGCGTCCACCGCAAGCTCGCGGTGCGTACGGCCCGGATGAACCAGGTCTTCCTGGCCCCGCTCTCCGCCGACGAGCAGGCCGTGTTCTTCGACCTCGTCCGGCGGGTCGCGGACGCCGCCGAAGGGCTCCGCAACCCGGCGGAGCCCGCGGCGGTACCGAGCTGATCAGGGCCGCTTCGCCGTATCGGCGAACACCACCCACACCTGGCCCTCGGCGAAGTCCAGCGGAGTGCCGTCCTCGGCGGTGAAGGACGTTCCGTCCGCGGCCGCGCCGCGTTTCCAGGCCGCCCCGTACGCGCGCCCGTCGCGCAGCACCTCCGCCCGCCCGGAGCCCACCGACTCGACGTACGGCGAGTTGCTGCCCCGGACGTCGTGGAAGTCCGACTCGCGTACGTTCACGTGCTGCACGACGACCGTCGACGGCGCGAGACGCCCGCCGTCGGCCGTCCGGGCCGGGGCGCCGTCCATGGAGACCAGCCAGCGGTCGCGGCTCTCGGACCAGGTGAAGGTGAAGGACGCCGACGGGTAGCGCACCGTGCGCGAGGACTTCGCCTCGCCGCCCTCGGGGGCCGCTCCGTAGCGGAAACCCGTGGTCAGGTCGTCGGCGCCCGCGGGTGACGGCTGCAGCCGCCTCGGCCGCAGATAGAGATTGTGCGGGGCGGGCCGGTCGTCGTCGCGGACGTAGGCGCCGGACGCCTCTCCTCGCCCCGGGGGCTCGGCGCGCAGGGGCGCCTCGTCGATGAGCGGCAGCAGTCTCCGCTGCGCACCGGAGAACGCCAGCGTCGGCCGGTCGAACTGGCGCAGCAGTTCCAGGTCGGACTCGCGGGCGCTGCGCACCGGTCCGACCGACTCGGGAAGTTCGGTCGCGTAGACCGCCATCAGGCGGCTCAGTCCGCCCTCCACCGGTTCCACGTAGACCACGTCCGCGGCTTCCAGGCCCGTCTGCGGACGGGCCGCCGGCACGTTGTCGACCTTCACGGCGAGTACCGGGGCCGGGCTGCCCGCCGCACTGTGCGAGCGTTTCGGGCGCGGTGCCTGTCCGTCCTCCTCGACCGTCCCCGGCCCGGCCGCGCAGCCCGCCGCCAGCGAGACCGCCACCGCCGCGGTCAGTAGCGCCCCGCCGCGCCACGCGTGCGTCCTTCGTCGCATTCCGACCACCCGTCCACCCATCCCATGTCATTGATTTTGTACTTTTCGAAGCATTCAGCGCCATACCTGACCGAATCTGATACGGCACGCCGAACGCGGCACATAATCCGCTGTTGGGACGAAACCGGCGGCGGTTCGGTGGAGGGCGCCTCGGGTACCCGGCCGCCACGCAGCAGCGATGCGCACGGCGACGGAGGGAGTGCGAGGCCATGAAGGCAGTGACGTGGCAGGGCAAGCGGGACGTACGGGTGGAGGACGTACCCGATCCGAAGGTCCAGGAGCCGACGGACGCGGTCATCCGCGTCACGTCCTCCGGGCTGTGCGGCTCCGACCTGCACCTCTACGAGGTGCTGACGCCGTTCATGACACCGGGCGACATCCTGGGCCACGAGCCCATGGGCATCGTGGAGGAGGTCGGCCCCGAGGTGACCGGACTGCGGCCCGGCGACCGGGTCGTGGTGCCGTTCCAGATCGCGTGCGGGCACTGCTTCATGTGCGGCACCGGACTGCCGACCCAGTGCGAGACCACCCAGGTCACCGGCGAGGGCATGGGCGCCCCGCTGTTCGGCTACACCCGCCTGTACGGCGCCGTCCCCGGCGGCCAGGCCGAGTACCTGCGCGTGCCGCAGGCCCAGTACGGCCCGATCAAGGTTCCGGAGGGTCCGGCCGACGACCGCTTCGTCTACCTCTCGGACGTCCTCCCCACCGCCTGGCAGGCGGTCGAGTACGCCGCCGTCCCGCGGGGCGGCAGCGTCGCCGTGCTCGGCCTCGGCCCGATCGGCGACATGGCCTGCCGGATCGCCCGGGCCAAGGGGGTCGGAAGGGTGTTCGGCGTGGACCTCGTGCCGGAACGGCTGCGGCGGGCCCGTGAGCGGGGCGTGGAGACGTACGACCTGCGGTCCTTCGACAGCGAGAAGGAGCTGGTCGCGGCGATCCAGGACGAGACCGAGGGCCGCGGTCCCGACGCCGTGATCGACGCGGTCGGCACCGAGGCGCACGGCGGCGTCGTCGCCAAGCTGGTCCAGTCGACCGCCGCGGTGATGCCCCGGGCCGTGGGCGGCCCGCTGGCGGAGCGGTTCAGCGTCGACCGGCTCGCCGCCCTGTACACCGCCATCGAGCTGGTGCGCCGAGGCGGCACGATCTCGTTGTCCGGCGTGTACGGCGGCATGGCCGACCCGATGCCGATGCTCACCCTGTTCGACAAGCAGATCCAGCTGCGGATGGGGCAGGCGAACGTACGCCGCTGGAGCGACGAGATCATCCCCTACCTGACGGACGAGGACCCGCTCGGCGTCGACGACTTCGCCACCCACCGGGTGCCGCTGACGGACGCACCGCACGCGTACGAGATGTTCCAGAAGAAGCAGGACGGCGCGGTCAAGGTGCTGCTGAAGCCGTGAGGCCCCCGGGGCGCCCTCAGGGACCGCCGAGGATCTCCGCCAGGTCGTAGCGGACCGGCTCCTCCAGCTGGGCGTAGGTGCAGCTCTCCGGCGTCCGGTCCGGGCGCCACCGGCGGAAGCGGGCCGTGTGCCTGAAACGCGCCCCGTTCTCCATGTGGTCGTACGCCACCTCGACGACCCGTTCCGGCCGCAGCGGCACCCAGGACAGGTCCTTCTTCCCCGACCAGCGGCTGGGGGCGCCCGGCAGCCGGGCCGACTCGTGCGCCGACTCCTCGGCCCAGGCCGCCCACGGATGGCCCCGGACGTCGTCCATGCGCAGCGGTGCCAGCTCCTCCACCAGCTCCGCGCGCCGCTTCATGGTGAAGGCCGCGCTCACGCCCACGTGCTGGAGGACGCCCCGGTCGTCGTAGAGGCCGAGCAGGAGGGAGCCGACGACGGGGCCGCTCTTGTGGAGACGGTAACCGGCGACCACCACGTCCGCCGTGCGCTCGTGCTTGATCTTGTACATGGCCCGCTCGTCCTGGCGGTAGCGGAGATCGAGCGGCTTGGCGACGACGCCGTCGAGCCCCGCCCCCTCGTACTGCTCGAACCACCTCCGCGCCACCTCGATGTCGTCCGTCGCCGGTGCCACGTGCACCGGGGCCGTGACCCCGGACAGTGCCCCCACGAGCGCCGCCCGCCGGTCGGCGAGCCCCACGTCGAGCAGCGACTCGTCGTCCAGGGCCAGCAGGTCGAAGACCACCAGTGAGGCCGGCGTCCGCTCGGCCAGCGTGCGCACCCGGGAGTCCGCCGGATGGATCCGCTCGGTGAGCGCGTCGAAGTCCAGATGCCCCTCCCGGGCGATCACGATCTCCCCGTCCACCACGCACCGCTCGGGCAACCGCTCCCGCACCGCCTCCACCAGCTCCGGGAAGTACCTGGTCAACGGCTTACCCGTACGGCTCCCGAGCTCGACCTCGGCGCCGTCGCGGAACACGATCGACCGGAACCCGTCCCACTTGGCCTCGTAGTGCATGCCCGGCGGGATCTTCGCCACGGACTTGGCGAGCATCGGCTTCACGGGCGGCATGACGGGCAGATCCATGGTCCGACTGTATGAGCGGTCCGCAGGCCTCGCCTGTTAGGCTTGTGGGGTGATCAGGTTCTACTACTTCTACATCTGATACCGCCCCGGGAGACCGGGCGCCGATGCCGCCGCGCGTACGCGGTGTGATTCCGGCCGCCCGTCAGGGTCCCCGGGTTCGGCTGTAGCACGGCCTTCACCCACGCCGCTCCGTCGCGCGCCGATGACCCCTCCCTCCGTATCGGTCACTGTCCACGCCTTCCGATATGGCGGATCACGCATGTCTCAGCCCACTTCTGGCACCACCACCTGCCCAACCACCTCGTCCGGTACCGGCTCGGACTCCGGCTCCGGCTCCTTCCAGGTCGTCCTGGACGACGTCGTCCGCGCGCCCGGAGGCCGGCCGCTGCTGGACGGCGTTCACCAGTCGGTGGCGCTCGGCGAGCGCATCGGCGTCATCGGCGAGAACGGCACGGGCAAGTCGACCCTGCTGCGCCTGCTGGCCGGTCTCGACCGGCCGGACGCGGGCCGGATCCGCGTCCACGCCCCGGGCGGCGCCGGGTACCTGCCGCAGACCCCCGACCTCCCCCCGGACGACACCGTCCAGGACGCCGTCGACCACGCCCTCGCCGACCTGCGCACCCTGGAACGCGCCCTGCGCCGGGCCGAGCAGGCGCTGGCGGAGGCCGGGCCCGGCGAACTCGACGGCCTGCTCGCCTCGTACGGGGAGCTGCTGGAGGCGTTCGAGGCGCGGGACGGCTACGCGGCCGATGCCCGCGTCGAAGCCGCCATGCACGGACTGGGCCTTCAGCGCATCGCGCCCGGCCGGCGGCTGGGCAGCCTCTCCGGCGGCGAGCAGGCCCGCCTCAACCTGGCCTGTCTGCTGGCGGCCGCACCACAGCTGCTGCTGCTCGACGAGCCCACCAACCACCTCGACGTCCCGGCCGTCCAGTGGCTGGAGGAGCACCTGCGCTCCCAACGCGGCAGCGTGCTGGCGGTCTCCCACGACCGCGTCTTCCTGGAACGCGTCGCCACCGCCCTGTGGGAGGTGGACGGCGAACGCCGCACCGTCCACCGGCACGGCGGCGGGTACGCGGGATACCTCCGGGCCAAGGCGGCCGCCCGGCGTCGCTGGGAGCAGGAGCACGCCGACTGGCAACGGGAGTTGGCGGAGCAGCGCGCCCTGGCCCGCCGTGCCGCCGACACCATGGCCGCCGGCCCCCGGCGCCGGGCCAACGCCGACCGCGACAACCAGCGCCACCAGCGCAGCGTGGAGAAGCAGATCTCCGCGCGCGTCCGGCAGGCGAAGGAGCGGGTACGGAGACTGGAGGAGAACCCGGTGCCGCGGCCGCCGGAGCCCCTGCGCTTCGACGCCCGGGTCGCGGGCGGCGAGAGCGACCGCAAGGGGGCGGTCGCCGACCTCCACCGGGTCGCGGTGGGCGACCGGCTCGACGTACCCGGCTTCACGGTCGAACCCGGCGAGCGCGTCCTGGTCACCGGGGCGAACGGCGCCGGCAAGAGCACGCTGCTGCGGGTCCTCGCCGGTGACCTGGACCCCGACCGGGGCACGTGCACGCGCCCGGACCGCGTCGGATGGCTGCCCCAGGAGACCGCGATCACCGATCCGCGGCGGACCCTGCTGGCCGCGTTCGCCGCCGGACTGCCCGGCGTCGCCGAGGAACACCGCGGCGCCCTCCTCGGGTTCGGTCTGTTCCGGCCGTCCGACCTGACGACGGCGGTCGGTGACCTGTCCACGGGGCAGCTGCGCCGGCTGGCGCTGGCCCGTCTGCTGCGGGACCCGGTGGACCTGCTGCTGCTGGACGAGCCGACGAACCACCTCTCGCCCGCGCTGGTGGAGGACTTCGAGGAAGCCCTGCACCACTACCGGGGCGCGCTGGTGATGGTCTCGCACGACCGCATGGTCGCCCGGCGCTTCACCGGCCGCCGGGTCCGGATGAGCAACGGCAGCCTGGACGAGTAGAGATGGCGGCGTGGCGTGGCGGCATGGGACCGTGGGAGGAGGTGTGACGGAGGGAGGGCGCGCGTGCCGGGGAGTTCCGCCAGGGCGGCCGTGGTGGTCACCGCGGCCGTCGCCGTCACCGGCGCCTGCGTGACCGCGATGGTGGCCGCGACGGGCGACCTCACCGGTCCGCCGGGCGTCACGGTCGGCTCACCCGAGGCGCCGGGCCCGGTGCCCCGCAGCCGTCAGGAGACGGTCGAGGCGTGGAGGGCGGAGCTCGCGCGTGCGGGGCTGCGCCTGCCCGAAGGATGGGAGCGACTGCCGACGGCGGAGATACGCGCCAGGTACCTGAAGCAGAAACGCGTCAACGACGGCCCGCCGAAGGACATCGACCCGCACATGGCGGTCGATCCGTGCGGGTCGTGGACCTGGGTGGTCAAGCCGGGCGAGTGCTGGTGACCGCTCCGGGCACACGGAGACGCCCGGGAACGCGGGTTCGAATGAAGGTCCGGGTGAGCCGTCGCCTGATGTGCGAGGTCCCCGCGGTGCGCCTACCGTGGCTCGCATGGCGGAAGCGGTGGAACTGGAAGCGGGCGGACGGACCGTGCGGCTGTCCAGCCCGGGCAAGGTCTTCTTCCCGGAGCACGGCTACACCAAGCTCGACGTGGCCCGGTACTACCAGGCCGTCGCCCCCGGCATCCTGCGCGCCCTGCGCGACCGGCCCACCACACTCCAGCGCTACCCCGACGGCGTCACCGGCGAGTGGTTCTACCAGAAGCGCGCCCCCAAGGGCATGCCCGACTGGATCCCCACCGCGCACATCACCTTCCCCAGCGGTCGCAGCGCCGACGAGATGTGCCCCACCGAGGAGGCGGCGGTCCTGTGGGCCGCCCAGTACGGCACCCTCACCTTCCACCCCTGGCCGGTGCGTCGCGACGACGTCGACCACCCCGACGAGCTGCGCATCGACCTCGACCCGCAGCCCGGCACCGACTACGACGACGCCGCCCGCGCCGCCCACGAACTCCGTGCCGTACTGGAGGAGTTCGGCGGGCTGCGCGGCTGGCCCAAGACCTCCGGCGGACGCGGCATCCACGTCTTCGTGCCGATCGAGCCGCGCTGGACCTTCACCCAGGTGCGGCGCGCCGCCATCGCCGTCGGCCGCGAGATGGAACGCCGGATGCCCGACCAGGTGACCATCAAGTGGTGGAAGGAGGAGCGCGGCGAGCGCATCTTCATCGACTACAACCAGACCGCCCGGGACCGCACCATCGCCTCCGCCTACTCGGTGCGCCCCCGCCCGGGCGCACCGGTCTCCGCGCCGCTGACCTGGGAGGAGGTGGGCGTCGCCCATCCGCAGGACTTCGACATCACGACCATGCCCGCGCGCTTCGCCGAACTCGGCGACGTGCACGCGGGCATGGACGACCGTTCCCACTCCCTCGACGCCCTGCTGGAGCTGGCGACGAAGGACGAGCACGACCACGGGCTCGGTGATCTGCCGTACCCGCCCGAGTATCCGAAGATGCCGGGGGAACCCAGCCGGGTACAGCCGAGCCGCGCGAAGAAGCCGCGCCCTCAGAAGAGCTGACCTACAACTCCTTGATCCTCACGTCCCGGTACGAGACCACGTCCGTGGTGCCGTGGACCTGGAGCCCGATGTAGCCGGAGGCGTACCGCCGCCCGTCCGTGCCCGGGTCGTCCGAGCGCGCCGGGTAGAAGTCCTGGCCGCCGGTGTTGTCGAACTCGTTGATCAGCACGCCGTTGCGGTAGATGGAGTAGTGCTGGTCGACCACGCGGATCTCGTAGTCGTTCCAGGTGCCCTTCTCCGTCACCCCGGCGCCGGCCAGGCCCACCCGGTCGAAGCCGTAGACCGACCCCGACTTGTACATGTCGCCGGTCGGGCTGTCGAACACCTGCACCTCGTGCCCGTACTTGATGGCGACCCACTCCGGCCGGGACTCCTCCGGGTGGTCGTGGACCTGCGGGAAGCGCACGAAGACGCCGCCGTTGGTGTTGGCCGTGCCGGGCGCGTCGTCCCGCCACTGGAGCTTCAGCGAGAAGTCCCCGTACTTGCGCTCCGGGAACCACAGCATGCCCATGCCCGGTGTGCTCGTGCTGGAGGTGATCGAGCCGTCCTCGTTCAGCGCGAACGAGCCGCCGCCCACCTGCTGCCACTTGCCGAAGGACTCCTGGGAGCCGTCCAGGATCGCGCGGTAGCCCTCGGTCTGGCCGGGCACGCCGATCTTCGACTGGCGGGCGGCCTTGTTGATCGCCCGGTACTCCCGCCGGTCGACGACGCCCTCGTCCAGCAGCGCGTCCATGACCTCGCGGACGTGCTTGAGGAACAGCTGCTGCGACGACCAGTCCTTCTCGTCCTCGATCAGCTCGTTGATCCGGCACCGGTTGTCGGTGACCCGGTTCGGAACGCCCGTGTCGACCGTGCCGACGATCACCGTGAGCCGTTCGTCGTACTCCGGGCAGGGCGGCGGCGGCACCTGGCCCGACACCACCGTGAAGCTCACGGTCAGCGGCTCGGACGTGTTGCCCGCCTGGTCGGTCGCCCGGTAGGCCACGGTGTGCCGGCCCACCCGGTCGACGACCACCGGCTCGGTGTACGCCAGGTAGGGCCCGGCGTCGAGGGAGTACTCGATGCCGGCCACCCCGGAGCCGCCCTCGTCGGTGGCGCTGACGGTCACCTCGGCGCTGCCGACGTACGCGCCGTCGGAGTTCTTGCTGCCCTTCACGGTCGCGCCGGTCACCGGCGCGGTGGTGTCCTGCGGGGGAGCGGCGGCGACGGTGAAGGCGACGCTCTTCTCCGCCGCGGCGTTGCCCGCCTTGTCGGTGGCGCGGTAGCGCACGGTGTGCTCGCCGACCTGGTGCACCATCACGGGGGCGGTGTACGGCTGCCAGGCGCCGTCACCGACCGCGTACTCGATGGTGTTGACCCCGGAACCGGTGTCGGAGGCGGTGACGGTCACCGTCGCCATGTCGATGTAGGCACCGTCCGGGTTCTTCTCACCGCTGACCGTCGCCGAGGTCTCCGGCGCGGTCGTGTCGTCCGTCGGCGCGGGGGCCACGGTGAACGTGACACTCTTCTCGGCGGCGGCGTTGCCCGCCTTGTCGAACGCCCGGTAGCGCACCGTGTGCTCGCCGACCTGGTCGACGACGACGGGCGTGGTGTACGGCTGCCAGGCACCGTCGGCGCCGATCGCGTACTCGATCCGCTCGACGCCCGAGCCGCCCTCGTCGGTGGCGCCGATCGTCACGCTCGCGGCACCGACGTAGTGGCCGTCGGCGTTCTGGGTGCCGCTCACGTCCGCCGACGTGACGGGCGCCGTCGTGTCCTCGCCCCCGCCGCCCTCGGTCACCACGAGCACGCCCCTCATCTCCGCGTGGCCGGGGAGCGTGCAGTAGTAGAGGTAACGGCCGGGGGAGAGGGTGACCTCGGCGGTGTGCCTGCCGTCCTGGTCGTCGCCCGGGTTGGCCAGGATGTTCAGCTGGACGTCGTTGTTGTACTCCGGGTCGCTGGTCATGAACGTCAGCGTGTGCGGCATGCCGGTGGTGTTGCCGGTCGCCTCGCTGTTCTCGAAGACGATCGTGGCCGGACCGGCCACCGCCGTCTCGGGCGCGGACGTGTACTTGGTGATGTCGTCGCCGGCGGTCCAGGTGAGGACCTGGTCGGCGGCGGCTGTCCCGGCCTCCGCTCCGGGCTGCCCGGAGGCGGACGTCGCCTGCAGCCCGAGCACCATCAGCAGGCCGGCCAGCAGAGCGGCCCACATTCTTCGTCGGCGTATCACTCGGTCCCCCTCGCCAGCTGTCCGGCGGCCGGCGTCGGGCCGCCGCCCTCGTAGGTGACCCGCCACAGGGCCGACTTGGAGTCCGAGGTGAAGAATCCGCGGCCGTAGTCGAGGACGTACAGCGCGCCGTCCGGGCCGAACTTCCAGCCCATCAGGTTCCTGATGCCGTCGTTGCCGACCGGCACGATCTTCTTCAGCGACTCCGCGTGCACCGGCAGACCGCCGTCGCCCTGTGTCTTCGGGTCCATCAGCACCGCGTTGCGCGGCTGGTCGGAGTCGTAGAAGTCACCGACGAACCACTTGCCGTCCCAGTACGCGGGCCACTTGGTCTCGCTGGTGCTGTCGGCGTCGTAGCGGTAGACCGGGCCGTTCATCGCGGCCTGGCCGCCGCCCTTGAGCCAGGGCAGCTTGTAGGTGGCCTCGTCCTGCTCGTACGACGGGATGCCGTTCTCGTCGCGCGGGAAGTCGGGGCCGCCGCCCTGCGGCGAGTACCAGATGTTGTTGCCGGTCACCGGCGGCAGGTTGACCAGGCCGTCGTTGTTCGGCGACTCGTTCTTCGGGGCGTCGCAGTCGTACCAGCCCAGCGGCTTCGACGGGTCCGGCAGGTTCCGGTCCCGGTACGGCTGCTTGTTGCCCATGCAGTACGGCCACCCGCGGTTGCCCGCCTCGGTGATCGCGGCGAACGTGTCGTACTTCGCCGGACCCCACGTCGGCGACGGAGAGCCGGCGTCCGGGCCGACCCAGCCCGCGTAGAGGGTGTCGGTCTTCTTGTCGACGGAGATCCGTGCCGGGTTGCGTACGCCCATCACGTAGATCTCGCCGCGCGTCTTGCCGCCGCCCTCGGCGGTCTCCTTGCCGGTGAAGAGGTTGCCCTCGGGGAGCGTGTAGGTCCCGTCCGGCTCGGGGTGGATGCGCAGGATCTTGCCGTTGAGGTTGTTGGTGTTGCCGGCGGTGCGGCGCGCGTCGGCGAAGGACACGCCCTTGAAGTTGGGCTCGGGGTTGTTGCCCGAGTAACCGCCGCTGAAGCCGCTGGAGTTGTTGTCCCCGGTGGCGATGTACAGGTTGCCCTTGGAGTCCCAGGCCATCCCACCGCCCGCGTGGCAGCAGCTGTGGATCTGCACCGGCCACTTCAGCAGCACCTTCTCGCTGCCCAGGTCCAGCTTGTCGGTCGCCCGGTCGAGTGTGAAGCGGGAGACCCGCCGCTCGGCCATGTGCGTGTCGCGGTTGATCTCGGAGTGCGGCGTGTAGTGCAGGTACACCCAGCCGTTCTCCTCGAACCCCGGGTCCAGCTCGATGCCGAGCAGTCCCTCCTCGACCTTGATCAGCTCCTCGCCGCCGCCCTTGTTGCCGAAGACGGTCAGCTCACCCGCGAGTGTGACCTTGTCGGTCTTGGGATCCCAGACGTGGATCTCGCCCTTGCCCTTGCCGATGTCCGGGTCGTTCCAGTCGGTCACCACGGGCCGGGAGGAGTCCGCGCCGCCGCGGCCGATGTAGAACACGCGGCCGTCGGGGGCGGTGACCAGGCCGTGCGGCTCGCCGATCTGGTCGTTCTGGCCGGGCTGGTTGGGGTCGGTGAGCCGTTCGGCCTTGTAGTTGCCGTCGATGGTGGCCTTGCAGTCGGCCTGCGCCAGCCGGGTCGTCCACATCAGGGCGCCGCGCAGATGGGCGCGGAAGTCGGTCTCGTCGTACGACGACACCGTGCCGCCCATGCCGGTGTAGAAGGACCGGCCGCCGTCGTAGTCCCGGCACCAGCTGACCGGGTGGTCCCAGCCGTTGGCGCTCGCCCCGGGCTGGTACGTCGACTCGCGCACCCGGGCCACGGTGTGCACGTCGCCGGACGGGTTCTCCACCCAGTTCATCCACTGGTCGGGCCGCTTCCACTGTGTCGGCAGGTCCTTGGTGGCCGGATGGCGCCGGTCACCGACCTCGACGGTGGCCCGCTGGACCTTGGTGGGGCTGGACGCGGCGGGGCGGGCCCCGACCAGGCCGGTGAACCAGTCCGAGTACGGTTCCGCGCGGGCCGCGTCGTGGATGCCGACGAAACCGCCGCCGGCCTCCATGTAGGCCTCCAGGCCCGCTTCCTGCGCCGGATCGAGGACGTCACCGCCGCCGGTCAGGAACACGACCGCGTTGAAACGGCCGAGCCTCTTCTCGTTGGTGAAGACCGAGGCGTTGTCCGTGGCCTCGACCGTGAAGCGCTCCTTCGCCGGGCCGGACAGCCCGATCCGCTCGATGGCCGCGATCCCGGCGTTCACGACCGGTGACTCGTCCCCGGCCGCGGCGGATCCGTAGAAGATCAGCACCCGTACGTTGGCGCCGCCCGGCGGCGACTTGATCGACATCGTTGTCAGAGACGGGTCCGGCGCCGGACGCGCGCTGGCGGCGGGGCCCGCCAGCAGTCCCGCGGCGACGAAACCGGCGGTCGCGAACGCCGCCCAGCCCTTTCTTCTCGCGCTCAACCCTCGTAAGTGCATGGGCACCTCCTCGGTCACGGCAGCAGCGCCAAGGAAGTTAGACCTCTTTGCGTGGTTCGCCAATAGGTATGACCGGCATTGAACGAACTTTGTCCTGAGTGTGGATAAACGCGGGTGCAGCGGATACCGTCCCAGGTTCAACACGCATCATCACGAACAGTCATGGCTACGTCTGCGCACATTCCATACCAGTGGGGGAGTTCGGCATGGACAGACGCGGTTTCAACCGGCGGGTGCTGCTGGGCGGCGCGGCCGTCGCGACATCGTTGTCCATCGCTCCGGAGGTCGCGGGCGCGGCCCACCAGGCGAAGGCGGCACCGGTGCGGACGGCACCGGCCGGGGGCGAGGTGAGACATATCAAGATGTACGCCGAGAAGCTGCCCGACGGTCAGATGGGCTACGGCCTCGAAAAGGGCAAGGCATCCGTCCCCGGCCCGCTCATCGAGCTCAACGAGGGCGACACCCTGCACATCGAGTTCACGAACACGATGGACGTCCGGGCCAGCCTGCACGTCCACGGCCTGGACTACGAGATCTCCAGCGACGGCACGGCGATGAACAAGAGCGACGTCGAGCCCGGCGGCACCCGCACCTACACCTGGCGCACCCACAAGCCCGGCCGCCGCGCGGACGGCACCTGGCGGGCCGGCAGCGCGGGCTACTGGCACTACCACGACCACGTCGTCGGCACCGAGCACGGCACGGGCGGCATCCGCAAGGGCCTGTACGGCCCGGTGATCGTCCGACGCAAGGGCGACGTACTGCCGGACGCGACGCACACCATCGTCTTCAACGACATGCTCATCAACAACCGTGATCCCCACACCGGGCCGGACTTCGAGGCCACCGTGGGCGACCGGGTCGAGATCGTGATGATCACGCACGGCGAGTACTACCACACCTTCCACATGCACGGTCACCGCTGGGCCGACAACCGCACCGGCATGCTCACCGGCCCCGACGACCCGAGCCGGGTCATCGACAACAAGATCACCGGGCCGGCGGACTCCTTCGGCTTCCAGATCATCGCGGGGGAGGGGGTGGGCGCCGGGGCGTGGATGTACCACTGCCACGTGCAGAGCCACTCCGACATGGGGATGGTGGGCCTGTTCCTGGTGAAGAAGCCGGACGGCACCATTCCCGGGTACGACCCGCACGGGCACGGGCACGGGCAGGAGACCGCGACCGGGGAGGCTCCCGCGCACGAGCACTGAGGCGACGCGGGCCGGCCGGCGTCGAACAGGCCCCACTCGGTGCCGCGTTCCTCCGGCCGGACCGGGCCCCCTACGCCTTTCGGGGCATCGGCCTGAGCACCGCGAACCGGGCGCCGTACGGGTCGGCGAGCCGGGCCAGGCGCCCGGCGCCCTCGATGTCCGTCGCGGGCAACCGCACCGTGCCGCCCAGCTCCCGGGTCCGGGCGACCGCGGCGTCCGTGTCGTCGACCGCGAAGTACGGCAGCCAGTGGGCATCCGTCTCCACCGGGTCGTCGGCGAGCGGGACGACGCCGCCGAACATGCTCTCCTCGCCCTCCCCGGACGGGTTCACACACGTGTACGTCCCGGCCCCGGGGAAGGGCACGGCGGAGGTCTCCAGCCCCAGCACCGCGTCGTAGTACGCGGCGGCGGCCGCCACGTCCGCCGTGTACAGCTCGACCCAGCACAGCGCACCGGTCTCGCCGGCCACGGTCAGGCCGCCCGTCCGCTCCGGCTGCCGGACGCCGAACGGCACCCCGGCCCGGTCGGCGAGGATCGCCGTGGTGCCCTGGCCCAGCACGTCCGCCGGCCGCACGAGCACACCGCCCCGGGCCTGCGCGGAGGCCTCGGCGGCGGCCTCCGCGTCCGGGGTCTGGAAGTACACCGTCCAGGACGGTGGGCGCTGCCCCGGCGTGGCCGGCATACCGCCGGCCACGATCCGGCCGTCCAGCTCGAAGAAGCCGTAACCCCCGGCTCCGCCCCCCGCCGGCCGGAACCGCCAGCCGAAGAGGCCGCCGTAGAAGGAAGTGGCGCCGTCGATGTCGGACGTGCCGACGGCGATCCAGTTCGGGGCGCCGGTGACGAAACGGGTGGTGAGCATCCTCGCCCTCCTCGGAAGGGTCCCGCTGCCTGCACTGCCGAGTCTTCCACCCACCACTGACGACCGCTTCCGCGCGCCGCCGTGCGCCCATCCGGGAGGCGGGGGACCATCGGGTCGGCCCGGGGCCCGGCCGCCGGGCGTTGATCCGGCGTTGATCGAACGTTTTTCGCGGCCCGGCACGCTCTCGGGCATGCACATCGAGACGATCGCGACGCCCGACCTCGCCTGGCAGGAGGAGGCGTTGTGCGCACAGACCGGGGGAGACTTCTTCTTCCCGGAGCCCGGCAGCTCCGTACGGGACGCCAAGCGGATCTGCGCCCTGTGCCCGATCCGTTCGGCCTGCCTGGAGTACGCGCTGAGCAACGACGAGCGCTTCGGCGTCTGGGGCGGGCTGTCGGAGAAGGAACGGCTGTCACTGCGGCGCGTCCCGCGCTGAGCCAGGCCCTTCCGCAGAGCGTGCCGCACCGCCCGCGCCGCTAATTCGCTGGGCCGCGCCCGCCCCGGCAGGCAGAATCCCCCCATGTCGCGAACCGCCGCTCAGCACGAGGCCGAGAGCCTGCTGCACCTCCTCGATCCGCTCGCCCATCCGCGGCGGATGCGGGAACTCGTCCTGCGCGCGAGGGAGTCGGACGCACTGCGCCCCGTACTGACCGAACTCGAACGGCACGGTGCCTACGGGCGCGGGCTCGCCGTCGTCGCCGCGTCCGCCGCCGGCGACACCGAGTGGATCGCGGACCGGATCGCCGACGCCGACCCGTACGTGCGCGGTCATGCCCTGCGTGTCGCCGGCAGCCTGGGCGTGCCGGACACCGCCTTCGAGGCGGCGCTCGCCGACGCGCCCGAGGCGGCACGCCGCGACCTGCTGCGCGCCGTCGTGTCCGACGGACGCCGCGGCCTCGCCGACCGGCTGGTCGAAGGCCTCCGCCGTGACCGGGGCGACGCCGAGGCGGCCCGTCTGCTGCCCGGCTGCACCGCGCCGACGGTCGCCCGGCTGCTGCCCGGCCTGCTCCACGCCGTCCGCGGGTGGGCGCCCCTCGCCAAGCGGCACCGCGCCGCACTGCTCGGCGTGCTGGAGGAGGAGCTGACCGCGCTGCCCGAGGCCCTGCGCGACAACTGGTGGCACCGGTACGCACACGCGATGGCCACCCTCGCGCCCGCCGAACCCGCGTGGGTGCTGCGGCTGCTGGAACGGCACGGTCCGAGCCGCCTGCCGCACGAACTGCGCGGCCACCTCCCCGCGTTCGCCGCCGTGGACCCGCGGCTGGTACTGAGACTCCTGCCCACGCCCGCCTGGGCCCCCGTCGTGACCGTCCACCGGCTCGGGCGAACCGTGCTGCACCGGCTGACCCGGACCGACTCGCCCGAACTCGTCGCCTACGGCCGCACCCTGCTGCCCTACGGCGGTCTCCCGTGGCTGCTGAAGGCGCTCCCGCCCGCCCGGCGCCCCGCCCTGTACACGGCCGTCCGCGAGGGACGGGGCCCCGGTGCGGTCGGTATCGACGAGATGCTGCTGCAGGTGCTGCCGCGCCACCACGCAGCGCAGCAGGCCCGGGAGACGGCCGCACGCGCGCGTGCGGCCGGCGCCACCGAGAACACGGTCCTCAGCGCCGAGTCCTTCCTGCCCGTCGCCGAGGTGCGCGACCGGCTGCTGGCCGCCACCGGGCGCCCGGACGCCGAGGACCGCGCCACGGCCTGGCCGCTGCTGATCCGCAACGCCGCCCGCTCCGGCGACCCGGACGCCGTCACCGCCGTCCTGAGGGACATGGCGCGGCTGCGCAACGAACAGGACCCCGTACGGGCCGCCGCGCTGCGGGCCGCGGGCGCCCTCCGGGCCACGCTGTTCACCCAGGAGGCGGCCGACCATCTGGACCGCATCGCCACCGACGCCGTCGAGGCCCGCGACTCCTCGCCCGTAACCCGGCAACTGCTCGGCTCACTCGCCCTCGGCGTGCTGCGCGAGCACGCGGCGGACGGAACACCCGCGTTGGTGAACTGGGCGCTGCGCACCCTCGTACGGATATCCGGCACCACCGGCGGCGCCGACCTCGGCCGTCTCGACCGCACCTTGCGGCGCGGCCAGGAGCACCGGGTGTACGAGGCCCTGAGGCCGTGGATCGAGGCGGGCGCCGAGAGGGCGGACTACGGCCTCGTCCTCGCGTTCGCCCGCGCGGTGGGCCCCCGGGCCGCCGGCATGGCCGAACTGCAGGACATGCTCTGGCGGGCCGTGCGGTACGGCGATGACACGACCGCGCGCACCGCGGTCGGTCTGTGGCTCGAACCGCCCGCCACCCGCGACGAGCGAGCGGCCCGCGTCCTCGCCCACGAACCGTCGGCGGCCGCCCTGCCGCCGGTCCGCGACGTGGTCGTCCGGCGCCGCACCGACCTCCTCGACCCGCTGCTCGCCGGCACCCCGCCCCACGGCCGTTTCCTGACCAAGGGCACCCCCTGGTCCCTGCCGGTGTCCGCGTACGACGTGCGCCGGTGGGTGCCGCGCCAGCGGGACGCCCTGCTCCGCCGGTGCGCCGAGGCGGTCGCCGACTCCGGGCTGCCGCTGCACCACCGCGCGCGTGCCCTCACCCTGGCCGCCGCCGTGTCCGACGGGGGCGCCGGCCTCCTGCGCCGCTGGACCGGGTCCGCGGACGTCGTCCTCTCGGAGGCCGCGCTCGCCGGCCTGGCCCGCACCGACCGGGCCGCCGAGGCGCTGCCCGAGCTGCTGGCGCACGCCGGCGGCGACCGGGCCCGCGTCGCCGTGTACGCGGTCACCCAGGTGTCCCGGCAGGTGCGCCCGTCGCGCCTCGCCGCCCACCTGGGGGACGTACTGCGATCGCCGGACGCCAAGGTGACCAGCCGTAAGGAGGCGGTCCGGCTCGCCGCGGCCCGGCTTCCCGTCCCGGACGCGGCTGCCCTGATCAGCGAGGTCTACACCCGGCCGGGCACCCACCCCGACGTACGCGCCGCCTGTGTCGCCTTCGCCGGCGGCCTGCTCGCGCGCGACGAGGTCTGGGAACTGCTGCGCGACGCGGCCGCCGGTGCGCCGGTCCTGCGGGCCGCGGTGCTGCGGACGGCGCCGCTGGACCTGCCCGAGGAGTACCGCGCGCGCTACGCCCGCCTGGTCCGCGGGGTCGCCGCCACCGACGACCCCGGCACCGCGGCCCTCGCCTACGAGGCGCTGGCCCGCTGGACCCCCTGGTCGGCCGAGGCGCCCGCGGTGCTGGCCGGAGCCGTCACGGACCTCGCGAAGAGGGGAAGCTGGCACTCCGCGGCCAACGCCCTGATCAGCGCGGCATCGGCCGCCCCGCACGGCCTGGCCGGGCTCCTGGACGCGCTGCGCACGCTCGCCGGCACGGCGTCCGACGACGACAGCGATGCCACGGCGCGGCGCGACCGGCCGGCGCGGCGGCGCGTCGAGTTCCTCGTCGCCCGGCTCGGGGCGACCTTCTCCGGCTCCGAGTCGGCCGTCCGCCCGACGGGCCTCGCCGCCGCCGACCTGCTGGCGGAGTACGAGGCGTACGCCGTGCAGGCCGCCGTCCTGGCGGCGACCCACCTCGACCTGACCGCCGTACCGCCGCGCCTGGACCGGGTGACCGCCCTGGCCGGAGCCGACCGCCCGGCACTCGCCGCGCGCGTCGCCGGGGAACTGCGCGGACGTCTGGAGCGCCGGGGGCAGCCGGGCGACCTCGAGGCGCTGCGCGTCGAGGCGCTGGCCCTGGCCGAGCACGGCGGCCACGCCGAGGGGCTGATGGCCGTCGCCGTGACCGGCGCGCTCGGCAGCCGCGAGCAGTGGCCCGCGCCCTGGCGCGAACTGCTGCGGACGCTGCGCCGCCACCCGCTCCCCGACGTGCGCGACGCGGCGCTGGAGGAGACCACGGCCTACGAGTGACGGCGGCCTGCGGGCGGCGGCGGTCTACGGGAGACGGCGGCCTGTCGGTGGCGGCGGCCTACCGTCGGTCCATGGGAGACAGCGGCCGACGGGTGACGGCGGGGCCGGGCACGGCCGAGCGGTACGGGGGAGGCGGGTGCGGTCAGCCCGCCGCCCGGGCCGCCATCCGCGCCTTGCGCGCGGCCAGCTTCTCGTCGAACTTGGACGCCTCGGCGTCCAGCCCGTCCATGTACAGCCCCAGCTCCTCCTGGGCCGCCTGCCCCTCGGGGCCGAGGCCGTCGATCTCCATGATCTTCAGGAAGCGCAGCACGGGCTGGATCACGTCGTCGTGGTGGATGCGCAGGTTGTAGACCTCGCCGATCGCCATCTGGGCGGCGGCCCGCTCGAAGCCGGGCATGCCGTGACCGGGCATCCGGAAGTTCACGACCACGTCCCGCACCGCCTGCATCGTCAGGTCGGGCGCGATCTCGAAGGCGGCCTTGAGCAGGTTGCGGTAGAAGACCATGTGCAGGTTCTCGTCGGTCGCGATGCGGGCCAGCATCCGGTCGCAGACCGGGTCGCCGGACTGGTGGCCCGTGTTGCGGTGCGAGATGCGGGTGGCCAGCTCCTGGAAGGCGACGTACGCCACCGAGTGCAGCATCGAGTGACGGTTGTCCGACTCGAAGCCCTCACTCATGTGGGCCATGCGGAACTGCTCCAGCTGGTCCGGGTCGACCGCGCGCGAGGCGAGCAGGTAGTCGCGCATCACGATGCCGTGCCGGCCCTCCTCCGCGGTCCAGCGGTGCACCCAGGTGCCCCACGCGCCGTCCCGGCCGAAGAGGCTCGCGATCTCGTGGTGGTAGCTGGGGAGGTTGTCCTCCGTCAGGAGGTTCACCACGAGGGCGATCCGCCCGATGTCGGTGACCTTGGACTGGCCCTTCTCCCAGGCCTCGCCGTCCTCGAAGATCCCCGGGAAGTTCCGGCCGTCGGTCCACGGCACGTACTCGTGCGGCATCCAGTCCTTGGCGACCTTCAGATGCCGGTTGAGTTCGGTCTCGACCACTTCCTCCAGCGCGTACAGCAGCCGGGCGTCGGTCCATTCGGCGGAATTGCCGAGGTGCGGGGAGACGATCGTCACAGAGAACTCCAGGGGACGTGCGACAGAGCGGAAAGCGCCGGCGAGCGGTGCCGGGAACCTACGGGATCGTAGGCTACGAAACCGTAGGTTACGAGACCGTAGGTTAAACGCACTGTAAAGGCCCCTGATCAGCCACCGTCCACCGGGGTACGGCAAGGTGCCGGGACACGCAGGTCCACGCGGCCGAACGGGTGACGTCCACAGGACTCAGACGTACAGCTCCCGCAGGCGGACCGAGAGGCACGTCACACAGCCCTCGAGCTTCTCGAACTCGCCGATGTCCACGACCACCGGCTCGTGACCGAGGCCGGCGAGCAGTTCCGCCGTCTTCGGGGCGCTCGCCGCCATCAGCAGCCTGCCGCCGCCGAGCAGCACCACGTGCGCGCCCGACTCCTCCGGTACCGGGAGGAAACGGGGGAACAGCGACGGCACGTCCAGCATCGGGATGTGTCCGATCACCGTCCCGTCCGGCAGCGCGGTGACCGCCGACTTCAGGTGCAGCACCTTGCTCACGGGCACGGCGACGACCCGGGCGCCCAGCGGTTCGAAGGCCGCCCGCAGCTGCTGGACGCCGGCCGCGTTGGTGCGGCCCCCGCGTCCGACGTAGACCGTGTCGTCGATCTTCAGGACGTCGCCGCCGTCCAGGGTCCCCGGTTCCCAGACCCAGTTGACCGAGCAGCCCAGCCGGGCCACGGCCTCCTCGACACCGGCGGTCTCCGCACGCCGCGACTCGGCGCCGGGCCGCGTGATCAGCGCGACGTTCCGGAACATGACGACCGTGTCCTCGACGAAGACGGAGTCGGGACTGTCGTCGGCCGGATCCACCTCCAGCGTCTCCCAGCCGTGCGTGCGCAGGGCCTCGGTGTACGCCTCCCACTGCTCGACCGCGAGGCCGTGGTCGACCTCCCGCCGCTCGGCGTGGGTCACCAGTCCTTCCGCGAGTCGCGGGCCGGGGCGGCGGACGAGGGCCTTCTTACTGGGCACGAGGGGGTCTCCGTATCGGCGCAGGCTTCCGGCGCCCGTGTCGCGGCGCCGGTCGGCCATCATGCAGCGCGGGCCCGCGCCGACGTAACCCCCGTCAGTGTCCCGCGGCCCTCCTGAGATGCTCCGCCGTGCTGGACCCGCGGGCCGTGAGCAGTTCGCGCGGGGTGCCCTCGAAGAGCACCCGGCCGCCGTCCCGGCCTCCGTCCGGGCCGAGGTCGATCACCCAGTCGGCGTGCGCCACCACGTCCAGGTTGTGTTCGACGACCACGACCGTGTTGCCGGTGCCGACCAGCCGGTCCAGCAGGGCGAGCAGCCCCTCGACGTCGGACATGTGCAGTCCGGTGGTCGGTTCGTCCAGGACGTACACGGCGCCGGTGCGGTGCAGCCGGGTGGCCAGCTTGATGCGCTGTCTCTCTCCGCCGGAGAGCGTGGACAGCGGCTGCCCGAGTGCGAGGTACGTGAGGCCGACGTCGCGCAGGGCCCGCAGCCGCCGCCGTACGCCGGTGTCGGCGAAGAAGTCCAGTGCCTGGTCGGCGGTCATCGCCAGCACGTCGGCGATGGAGCTGCCGTCGATCGTCAGCCGCAGCACCTCCTCCCGGAAGCGCCGCCCCTCGCAGTCGTGGCAGGTGGTGGTCACCGGGTCCATGAAGGCGAGGTCGGTGTGGATGACTCCGCGTCCCTCGCAGGTGTCGCACGCCCCCGCCGAGTTGAAGCTGAAGAGCCCGGGCTCGGCGCCCGTCTCCCGCGCGAAGATCTTCCGTACCGTGTCCATGATCCCGAGGTACGTGGCCGGGGTCGACCGTGCCGAGATGCCGATCGCGGACTGGTCGACGGCCACCGCGTCCGCGTGGGCGGCGATCAGCTCCGCGATCAGCGTGCTCTTGCCCGATCCGGCGACGCCGGTGACCGCGGTCAGCACCCCGGTGGGGAAGGCCACCGTCACGTCCCGCAGGTTGTGCCGGCCGGCGCCCTTCACCCACAGCTCCCCGGCCGCCGTCCGCGTCTCCTCCTTCACCCTCGTACGGCGTCCGAGGAACCGTCCGGTGAGCGTGTCCGCCGCGGCCAGTTGACCCGGCGTCCCCTCGAAGACGACCCGGCCGCCGCCCGCGCCGCCCCGCGGCCCCATGTCGACGACGTGGTCCGCGAGCGCGATGACGTCCGGGTCGTGCTCGACGACCAGCACCGTGTTGCCCTTGTCGCGCAGCCGCAGCAGCAGGTCGCCGAGGCGTCCGACGTCGCGCGGGTGCAGCCCGACGCTGGGCTCGTCGAAGATGTACGTCATCCCGGTCAGGCTGGATCCGAGGTGTCGCACGGTCTTCAGCCGCTGTCCCTCGCCACCGGAGAGGGTGGCGGTCTCCCGGTCGAGGCTGAGGTAGCCGAGGCCGATCGCCTCGATGCGCTCCAGCGCGGCGACGGCGGCTCCGGCGACCGGCCGTGCCACCGGGTCGTCGATCTCCTTCAGTACGGCGATGAGGTCGGTGATCTGCATGCGGGAACAGTCGGCGATGGAGTGCCCACCGATGCGCGTCGCGAGTGCCGCCGCGTTGAGCCGGGCGCCGCCGCAGTCGGGACAGCTGCCCTCGACCATGAACTCACGCACCAGGTCCCGGGTCTTGTCGCTCATCGCCGACAGGTCTCGCTTCAGGTACAGCCGCTCGAAACGGTCGGCGAGGCCCTCGTACTCCGTGATCCAGGTGCCGCCCGTGCCGTTGACGGTGACCTTGCTGCCGGGCCGTCCGCGCATCAGGAACGCGCGCTCGGCGTCCGTGAAGTCACCTACCGGCTTGTCCGGGTCCAGTTCGCCGGTGTTGGTGTACGTCTGCCCCTGCCAGGTCCCCGCCGCGAAGGGCGGGAAGCGGACCGCCCCGCCGGCCAGGGACCTGGCCGGGTCGAGGACGCGGTCCCAGTCGGGCTGCACCTTGCGGCCCAGGCCGTCGCAGCCGGGGCACATGCCCGACGGGTCGTTGAACGAGTACGCCGTCGCCGCCCCGGCGCTGGGGGTGCCGTGCCGGGAGAACAGCACCCTCAGCACCGAGTGGATGTCGGTCATCGTGCCGACCGTGGAACGGGAGTGGCCGCCGACCGGCCGCTGGTCGACGACGATGGCGGGGGAGAGATCCTCCAGGGCGTCCGCGCGCGGCCGCTCGTACTTGGGCAGCCGGTTGCGTACGAACCAGGTGTACGTCTCGTTCAGCTGGCGCTGCGACTCGACCGCGATCGTGTCGAACACGACCGACGACTTCCCCGACCCCGAAACGCCGGTGAACACGGTCAGCCGGCCCTTCGGAATGCGGAGCGTGACGTCCTGGAGGTTGTTCTCCCGGGCTCCGGTGATGCTGATGAACTCGCTCATGCGAGCGACGCTAGGCGGGATACCCGACAGCTTCTGGCGTGATTTCCTTCAGCTCTCCCTCCTCCAGCAGCAGCCATCGGGTGATGCCGATCGACTCCAGGAACGGCAGGTCGTGGCTGGCCACGATCAGCGCCCCCTCGTACGATTCCAGCGCGGTGGTGAGCTGCCGCACGCTCGCCATGTCCAGGTTGTTCGTCGGTTCGTCCAGCATCAGCAGCTGCGGGGCGGGCTCGGCCAGCATCAGCGCGGCCAGCGCCGCCCGGAAACGCTCGCCGCCCGACAGTGTCGCCGCCTTCTGGTCGGCACGGGCGCCCCGGAACAGGAAGCGGGCCAGCCGCGCCCGGATCCGGTTGTTGGTGGCGCCCGGCGCGAACCGGGCCACGTTCTCGGCGACGCTCAGCTCGCCGTCGAGGACGTCCAGGCGCTGCGGCAGGAACCGCATCGGGACGTGCGCCGTCGCCTCGCCCGCCACCGGCTCCAGCTCGCCGGCGACCGTGCGCAGCAGCGTGGTCTTGCCCGCGCCGTTGCGCCCGATCAGCGCGATCCGCTCGGGGCCGTGCAGATCGAAACCGCCCTCCACCCGCGCGCCGTAGAGGAGTTCCAGGTCCCGGAGCGTCAGCACCGAGCGGCCCGGCGGCACGGCGGTGTACGGCAGGTCGACGCGGATCTCGTCGTCGTCCCGTACCGCCTCCACCGCGTCGTCGAGCCGCTCCCTGGCCTCGGCGAGCTTCTCCTCGTGCATGATCCGGTGCTTGCCCGCGGACTCCTGCGCCGCGCGCTTGCGTGCGCCCATGACGATCTTCGGTTCGCGCTTCTGGTCCCACATCTTCTGGCCGTACCGCTTGCGGCGGGCCAGTTTGACCTGGGCGTCGGCCAGCTCGCGCTTCTGCTTGCGCAGGTCCGACTCGGCGACGCGCACCATGCGTTCGGCCGCGTCCTGCTCCACGGCCAGCGCCTCCTCGTACGCCGAGAAGTTGCCGCCGTACCAGGTGATCTCACCGGAGCGCAGGTCGGCGATCTGGTCGACGAGGTCCAGCAGCTCGCGGTCGTGGCTGACCACGACCATCACCCCGGGCCAGGAGGCCACGGCCGCGTACAGCCGCCTGCGTGCGTACAGGTCGAGGTTGTTGGTGGGCTCGTCCAGGAGCAGGACGTCGGGCCGGCGCAGCAGCAGCGAGGCCAGGCGCAGCAGTACCGACTCGCCGCCCGAGACCTCGCCGACGGTGCGGTCGAGCCCGACGTGACCGAGACCGAGTTCGCCGAGCGTGGCGAGGGCGCGCTCCTCGACGTCCCAGTCGTCGCCGACCGTCTCGAAGTGCTCCTCGGCCACGTCGCCCGCCTCGATGGCGTGCAGCGCGGCGCGTCGAGCGGCGATGCCGAGCGCCTCGTCGACCCGCAGCGCGGTGTCGAGCGTGACGTTCTGCGGCAGGTATCCGACCTCACCGGCCACGCGGGCCGTGCCGTCGGCCGGGGTGAGCTGCCCGGCGATCAGTTTCAACAGGGTGGACTTGCCCGACCCGTTGACACCGACGAGCCCGGTCCTGCCGGGGCCGAAAGCGGTGTCGAGTCCCTCGAAGACGGGCGTGCCGTCGGGCCAGGCGAAGGAAAGGGACGTACAGGTGATGGAAGCAGACATACAGGGTCTCCGCGGTTGCTTGAAGCGGTCAGGGGCAAACGCGTATCGAGACACCGGGAGGCGGCGACGCCGTCGGGCGAGGGAAGGAGGAGTCACGGGGAGTGCTCGGGCATGAAAAAAGCCCTGCTCCGCAAGGACGGCTCGAACGCCGAGGTCGCACGCGGCGTACACACATGACATGTGTGACGCGGTGTCTCAGGACCTCAGACGAGCAACGTCCTTCTCCAATCGGCGGCAACAGAAGCGCTGTACACCGTACGAGAAACCGGGTGGGCTGTCAACGCCTTACCGCGGATCGGTTTCACGGCCCCAAGGAGGCCCCGTGCCCAACGGCTCGCCCGACGACTCGCTCTCACTGCCGGCCAGGCTCTGCCTGCTGGCCTGGGACCCGGCGCGGCCCGGCGCCGCCGACGCCGCCCTGCTCCACCACCTGGTGCGCGCCGGCGCGCTCACCGAACTGGCCCAGCGCGGTCTGCTCACCGACGACGACGGGATCGCCACCCCCGTCGACCTGGACTCCCGCACCGGGGACACCGTCCTCGACGGACTGCTGGACCTCGTCCGCGAGTCGATGCCGCACCGGTGGCGTACCTGGGTGCGGCTGCACGCGCGGGTCACCTTCGACGCGGTCCGGGAGCAGTTGGTGGCCGAGGGGTATCTGCGCGCCGAGAAGAAGCGCGTCCTCGGTGTCTTCCCGTCCGTGGAGTACGTCCTGGCGCGGGCTGCGGCGGCGCGGGCGCTGCGCGAGGAGACGCGGTACGTCCTGGAGGGGCCGGTACCGGCCGGGGAGGTCGCGGAGCGGGACGCGGCCGTGGCCGCACTGGCGGCCGCCGCGCAACCGCGCACCCTCGGGTTCCGCACCGTCGAGTCCGCCGTGACCGGTGCGCGCCGGGACGACCGCGTCGCCGAGCTGGCCGGGCGCGGCGGCGCGGCGGCACCCGGGCTGCGGAGGATCGTCGACGAGGTGCGGGGAGCGGTGAGCGCGGAGACGGCGCGGGCCGTGGCGTCGGCGGGCGGGTGAGCCGGCCCGTGCGGCGGCGTCCCGGGCCGCGCCGGCCGGTCCCGCGGTCGGCGTGCGTGGCGGCGGGGGCTGCGCCGGCGGGTTCCGTGCGTGGTTGCGCGAGGTTGCGCCGGCGGGTGCCGTGCGTGGTTGTGCGAGGTTGCGCCGGCGGGTGCCGTGCGGCGGCGTCCCGGGCCGCGTCGGCAGCTCCCGCGGTCGGCGTGTGTGGCGGCGGCGGGGCCGCGTCAGCACGTCCCGCGCATCAGCTCCGCCAGATCGTGGTCCAGGTCCAGCTGGAGGTGCTCCAGGCCGACCGGCACCAGCTCGCCGGTGGCCTGCAGGAAACGGCGCAGTTCGCCCGAGCGCACGTGGATCACGGCGGTGCCCTCGGGCGCGTGGAACTCCAGGACGGTGCGGTCGTACCCGTACGGGCGGACCCGCACGTCACCGTGACCGTCCGGCTCCCGCATCCCCGAGATGAGCAGCTCGCGGGAGAAGGTCCAGCAGACCTCCACGCCCTCGAGCGTGGCCGGAGCCGGGAAGGTCATGCGGACGGCGAACGGGTCGCTGCGGTCGTAGTGCAGCGTGGCGGGAATGCTCGGCATACGCGGCGCGGCGGCGACAAGACGCGCCTCGACGGGCTGCTCGATGACGGTGGACAACGCCTTGCTCCCTCGTGACGGCTGGACGTGCTTGCGGGGTCGTGCGGGCCGGGCACTGGAAGAGACGACGGAATCAGCCAATCCGTGCACACGATGACCGAGTGACCTCTGTCACCGCGTTCATGCGCGGAGGTGACGCGACTCTTCTCATGTGCCCCGTAAGGAACTTGATGGCACTCGTGCCCGCACGCGCGTGCCGCACACGGGCCTCTGGACGGCGGCGGGGCGGTGGGCTAGCTTCGCCCGCCATGAGGCGCTTGGGGAGCATGCGACGCACGGCACGGTCCGCCCGAACCGGCGGCGGGCGCGCGGGACGGGTGGTGATCGCCGGAGCGGTGTGCGCGGCGGCGCTGGCCGCGCTGACGGCGGCCGCCCCCGCGCAGGCGCACCAGCGCCCGCACTGGGAGCTGAAGGACACCGGGGGCACCGGGGCGTCCGACGTCCGGTTCCGGGGGCTCGCGGCCGTCAGCCGGCACACCGCCTGGGTGGCCGGCACCCAGGGCACCGTCCTGCGCACCACCGACGGCGGCGACAGCTGGCGGAACGTCTCCCCACCGGGCGCGGGTGAGCTGCAGTTCCGGGACATCGAGGCGTTCGACGCCCGCCGGGCCGTGGTCCTGGCCATCGGCGAGGGCGAGGCGTCCCGCGTCTACCGCACCGACGACGGCGGAGCGACCTGGACCGAGTCCTTCCGCAACACCGACGCGCGCGCCTTCTACGACTGCCTCACCTTCTTCGACCGCCGCCACGGCCTCGCCATGAGCGACCCGGTGGACGGGAAGTTCCGCATCCTGTCGACCAGCGACGGCGGGCGCTCCTGGACGGTGCTGCCGAGCGAGGGCATGCCGTCCGCGCAGGACGGCGAGGCCGGGTTCGCGGCCAGTGGCCAGTGCCTGGTCGCGTCCGGGCCGAAGGACGTGTGGCTGGCCACCGGCGGCGCGGCACGCGCGCGCGTGCTGCACTCCGCCGACCGGGGGCTCACCTGGACGGCCTCCGACACCCCGGTCCCGGCGGGCGACCCGGCCCGGGGCGTCTTCGCCCTCGCCTTCCGCGACCGCGCCCACGGCCTCGCGGTCGGCGGCGACTTCCGCGCCGACCGGCCCTCGCCCCGGGCGGCGGCGCGGACCACCGACGGCGGCCGTACCTGGCGGCCCGCCGGCCGGCCGGCACCGGCCTACCGCTCGGGCGTCGCCTGGCTCCCGCACAGCCGTACGGCCGCCCTCGCGGTCGGCCCCACCGGTACGGATCTCACCACGGACGGCGGCCGCACCTGGCGGACCGTCGACACGGGCTCCTACGACACCGTGGACTGCACGGCCGACCTGGGCTGTTGGGCCGCCGGCGAGCAGGGACGGATCGCCCGGCTGGAGCGCTGACGCCGCGCGGTGCCGGGTGTTCGTCCGTAACGTGGGTAACCGTTCGCTGAACGTGAGAGGAAGTGAGCGGACATGCCACGCGGTTCGAGCTCCAAACGGGAGCGGCAGTACGAGCACATCAAGGACAGCGCCGAGGACCGTGGCGAGAGCACCGGCCGCGCCAAGGAGATCGCCGCCCGGACGGTGAACAAGGAACGCGCCCGGTCCGGCGAGTCGAAGACCGCCAGCCGTACGTCCACGCAGGACAAGTCGCCCGGCAAGCGCGGCGGCCAGCGGTCCGGCAACCGGCAGGGCCCCCAGGGGCCCACCTACGACCAGCTGTACCAGGAGGCCAAGCGCCGCGACATCAGCGGTCGTTCGCACATGAACAAGGGCGAGCTGCAGCGTGCCCTGGGCAAGTGAGCCGTACGGCCCCTAGCCGGGGGTCTCCCGGTACCGCTCCAGTGCCGGTGCCGTCTTCGTGGCGGCGAACTCGGTGACGCGGTACGCGCACACTCCGGCCCTGACGAAGGGGTCGCCCGCGGCGATCTCCTCGATCCGCGCCCGGTCCCCCGCGACGGCGATGATCACCCCGCCGTCGCGGGGCTCCTTGCGCCCGGACGCCAGGACCACCCCCTGCTCGTACAGGTCGTCGAGCCACGCCACGTGCTCCTCCAGCACGGCGTCGACGGCGTCGAGCGGGGCGGTGTACGACAGCTCCAGTACGAACATGATCGCGAGCCTACTCCGGGCCCCGTAGGCTTGCCGCCATCATGACGACCGTGACCGTGCAGATCCCCGCCGACTGGCCCGCGACCGAGGAGCGGGCCCGTGCCGTCCAGGACGAACTGCGGGCACGCGTGGTGCACGACGAGCCGGGCCCGCCGCCCGGCACCGGCCGGGTGACCGGCGTGGACGTCGCCTACGACGACGAACGCGACGTCGTCGCGGCGGCGGCCGTCGTGCTGGACGCCGCGACCCTCGCCGTCGTCGCCGAGTCCACGGCCGTCGGGCGGATCTCCTTCCCCTACGTGCCCGGCCTGCTCGCCTTCCGCGAGATCCCGACCGTCCTCGCCGCGCTCGACGCCCTGCCCGCCCCGCCCGGTCTGGTCGTCTGCGACGGCTACGGCCTGGCCCACCCGCGCCGCTTCGGCCTCGCCAGCCACCTGGGGGTGCTCACCGGACTGCCCACGATCGGCGTGGCCAAGAACCCGTTCACCTTCACGTACGACGACCCGGACGCGTCCCGCGGCAGTACGTCCCCGCTCCTCGACGGCGCCGAGGAGGTCGGGCGTGCCGTCCGTACCCGCGCCGGCGTCAAGCCGGTCTTCGTCTCCGCCGGGCATCGGGTGAGCCTCGACAACGCCTGCGCGCACACCCTGGCACTGGCCCCCGCCTACCGCCTGCCGGAGACCACCCGCAGGGCGGACGCCCTGTGCCGGGCGGCCCTGCGGGCGGCCACCACCTACTCGGCCTGACCCGCGACGCTCCAGCGGCCCACCTCCCGGTACGCGGAGTCGTGGACCACCGAACCGTCGCCCGGCCGCAGCGCGTAGTGGTGCAGGTTGCCGCCCCAGTACCGCAGGATCCGCTGCAACTCGCCCGTGGGGTCCTCGGCGAGCGCGCCCTCGTCCATGGTGACTTCGAGAAGGAACTTCATACCTTCAAGGGTTTCATTGAAGTCCTTCTTGGCACTTCACCGCGTTCGGCGGCGGGTGGACGTGCCTCGCGGCGGGGAAAGCCTCAAATCGTGGTGACTGCCGGCCGGTGTCGGTGCTCAGTCACCGGCTGAGTATCCGTACGGATGTGCCATGTCGCCGGCCGCGCCATGCTGGACCGCATGACGACGCACCGCGCACCCGAGCAGTCCGCCCACCGGCCCGCCCGGCCCACCGAGCGGGCCGTGGTCGCGGGGCTGGTGCTCGCCGTGGGGGCGGGGCTGGCCTGGATCGGCGGGATGATCTACACGGTCGCCGGGTGGTCGGGTTAGGGCCTGCCCACCGCACCGGACAGCCCATGGGGCGGCCCGCTATGGGCGGAGGCCCGGGGCGTGCCGCCCGTCGGCAGGACCGGGGCGTGAGGCCACCGGAGGCCCTGGGGTGGGCGTTCTCCGGGCAGGACCGGGGGCGCGGGTCCACTGGGCAGGCCGCGGGGTGGGCGTTCTCCGGGCAGGACCCGGGTGCGGGTCCACTGGGCAGGCCCCGGGGTGGGCGTTCTCCGGGCAGGACCGGGGGCGCGGGTCCACTGGGCAGGCCGCGGGGTGGGCGTTCTCCGGGCAGGACCCGGGTGCGGGTCCACTGGGCAGGCCGCGGGGTGGGCGTTCTCCGGGCAGGGCCGGGGGCGTGGGGCCACCGGCAGGCCGCGGGGTGGGCGTTCTCCGGGCAGGACCCGGGTGCGGGTCCACTGGGCAGCCGCAGGGTGTGCGTTCTCCGGGCAGGTCCGGGTGCGGGTCCACTGGGCAGGCCGCGCAGGGCGTGCGTCCGCCGGGCAGGACCCGGGGCGGACGGTCAGCGGGTCGCGGCCACCCGGAAGCGGATTCCAGCCGCCCGCAGCCGCTCGATCAGCGCGTCCCCCATCGCCACGGCCGTCGTGACCTGCCCGGCCGTCGGCGGCAGGTCGTCGAGGGCGAGGGCGAGCGCCGCCTCGGCGAACATCTTCGCCGTCTCGTCGTACCCGGGGTCACCGCCCGCGACCTCGGTGAACACCTTCCGGCCGCCGCCCTCGCCCACGAAGCGGACCGAGAACCAGCTCTTCGCCCGCTTCTCGGGGCTCGGCCCGTCACCGGGCTTGAGCCGGCCGGACAGCCAGCGCCGCGCGGGCGGTACCTGAGCCGCCGCCACCAGCGCGCCCACGGCAGCCACCCCGCCCACCGCGACGGGCAGGTGCCGGACGGCCGCGTAGTGGCGGTAGCGGAAGTCGGGGCCGTACCGGTCCAGGGCCTTCGCGGAGCGCCGCACGATCTGCGCGTCGATGGTCGGCAGGGGCAGCGCCCACGCCCCCACCTCCCCGGCGAACCGCGGCGTGCCCGTCGGCGTCACCGCCCGGCGGCCCACCAGCCGGGGCTCGTGCCGCCGGCGTTCCCGCGCGGCGTCCCGCAGCTGCCGGCCGCGCGCGAACTGGCCCAGCGCGGAGGCGAACGTACCGCCCGAGAAGGTGGCGTCGGCGGTCACGAAGCCGTCCACGGCCAGCGGCACACCCTCCGGCAGCTGCCGCACCGTGAAGTACACGCCGAGGTCGTGCGGGACGGAGTCGAAGCCGCAGGCGTGCACCAGCCGGGCTCCGGTCTCCCGCGCGCGTGCGTCGTGGCGGACGTACGTCAGGTCCACGAACTCGGGTTCGCCGGTGAGGTCGAGACAGTCCGTGCCGGTCTCCGCGCAGGCGGCGACCAGCGCGTCGCCGTACCGGACGTACGGGCCCACCGTCGTGGCCACCACGCGGGCCCGCTCGGCGAGTTCGCGCAGCGAGGCCGGATCGGACACGTCCGCGCGCAGTACGCCGACGTCCGCCGCGCCGGGCAGCCGCTCCCGCAGCCGCCGCAGCCTCTCCTCGCTGCGGCCGGCGATCGCCCAGCGCAGCCCGTCGGGGGCGTGCGCGGCGAGGTACTCCGCGGTGAGCTCGCCGACGAACCCCGTCGCTCCGAAGAGCACGATGTCGTACGGCCGGTCGGCCCTCTTCAGCCTGCTCATGACATCCCTTCGTCACCCGCCAGCGGCCCCTGGTTCCGCAGCACGCGCCGTTGCCGGTGGCTGAGGCTAGCGTGTGGACTGCCGGACCGGAGAGGGGCCTGCCCCATAATTGGCTAAGCGCTTGCTCGCCCGGGTCTTGTGCCCAGTGGAACACGTTTCTAGCATCATCGGTGTTACATCAGTTGTGTCACAGAGCTGGGGGCTCGATGTCGCAAGCGGAGACGGTGGGGCGGACGCCGCCCGAGGGCCCGCTCACCGGTGTGCGCGTGGTCGAGCTGGCCGGTATCGGCCCCGGGCCCTTCGCCGGCATGCTCCTGGCCGACCTGGGCGCCGACGTCGTCCGCGTCGACCGTCCCGGCGGACCCGGCCTCGCGATCGACCCCGCCCACGACGTCACCAACCGCAACAAGCGTTCGGTGATCGTCGACCTGAAGTCGGCGGACGGCCCGGCCCGCGTCCTCGACCTCGCCGAACGCGCCGACGTCCTGATCGAGGGCTACCGCCCCGGCGTCGCCGAACGGCTCGGCGTCGGTCCCGAGCACTGCCGCGCCCGCAACCCCCGCCTCGTCTACGGCCGCATGACCGGCTGGGGCCAGACCGGCCCCCTCGCCCAGAGCGCCGGCCACGACATCGGGTACATCGCGCTCACCGGCACCCTCGGCATGATCGGCGACCCCGACGCGCCGCCGGCCGTCCCCGCCAACCTCCTCGGCGACTACGCGGGCGGCTCCCTCTACCTGGTCGTCGGCATCCTCGCCGCCCTGCACCACGCCCGCGCGACCGGCACCGGCCAGGTCGTCGACGCCGCCATCGTCGACGGCACCGCCCACCTGTCCTCGATGATCCACGGCATGCTCGCCGCCGGGGGCTGGCAGGACCGCCGCGGCGCCAACCTCCTCGACGGCGGCTGCCCCTTCTACGGCACCTACGAGACCGCCGACGGCCGGTACATGGCGGTCGGCGCCCTGGAGCAGCGGTTCTACGCCGAGTTCATGGAGCTCCTCGGCATCCCCGACCAGGCGCCCGCCCGCGACGACATGGCCCGCTGGGCCGAGCTGCGCGAGGCCATCGCCACCCGGTTCAGGTCCCGCACCCGGGACGAGTGGACGGCCGTCTTCGCGGACTCCGACGCCTGCGTCGCCCCCGTCCTGTCGCTCCGCGAGGCCCCGCACCACCCGCACCTGGCCGCCCGCTCCACCTTCACCGACCACGGCGGCGTCACCCAGCCCGCCCCCGCACCCCGCTTCTCCGCGACCCCCACCGCCGTCCGCACCGGGCCCGCCCTGCCGGGTGCCGACACGGAGACAGTGGCCCGCGACTGGAACCTGCCGAGGAACCCTCGAACGAACAGCTGAACAGCCCCGCGAAAACCCTCAGTGAAAGGCCTGCCAGTGACCACCGAAGCGTACGTGTACGACGCGATCCGCACCCCGCGCGGACGCGGCAAGGCGAACGGCGCCCTGCACGGCACGAAGCCCGTCGACCTGGTCGTCGGCCTCATCCACGAGATCCGCGCCCGCTTCCCGGACCTGGACCCGGCCGCCGTCGACGACATCGTGCTCGGCGTCGTCGGCCCGGTCGGCGACCAGGGCTCCGACATCGCGCGCATCGCCGCCATCGCGGCCGGGCTGCCGGACACCGTGGCGGGCGTCCAGGAGAACCGCTTCTGCGCCTCGGGCCTGGAGGCCGTCAACCTGGCCGCGGCCAAGGTGCGTTCCGGCTGGGAGGACCTGGTCCTCGCGGGCGGCGTCGAGTCGATGTCCCGGGTGCCGATGGCCTCGGACGGCGGCGCCTGGTTCAACGACCCGATGACCAACCTCGCCACCAACTTCGTCCCCCAGGGCATCGGCGCCGACCTGATCGCCACCCTCGAGGGCTTCACGCGCCGCGACGTCGACGAGTACGCGGCCCTCTCCCAGGAGCGCGCGGCGACCGCCTGGAAGGAGAACCGCTTCGAGCGGTCCGTCGTCCCGGTGAAGGACCGCGCCGGCCTCACCGTCCTCGACCACGACGAGCACCTGCGCCCCGGCACCACCGCCGACTCCCTCGCGAAGCTCAAGCCGTCCTTCGCCGACATCGGCGAACTCGGCGGCTTCGACGCCGTGGCGCTGCAGAAGTACCACTGGGTGGAGAAGATCGACCACGTCCACCACGCGGGCAACTCCTCCGGCATCGTCGACGGCGCCTCCCTGGTCGCCATCGGCTCCAAGGAGGTCGGCGACCGCTACGGCCTCACCCCGCGCGCCCGGATCGTCTCCGCCGCCGTCTCCGGCTCCGAGCCCACCATCATGCTCACCGGCCCCGCCCCCGCCACCCGCAAGGCGCTCGCCAAGGCCGGGCTGACCATCGACGACATCGACCTGGTCGAGATCAACGAGGCGTTCGCCGCGGTCGTCCTGCGCTACGTCAAGGACATGGGCCTGTCCCTGGACAAGGTCAACGTCAACGGCGGCGCCATCGCGCTCGGCCACCCCCTCGGCGCCACCGGCGCGATGATCCTCGGCACGCTCGTCGACGAACTGGAGCGCCAGGACAAGCGCTACGGCCTCGCCACCCTGTGCGTGGGCGGCGGCATGGGCATCGCCACGATCGTCGAGCGCCTCTGATCCCTGCGGAAGCGGCACCACGGCCACCGAAGACCCCACTGGAGACCCCTGTCATGACGACCGAGAGCACCACCATCCGCTGGGAACAGGACGACACCGGGATCGTCACCCTCGTCCTCGACGACCCAGACCAGTCCGCGAACACCATGAACCGGGCGTTCCGCGAATCCCTCGCGGTGATCACCGACCGCCTGGAGGCCGAGAAGGACTCGGTCCGCGGCGTCATCGTCACCTCCGCCAAGAAGACCTTCTTCGCCGGCGGCGACCTGCGCGACCTGATCCGCGTCACCCCGGAGACCGCCCAGGACCTCTTCGACGGCGGCATGGCGATCAAGCGGAACCTGCGCCGCATCGAGACCCTCGGCAAGCCTGTCGTCGCCGCCATGAACGGCGCCGCGCTCGGCGGAGGCTACGAGATCGCCCTCGCCTGCCACCACCGTGTCGCCCTCGACGCCCCCGGCTCCAAGATCGGCTGCCCCGAGGTCACCCTCGGCCTGCTCCCCGGAGGCGGCGGCGTCGTCCGCACCGTCCGGATGCTCGGCATCACCGACGCGCTCCTGAAGGTCCTCCTCCAGGGCACCCAGTACAACCCGCGCCGCGCCCGGGAGAACGGCCTGGTCGACGAGATCGCCGACACCCGCGAGGACATGCTCGCCAAGGCCCGCGCCTTCATCGACGCCAACCCGGAGTCCGCCCAGCCCTGGGACCGGCCCGGCTACCGCATCCCCGGCGGCACCCCCGCCCACCCCAAGTTCGCGGCCAACCTGCCCGCCTTCCCCGCCAACCTGCGCAAGCAGACGAACGGCGCCCCCTACCCGGCCCCGCGCAACATCATGGCCGCCGCCGTCGAGGGCTCCCAGGTCGACTTCGAGACCGCCCAGGTCATCGAGGCCCGGTACTTCGTCGAGCTGGCCGCCGGGCAGACCTCGAAGAACATGATCCAGGCGTTCTTCTTCGATCTCCAGGCGGTCAACTCCGGTGCCAGTCGTCCGAAGGGCGTCGAGCCCCGCAAGGTCACGAAGGTGGCCGTCCTCGGCGCCGGCATGATGGGCGCGGGCATCGCCTACGCGTGTGCCCGCGCGGGCATCGACGTCGTCCTGAAGGACGTCGCCCTGGAAGCGGCCGTCAAGGGCAAGGGCTACTCCGAGAAGCTGTGTGCCAAGGCGGTCGCCAAGGGCCGTACGAGCCGGGAGAAAGCCGACGCACTGCTGGCACGGATCACGCCGACCGCCGAGGCCGCCGACCTGGCGGGCTGCGACGCGGTGATCGAGGCCGTCTTCGAGGACACCTCGCTCAAGCACAAGGTGTTCCAGGAGGTCCAGGACGTCGTCGCCCCCGACGCGCTGCTGTGTTCCAACACCTCCACGCTTCCCATCACGGCGCTGGCCGAGGGCGTCGAGCGGCAGGCCGACTTCATCGGGCTGCACTTCTTCTCGCCGGTCGACAGGATGCCGCTCGTCGAGATCATCAAGGGAGCGCGGACGGGTGACGAGGCGCTGGCTCGCGCCTTCGACCTGGTGCGGCAGATCAGGAAGACGCCGATCGTGGTCAACGACTCGCGTGGTTTCTTCACCTCCCGGGTCATCGGCCATTTCATGAACGAGGGCGTGGCGATGGTCGGTGAGGGCATCGAGCCCGCCTCCGTCGAGCAGGCGGCGGCGCAGGCGGGTTACCCGGCCAAGGTGCTCGCCCTGATGGACGAGCTGACCCTCACGCTGCCCCGGAAGATCCGCGAGGAGACCAGGCGGGCCGTGGAGGAGGCGGGCGGTACCTGGACCGCGCACCCGGCCGAGGCCGTCATCGACCGCATGGTGGACGAGTTCGGACGTCCCGGGCGCAGCGGTGGCGCCGGGTTCTACGAGTACGGGGACGACGGCAAGCGGGCAGGACTGTGGCCGGGTCTGCGGGAGCACTTCACCAAGCCCGGGTACGAGATCCCCTTCGAGGACATGCGGGAACGCATGCTCTTCGCGGAGGCGCTCGACACGGTCAGGCTCCTGGAGGAGGGCGTGCTGACCTCCGTCGCCGACGCCAACATCGGCTCGGTCTTCGGCATCGGCTTCCCCGGCTGGACCGGCGGCGTCCTCCAGTACATCAACGGCTACGGCGACTACGCCGGGGCAGGTGCCGGCCTGCCCGGCTTCGTGGCACGCGCCCGCGAGCTCGCCGACCGCTACGGCGAACGCTTCGCGCCGCCCGCGCTGCTGGTGGAGAAGGCGGACAAGGGGGAGGTCTTCACCGACGCCCGTTGAGCCGCCGCGTCACCCGCCCGCGTGCTCGCCGGCGCCGTCGTCGGTGTCGTTGTCCAGCCACTCCCGCAGCTCCGCCCGCAGCGACCGCTGGAACGTGGTCAGCAGCGCCCGGACCACGAGCGGGTGCATGTGCGCGGACAGGGACCGCGCGTCCCGCGCGTCGCGTTCGGCGACCGCGTCGCGCAGCAGCCGCGACAGGTCGCGCGCGGCGGCGCGGGAGTGCTCGAGGAGGGCCGTACGGGCGGCGAGGAGCGTCTCGGGGGAGAAGGGCATGTCGAGCAGCTCGACGCCGAGCCGGAGCAGCCCGGCGTCGAGCCGGTAGGCGTCACCGTCCCGTGCGACGACGTCCATCGCGGTGAGCCGGTCCACCTCGTCGTCCGTCAGCGGCCGGCCCGCCCGCCGGTCCAGCTCCTCGCGCGTGACGCTCTCCACCGTCTCCGGAGCCCAGGAGGCCACCACCGCGCGCTGCAGCGCGAGGTCGTGGGGACTCAGGTCCGGCGGCAACTGCTGCAGATACCGCTCGATCGCGGCCAGCGTCATGCCCTGGTGCTGCAACTCCTCGATCAGCGCCAGCCGGGCCAGATGCTCCCCGCCGTAGCGCCCCACCCGGCGCGGGCCGATCGCCGGCGGCGGCAGCAGCCCCCTGGTGCCGTAGAAGCGGACCGTGCGCACCGTGACGCCGGCCCGCGCGGCCAGCTCGTCGATCGTGAGGGCCGGCTCCTCGGTGTCGGTCGTCGTCATGAGCAGCAGTATCGCTGTCCCACCAATGCTGTGACACCTCTTGTGCACCATGTGGAGACGGCTGACGGATCCTGTGACAAGTCACGCTGTGTGACATGAGCCACCGCATGCCCACGCAGAGTCGTGGGAAGGTGCTGTCTCGGTCTGTGCCGTCAATGGGTGGTGCGGGCCCGAGACACAGGTACGGACGACTCGGGCGTACCCCGCCCGAGGCCCCAGAGAGTGGAACCACCCGTGAGCAAGGACGCCGTCGACACGGCACAGGTCGCCGCCCACCCCCAGGCGACCGGGACCATCCCCGCGGACGCGGGCGACGCCGGTTACAGCAAGGGCCTCAAGGCCCGCCACGTCAACATGATCGCCATCGGCGGCGCGATAGGCACCGGCCTCTTCCTCGGCGCCGGCGGACGCCTGCGCGACGCGGGCCCGGCGCTCGCGATCGCCTACCTCGTCTGCGGCGTCTTCGCCTTCTTCGTGGTCCGGGCACTCGGTGAGCTGGTGCTCTACCGCCCCTCCTCCGGATCCTTCGTGTCGTACGCGCGCGAGTTCCTCGGCGAGAAGGGCGCCTACGTCGCCGGCTGGATGTACTTCCTGAACTGGTCGACGACCGGTATCGCCGACATCACCGCGATCGCGCTGTACACGCACTACTGGAGCATGTTCACGAGCATCCCCCAATGGGTGCTCGCGCTGATCGCCCTCGCGGTGGTCCTGGCGGTGAACCTCATCTCGGTGAAGATCTTCGGCGAGATGGAGTTCTGGTTCGCGATCATCAAGGTCGCCACCCTCGTCGGCTTCATGCTGATCGGCATCTTCCTGCTGGCCACCCAGCACGACGTGGGCGGCCAGACCCCGGGCGTGAGCGTCATCACGGACAACGGGGGCGTCTTCCCGCACGGCGTGATGCCCGTCGTCCTGGTGATGCAGGGCGTGATCTTCGCGTACGCGGCCCTCGAACTGGTCGGTGTCGCCGCGGGTGAGACCGCCGAGCCGGAGAAGGTCGTTCCGCGCGCGGTGAACTCGATCATGTGGCGTGTCGCCCTGTTCTACGTCGGCTCGGTCGTCCTGCTGGCCCTGCTGCTGCCCGGCTCGCTCTACTCCGGCGACGAGAGCCCGTTCGTCACCGTCCTGTCGAGGATCGGTGTCCCGGCGGCCGGTGACGTGATGAACCTCGTGGTCCTCACCGCCGCGATGTCGTCCCTGAACTCCGGCCTGTACTCCACCGGCCGCATCCTGCGCTCCATGGCGATGGCGGGCTCCGCGCCCAGGTTCACCAGCGTGATGAGCCGCAGCCAGGTGCCCTACGGCGGCATCCTGCTGACCTGCGGGGTCTGCGTCCTCGGCGTCGGCCTGAACTACCTGGTGCCGAGCAAGGCCTTCGAGATCGTGCTGAACGTCGCCTCCCTGGGCATCATCAGCACCTGGGTGATCATCATGGTCTGCCACCTGGTCTTCGTGCGCCGGGCGCGCGCGGGCCTGGTCGCCCGGCCGCACTTCCGCCTGCCCGGCAGCCCGGTCACGGAGATCGCCACGATCGTCTTCCTGCTGGCGTGCCTCGGCATGATGTGGAACGACCCCGAGGTCGGCCGCAAGACCCTCCTGCTCATTCCCGTGCTCGCCGTCATGCTGGTCGCCGGCTGGTTCGGCGTGCGCCGCCGGGTGGCGCGGAACGCCGACCAGGAGCTGGGCAGCCTCACCCCATAGGACAGGGGTGCCGCGGGCCGCGGCCACTGTCAGTGGTGGCCTCTACTGTGGCGTCATGTCGGAGATCAGGTATGTCCGGGGTGACGCCACCGTCCCGTCGGTCAAGGGCGTCAAGATAATCGCCCACGTCTGCAACGACCTCGGCGGCTGGGGCAAGGGCTTCGTCCTGGCCGTGTCACGCCGCTGGCCGGAACCCGAGGCGGCCTACCGCGCCTGGCACCGCGACCGCGCCTCCAACGACTTCGGGCTGGGCGCGGTCCAGCTCGTCCAGGTCGAGCCGTACGTGTGGGTGGCCAACATGATCGGCCAGCGCGGCATGAGGACCGGCAGCAAGGGCGTCCCCGTGCGCTACGAGGCGATCGACACGGCACTCGGCCGCCTCGCCGACAGGGCGGCCGAGCTCCAGGCGTCCGTGCACATGCCCCGCATAGGCTGCGGCCTGGCCGGCGGCAAATGGTCCCGAGTCGAACCGCTCATCACCGGGCGCCTGGCCCGGCGCGGCGTCCCCGTGACGGTCTACGACCACGGCGACGCCGCCTGAGACCTGCCGGCCCAGTGGCCAGCGCTCAGTGCTCGTGCACGTCGTTCGTCGCGGCGATCTTCCGCCACGACCGTGGGCGCACGGGCGCGTCCGACGCCTTCGCGAGGGACGCCGCGCGCGCCGCCGGAGCGTCGGGTTTCGACGGCTGGAACAGCCAGGTGTCGAACAGCGCGGCCAGCGGCTTGCCGGAGACCTCCTCGGCGTACCGCCGGAAGTCGGTGACGGAGGCGTTGCCGTGGGCGTACCGCGCGGGCCATCCCTTGAGGATCGCGAAGAAGTCCTCGTCCCCGACCTCGTCGCGCAGCGCGTGCACGGCCAGCGCGCCCCGGTCGTAGACCGCGATGTCGAACTGGTTGTCCGGCCCCGGATCGCCGGGCTTCACCGTCCAGAACGGGTCGTCGGCCGGGCGGGAGGCGTACGTGTAGTCGGCCAGCTCCTGCGCCGTGCTCTCGCCCTCGTGTTCGGACCACAGCCACTGGGCGTACCGCGCGAAGCCCTCGTTGAGCCAGATGTCCTTCCAGCCGCGCACGGAGACCAGGTCGCCGTACCACTGGTGGGCCAGCTCGTGCACGACGACGGACACGTTCGACCCGATCGCGAACTGCCGGGGGCTGTAGAACGGACGGGTCTGCGTCTCCAGCGCGTACCCGGTGTCCGTGTTCGGCACGTATCCGCCGAGCGCGTCGAACGGGTAGGGCCCGAAGTACCCGGCCAGCCAGTCGGCGACCTCCCCGGTCCGTTCCACGCTGGCCCGCGCCGCGCCGTCGTTCGCGCCCAGGTCCTTGCTGTAGGCGTTGACGACCGGGATGCCGCCCCCGGTCGTGCCGGTGGTGAGGTCGAACCGGCCGACCGCCAGCGTGGCCAGATACGTGGCCTGCGGTGTGTCGGAGCGCCAGTTGAACCGGGTCCAGCCCAGCCGTGAACTCGTCGACCGGAGCGTGCCGTTGGAGACGGCCTGGGTGCCGTCCGGAACCTGCACCGACACGTCGTAGGTGGCCTTGTCGAGCGGGTGGTCGTTGCTGGGGAACCACCACCAGGCCGCCTCCGGCTCGCTCGCGCCGACGCCTCCGTCCGGGGTGCGGTGCCAACTGGTGAAGCCGTACGCCTTCTTAGAGGACGGCACGCCGCTGTAGCGGACGACGACGGTGACGGGTGTGCCCTTGGCCAGCGGGCTCTTCGGGGTGATCTCCAGCTCGTGCTCGCCCGAGGCCGCGAAGGACGCCTCGGCACCGTTCACGCGAACCTCGCCGACGTCGAGCAGGAAGTCCAGATTGAACCGCGACAGGTCCTGGGTGGTGCGGGCCAGGATCGTCGCCGTCCCCTCCAGCCGGTCCGTGGCGGGCCGGTACCTCAGGCGCAGGTCGTAGTGGGAGACGTCGTATCCGCCGTTGCCGTACGCCGGGTAGTAGGGGTCGCCGATACCCGGAGCGCCGGGGGCGGGGGCCGCCGCCGACGCCGGGATCGCCAGCATGAGGGAAGCGGCGCCCAGCGCGCCCGGCACGATGATGCTGCGGTGCACGAAAGCTCCAAGTCGTCGGGGCACGAGGTCTGTTCGGAGCCTATTCGTCCCTTGTGCGTGCAGTCGTGTCCACGGCCGCCCTGTCACACGTTTGCCATTCGGCCGTGTCGCGACACCCGGCTCGAGGAGACACCCGACGCCCTCTTCTGCGCGGGAGTCGACCGATGTACCGTCCCGCGCATGCCGATACGCACGCGCTTCACGATCTGGAGACCGCTCGCGACGGCGGCCACGGCCGCTCTCATGGCAACCTTCCTCACACCCGCCGCGGCGGCGCACCCCGCAACCCCGCGACAGAGCGAACCGGTCCACTCCTACGAGGACGCCATCCGCGAGGCCGTCTGGGTGGACACCGGCCACGACGGGGACGGCGACGGCGAGGACGACCGCGTCGCCGTCGACATCGTCCGCCCCCGCGAACCCGCGCGGCAGGGCCGGAAGGTCCCCGTCATCATGGACGCCAGCCCGTACTACTCCTGCTGCGGGCGCGGCAACGAGGGCCAGAAGAAGACGTACGACGCCGACGGCGACGTCGACGGGATGCCGCTGTACTACGACAACTACTTCGTGCCCCGCGGCTACGCCTTCGTCGGCGTCGACCTGGCCGGCACCAACCGCTCCGACGGCTGTGTCGACGTCGGCGGACGCTCCGACGTCCGGTCCGCGAAGGCCGTCGTCGACTGGCTGAACGGGCGCGGGAAGGCGTACACCAGCCGCACCGGCGGCGAGCGCGCCCAGGCTGGCTGGACCAACGGCAGGACGGGCATGATCGGCAAGAGCTGGGACGGCACCGTGGCGAACGGTGTCGCCGCCACCGGCGTCGAGGGCCTGGAGACCATCGTCCCGATCGCCGCCATCTCCTCCTGGTACGACTACTACTTCAGCCAGGGCGCCCCGCTGTACGACTCCGGCCCGGAATGGCTGTCCGACTACGTCAACAGCCCCGACGCGCGCGCGAAGTGCGACGCCGTCCAGCAGAGGCTCGTCGACGGTGCCCCGCGCACCGGCGACTGGACGAAGCCGTGGACCGAGCGCGACTACGTGAAGGCCGCGAGCAAGGTGAAGGCGAGCGTCTTCCTCGTCCACGGCATGCAGGACCTCAACGTCCGCATGCAGCACGTCGGCCCGTGGTGGAACGCCCTCGCGAAGAACGGCGTCGACCGCAAGATATGGCTCTCCCGGACCGGCCACGTCGACCCCTTCGACTTCCGCCGCGCCGAGTGGGTCGACACCCTGCACCGCTGGTTCGACCACGAACTGCTCGGCTACGACAACGGCATCGACCGCGAGCCCATGGCCGACATCGAACGCGGGCCCGACCAGTGGGAGACGTCGAGGACCTGGCCGCCGCGTTCCACCGCCACCACGACCCTGCGCCCCGCCGACGGCGAGCGACCGGGCGTCGGCACGCTCGGACTGCGCCGGGACCACGGCACCGAGACCTTCACCGACGACCCCGCGCTGAACGAGACCGACTGGGCCGCGCACATCGACGAGCCCACTTCGGGCAAGGCCGGTTTCGTCACCGGCCCGCTCACCCGCGACCTGCGCCTGTCCGGCGCCTCCGAGGTCACCGTCACCGCCCGGTCCAGCACCCCGACGGCCCACCTCTCCGCCGTCCTCGTCGACCTCGGCCCCGACACCATCCGCGACTACGCCGACCCCGGCGAGGGCATCACCACCCTCACCGACCGCACCTGCTGGGGCCCGAGCACCCCGGGCGACAGCTCGTGCTACCGGGAGACGGCGGCGAAGACCACCGACGTGGACTACACGGTCGTCAGCCGCGGCTGGGCCGACCTCGGCAACCACGCGTCCAAGTGGCGGGGCCGCCCGCTCACCCCGGGCAAGGCGTACACCATCACCCTCGACCTGGCCGCCACCGACCACGTCGTCCCGGCCGGCCACCGGCTCGCGCTCATCGTCGGGGGCACCGACAAGGACCTCATCGACCCTCCCGCCGACACGCCGACACTCACCGTGGACCTCTCCCGCACGTCGGCACGCGTACCGTTCGTCGGCGGCACCGCCGCGTTCGCCGAGGCCACCGCCGGTACCGCGACCGCCGCTCCCGCACCCGCGCCCCTCGACGGCGTGACCGCGCCGCACACGACCCACCGCGTCCCGAAGGGAGGCCGATGAACCGCCTGCGCACCCTCACCGTAACCACCGCGGCGGCCACCGCGGCCCTCGCCGCGTCCCTCCTCACCGCACCGGCCCAGGCCGCCGGCCCCGCACACCACCCGCCCCGCACCGGCTTCGAGAAGACGCACGGCGCCCGCTGGACCAGCCAGCCCGAGGAGCAGGCGCTGCTGGCCGCCGCCGACCGGGCGAGCGACCGCGTCGCCGTCGACCGCATCGGCACCACGAAGCAGAACCGCCCCCTCCAACTGGTGACGATCGGCAGGCCCGCCGCCCCGAACAAGGTGCTCCTCGTGTGCAGCCAGCACGGCGACGAGCCCTCCGGCCGCGAGGCCTGCCTGTCCACCGTGCGCGACCTGGCCTACGCGACGGACCGGCGGACCCGGCGCTTCCTGGACCGCACCACCGTGCTGGTCGTGCCCACCGCCAACCCCGACGGCCGGGCCGCCGACACCCGCGGCAACGGCGACGGCGTGGACGTCAACCGCGACCACCTCGCCCTGAAGACGGCCGAGGCCCGCGCCCTCGCCGCCGTCGTCCGCGACCAGCGCCCCGACGTCCTCTACGACCTGCACGAGTACGGCGCCACACCCCCGTACTACGACAAGGACCTCTTCGACCTCTGGCCCCGCAACCTCAACACCCACACCCGGGTCCACGACGAGGCCCGCGCCCTGTCCGGCACGTACGTCCGCCCCGCCGCCGAGCAGGCCGGCCACTCGACCGGCACCTACGGCATCTGGACCGACCCCGTCACCGGCGACCCGGTCAAGCAGACCGCGGGCGACGGCCAGGAACGCATCCTGCGGAACATGTCCGGCGTGAAGCACTCGGTCGGCCTGCTCATCGAGAGCCGCGTCGACGCGCTCACCGACGCCGAGCGCGAGGACGAGGCCCTGAACAACCGGCGCCGGGTGAAGTCCCAGCTCGCGGCCCTGGACGGCATGTTCCGCTACGCCGACCAGCGGCGCGGACGCGTCGAGGCGGCCACCGCGGCCGCCCGCCGGTCCGGCCCGGCCGACTCCGGGGCCGTGTACCTCGGCGGCGCGGACAACGACCCGCCCGAGCCCACCGAGGTGATCAAGGACCCGCCCTGCGGCTACCGGCTCACCCCCGCCCAGTACACGGACCTGAAGGACGAACTGGCCCTCCATGGTGTACGTGCGCGGCAGGACGGGGAGAAGGGCGCCTACGTACCGCTGCGCCAGCCGCTGCGCGCCCTGGTGCCGCTGCTCCTGGACGAGCGAGCGACGTACCGCTTGACGGTGGGTGAACCCGACACCCACTGCTGATGAGGTGAGTTCTGCGTCGCACGTGGTAAGGGCGTAACGGAGGATTGTTTTCAGCCTCACCGACTTGAAAGGTGCCGCCTGTGACGCAGGACCGACCGAGCGACAAGGAACACCACGAAAGAGGCACGCTGCCGGGTTCGGAAGCGGGCCTGCCGGGGCGGGAGCACAAACCCCGGACCGACCGCGTCGTCTTCGGCGTCACGGCTGTCCTGACCCTCGCCTTCGTCATCTGGGGCGCCGCCGGCACCGACTCGCTGCAGGACGCCTCCGGCACCATGCTCAGCGGCCTGATGCACAACGGCGGCTGGGCGTTCGTGCTGGCCGCCTCCGGCTTCGTCGTCTTCGCGCTCTGGCTCGCGGCCAGCCGCTACGGCCGCATCCACCTCGGCGCCGAGGGGGAGAAACCCGAGTTCCGCACGGTGTCCTGGGTCGCCATGATGTTCAGCGCGGGCATGGGCATCGGCCTGATGTTCTGGGGCGTGAGCGAGCCGCTGGCGCACTACACGGCCGCCCCGCCGGGCTCCAGCCCCGCCGACTCCGGCGACCGCATGGCGACGGCCATGGCCACCACCCTGTTCCACTGGACACTCCACCCGTGGGCGATCTACGCGGTGGTCGGCCTCGGCATCGCCTACAGCACGTTCCGCAGGCGCCGCCGTCAGACCATCAGCGCCGTGTTCACGCCGCTCATCGGCGAGAAGCACGCCAACGGGGTCAGCGGCCGGGTCATCGACATCCTGGCCATCATCGCGACGGTCTTCGGCTCCGCGGCCTCGCTCGGCCTCGGCGCGCTGCAGATCGGCTCCGGTGTCGAGAAGCTCGACTGGATGGACAAGGTCAGCACCGGCCTGCTGGTCGGCATCATCGCGGTGCTGACCGTGGCGTTCGTGGCCTCCGCGGTCTCCGGCGTCGAGAAGGGCATCCAGTGGCTGTCCAACACCAACATGGTGCTGGCCCTGCTGCTCGTCGTGTTCGTGTTCGCGGCGGGCCCGACCATCCTCATCCTCGACCTGCTGCCGACCTCGGTCTTCGCCTACCTCGGCGACCTGCCCGAGATGGCCGGCCGCACCGAGATCAGCGGCGGCGAGGGCGTCGCCGACTGGCTGGGCAGCTGGACGGTCTTCTACTGGGCGTGGTGGATCTCCTGGACGCCCTTCGTCGGCATGTTCATCGCCCGCATCAGCCGGGGCCGGACCATCCGCCAGTTCATCGGCGGCGTCATCCTCGTCCCCAGCACGGTCAGCCTGGTCTGGTTCGCGATCTTCGGCGGCTCGGCGATGAGGCTTCAGGAGCAGAACCGGCTCGGCGACGAGACGACCCCGGAGGGCCGGCTCTTCGCCGTGCTGCAGGAGTACCCCATCGCCACCGTCACCAGCCTGCTGGTGATGGTCCTCGTCGGCATCTTCTTCGTCTCGGGCGCCGACGCGGCCTCCATCGTGATGGGCACCCTCTCGCAGAAGGGCGCCCTCGAACCCAGCCGCTGGGTCGTGGTGTTCTGGGGTGTGGTGACCGGCGCGGTCGCCGCCATCATGCTCCTGGTCGGCAGCGGCGAGGGCGACGCGCTCACCGGTCTGCAGAACCTCACGATCCTCGCGGCGGCGCCCTTCGTCATCGTGATGATCCTCATGTGCGTCGCCCTCATGCGCGACCTGCGCCGCGACCCGCTCATGGTGCGCGGTGAGATGGCCTCCGAAGCCGTCGAGCTGGCCGTCATCGAGGGTCACAAGCGGTACGAGGGCGACTTCGAGATCCGCATCGGCCCGGGCCCCGGCACGGACGTGGAGGGCGATCCGATCGGCAAGCACCACTGACCGCCGCCGAGGCGATCGGCCGGCGGGGGACCGGAGGGGACGGCACGCAGGCTGCGTGCCTGCCCCTCCGGTCCCCGGGCGCGGATCAGCGGCAGGCGAGGCCGGCCGCCTCCCGCGCGCAGCCCCAGGCCACGGTGACGCCCGCGCCGCCGTGGCCGTAGTTGTGCACCAGCAGCCGCCCGTCCGGCAGCGCCTCGCGCTCCAGCCGTACGGCGTCCCGCGCGGGCCGCAGGCCCACCAGGTGCCCGAGCACCCTCGCCCCGGCGATCTCGGGCCGCAGCGCCGCGCACCGCCGTACGATCGCCTCCGCGACCGCCGGGTCCGGCTCGGCCGACCAGGCGTCCTCCTCGGCCGTACCGCCCAGGACCAGCCGGCCGGGCTGCGGGAAGAAGTACGCCATCTCCCCGGAGACGGGATCGGTGGAGACCATCCAGGTCCGGATGCCCGGGTTCTCCACGACGACCAGTTGCCCGCGCACCGGACGCACGGACGGGTCCGGGACCAGCTCCCGGGCGCCCAGCCCGGTGCAGTTGACCACGACCGGCGCGTCGGCCTCGGCCGGAGCGGCCACCGCCCGCGTCTCCACCACGCCGCCCGCGGACACCAACCGCTCCCGCAGCCACGGCAGGTGGGTCGACATGTCGATGAGCGGCAGCCGTGCCCACAGCCCCGCCCCGCCGTACTCCTCCGGGGTCGCCGCACGCAAGCCCGGCAGCCGGGCGGCCGCCCACGCGTCCACCTCGTCCAGGCCGGTCTCGCCCAGCACCCCTTCGACCATGCGTACGCCGCTCTCCCCGGGCCGCGCCGCCATCTCCTCGTACACGTCCAGGGAGCGCAGCGCCCACGCGCGCGCCGCCGCGACCGGCTCGATGCGGTACGGCCACCACAGCGCACCCGCGACCGCCGAGGTGGTCCGCTCGACGGGCTCCCGCGTCCACAGCCGCACCCGCCTGCCGCGCTCGGCGAGAACGACGGCCGTCGTCAGCCCGATCACACCGCCGCCGACCACGACGATTTCGTCATCCAGTTCGGTTCCCACACCGGGACGTTAGCGAATGCCCCATGCCGTGCTCGAAGCGGTCCCGCCCCGGGAATACTCACCGCATGGCTGCCGAGTACGCGACCTTCGGTCTGGCCCCGGCGATGCGCGCCGGTGGTGTCCTCGCCGACGGCGACTACCAGGTCCACCGCGACTTCGTGGACTTCATCGTCGACGGACGTCCCCTGCTGTTCCGCCTCTCCGACCTGGACGCCGTCTCCCCGCTCGCCTCCGACGTGCCGCCCGCGATCTTCACCGCGCAGGTCCGCAGCCTGCTCCTGGAGAGCGACGCCCCCCTGCCCGAAGGCCGGTACGTCATCTACGGCTGCCCCGAGTGCGAGGACCTGGCCTGCGGCGCGGTGACCGCCGTGATCCTGCGGGACGGCGACGACTTCGTCTGGCGGGACTTCGCCTGGCAGACCGGCGAACACGCCGACCTGGAGTTCAACGGCTACCACGGCATCGGCCCGTACCGCTTCCCCGGCGCCGAGTACCGCGCGGCCCTCGCCGCCCTGCTCGACGGCTCCGCGCACATCCGACGCCGGGTCCTGCTGATCGGCGCCCGCGTCGCCCTGCTCGCCAAGCTCGCCGCCGCGCTGCGCACCATCGGGATCGGCGCCGACATCACCGCTGACGCCGGTGACGTACCGGCCGACGAACTGCGGGCCTACGGCGCCGTCGTCTTCGGCCGCGCGGTCCCCGAGGCGGCGCGGGCGGCCGCAGTCCGCGCCTTCGCCGACGCCGGGGTGGACGTGGCCCACGTCGACGGCCTCGCCCCGATCGTCCCGCTGCTCGTCGCCCAGATCGAACACGCCCTGGACCCCGGCCCGGCCGAGCGGCGCCGGCTGACCCGCCTGACGGCGACCGGCGCCGCCGCGGACGTCGAGGTCACCTCGCCCTGCCGGGTACGGCTCACCGCCTACCGTCTGGACCGCCTGCACCGCACCCGCACCCATGAGGTCTTCGACGGCGTACTCGAAGCGGGCGGCCACCGCGTCGGCCTGGACGCCCGGGCGGTGAAGGGGGAGTCCTTCGTGGTGGCACGGGCCCCCGGAAGCGTGCTGGTGGCCGCGGTGACGCACGGGAAACCCGGCTGAGCGGGCCGCGGACCGCCGTTAGGATCGACGGTCTGATGACTGCCACCCTCGTCGCCAAGAACCTCGCCGCCGGCCACGGCGACCGCTCCCTGTTCACCGGGCTCGACCTCGTCGTCGCGCCCGGCGACGTGATCGGACTCGTCGGAGCCAACGGCGCGGGCAAGTCCACCCTCCTGCGGATGCTCGCCGGACTGATCACCCCGGAACAGGGCGAGCTGCGCCTGTCCCCGCCCGCGGCCGCCGTCGGCCACCTCCCGCAGGAGCCGGAGCGCCGGCCCGGCGAGACCGTCCGGGACTTCCTGGCCCGCCGTACCGGCGTCACCGAGGCCCAGCGCACCATGGACGAGGCCACCCAGGCCCTGGTCGACGGCGCACCGGGCGCCGACGACGCCTACGCGACCAGCCTGGAGCGCTGGCTCGCGCTGGGCGGCGCCGACCTCGACGACCGCGCCGCGGAGACCGCCGACGCGCTCGGCCTGACCGTCGGCCTCGACCAGCCGATGACGTCCCTGTCCGGCGGGCAGGCCGCACGGGCCGGCCTCGCCTCCCTCCTCCTCTCCCGCTACGACGTCTTCCTGCTCGACGAGCCGACCAACGACCTCGACCTGGACGGCCTGGAGCGCCTCGAACGCTTCGTGACCGGCCTGCGCGCGGGCACCGTCGTCGTCAGCCACGACCGCGAGTTCCTCACCCGCACCGTCACCAAGGTCCTCGAACTCGACCTCGCCCAGCGGCAGATCAACCTCTACGGCGGCGGCTACGAGGCCTACCTGGAGGAGCGCGAGGTGGCCCGCCGGCACGCCCGCGACGAGTACGACGAGTACGCCGACAAGCGGGCGTCGCTCCAGGACCGGGCGCAGATGCAGCGCACCTGGATGGACAAGGGCGTCAAGAACGCCCGGCGCAAGGCGGGCAACGACAACGACAAGGTCGGCCGCAAGTTCCGCAGCGAGGCCAGCGAGAAGCAGGCCGCCAAGGCCCGCCAGACGCAGCGCATGATCGAACGCCTGGACGTCGTCGAGGAGCCGCGCAAGGAGTGGGACCTGCGCATGGAGATCGCGTCGGCGCCGCGCTCGGGCGCGGTGGTCGCCACCCTCCGCGACGCCGAGGTCCGACGCGGCGACTTCGTCCTCGGGCCGGTCTCCCTGCAGATCGACTGGGCGGACCGGGTGGCGGTGACGGGAGCGAACGGCGCGGGCAAGTCCACACTGCTCGCCGCCCTCCTGGGCCGCGTCCCGCTCGACGCCGGACACGCGGCGCTCGGCTCCGGCGTCCTGCTCGGCGAGGTCGACCAGGCCCGCAAGCTGTTCTACGGCCCCGAGTCCCTGCTCGACGCCTTCCGAACGGCGACCCCCGACACCGAACCGGCCGACATCCGCACCCTCCTGGCCAAGTTCGCCCTCAAGGCGGACCACGTCGTGCGCCCGGCGTCGACCCTCTCCCCGGGCGAACGCACGAGGGCGGCCCTGGCCCTCCTCCAGGGATCGGGCGTCAACCTCCTGGTTCTGGACGAACCGACCAACCACCTCGACCTGCCGGCCATCGAACAACTGGAGTCGGCCCTGGACGCGTATCAGGGCACGCTCCTGCTCATCACCCACGACCGCCGCATGCTGGACGCGGTGAGGGTGACCCGCCGCCTCGAGGTGACGGACGGCAAGGTCGTGGAACGCACGTAGGCGCGGGCCGCTGCCCCGCTCCTTCACGGGGACGCGTGGGGGGGGGGGGGGGGGGGGGGGGGGGGGGGGGGGACCCCCCCCCCCCCCCCCCCGGTGCGGGTGTCTGGGTCCAACCAGAACACCCCG
>NZ_JBVJVN010000029.1:78781-104202 GCF_055603605.1 Streptomyces sp. NPDC037271
GTACGCACCCCCCCCCCTCCCCCCCCCCCCCCCCCCCCCCCCCGACAGCCCCCCCCCCCCCCCCCCCCCCCCCCCCCCCCCCCCCCCCCCCCCCACCCACTCCCGGCTACGGCGTCGCCGGTCGCCTACGCCAACCCGGCCCGCCGCAACGCGTCGGCCATCGCGCCGTTGGACGGAGCAGGCGCCGCCGACGACCGCCCCTTGCCGCCGCCACCGCCGGAGGTCTGCCGCTGCTGCCGCTGCCTCGGCGGCTTGCCCCCGCGCTCCCGCTTCTGCTCTCCCTGCGCACCCTGCGGAGCGGCCTCGTCGTCCAGCCGCAACGTCAGCGAGATCCGCTTCCGCGGAATGTCGACGTCCAGCACCTTCACCTTGACGATGTCCCCGGGCTTCACCACGTCCCGCGGATCCTTCACGAACGTCTTCGACATCGCGGACACGTGCACCAGCCCGTCCTGATGCACGCCGACGTCCACGAACGCCCCGAAGGCCGCGACATTCGTCACGACACCCTCCAGGACCATCCCGGAGGACAGGTCGGAGATCTTCTCCACGCCCTCCTTGAAGGTGGCCGTCCTGAACGCGGGTCGCGGATCGCGCCCAGGCTTCTCCAGCTCCCTCAGGATGTCCGTGACCGTCGGCAGACCGAACGTCTCGTCCACGAACTCCGACGGCCGCAGCGACCGCAGCACGGAGGTGTTGCCGATCAGGCCGGCCACCTCCTGCCCGGCGGTCTTCACCATCCGGCGCACCACCGGGTACGCCTCGGGGTGCACGCTCGAGGCGTCCAGCGGGTCGGTGCCGCCGCGGATCCGCAGGAAGCCCGCGCACTGCTCGTACGCCTTGGGCCCGAGCCGCGACACCTTCTTCAGCTCGGTCCGCGAGGTGAACGGCCCGTTCGAGTCCCGGTGGGCGACGATGTTCTCGGCGAGCCCGGAGGTGATGCCGGACACACGGGCGAGCAGCGGCGCGGACGCCGTGTTGACGTCCACGCCCACGCCGTTCACACAGTCCTCGACGACCGCGTCCAGCGAGCGCGACAGCTTCACCTCGGACAGGTCGTGCTGGTACTGACCGACACCGATCGACTTCGGGTCGATCTTCACGAGCTCGGCCAGCGGGTCCTGCAGCCGCCGGGCGATCGACACCGCGCCGCGCAGTGAGACGTCCATGTCCGGCAGTTCCTGGGAGGCGAAGGCGGAGGCCGAGTACACGGAGGCGCCCGCTTCGGACACCATCACCTTGGTGAGCTTCAACTCCGGGTGCCTGGTGATGAGTTCCCCGGCGAGTCTGTCGGTCTCGCGGGACGCCGTGCCGTTGCCGATGGCGACCAGTTCGACCGCGTGCTCCTCGGCCAGCCGCGCCAGCTTGGCGATCGCCTCGTCCCACCGGTTGGCCGGGACGTGCGGGTGGATCACGTCCGTGGCCACGACCTTGCCGGTCGCGTCGACCACGGCGACCTTCACGCCCGTACGGAAGCCCGGGTCCAGACCGAGCGTCGCCCGGGTGCCCGCGGGGGCGGCCAGCAGCAGGTCGCGCAGGTTGGCGGCGAAGACGTTCACCGCCTCGTCCTCGGCGGCCGTGCGCAGCCGCAGCCTCATGTCGATGCCGAGGTGCACCAGGATGCGGGTGCGCCAGGCCCAGCGGACCGTGTCCGTCAGCCACTTGTCGGCGGGCCGGCCGCGGTCGGCGATCCCGAAGCGGCTCGCGACGATCCCCTCGTACGACGACGGCCCGTCGGTGGCCTCCTCGGGCTCCAGGACGAGGTCGAGGATGTCCTCCTTCTCGCCGCGCAGCATGGCGAGGACGCGGTGCGAGGGCAGGTCGGTGAACGGCTCGGCGAAGTCGAAGTAGTCGGCGAACTTGGCGCCGGCCTCCTCCTTGCCCTCCTTCACCTTGGCGGCGAGCCGCCCGCGGGCCCACATCCGCTCGCGCAGCTCGCCGATCAGGTCGGCGTCCTCCGAGAACTTCTCCGTGAGGATCGACCTCGCCCCGTCCAGGGCGGCCTGCGGCTCCGCCACGCCCTTGCCGGCGTCGACGAACGCCGCGGCCGCGGCGAGCGGCTCCACGGACGCGTCGGCGAGCAGCCCCTCGGCCAGCGGCTCCAGACCCGCCTCACGCGCGATCTGCGCCTTCGTGCGCCGCTTGGGCTTGTACGGCAGGTAGATGTCCTCCAGGCGCGCCTTGGTCTGCGCGGTGCGGATGCGCGCCTCGAGCTCCTCGGTGAGCTTGCCCTGCTCGCGTACCGACTCGAGGATCGCCGTACGCCGCTCCTCCAGCTCCCGCAGGTAGCGCAGCCGCTCCTCGAGCGTGCGCAGCTGCGCGTCGTCGAGCATCTCGGTCGCTTCCTTGCGGTAGCGGGCGATGAAGGGCACCGTCGAGCCGCCGTCGAGCAGCTCCACGGCGGCCTTCACCTGCCGCTCCCGTACGCCGAGCTCCTCGGCGATCCTGCCTTCGATGGACCTCACGTCGATGGACGCGCTGGACCCGGGTGTCGTCACGATCCGGTACCGCCTTCTCACAGAGGTTGCGCGGCAATTGTGGCAGGTGGCGCCGACAATCGGGGATCAGGGCGCCACCCGGGCCGGTCGCGACCACCGGTACCGGAGCCGGGGATCAGACCCTGCGGCCGCGGGCGGATGACGACGCCCCGCCGAAGAGCCGGGCCAGCGCCCGGAAGGGAAGCGTCACGACGGTGGCGACGGCGCCACCGATCTGGCGCAGTACGTCTGCGATCGCACGGAACACGAAAAACCCCTTTCCTCTCCCGGCCCCTCCGGCCGGGAGAGATACGGGTACCTCCGGATCGGCCGGACATGCCCGCCGGCGGGCCGGAACCCGCTCAGCGCTTGCCGAGCAGGTCCGCCGGGAAGGCCCCCGCACCGAGCGCCGTACGCGCGAAGGCCGTTCCGAGTTCCGTCAGCCGGGCCACCCCGTCCGCCCCCAGGTGCGCGTAGGGGGCCGCGTCCAGCCGGTCCGTCTCCCGCTCGATCCCGTCGCGCAGCGCCACGCCCCGCTCGGTCAGTTCTCCGGCGTCGTCGATCAGCCCACGGTCCCGGAGCCGGTCCGTCGCCGCGTCCCACTCCTCCCGGCTCCAGCCACGGGTGGTGAGGACCCACTTCGGGGCCATGCCCTTGCCGGTCGCGGTGTGCGTCACCAGCGCCTCCAGACCGTCGAGGCCCGCGGCCGCGAGGGCGGCGACGTGGCCGTCGCCCCGGTGCTCGCGCAGCAGGGTCGCCGCGTGCCAGAGCGCCAGGTGCGGCTCGTCGGGCACGGGCAGGTCCGCGTGGGCCGAGTACAGCGGGCGGGCGCCGCGGGAGCAGCCCTCGGCGGCGCGCAGCGCCAGCCCGGCCGCCTCCGACAGCTCCGCCGACGTCAGGACCTCCTCGCCGAGCAGGCGGCGCAGCGTCGCGTCGACGGCACGCGCGCGTGCCGCCAGGGCCTGTTCCGGAGTGACGGTCTCCCACACCGCGGGCACGTGCCGGGCGACCAGGTCGTGCTGGTAGTTGTAGAACGTCGCCGTGACGGCGCCGGCGCCGACCGGCCCCAGCGCGGCGGCGCGCACGGCGAAGTTGACGGCCCGGGGGTCGGTGACCCCGAGGGCGCCCAGTTCCCGGCCCAGGTCGGGCGAGAAGTAGTGCGTCGAGTGCAGCGAGTTGAGCGCGTTGTGGCAGCGACGGCCGGCGCGGGCGTCGATGGCGGCAGTGGTCATGCCCCGCACGTTACCAACCGCTCAGTACGTCCTCCAGGGGTCTCCGGACCCCTTCCCGGCGGCCGCCCGGCGCGCACGGCACATGGCGGAAAAGGTGGGGAACGTGTCATTGCGGCCATCGGTGGAGGGGCGAAGAATCGGGGGCATGGCGCAGCGAACCGTCCTCGTCGTCCTCTTCGACGACGTCCAGAGCCTCGATGTCACCGGCCCCGTGGAGGTCTTCGCCGGCGCCGAGAAGCACACACCGGGGACGTACCGCATCCGTACGGCCTCGCTGGACGGGGCCCCCGTGCGTACGTCCAGCGGTCTGACCGTCGTACCGGACCAGGCCCTCGCCGACGCGTCCGGCCCGGACACCCTGCTCGTCCCCGGTGGCCAGGGCACCCGGCATCCCGACCCGCGCCTGATCGAGTGGCTGCGGGGGCACGGGCCGCGCGCCCGGCGCCTGGTCTCCGTCTGCACGGGGGCGGTCCTGCTCGCCAGGGCGGGGCTGCTGGACGGCCGCCGCGCCACCACCCACTGGGCCTACTGCGACCGGCTCGCCCGCGACCACCCGGCCGTCGACGTCGATCCCGACCCGATCTACATCCGCGACGGCCACGTGGCCACGTCCGCCGGTGTCACCTCCGGCATCGATCTCGCCCTCGCCCTGGTGGAGGAGGACCTGGACCGGGACGCCGCCCTGACCATCGCCCGCCACCTGGTGGTGTTCCTGCGCAGGCCCGGGAACCAGGCCCAGTTCAGCGTCCAGCTCGCCGCCCAGACGGCACGGCGCGAGCCCCTGCGTGAGCTCCAGCAGTGGGTCACCGAGCACCCGGGCGCCGATCTGAGCGTCGAGTCCCTCGCCGCCCGCGCCGGCTTCTCGCCGCGCCACTTCGCCCGGGCCTTCCACGCGGAGACCGGCACGACACCGGGCCGGTACGTCGACGGGGTGCGTCTGGAACACGCCCGCCGGCTGCTGGAGGACACCGGCGCCGGTGTCGAGGAGATCTCCCGCGCCAGCGGCTACGGCACGCCGGAGGCCATGCGCCGCGCTTTCGTCAAGGCCCTCGGAACCCCGCCGGCCGAGTACCGCCGCAGGTTCCGTCCCGCGCCCGCCCACTGAGGGCGCGACCCCGCTCGCCGAGCGACCCCGAGAGGAAACACGTGCAGATCGCCATCGTTCTCTTCGACCGCTTCACCGCCCTGGACGCCGTGGGCCCGTACGAGACCCTAGGCCGCCTCCCGGACGCGGAGACCGTCTTCGTCGCCGAGCGGACGGGGCCGGTGCGCACCGACACCGGGAACCTCGCGCTCACCGCCGACCGGGCCCTGGCGGACGTCCCGGCCCCGGACATCGTCGTCGTCCCGGGCGGCCCCGGCCAGACCCCGCAGATGGAGAACGCGACGCTGCTGGACTGGCTGCGCGCCGCCGACGCCGCCAGCACCTGGACCACCTCGGTGTGCACCGGCTCCCTGCTGCTCGCCGCCGCCGGGCTGCTGGAGGGCCGCCGCGCCACCTCGCACTGGCTGGCCCTGGACTTCCTCGAGCGGTTCGGCGTCGAACCGACCGGGGAGCGGGTGGTCACCGACGGCAAGTACGTCACCGCCGCCGGCGTCTCCTCGGGCATCGACATGGGCCTCACCCTGCTCGGCCGGATCGCCGGCGACGACCACGCCCGCGCGGTCCAGCTGCTGACCGAGTACGACCCGCAGCCGCCCTACGACGCGGGATCCCCGGCCAAGGCGCCCGCCCACCTCGTCGAGGAGTTCCGCGGCAAGAGCCGGTTCAGCCTGACGTAGGCGCGCTCCCCGGCACACTCCAGCCGAAACGGGGCTGCCTGCGCTCCAGGAAGGCGGCGACCCCCTCCGCGGTGTCGCCGCTGCCGCGCGCCTGCGCGGTCCAGTACGCGTCCCGGTCCGTGCGCCCGTTCGCGAACTCCTTCGCCGCGGCCTGCGTCAGCTGCGAGCGGGACGCCAGCACCCGGGTGAACTCCTCGACCCGCTTGCCGAGTCCGCCCTCCGGCAGCACCTCGTCGACCAGGCCCGCGCGCAGCGCCCGCTCGGCGTCGATCAACTCCCCGGAGAACAGCAGGTACTTCGCGGTGGCCGGCCCCGTCAGCGTCACCAGCCGCCGGGTCGAGGACGCCGGATACACGATCCCCAGCTTGGCCGGGGTCACCCCGAACAGCGCCGACTCCTCGGCGAACCGCAGGTCGCAGGCGGCCGCCAACTGGACCCCGCCGCCCACGCAGTGACCGCGGATCGCCGCCAGCGTCGGCTTGGGGAAGGCCGCGAGCGCCTCCTCCGCGCGGACGGCGAGTCCCTGCGCGGCCTCCGCCGACCCCCGCAGGGTGGAGATGTCGGCGCCGGCGCAGAACGTGGCTCCCTCACCGGTGAGCACCAGCGCGCGTACCGCGGGATCCGCCGCCAGGGTGTCGAGCAGCTCGGGCAGCGCCCGCCACATCGCGGCCGTCATGGCGTTGCGCTTGGCCGGGTGGTGGACGACGACGGTGGCGACCGAGTCGGCGACCCGGTGCAGCAGCTGCGGCTCCATGCGCCGGATGCTATCCGTCGCCCCGTTGGGCTCGCGCGCACGGTGCGAGGGACAGGAACGGTCCAACAACTGACGGTGTCATACGCCAACGGTCAGAACCGTTCGATACCTGCTGACTTGTGTTCAGTTTCCCGGAGCGGAGTGACGCGTTACCAACACTCAGGGGTGTGGTGACAATCGAGCCCGAGGGTGGCGACCGGACGATGGACGAGACCGGGCCCGCGCAGCCGCTTCCGTACGAAGGCGTCTGGCGGTTCACCGCCCCCGCCGAGGACGCGTCGGTCCCGCAGGCGCGGCACGCCGTGCGGGACCTGCTGGCGCGCCAGGGCGTACCGGTCTCCGACGAGGTGGCCGAGGGCCTGCTCCTGATCGTCTCGGAGCTGGTCACGAACGCCGTCCGGCACGCGGCGGTGCTGTCGCCGGTGCTCGCCGTGGAGGTCGCCGTCGGTCCCGAGTGGGTGCGGGTCTCCGTGGAGGACAGCCACCCCTACCGCCCGACCGCCCTGGAGACGGACCACGGCCGGACGGGCGGACGCGGGCTGCTCCTGGTCCGGGAGATCACCCGGGAGGCGGGCGGATCCTGTGACGTGGCCCACACGGCGAGCGGCGGCAAGGTGATCTGGGTCGCCCTGCCGCTCAAGCAGGCCCCGCGCCAGGTCTACTGACCCGTGAGGTCGGGGACGGCTCGACCGCGCCCGGCGGCAGGGCCGCTCACCAGCCGGCGGACGGGCCCGTCAGCTCGCGGACGGCGGGCCGGGCCGCGTCCAGCACCGTCATGAACCAGGCGGAGAACGTGTCCTTGCCATGCCGCTCGGTCAGCTCGGCCGGGGTCACGAAGGCCGTCTCGGCCACTTCCTCCGGGTCGGGCCGCGGTGCCGCCTGCACCAGGCCGACGAACAGGTGGTTGTACTCCTGTTCGACCAGCCCGGAGGCCGGGTCCGGGTGGTTGTAGCGCACCGTGCCCGCCTCGGCGAGCAGGGACGGGGAGACACCCAGCTCCTCGTACGTCCGCCGGGCCGCCGCCGCGAAGGGGGCCTCGCCCGGGTAGGGGTGACCGCAGCAGGTGTTGGACCACACGCCGGGGGAGTGGTACTTGCCCAGCGCCCGCTGCTGGAGCAGCAGCCGGCCCCGCTCGTCGAAGAGGAACACGGAGAAGGCGCGGTGCAGCTGCCCCGGAGGCTGGTGCGCGGAGAGCTTCTCCGCGGTGCCGAGCGTCACGCCGTTCTCGTCGACCAGTTCCAGCAAAATCGCGTCTGCGGTGCCGTTCGACGAACTGTGCGTCGCGGTGGCAGGAGTGATCGGCATACCCATCCTTCACATCGGTCCTCGCGCCCCAAGTGTGCCGTACGAATCCGGCGCTCTCGGCACTTCCCGACACTCCCGCATGTCCCACGCGAGGGCGCGGGCGGCGGTCGTCACCGGTCGGACGCCGAGGAGGGGCCCAAGTGATCATCGTGCCCGGCGCGGAGGACCGGGAACCGTCCGCGGCGTGGCCGGGGGAGTTCCGTGGGGAGACGGACGTGGACGAGCGGCGGGGACGGCTCGCGATCCGCGGGGCGCCCCGTGCATCCGTGCACCCGTGCACCCGTGCACCCGGACGTACGTGCACCCGTGCACCCGGACGTACGTGCCCTACCGCGGTTCTCCGGCGACATCGTGCCTCAGTGGCACAACCGCGCCTCGTGCTCCGCGTGGCCGCCGGGCTCCAGCTGGAAGGTGCAGTGCTCCACGTCGAAGTGGTCGCCGAGGCAGCCCTGCAGCTCGTGGAGCATCTTCTCGTGGCCGATCGCGCTCAGCACCTCGCCGCTCACCACCACGTGCGCCGACAGCACGGGCATACCCGAGGTGATCGTCCAGGCGTGCAGGTCGTGGACGTCCTCGACCCCGTCCAGCGCCAGTATGTGGGCGCGCACCTCGGCGATGTCCACGCCCTTGGGCGCGGCCTCCAGCAGGACGTCCAGGGTCTCGCGCAGCAACCGCCAGGTTCGCGGCACGATCATCAGGCCGATGACCAGTGAGGCGAGGGGGTCGGCCGGCTGCCAGCCGGTGGCCAGGATCACCAGCGCCGAGACGATCACCGCCAGGGAGCCCAGGGCGTCCGCCGCCACCTCGAGGAAGGCGCCCCGCACGTTCAGGCTCTCCTTCTGGCCCCTCATCAACAGCGTCAGCGACACCATGTTCGCCACCAGGCCGATCGCGCCGAAGACGACGGTCAGCCCGCCCGCGGTGCCCGCGGGTGTGACGAACCGCTCGATCGCCTCGTACAGGACGTAACCGCCGACCCCGAGCAGCAGCAGGCAGTTGGCCAGGGCGGCGAGGATCTCGGCGCGGGCGAAGCCGAAGGTGCGCCGGTCGCTCGGCGGCCGGTTCGCGAAGTGGATGGCGAGCAGTGCCATGCCGAGCCCCAGCGCGTCCGTCGCCATGTGTGCGGCGTCGGCGATCAGCGCCAGCGAGTCGGCGAGCACACCGCCGACGATCTCGACGACCATGACGGTGAGCGTGATCCCCAGCGCGACCCGCAGCCTGCCCCGGTACGCGGCCGTCGCCGTGGTGCCGGCGTGCGCTCCGTGCGCGTGCCCGTGATCGTGCCCAGCCCCCATGGGAAGCAGCCTCTCTGTGCGTCGGCGTCCGCGTTCGGACCACAGTGAACTACGGGTAGGGGGTATCCGGCAACGCGGCACTGAACACCGTTGTCATGTGCCCTGACCTGCGGAAACGTTGTGCAGGTCAGAGTGCCGCGCGGGTGCGGGCACGCGGCCCCGCAAGGGCGGGGCGAACGGCCGGGAACGGACGGCCCTGACCGTCCGCGAGCGCCCGCCGACACTGCGCGATGTCCGCGATGCCCGGTCTGGGAGCGCGGTTTGTGGGCCGGGCCCCGGATCCACGATGATGATCGCGGCAAAGACGGGTGCACGCGCCGCCGACCGACCGTGAAACGGGCGGTGAACACGGCGTTCCGGGCATCCGATAGCCTCTGCCGACATGCCGCCCGGGTGCCGCAGGCACGGGCGCCCCACCATGCACAGGCCCGGCGTTCAGGCGTCGGCACCCAGGGAGTGAGTTCGGTTGTCGACCGCCATCCTCACCGGTCAGCCGGTCCCCGGTTCGTCGATCGAGAGCGAACTGCGGTCCCTCGGCTTCGACGTGCGTCTCGCCTCCGGAGCCGACGACACCGAGACGCTGCTGGCCCGGGTCCCGGGCGGTGAGCGGGTCGCCGTGGTCGACGCCCGCTTCGTCGGCCACCTGCACGCCCTGCGCCTCGGCCTCACCGACCCCCGCTTCCCGCTCGCCGCGATCCCGGGCGCCGTGACCGCCCGGCCGGACGCCCGCCAGGCCCTGGCCCGCGCGATGGCTCGCGAGAACTCCGTGGTCGGCGGCACGGCGGACGGGGCCGCCCCGGCGCGAGCGAAGCCGGCCGTGGGAGACGTCGACAGCCTCGCCGACCGGATCACCACCGCCCTCGACGTCGACGGCGTGAGCGTCCACCGCCCCGAGCTCGGCAGCCTCGTCGCCACCGTCCCCGCCGACCCGCAGGCCCGCAACGAGGCACGGCAGGCCGTCGCCGCCGTCGACGACGAGGCCGTACGCCTGAAGTCGGCGGTCAAGGCCCGCGACGGCTTCGTCACCACCTTCTTCATCAGCCCCTACTCCCGCTACATCGCCCGCTGGTGCGCGCGGCGCGGGCTGACCCCGAACCAGGTCACCACCGCCTCGCTGATCACCGCGCTCATAGCGGCGGGCTGCGCGGCCACCGGCACCCGCGGCGGGTTCGTCGCCGCCGGCGTCCTGCTCATCGCCTCCTTCGTCCTCGACTGCACCGACGGGCAGCTCGCCCGCTACTCCCTGCAGTACTCCACGCTCGGCGCCTGGCTGGACGCCACCTTCGACCGCGCCAAGGAGTACGCCTACTACGCGGGCCTCGCCCTCGGAGCCGCCCGCGGAGGCGACGACGTATGGGCCCTGGCCCTCGGTGCGATGGTCCTGCAGACCTGCCGGCACGTCGTCGACTTCTCCTTCAACGAGGCGAACGTCGACAGCACGGCCGCCGCCACCAACACCAGTCCCACCGCCGCCCTCTCCGACAGGCTCGACAGCGTCGGCTGGACGGTCTGGGCCCGCCGCATGATCGTCCTGCCCATCGGTGAACGCTGGGCCATGATCGCCGTCCTGACCGCCGTCACCACACCCCGGATCACCTTCTACGCGCTGCTGATCGGCTGCGCGTTCTCCGCGACCTACACCACCGCGGGCCGGGTCCTGCGCTCGCTGACCCGCAAGGCCACGCGGACCGACCGGGCCGCCGGGGCGCTGGCCGACCTGGCGGACTCCGGCCCGCTCGCCGAGGCCGTCGCCAGGGGTCTCGCGAAGCCCGCCCGCCGGCTGCCCGGCTTCACCGCCCCCGCCGTCGCCCTCCTAGGCGGCCTCGCCGTCGCCCTGACGGCCGCGCTCACCGACTTCGGCGGCCCCTGGCCGGCCGTCGCCGCGATCGTCTACGCGCTGACGTCCGCCCTCGCCGTCGCCCGCCCCCTCAAGGGCGCCCTCGACTGGCTGGTCCCGCCGGTCCTGCGCGCCGCCGAGTACGGCACCGTCCTGGTACTGGCGGCGAAAGCAGACGTGAACGGAGCGCTTCCGGCGGCTTTCGGGCTGGTGGCCGCGGTCGCCTACCATCACTACGACACGGTCTACCGCATCCGCGGCGGCGCTGGCGCGCCGCCGCAGTGGCTGGTGCGGACGATCGGGGGGCACGAGGGCCGCACGCTGGTGATCACCGTGCTGGCCGTGCTGCTCACCGCCACACAGTTCAAGGTCGCGCTCACGGTCCTCGCCGTGGCCGTGGCTCTCGTGGTGCTCGTGGAGAGCATCCGCTTCTGGGTCGCCGCCCACCAGGGCGGCGCACCCGCCGTACACGACGAAGGAGAACCCGCATGATCGGCCTCGTGCTGGCGGCCGGCGCCGGACGCCGTCTGCGCCCCTACACCGACACCCTGCCCAAGGCACTGGTTCCGGTCGGCCCCGAGGGTGCGGAGGACAGCATCACGGTGCTGGACCTGACGCTGGCCAACTTCGCCGAGGTCGGTCTGACCGAGGTCGGGATCATCGTCGGCTACCGCAAGGAAGCCGTGTACGACCGCAAGGAGGAGCTGGAGCGCAAGTACGGCGTCAAGCTCACCCTCATCGACAACGACAAGGCCGAGGAGTGGAACAACGCCTACTCCCTGTGGTGCGGCCGTGACGCCCTCAAGGACGGCGTGATCCTCGCCAACGGCGACACCGTGCACCCGGTCTCCGTCGAGAAGACCCTGCTCGCCGCCCGCGGCGACGGCAAGAAGATCATCCTCGCCCTCGACACGGTGAAGAACCTCGCCGACGAGGAGATGAAGGTCGTCGTCGACCCCGACAAGGGCGTCCAGCGCATCACCAAGCTGATGGACCCGGCCGAGGCGACCGGCGAGTACATCGGCGTCACCCTCATCGAGGGCGAGGCCGCCGTCGAGCTGGCCGACGCCCTGAAGACCACCTTCGAGCGCGACCCGCAGCTGTACTACGAGGACGGCTACCAGGAGCTGGTCGACCGCGGCTTCAAGATCGACACGGCGCCGATCGGCGACGTCAGGTGGGTCGAGATCGACAACCACGACGACCTCGCCAAGGGCAGGGAGATCGCGTGCCAGTACTGACGCGGCTCATCCCGTCGCCGGTCGTCGTGGACATCCGCGCGGGTGCCCTCGACGACCTGGGATGTGTGCTCGCCGACGAGCGCATCTCCCACTCGGGCAAGCTCGCCGTCGCCGTCAGCGGCGGCTCGGGCGCCCGGCTGCGCGAGCGCGTCGCCCCGTCCCTGCCCGGCGCCGACTGGTTCGAGGTCGGCGGCGGCACCCTGGACGACGCGATCAAGCTGGCCGGCGCCATGAAGGGCGGCCACTACGACGCGGTCGTCGGCCTCGGCGGCGGCAAGATCATCGACTGTGCCAAGTTCGCCGCGGCGCGCATCGGCCTCCCGCTGGTCGCCGTGCCCACCAACCTCGCGCACGACGGGCTGTGCTCACCGGTCGCCACCCTGGACAACGACGCGGGCCGCGGCTCCTACGGCGTGCCGAACCCCATCGCGGTCGTCATCGACCTGGACGTCATCCGCGAGGCCCCGGCGCGGTACGTGCGCGCCGGCATCGGCGACGCCGTCTCCAACGTCTCCGCGATCGCGGACTGGGAGCTGGCCAACCGGGTCAAGGGCGAGCGGATCGACGGCCTGGCCGCCGCGATGGCCCGCCAGGCCGGCGAGGCCGTCCTCCGGCACCCGGGCGGCGTCGGTGACAACGACTTCCTCCAGGTGCTCGCCGAGGGACTGGTCCTGACCGGCATCGCCATGTCGGTCTCCGGCGACTCCCGGCCCGCCTCCGGCGCCTGCCACGAGATCAACCACGCCCTCGACCTGCTCTTCCCCGCCCGCGCCGCCGCCCACGGCGAGCAGTGCGGTCTGGGCGCGGCCTTCGCGATGCACCTGCGCGGGGCCCACGAGGAATCCGCCCACATGGCCGAGGTACTGCGCCGGCACGGGCTGCCCGTCCTGCCGGAGGAGATCGGCTTCACCCCGGACGAGTTCGTCCGGGCCGTGGAGTTCGCGCCGCAGACCCGGCCCGGCCGCTACACGATCCTCGAACACCTCGACCTCGAAACCGACCAGATCAAGGACATGTACGCCGACTATGTCAAGGCCATCGGTAGCTGAACTACGTCCGGTCGTCCATCCCGCGGGGGTCAAGGACCGGCGCAGCGGTGAGCACTGGGCGGGACGCCTCTACATGCGCGAGGTCTCGCTGCGGATCGACCGCTACCTGGTGAACACCAGGATCACGCCCAACCAGCTCACGTACCTGATGACCGTCTGCGGCGTGCTCGCCGCCCCGGCCCTGCTGGTGCCGGGGATCACGGGCGCCGTGCTCGGCGTGGTGGCGGTCCAGCTGTACCTGCTGCTGGACTGCGTGGACGGCGAGGTCGCCCGCTGGAAGAAGCAGTACTCGCTCGGCGGCGTCTACCTGGACCGGGTCGGCGCCTACCTGACCGACGCGGCGGTCCTGGTCGGCCTCGGCCTCCGCGCGGCCGACGTGTTCGGTACCGGGCGGATCGACTGGCTGTGGGCCTTCCTCGGCACCCTGGCCGCCCTCGGCGCGATCCTGATCAAGGCCGAGACCGACCTGGTGGGCGTGGCCCGGCACCAGGCCGGGATGGCGCCGGTCAAGGAGTCCGCGTCCGAGATCCGCTCCTCCGGCATGGCGCTGGCCCGCCGGGCCGCCGGGGCGCTCAAGTTCCACCGGCTGATCCTCGGCATCGAGGCGTCCCTGCTGATCCTCGTCCTCGCGATCGTCGACGCGAGCCGGGGCGACCTGTTCTTCACCCGGCTCGGCACCGCCGTACTCGCCGGCATCGCGCTGCTGCAGACCCTGCTGCACCTGGTGTCCGTCCTCGCCTCCAGCAGGCTCAAGTGAGCGGGGCCATGAAGGTCGGCGCCGTCGTCATCACGATGGGCAACCGGCCCGAGGAACTGCGCGCGCTGCTGGACTCGGTCGCCAAGCAGGACGGCGACCCGGTCGAGGTGGTCGTGGTCGGCAACGGCTCGCCCGTCCCGGAGGTGCCGGCCGGCGTCCGCACCGTCGAGCTGCCCGAGAACCTGGGCATCCCCGGCGGCCGCAACGTCGGCATCGAGGCCTTCGGTCCCGGCGGCCAGGACGTCGACATCCTGCTCTTCCTCGACGACGACGGCCTCCTCGCCCGCACCGACACCGCCGAGCTCTGCCGGCAGGCGTTCGAGGCCGACGACGAGCTGGGCATCATCAGCTTCCGCATCGCCGACCCGGACACCGGCGAGACCCAGCGCCGGCACGTCCCGCGCCTGCGCGCCTCCGACCCGATGCGCTCCTCGCGGGTCACCACCTTCCTCGGCGGCGCCAACGCCGTCCGCACCCGCGTCCTCACCCAGGTCGGCGGCCTGCCGGACGCGTTCTTCTACGCCCATGAGGAGACCGACCTGGCCTGGCGGGCCCTGGACGCGGGCTGGATGATCGACTACCGGTCCGACATGGTGCTGAACCACCCCACGACCGCGCCCTCGCGGCACGCGGTCTACCACCGCATGGTCGCGCGCAACCGGGTCTGGCTGGCCCGCCGCAACCTCCCCGCGCTCCTCGTCCCGGTCTATCTCGGGGTGTGGATGCTGCTCACGCTGCTGCGCCGCCCCTCGCGTCCGGCCCTGAAGGCCTGGTTCGGCGGCTTCCGCGAGGGCTGGGCCACCCCCTGTGGTCCTCGCCGCCCGATGAGGTGGCGTACGGTATGGCGGCTGACCCGGCTAGGTCGGCCTCCCGTGATCTGACAAGCTCGTGTCCGAGAGCGTCCCGGACCGTCCCGTTCCGGGTCAACAGGTCCATGCCAGGCCAGCGCGGCCGAGCATTCCGAAGACGAAAGTTTCCACCAGTGAGTGAGACAACGCACGACGGCACGGTCGCCATGACCAAGCCCGTGTCGCCCGACGAGGGCCTCACACCGGCCCGGCTCGCCGCCAAGTACGGGCTGTCCGTGAGCGGTGCCCGGCCTTCCCTCATGGAGTACGTCCGTCAGCTCTGGGGGCGGCGGCACTTCATCCTCGCCTTCTCCCAGGCCAAGCTGACCGCCCAGTACAGCCAGGCCAAGCTGGGGCAGCTGTGGCAGGTGGCGACACCGCTGCTGAACGCGCTCGTCTACTTCCTGATCTTCGGCCTGATCCTCAACGCGGGCCGCGGCATGCCGAAGGACGTCTACATCCCGTTCCTGGTGACGGGCGTGTTCGTCTTCACGTTCACCCAGTCCTCGGCGATGGCGGGTGTGCGGGCCATCGCCGGCAACCTCGGCCTGGTGCGGGCGCTGCACTTCCCGCGCGCCTCGCTGCCGATCTCGTTCGCGCTGCAGCAGCTCCAGCAGCTGCTGGCCTCGATGATCGTCCTGTTCGCGGTGGTCGTGGGCTTCGGAAGCTACCCCTCCCCGTCCTGGCTGCTGGTCGTCCCGGCGCTGGCCCTCCAGTTCCTCTTCAACATGGGACTGGCGCTGATCGTGGCCCGGATGGGGGCGAAGACACCGGACCTGGCCCAGCTGATGCCGTTCATCATGCGGACCTGGATGTACGCGTCGGGCGTGATGTTCTCCATCCCGATCATGCTGGAGGACAAGCCGGCCTGGCTCGCCGACGTGCTCCAGTGGAACCCGGCCGCCGTCTACATGGACCTGATCCGCTTCGCGCTGATCGACGGCTACGGCTCCGAGAACCTGCCGCCGCACGTGTGGGCGGTCGCGCTCGGCTGGTCCGTCCTCCTCGCCGTGGGCGGATTCGTGTACTTCTGGAAGGCGGAGGAGAGGTACGGCCGTGGCTGAGCAGCAGCAGGGCGAGCGGGTTCCGACGGTCATCGCGGACGAACTGCACATCGTCTACCGCGTCAACGGCGCCAAGACCGGCAAGGGCAGCGCCACCGCCGCCCTGAGCCGGATCCTCAGGAGGGGCGAGGAGCGGGGCGTGCGCAAGGTGCACGCCGTGCGCGGCGTCTCCTTCACCGCCTACCGGGGCGAGGCCATCGGCCTGATCGGCTCCAACGGGTCCGGCAAGTCGACCCTGCTGCGGGCCATCGCCGGCCTGCTGCCCGCCGAGCGGGGCAAGGTCTACACCGACGGCCAGCCCTCGCTGCTCGGCGTGAACGCCGCCCTGATGAACGACCTGACCGGCGAGCGGAACGTCATCCTCGGCGGACTGGCCATGGGCATGTCCCGCGAACAGATCAAGGAGCGGTACCAGGACATCGTCGACTTCTCCGGGATCAACGAGAAGGGCGACTTCATCACCCTGCCGATGCGCACCTACTCCTCCGGCATGGCCGCCCGCCTGCGGTTCTCCATCGCCGCCGCCAAGGACCACGACGTCCTGATGATCGACGAGGCGCTGGCCACCGGTGACCGCAAGTTCCAGACGCGCTCCGAGCAGCGCATCCGGGAGCTGCGCAAGGAAGCCGGCACCGTCTTCCTGGTCAGCCACAACAACAAGTCCATCCGCGACACCTGCAACCGCGTGCTGTGGCTGGAACGCGGCGAGCTGCGGATGGACGGCCCGACCGACGAGGTGCTCAAGGAGTACGAGAAGTTCACGGGCAAGTAGCCCGACACGCCGGGGCCGCCGGAACCGTTCCCAGCGGCCCCGGCGTCCGCGAAGGAAGTGTCAACTCCGGGGACTCCCAGGAATCTTGTGGCCGATCGGTGTGTTGTTGTGATGCGCGGAGGACCCCGGCGAACCCCCCTGAGCTGTACAACGTAAGCTGGACCGGTCCCGAAACGCGGCACATGGGGCGATAATGCCCGACACCCTCAGGCGGGCCCGCCGCGAGGGCGGTCGGGCGGCGTGTCCGAAATAGTGCGTATTGGGTCAGCAGTGTAGAACGGGAGATGTGACGGCAATGGCTAGGGAAACTCCCCACCTCCGCGAAGCGTGCGCCGTCCCCGCCCAGGGCAGCCCGCGATGACGGCGACCGACACGGCGCACGCCGCCGACCCTGAGCGCGGCACCCTCGCCAAGGCCGCGGACGAGAACTTCCCCGTGGCGCCCTTCTTCCTGCCCCGCGACTGGCGCGCCGACCTGATGGCCGTTTACGGCTTCGCCCGCCTCGTCGACGACATCGGCGACGGCGATCTGGCCCCCGACGGCGCCGACGCCCGCCTCCTCGGCGTACCCGACGACCGGGCCGACGACCGGCTGCTGATGCTGGACGCCTTCGAGGAGGACCTGCGCAGGGTCTTCGACGGCACTCCCCGCCACCCGCTGCTGCGCCGTCTCCAGCCGACCGTGCGGCGCCGCTCGCTGACCCCCGGGCCGTTCCTGGGGCTGATCGCCGCCAACCGCCAGGACCAGCTGGTCGCGCGGTACGAGACCTACGAAGACCTCCTCGCCTACTGCGAACTGTCCGCCAACCCGGTCGGTCACCTCGTCCTCGCCGTCACCGGCACCTCGACGCCCGAGCGGATCCGCCGCTCCGACGCGATCTGCACCGCCCTGCAGATCGTCGAGCACCTCCAGGACGTCGCCGAGGACCTGAGCCGGGACCGTATCTACCTGCCCGCCGAGGACATGAAACGTTTCCACGTCCAGGAGTCGGACCTCGCCGCGCCCACCGGGAGCGCGTCGGTGCGCGCCCTGGTGGCGTTCGAAGCCCAGCGCGCCCGCGACCTGCTGAATGAGGGCGCCCCCTTGGTGGGTAGCGTCCAAGGCAGGCTGCGTCTGCTGCTCGCGGGCTTCGTGGCGGGCGGAAGGGCGGCCGTCCGGGCGATCGCCGCCGCCGGTCACGACGTACTTCCCGGCCCGCCCAAGCCCGGCAAGGTGCAGTTGCTGCGCGAGGTGGGCGTGACCCTGCGAGGAGAGGGGTGATCCAGGCCGTGGAGTCGTCAGGGCACGCGTCGGCGCCGGTACTCGCCGCGTACAGCTACTGCGAGGCCGTCACCGGACAGCAGGCCCGCAACTTCGCCTACGGCATCCGGCTCCTGCCGGCGCCCAAGCGCCGGGCGATGTCGGCGCTGTACGCGTTCTCGCGCCGCGTCGACGACATCGGCGACGGGGCGCTGGCGGCCGACGTCAAGGTCGCCCGTCTGGAGGAGACCCGGGCCGTGCTCGCCCGGATCCACGACGGCGCGGTCGACGAGGACGACACCGACCCGGTCGCCGTCGCCCTCGCCCACGCCGCCCGGCAGTTCCCGATCCCGCTCGGCGGCCTCGACGAACTGATCGACGGCGTCCAGATGGACCTGCGCGGCGAGACCTACGAGACCTGGGACGACCTGAAGGTCTACTGCCGCTGCGTGGCAGGCGCCATCGGACGCCTTTCGCTGGGCGTGTTCGGTACGGAACCGAGGGCGCGCGGCGCCGAGCGCGCGCCCGAGTACGCCGACACGCTCGGGCTCGCGCTCCAGCTCACCAACATCCTGCGGGACGTCCGCGAGGACGCCGAGGACGGCCGGACCTACCTGCCCGCCGACGACCTCGCCAAGTTCGGCTGCTCGGCCGGGTTCAGCGGACCGAGGCCGCCCGAGGGCTCCGACTTCACGGGCCTCGTGCACTTCGAGGTGCGACGGGCCCGCGCCCTCTTCGCCGAGGGCTACCGGTTGCTGCCCATGCTCGACCGGCGCAGCGGCGCCTGCGTGGCCGCCATGGCCGGCATCTACCGCCGCCTGCTGGACCGCATCGAGCGCGACCCCCAGGCCGTGCTGCGCGGCCGGGTCTCGCTCCCCGGACGCGAGAAGGCGTACGTCGCCGTGCGCGGCCTGTCCGGGCTGGACGCCCGGCACGTCACCCGGCGGGCCGTCAGGAGGCGCGCCTGATGGACACATCCGGCACACTCGACAAGCCGGGCCGAGGCGATGCCTGCGGCGAAGAACGGCGGGCAACCCTCCGGTGGCGCCCGACGTCCCTGACTGAGACGGTCGTCCGTACGCCGTTCAAGCACCGCGGCGACCGGACACGGAAGGGCGCACCATGACCCACGGCAACGGCACGCGTGACGGCGGGCAGCTCGCGGACGTCTCCGCCCTCCGCCCCGGCGGACACGCCGTCGTGGTCGGCGGCGGACTCGCCGGTGTCACCGCCGCCCTCGCGCTCGCCGACGCCGGGGTGCGCGTCACCCTGCTCGAAGGACGGCCGCGCCTGGGCGGGCTCGCCTTCTCCTTCCAGCGCGGCGACCTCACCGTCGACAACGGCCAGCACGTGTACCTGCGCTGCTGCACCGCCTACCGCTGGTTCCTCGACCGTGTCGGGGGGAGCGCGCTCGCTCCGGTGCAGGACCGCCTCGACGTGCCCGTGCTCGACCTGGCCCGGCCCGAGGGGCGGCGGCTCGGCAGACTGCGGCGCGACGCCCTGCCCGTCCCCCTCCACCTGGGGCGCAGCCTGGCGTCGTACCCGCATCTCTCGCTCGCCGAGCGTGCCCGGGTGGGGCGTGCCGCGCTCGCGCTCAAGGGGCTCGACCTCGCCGACCCGGCCCTGGACACCCAGGACTTCGGCAGCTGGCTGGCCGCGCACGGCCAGTCGGCGCGCGCCGTCGAGGCCCTGTGGGACCTGGTCGGGGTCGCCACCCTCAACGCGGTCGCAGGCGACGCCTCCCTGGGGCTCGCCGCGATGGTGTTCAAGACCGGGCTGCTGTCCGACCCGGGCGCGGCCGACATCGGATGGGCCCGCGTCCCGCTGGGCGAACTGCACGACCGGCTGGCCCGCAAGGCACTCGACTCCGCGGGCGTCCGGACCGAGGTCCGTACCCGCGTCACCTCCGTCCGTGCGAACGACCACGGCGGCTGGAGCGTCCAGGTTCCCGGCGAGACGCTGGAGGCGGACGCGGTCGTCCTCGCCGTACCGCAGCGCGAGGCGCACGGCCTGCTGCCCGCGGACGCGCTCGACGCCCCCGGAAACCTCCTGGAGATCGGCACCGCGCCGATCCTCAACGTGCACGTGATCTACGACCGCAAGGTGCTCGCCACACCCTTCCTGACGGCTCTCGGCACCCCGGTGCAGTGGGTGTTCGACCGTACCGAGGCCTCCGGACTGGAGGAGGGCCAGTACCTGGCGCTGTCGCAGTCGACCGCGCAGAACGAGATCGACGAGCCCGTGGCCGCGTTGCGCGAGCGGTACCTGCCCGAACTGGAGCGGCTGCTGCCCCGCACCCGGGGTGCCCAGGTGAAGGACTTCTTCGTGACCAGGGAGCGCACCGCGACGTTCGCTCCCGCCCCCGGCGTCGGACGGCTCCGGCCCGGCGCCCGCACCAAGGCACCCGGCCTCTATCTGGCCGGAGCGTGGACCGCCACCGGGTGGCCCGCGACCATGGAGAGTGCGGTTCGCAGCGGTGTCTCGGCGGCGGGCGCCGCCCTCGGCACCCTGGGCCGGTCCCGCGGCCTCCTCCCGGATTTCCTGGAGGAGGCGGCATGAAGGCCGATCCGCGCGGGACCGACGCCCGCACTCCCGGCACCGCAACTGGAGGAATGACTGTGCCCACTGTGCCCCCGGCCCCGAAGGCCGCTCCGAGGACCACGGTGGACGTGACCGCGCTTCTGGAGCGCGGCCGGACCCTGGCCACGCCGGTCCTGCGGGCGGCCGTGGACCGCCTGGCACCTCCCATGGACACCGTCGCCGCCTACCACTTCGGCTGGATCGACGCCCGGGGCAACCCCGCGGACGGCGACGGTGGCAAGGCCGTCCGTCCCGCGCTCGCGGTACTCTCCGCCGAGGTCACCGGTGCCGCTCCGGAGGTCGGCGTGCCCGGCGCGGTGGCCGTGGAACTGGTGCACAACTTCTCCCTCCTGCACGACGACCTGATGGACGGCGACGAGCAGCGCCGCCACCGGGACACCGTCTGGAAGGTGCACGGCCCCGCCCAGGCCATCCTGGTCGGCGACGCCCTGTTCGCCCTGGCCAACGAGGTGCTGCTGGAACTCGGCACGGTCGAGGCCGGCCGCGCCACCCGCCGGCTGACCCGCGCCAGCCGAGCCCTGATCGACGGTCAGGCCCAGGACATCTCCTACGAGCACCGCGACCGGGTCAGCGTCGAGGAGTGCCTGGAGATGGAGGGCAACAAGACCGGCGCCCTGCTCGCCTCCGCCAGTTCCATCGGCGCGGTGCTCGGCGGCGCCGACGAGCACACCGCCGACACCCTGGAGAAGTACGGCTACCACCTCGGCCTGGCCTTCCAGGCCGTCGACGACCTCCTCGGCATCTGGGGCGACCCGGACTCCACCGGCAAGCAGACCTGGAGCGACCTGCGCCAGCGCAAGAAGTCCCTGCCGGTGGTGGCCGCCCTCGCTTCTGGCGGTCCCGCCTCCGAGCGGCTCGGCGAGATCCTCGCCGCCGACGCCAAGGCCAGCGACTTCGCGAACTTCTCCGAGGAGGAGTTCGCGGCCCGCGCCGCGCTCATCGAGGAGGCGGGCGGCCGGGAATGGACCGCCGACGAGGCGCGCCGTCAGCACACCATCGCCATCGAAGCCCTCGACGCCGTCGACATGCCCGACCGGGTGCGGGACCGTTTCACGGCGCTCGCGGACTTCGTCGTCGTACGAAAGAGATGATCACTATCGGTCGAATAGCCCTCGCGTAGTCGCCGGCCGGTGTGGCGGGAAGACGAGCACCGGCCGACGGCGGACCCACAGCAGAAGCACCGCTTGCACACTGCACGAAGGGGAAGCCATGACAGCGACGACCGACGGAAGCACCGGGGCCACCCTGAAGCCCCTCGCAGCCGCGGCCAGCGAAACCGACATCACGATCCCCGCCGAGGCGGCCGGGGTACCGGAAGCCGCCGCACGCGCCACCCGGCGCGCCACGGACTTCCTGCTCTCCCGGCAGGACGCCGAGGGCTGGTGGAAGGGCGACCTCGAGACGAACGTCACGATGGACGCCGAGGACCTGCTCCTCCGCCAGTTCCTGGGCATCGGCGACGACGAGACCACGCGGGCGGCCGCCCTGTTCATCCGCGGCGAGCAGCGCGAGGACGGCACCTGGGCCACCTTCTACGGCGGCCCCGGTGACCTCTCCGCCACCATCGAGGCCTACGTCGCCCTGCGTCTGGCCGGCGACGCGCCCGACGCCCCGCACATGGCCAGGGCGTCGGAATGGATCCGGGGCCGGGGCGGCATCGCCGCCGCCCGCGTCTTCACCCGGATCTGGCTCGCCCTGTTCGGCTGGTGGAAGTGGGACGACCTGCCCGAACTCCCGCCGGAGCTCATCTACTTCCCCACCTGGGTACCGCTCAACATCTACGACTTCGGCTGCTGGGCCCGGCAGACCATCGTGCCGCTGACCATCGTCTCGGCGAAGCGGCCGGTGCGTCCCGCGCCCTTCCCGCTCGACGAACTGCACACCGACCCGGCCCTCCCCAGTCCGCCGAGGCCCCTGGCACCGGCGGCCAGCTGGGACGGCGTCTTCCAGCGCCTCGACAAGGTACTGCACGCCTACCGCAAGGTCGCCCCGCGCCGGCTGCGCCGAGCCGCGATGAACACCGCCGCCCGCTGGATCATCGAGCGGCAGGAGAACGACGGCTGCTGGGGCGGCATCCAGCCGCCCGCCGTGTACTCGGTCATCGCGCTGTACCTGCTCGGCTACGACCTCGAACACCCCGTGATGCGCGCGGGACTGGAGTCACTGGACCGGTTCGCCGTGTGGCGCGAGGACGGCGCCCGGATGATCGAGGCCTGCCAGTCCCCGGTGTGGGACACCTGCCTGGCCACCATCGCGCTGGCCGACGCCGGGGTGCCCGCCGACCATCCGCAACTGGTGAAGGCCGCGGACTGGATGCTCGGCGAGCAGATCGTCCGCCCCGGCGACTGGTCGGTGAAGCGGCCCGGACTCCCGCCCGGCGGCTGGGCGTTCGAGTTCCACAACGACAACTACCCCGACATCGACGACACCGCCGAGGTCGTCCTCGCCCTGCGCCGGGTCAGCCACCACGACCCGGAACGGGTCGAGAAGGCGATCGGCCGCGGCGTGCGCTGGAACCTCGGCATGCAGTCCAGGAACGGAGCCTGGGGTGCGTTCGACGTCGACAACACCAGCGCCTTCCCCAACCGGCTGCCGTTCTGCGACTTCGGCGAGGTCATCGATCCGCCGTCGGCGGACGTCACCGCGCACGTCGTCGAGATGCTCGCCGTCGAGGGCCTCACCCACGACCCGCGCACCCGGCGCGGCATCCAGTGGCTGCTCGCCGAACAGGAGGCGGACGGCTCGTGGTTCGGCCGCTGGGGCGTCAACTACGTCTACGGCACCGGTTCCGTGGTCCCCGCCCTGACCGCGGCCGGAATCCCCGCCTCGCACCCCGCGATCCGCCGCGCGGTGGCCTGGCTGGAGTCCGTCCAGAACGACGACGGCGGCTGGGGCGAGGACCTGCGCTCCTACCGCCACGTCCGGGAGTGGAGCGGCCGGGGCGCCTCGACCGCCTCACAGACGGCCTGGGCCCTGATGGCCCTGCTGGCGGCGGGGGAACGGGAGTCCAAGGCCGTCGAACGCGGCATCGCGTGGCTCGCCGCCACCCAGCGGGAGGACGGCTCCTGGGACGAGCCGTACTTCACCGGCACCGGCTTCCCCTGGGACTTCTCCATCAACTACCACCTCTACCGGCAGGTCTTCCCGCTCACCGCCCTCGGCCGGTACGTCCACGGGGAGCCCTTCGCCGAGAAGCCCCGCGCGGCACTGGTCGCCGCTCCCGCCGAACAGCCCGTCACCGAGACGATCGCCGCCGAGGTGAGGGGCAGCTGATGAACCGACCGCCCGGCCCGTCCCCACTGCTGATCGCCTGCGCGCTCGGCATCGAACACCTTGCCCTGCGCACCGGGGAACGCGGCGGCCCGGGCGGGCCGGTCACCGTCCTGCGCACCGGCATGGGCCCCAAGGCGGCCGAGCGCTCGGTCGCCCGGGTCCTGGCCGGTCCCGGGCTCGGCGGCGCCGCCGTGCTGGCCACGGGCTTCTGCGCCGGACTCGCCCCCGGCATGCACCCCGGCGACCTGGTCGTCGCCGAGGAGACCCGGGATCCGCGCGGCACCGTCGCCGGCGTCGGAACGGACCGGCTCGTCAAGGAACTGGCGCGTGCCGTGCCGGGGCGCACCGTCCACACCGGGCCGCTGACCGGCTCGGACCACGTCGTCCGCGGTCCCGAACGTGCCGAGCTGCTCGCGACCGGCGCGATCGCCGCCGACATGGAGTCCGCGGCCACGCTCCTGAGCGCCGTCCGGACGGGTGCGCGCCCGGTTGCGGCCGTCCGGGTGGTCGTGGACGCTCCAGAGCACGAACTCGTCCGGATCGGAACAGTGCGCGGTGGAATATCGGCTTTCCGTGTTCTTCGCTCCGTTCTTCCCGCATTCTTCGAATGGCACCGTTCTTTGCCGCTCCCTCGGAGGTGAGCCCAGATGGCCATGCCGCTACGCCAGTCCGTCAAGGTCGCTACGTACCTGGCCGAACAGAAGATCCGCCGACGGGACAAGTTTCCGCTGATCGTGGAGCTGGAGCCGCTCTTCGCCTGCAACCTGAAGTGCGAGGGGTGCGGCAAGATCCAGCACCCGGCCGGGGTGCTCAAGCAGCGCATGCCGGTCGCGCAGGCGGTGGGGGCGGTGCTCGAATCGGGTGCGCCGATGGTCTCCATCGCCGGCGGCGAGCCGCTGATGCACCCTCAGATCGACGAGATCGTGCGGCAGCTGGTGGCCAAGCGGAAGTACGTCTTCCTCTGCACCAACGCCCTGCTCATGCGCAAGAAGATGGACAGGTTCAAGCCCTCGCCCTACTTCGCCTTCGCGGTGCACATCGACGGGCTGCGGGAGCGGCACGACGAGTCCGTGGCGAAGGAGGGCGTGTTCGACGAGGCCGTGGAGGCCATCAAGGAGGCCAAGCGGCGCGGCTTCCGGGTGACCACCAACTCGACCTTCTTCAACACCGACACCCCGCAGACCATCGTCGAGGTCCTCAACTTCCTCAACGACGACCTGAAGGTCGACGAGATGATGATCTCGCCGGCCTACGCCTACGAGAAGGCACCCGACCAGGAGCACTTCCTGGGCGTGGAGCAGACCCGCGAGCTGTTCAGGAAGGCCTTCGCGGGCGGCAACCGGGCCCGCTGGCGGCTCAACCACTCGCCGCTGTTCCTCGACTTCCTCGAGGGCAAGGTCGACTTCCCGTGCACCGCGTGGGCGATCCCGAACTACTCCCTCTTCGGCTGGCAGCGCCCCTGCTACCTGATGAGCGACGGCTACGTCCCGACGTACCGGGAGCTGATCGAGGACACCGACTGGGACAAGTACGGCCGCGGCAAGGACCCGCGTTGCGCCAACTGCATGGCGCACTGCGGCTACGAGCCCACCGCCGTCCTGGCCACCATGGGCTCGCTCAAGGAGTCCCTGCGTGCCATGCGGGAGACGGTCTCGGGGAACCGGGACTGACGGCATGACCGCCATCTCCCTGGGCGTTCCCGAGGTGCCGGTCCGGCCGATCGCCGAGCGGCGCGTGTCGCGGCGGATCCAGGTCGGGCCGGTCGCGGTCGGGGGCGGGGCCCCGGTGTCGGTGCAGTCGATGACCACGACCCGTACGTCGGACATCGGTGCGACGCTCCAGCAGATCGCCGAGCTGACGGCTTCGGGCTGCCAGATCGTGCGGGTGGCCTGTCC
>NZ_JBVJVN010000030.1:0-43980 GCF_055603605.1 Streptomyces sp. NPDC037271
TTGAGGTCCTTCGAGGCGAGCGAGCCCAGGTGCGCACCCACCGAGCGCAGAACCTTCTCGTCCTCGGGCGTGAGGTCTTTGAGCCGGGTGCGTACCGCCACACCGGACGGGCCGAGAACGACGAACGGCGCGGCGATCGGGCGGAGGTCAGCCATGCTCGGCGGCTTCCAGTGCCTTGCGGGCGCGGTTCTTCGCCGACCTGCGCCCGTACAGGCGGGCGCAGAACGACGTCAGTACCTCCACCATCTCCCGCACCAGGTCGTCTTCGACCTCACCATCGTCCAGCACCAGCAGGCGACGGCCCGTCGCGGACAAGGCGGCCTCGACAAGCTCGACGTTCATCCGGCCCAGCCGGTCCTTGTGCTCCACCACCACGCAGGTCACGTGCGGGTCGGCCAGCAGACGCCGGGCTTTGGAACGGCAGCCGTTCATCCCGGAAGCGATCTCCGCCTCAACACGAACAACTCGGTGACCGGCCTTCACCGCCCACGCCGACAACCGGGCGACCTGGCGCTCAAGATCGGCCTTCTGATCGTGCGAGGACACGCGGGCATACAGACCCAACCCGCCGACGGTCCCGGGCATGGCGTTCGTGTCGATGTTCACCAGGATCGTGCGTGACCCGACCGCTGAGCCGGTACCGGCAACACCCCCTCACGGAACCAGCGATACGCGGTCTGCGGATGCACGCCCTGCGCCTTCGCCCATTCCGTCAGATTCACACTCTGACAACGACACTCACTCATACATGGTCACGCTCACCTACTCGACTTCGACGCCCAGCAGGTGAAGACCCCCACACCGTGGTGCGCCAGGACTCGAAGCCGCCGGAGTTGTAGGCGTCCTCGTCAGGGAAACGCCTGGAACCGTCCGGTTCCCGGACGAAGACTTTCACCAGCAGGCTCATGGACGCGGGTAACCACCCCGGGACGACGGGGCGGGTAACGGGTTAGCGCCGTCGAGGGCGGCGGGGCCACGGGCGGCGGGGCCACGGGCAGCGGGGGTAGGGAGCACGACGCCCCTCGCCCCACCCGGTGCCGCTCGAGAAGTAGTCCTCGGCGCCGGGTGGAGAAGGGGGCGTCGGCCGTGTACGTCAGACGGTCGCTGCCTCGGGCCGCTCGGTCCGGTCCGAGGCAGCCGACGCGGGGACGACCACGGCGGGCTTCGGCAGCACCGCGTACAGCAAGCCGGAGATCAGCACCGTGGCCACCCAGCCGAGGCCGTACTCGCCGATGACGTTGTTCGCGGCGAGGGGACCGGTGAACCAGTCGGACGTCGTGAACATCAGGCCCGCGACCAGCCCCACCGCCCAGGCGGCGACGGCGGCGGGGGAGAAGCCTCCGCGGTACCAGTAGGCGCTGGTGCGGCCGGTGTCGGCGAGGGCCTCGCCGTCGTACTCCCTGCGGCGCAGCATGTCCACGCCGAAGACGCCGACCCAGGCGGAGAAGGCGACCGCGAGCAGCGACAGGAAGGCGATGAAGGAGCCCATGAAGCTGGTCGCCACCAGCATCAGCACCCCGCCGAAGACCAGCGAGATCACGGCGTTGACCGAGACCGCCCAGTGCCGGGGGACCTTGATGCCCAGCGTCTGCGCGGTGAAGCCGGCCGAGTACATCGACATCGAGTTGATCAGCAGCATGCCGATCAGCGCGATGAGCAGGTAGGGCACCGCGATCCAGGTCGGCAGGATCTCGCCGAGGAAGGAGACCGGGTCGGCGGCCGAGGCCAGGTCGGGTGTGGAGACGGCCATGACCATGCCCATCAGGACCATGGGCAGTACGACGATGCCGGCGCCGCCGATGGTCACGCCCACGATCCCCTTCGAGGAGGCCGTGCGCGGCAGGTACCGGGTGAAGTCCGGGGCGGACGGGATCCAGCTGACGCCGCCGGCCGCGATCAGGCCGACGCCGGTGATCATCGCGGCGACCGAACCGGCGGACCGGTCGAAGACCGCGGACCAGTCGGTGTCGACGACCAGGTAGGCGAGGACCAGCACCGAGAAGGCGCCGAAGAGGTACGCCGCGTACTTGTTGCACTTCTGCACGGCGTTGATGCCCAGCCCGGAGATCGCGAACGTGGCCACGACGAAGGCGAGTAGCGTCACCATGTCGAGCACGCCGTTGGCACGGATGCCGAACACGATGTCCAGCACGGTGAGCAGCGCGTAGGCGCCGGTCACCGCGTTGATCGTCTCCCATCCCCAGCGGGCGATCCAGATCAGCGAACCCGGGAGCAGATTGCCCCGCTGCCCGAAGACGGCCCGGGACAGCGCCATGCCGGGAGCGCCCCCGCGCTTGCCCGCGATGCCGATCAGTCCGACGAGTCCGTACGACACGACCGGTGCGGCGCCCGCGACGACGAGGGCCTGCCAGAAGTTGAGCCGGTACGCCACGACCAGGCTCGCGCCCATCGTGAGCAGCAGCACGCTGATGTTGGCGCCGACCCAGGTCGGGAAAAGCTCACGGGTCCGGGCGGTGCGCTCGTGATCGGGCACCTGCTCGATGCCACGGGTTTCCAGGGCGCCTTCGGTCTCGGCGGTCTTGCTCATGTGGGGGGTCCGTGCCTCGATCGTGGGAGAAGAGGGGGCGGTCGGGACTCTACGCGCGTTGACGTGGCCTCCTCCATCGTACTTTGATCCGACTCCTTCCTTCCAGTGGCCTTTGTCCTTTGGAGGAAGTCACAAGGGGCGGTCTCCGGGGACCCATGACTGATACTGGACGGGTTATGGAAATCGTCATCCTTGCTGTAGTCATCGCCGTCGTCGTGATCGGCGCGCTCGGCGGGCTGATCGTGGGCAGCCGCCGCAAGAAGCAGCTGCCTCCGCCGCCCCCCGCCGCGCCCGACATCACCGCCCCTCCGGCCGAACCCCACGTCGGCGAAGAGGCCGAGACGCCGCGCGACGAAACGCGCCGGACGATAGAGGAGGTCGACCTCCCGGACGGCGGCACCGCTCCCGCCACCGTCGAGGAGCCGCCCGTCGTCGAAGAGCTCGAGATCCCGCAGATCGAGGTTCCCGAGCCCACCGCCGGCCGTCTGGTCCGGCTCCGTGCCCGCCTCTCCCGCTCGCAGAACGCCCTCGGCAAGGGCCTGCTCACCCTGCTCTCCCGGGAGCATCTCGACGAGGACACCTGGGAGGAGATCGAGGACACGCTGCTCACCGCCGACGTCGGCGTGCAGCCCACCCAGGAGCTGGTCGAGCGGTTGCGTGAGCGTGTGAAGGTGCTCGGCACCCGCACGCCCGAGGAACTGCGCGGCCTCCTGCGCGAAGAGCTGATCACCCTCCTCGGGCCCGAGATGGACCGCGAGGTCAAGACCGAGCCCGCGTCGGGCAAGCCCGGCATCGTCATGGTCGTCGGGGTCAACGGCACCGGCAAGACCACCACCACGGGCAAGCTCGCCCGCGTGCTGGTCGCCGACGGCCGCAGCGTCGTCCTCGGCGCCGCCGACACCTTCCGTGCCGCCGCCGCCGACCAGCTGCAGACCTGGGGCGAACGGGTCGGCGCGCACACCGTGCGCGGCCCGGAGGGCGGCGACCCCGCCTCCGTCGCCTTCGACGCGGTCAAGGAGGGCAAGGAGATGGGCTCGGACGTCGTGCTCATCGACACCGCCGGCCGCCTGCACACCAAGACCGGTCTCATGGACGAGCTCGGCAAGGTCAAGCGCGTCGTGGAGAAGCACGCGCCGCTGGACGAGGTGTTGCTCGTCCTCGATGCCACCACCGGCCAGAACGGCCTGATCCAGGCGCGGGTCTTCGCCGAGGTCGTCGACATCAGCGGCATCGTGCTCACCAAGCTGGACGGCACGGCCAAGGGCGGCATCGTGGTCGCCGTGCAGCGTGAGCTGGGCGTGCCGGTCAAGCTGATCGGGCTCGGCGAGGGCGCGGACGACCTGGCGCCGTTCGAGCCCGGGGCGTTCGTGGATGCCCTCATCGGCGACTGACTCCTCCCTCCCTGAAGCCTCCCTGGAGGGAGGGATGGGATTCCTGGCTCGGGCGGCCTCCTGGAGCGTGTCCGAGGAGGCCGCGCGCCCTTGACGCCGTCCGGGCCGGGCCCGGCCCGGACGGGCACGACGCCTGCGGAACCCGTGTCCCGCGGGTGCACCCGGCACCGGGTGTTTCGAGGGCGGAGCGTTCGGCGGCGGATCGTGCCGCCTGCCGGGCCGCGGTGCGCCCCGCCCCCAGCCAGAGCACCTCACCGTCAGAGCACCTCACCGTCAGAGCGTGCCGCCGTCAGAGCGTGCCGCGCACGCGCGCGGGAAGCGCCCGCCCGTTTGCTGCCGGGCGGCCCGCCCTTCGACGTGCGGATGGTGGTGCCGGTGGTGCCGATGACGGGCGATGCCGGTGGTGCCGATGACGGCGATGCCGGTGGTGCCGATGACGGCGATGCCGAGGATGCCGGTGGCGCCGATGCCGGCGGTGCCGATGCCGGCGGTGCCCGCGACCGCGGCCGGAGGCCTACGCCCGCGACCGATGGGCCACGTACGCCAGTGTTCCCAGCAGCAGCCGTGCCGCCGGCGGCCTGGTCGCCGAGTCGAGGGCCGGCGGACGCAGCCAGCGCACCGGTCCCCGGCCGCCGCGGTCGGAGGGCGGGGCCGTGATGTACGTACCGGGGCCGAGGCCTCGCAGGTCCAGGGCGGAAGGGTCGTCCCAGCCCATGCGGTAGAGCAGCCGGGGCAGTTCGGCGGCGGCGCCGGGAGCGACGAAGAAGTGGGAGCGGCCCTGCGGGGTCACCGTGACCGGGCCGAGCGGCAGGCCCATGCGCTCCAGTCTGGCCAGTGCCCGCAGCCCGGCCGGCTCGGCCACCTCGATGACGTCGAAGAACCGTCCGACCGGCAGCATCACCGCGGCCCCGGGGAACTGGCCCCAGGCCTCGCCGGCCTCGCCCAGCGTCGCACCGGCGGGCACCTCCGGCGCGAAGCCCAGCGGATGCGCGCCGGGCTCCGGGCAGTCGCGCCGACCGCACGAGCAGACGCCCGCGGCGGCCCGGGCACCCGGCACCACGGACCAGCCCCACAGTCCGGTGAACTCGGCCACGACGGTGCACTCCGACGCGCGGCCTCGGCGACGTGCGCCGGACCGGATGTCCCGCATGCCCCGACTGCCGCCGATGCCGATCGTGAAGCCCATGCCCCCTCCAACGGGTCGACGCAACGGCGGTTACGCAGCGGACGTGAAACGTGACTCTCTGCTTCCAACTCCCCAGTCCGGCGCGGTTCACGCAGCGTTCGGAAGCACTCCGGGTGGTGTGCCCGACCATGCGCGCCCCGGCGTGCACCGTTGCACCGACTCCCGGTTGGCCTGTGTCAAGTGAATCGTGCGCAGACCACTGGGAGTTCATCCGAAGGGGTGGCGAATGGTGGCGATTCCGCAATCGCCATGGCTGGACCGTGATCACCGGATTACTTTGTGTGCATGGAGCCTTGGGGCACATGCCCTTGTGGGTATGCCGGAGGCAATGCGGCTTTCCGTTCGGAGGGTGGCATCCGCCGGACGGACGACCGTAACCACCGGCATTCTGATAGGGCTTGGCGCACTCAGCGACAGGTGGTCTCAGAGATGGGGGCGTTCCAGTGAGCGGCAACGGCGGAAGCGGTACGAGCGCGGCAAGCGCGTCGCCTGCTGACAAGCGCCCCAACGAGCTGCTCACCTCCTGGTTCGCCCGCAGCGGCTGGTCCAAGGGCGAACTGGCCCGCCAGGTCAACCGCCGGGCACGCCAGTTGGGCGCCGGTCACATCTCCACGGACACCTCACGCGTGCGCCGATGGCTCGACGGCGAGAATCCGCGTGAGCCGATCCCGCGGATCCTGTCCGAGCTGTTCTCCGAGCGCTTCGGCGTCGTCGTCTCCGTCGAGGACCTGGGCCTGCGCTCCACCCGCCCGACGCCCTCCGCGACCGGCGTCGACCTGCCCTGGACGGGCCCGCAGACCGTGGCCCTGCTCAGCGAGTTCTCGCGCAGCGACCTGATGCTCGCCCGGCGCGGCTTCCTCGGCAGCTCGCTCGCCCTCTCCGCGGGCCCGTCCCTCATCGAGCCCATGCAGCGCTGGCTCGTCCCCGCGCCGCCGGCCACCGCGTCCGGACACGAGCCCGCGCCTGCCACGCGCGCGCGTGGCCGCCTGTCCAGGCCGGAGCTGGACCTGCTGGAGTCCACCGCCGTGATGTTCCGCCGCTGGGACGCCCAGTGCGGTGGCGGCCTGCGCCGCAAGGCCGTGGTCGGCCAGCTGCACGAGGTGACCGATCTCCTGCAGGAACCCCAGACGGACGCCACCCGGTCCAGACTGTTCAAGGTCGCCGCCGAACTCGCCGAGCTGGCCGGCTGGATGTCGTACGACGTGGGGCTGCAGCCCACCGCGCAGAAGTACTTCGTCCTCGCCCTGCACGCCGCCAAGGAGGCCGGTGACCGGCCGCTCGGCTCGTACATCCTCTCCAGCATGAGCCGGCAGATGATCCACCTCGGCCGGCCCGACGACGCCCTGGAACTGATCCACCTCGCGCAGTACGGCAGCCGGGACTGCGCCAGCCCCCGCACCCAGTCGATGCTGTACGCGATGGAGGCCCGCGCCTACGCCAACATGGGACAGCCCGGCCGCTGCAAACGGGCCGTGCGCATGGCCGAGGACACCTACACCGAGGCCGACGAGTGGGACGAGCCGGACCCAGACTGGATCCGCTTCTTCTCCGAGGCCGAGCTGCACGGGGAGAACAGCCACTCCTTCCGCGATCTCGCCTACGTCGCCGGCCGCAGCCCCGCCTACGCGTCCCTGGCCGAGCCGCTGATGCGCCGCGCGGTGGAGCTGTTCGCCAAGGACGACGAGCACCAGCGCTCGTACGCGCTGAACCTGATCGGCATGGCCACCGTGCACCTGCTGCGCCGCGAGCCCGAGGAGAGCACCGTCCTGGCCGTCGAAGCGATGAGAATCGCCAAGAAGGTCCGCTCCGAACGCGTCAACACCCGCATCCGCAAGACCGTCGACACGGCTGTACGCGATTTCGGCGACCTCGGCGAGGTCGTCGACCTCACCGAACGGCTCGCCGTCGAGCTGCCCGAGACCGCCGAAGCGGTCTGACCTCCCCCACCAGCCCCGGCCGCGGCCGGCCCTCCCGAACCTGCCCGACTCGGCTCCCCCATGCCAGGTCACTCGGAGGCCCGCCGCGGCCGGGCCCCTTTGTGCGCCTGAGCCGGCGCCGCTCTCGCGGAGGTGGTTGCTCGCCGTGGGGGTTGCTCAATTGATGGTTGGGGCCGTCGTCGGTAAGGGCGCGTCACGGTATCCGTGACCCCGGTCCGCGAGCCGGCCGTTCACTCACGCGTAACACGCACAGCGCCTTCGTCACGGCGGCGAAACAGCGAGGGGCGCCCACCGAAACCGCGCTGCGCCAATCTCATGGCGCATAACCGGCCCACCCCTCACAGCCCGCCGCCCGCTCAGGCTTCGCCCGCACGGGGCCGTACCAACGACGAGGAGACGCCGATGGCTCCAGCCATCACGCTCGCCGCAGAGACGGAGCTCTCTGCCGCCAACACGGGCTTCATGCTCATCTGCTCCGCCCTGGTGATGCTCATGACCCCGGCCCTGGCCTTCTTCTACGGAGGCATGGTCCGCGTCAAGAGCACCCTGAACATGCTGATGATGAGCTTCATCAGCCTCGGCATCGTCACCGTCCTGTGGGTGCTGTACGGCTTCTCCATGGCGTTCGGCACCGACACCGGCAGCCTCGTCGGCTGGAACTCCGACTGGGTCGGCCTCAGCAACATCGGCCTGACCGAGCTCTGGGACGGCTACACCATCCCCGTCTTCGTCTTCCTGGTCTTCCAGCTGATGTTTGCCGTCCTCACGCCCGCCCTGATCAGCGGCGCCCTCGCCGACCGCGTGAAGTTCACGGCCTGGGCGCTGTTCATCGCCCTGTGGGCCACGATCGTCTACTTCCCGGTCGCCCACTGGGTGTGGGGCGCCGGCGGCTGGGCCTTCGAACTCGGCGTGATCGACTTCGCCGGCGGTACGGCCGTGCACATCAACGCCGGCGCCGCCGCGCTCGGCGTGATCCTCGTCATCGGCAAGCGGGTCGGCTTCAAGAAGGACCCGATGCGCCCGCACAGCCTGCCCCTGGTCATGCTCGGCGCCGGCCTGCTCTGGTTCGGCTGGTTCGGCTTCAACGCCGGCTCCTGGCTCGGCAACGACGACGGCGTCGGCGCGCTGATGTTCGTCAACACTCAGGTCGCCACCGGCGCGGCCGTCCTCGGCTGGCTCGCCTACGAGAAGATCCGGCACGGCGCCTTCACCACCCTGGGCGCCGCCTCCGGCGCCGTCTCCGGCCTGGTCGCCATCACCCCGGCGGGCGGCGCGGTCTCCCCGCTCGGCGCCATCGCCGTCGGCCTGATCGCCGGTGTGCTGTGTGCCATGGCGGTCGGACTGAAGTACAAGTTCGGCTACGACGACTCCCTCGACGTCGTCGGCGTCCACCTCGTCGGCGGCATCCTCGGCTCCCTCCTCGTCGGCCTCTTCGCCACCGGCAAGGGCCAGTCCGAGGTCGAGGGCCTCTTCTACGGAGGCGGCCTGGACCAGTTCTGGAAGCAGTGCGCCGGTGTCTTCGGCGTGTTCGCCTACTCCCTGGTCGTCTCCGCCCTCCTCGCCCTCGTCCTGCACAGGACGATCGGCATGCGGGTGCCGGAGGACGACGAGGTGGCCGGCATCGACCAGGCCGAGCACGCCGAGACCGCATACGACTTCAGCGGCGCCGGCGGCGGTGCCGCCCGGACGACCGCCCCGCCGGCCGCCTCCGCGGCCGCGTCGGCCCAGAGCAAGAAGGTGGACGCATGAAGCTCATCACCGCCGTCGTCAAGCCGCACCGGCTCGACGAGATCAAGGAGGCCCTGCAGGCCTTCGGGGTCCACGGCCTGACCGTCACCGAGGCCAGCGGCTACGGCCGCCAGCGCGGCCACACCGAGGTCTACCGGGGCGCCGAGTACACCGTCGACCTGGTACCCAAGATCCGCATCGAGGTGCTGGTCGAGGACGACGACGCCGAGCAGCTGATCGACGTCGTGGTCAAGGCGGCCCGCACCGGCAAGATCGGCGACGGCAAGGTCTGGTCGGTCCCGGTCGACACTGCGGTACGGGTCCGGACCGGCGAGCGCGGCCCCGACGCGCTCTGACACGACGGACGAACAGGAGTCGCCGGGTGACGAGCACGGACGTGACGGAAGAAGCAGAGGACTCGGGACCCAGCGGCTACGCGGCGGCCCGGCTGCGCCTCCTCACCGAGGGGACGCGGTCCGGGCCGCCGCGCCGTACGGCCCTCGCCGAACTGACGGACGGCTGGCTGTCGGGCCTCTTCGGCGCGGCGGGCGGCCCGCCCAGGGGCGTCTGCCTGATCGCCGTCGGCGGCTACGGCCGCGGCGAGCTGTCCCCGCGCAGCGACCTGGACCTGCTCCTGCTGCACGACGGCGGCGACGACAAGGCGGTCGCCGCACTCGCCGACCGCCTCTGGTACCCCGTCTGGGACCTCGGCCTCGCCCTCGACCACTCCGTACGCACACCGGCCGAAGCCAGGAAGACGGCCGAGCTGGACCTCAAGGTCCAGCTCGGCCTCCTGGACGCCCGCCACCTCGCCGGCGACCTGGGACTGACCACCTCACTGCGCACCACCGTCCTCGCCGACTGGCGCAACCAGGCACCCAGACGCCTCCCCGAGCTCCAGGAACTCTGCGCCGAGCGCGCCGAACGCCAGGGCGAGCTGCAGTTCCTGCTCGAACCCGACCTCAAGGAGGCCAGGGGCGGCCTGCGCGACGCCACCGCCCTGCGCGCCGTCGCCGCCTCCTGGCTGGCCGACGCCCCGCGCGAGGGCCTCGCCGACGCCCGGCGCCGACTGCTCGACGTACGGGACGCGCTCCACCTGGCGACGGGCCGGGCGACCGACCGGCTGGCGTTGCAGGAGCAGGACCAGGTGGCGGCGGAGCTCGGCCTGCTGGACGCCGACACGCTGCTGCGGCAGGTGTACGAGGCGGCGCGCGTCATCTCGTACGCCGGGGACGTCACCTGGCGCGAGGTGGGGCGCGTACTGCGCTCGCGCTCCGTGCGGCCGAGACTGCGCAGAATGGCAAGGGAGCGGAGCGACTTCCTCAGAAGGGCGGTGGCGGGCGACGGGAGGGCGCTGGGCGGCGGCAGACCGGTCGCCGAGCGCTCCCCGCTCGCCGAGGGCGTCGTCGAGCAGGACGGCGAGGTGGTGCTCGCCCGCACCGCGCGCCCCGAGCGCGACCCCGTGCTCCCGCTGCGGGCCGCGGCCGCCGCCGCGCAGGCCGGGCTTCCGCTCTCCCTGCACGCCGTACGGCGTCTGGCGGCCACCGTGCGCCCGCTGCCCACGCCCTGGCCCGCCGAAGCGCGGGAGCAGCTGGTGACGCTGCTGGGTTCGGGCCGGCCCACGGTACAGGTCTGGGAGGCGCTGGAGGCCGAGGGGCTGATCACCCGGCTGCTGCCCGACTGGGAGCGGGTGCGCTGCCGCCCGCAGCGCAACGCCGTGCACGTGTGGACCGTCGACCGGCACCTGATCGAGACCGCGGTCCACGCCGCCAGGTTCGCCCGCCGGGTCCACCGGCCCGACCTGCTCCTGGTCGCCGCGCTGCTGCACGACATCGGCAAGGGCTGGCCCGGTGACCACTCCGTGGCCGGGGAGACCATCACCCGGGACGTGGCCGCCCGGATCGGCTTCGACCGCGCGGACGCGGCCGTCCTCGCCACCCTTGTACGCCACCACCTGCTGCTCGTCGAGACGGCCACCCGGCGCGACCTCGACGACCCGGCCACCGTGCGGGCGGTCGCCGAGGCGGTCGGCACCGAGGGCACCCTGGAGCTGCTGCACGCCCTGACCGAGGCCGACGCGCTGGCCACCGGACCGGCAGCCTGGTCGTCCTGGCGCGGCTCCCTCGTCGCGGACCTGGTCAAACGCGTCTCGGCGGTCCTGGCCGGGCATCCGCCCGCGGAGCCCGAGGCCGACGCGCCCACCGCCGAGCAGGAACGGCTCGCCGTCGAGGCCCTCCGCACGGGCGGGCCGGTGCTCGCCCTGCGCGCCCAGACCGAGCCGCCGGCCGGTCCGGAGCCGAGCGCCGACCCGGAGCCGCTCGGTGTGGAGCTGCTGATCGCCGTACCCGACCAGCCGGGCGTGCTCCCCGCGGTCGCCGGGGTCCTGGCCATGCACCGGCTGACCGTCCGCACCGCGGAGCTGCGGTCCCTTCCTCTGCCGGACGGCGTGGACGGCTCCGTGCTGCTGCTGGACTGGCGGGTCGCCGCCGAGTACGGCTCCCTGCCCCAGGCCACCCGGCTCCGCGCCGACCTGGTCAGGGCGCTGGACGGCACCCTGGACATCGCCAGCCGGCTCGCCGAGCGGGACGCCGCCTACCCACGGCGCAGGGGCGTGGAGCCGCCGCCGCCCCGCGTGACGGTCGCGCCGGCCGCGTCCCGGCTGGCCACGGTGATCGAGGTCCGCGCCCAGGACGCCCCCGGGCTGCTCTTCCGCATCGGGCGGGCGCTGGAGGGGGCGGGGGTACGGGTGCGGAGCGCGCATGTGTCGACCTTGGGGGCGAACGCGGTGGACGCGTTCTATGTGACGCGGGGCGGGGGCGCGCCGTTGCCGGGGGAGGAGGCGGCGTCCGTGGCCCGGGAGCTGGAGGAGTCGCTGGAGGCGTGACCACATGGTCGCGTCGTGCCTCGACCGGATGTGCTCCCCGCACACGCGGGGAGCCAGTCCTGTCCGCTCTCCGCAGCGGGCAGGGACGATTTGCTTGCCGGGCCGGATACCCTGGAGGGCGACCCACACCAACGCCGACGCGAGGACCTACGCCGCCGTGTTCGATACTCTCTCCGACCGCCTGTCAGCCACCTTCAAATCCCTCCGGGGTAAAGGACGGCTGTCCGAGGCGGACATCGACGCCACGGCCCGCGAGATCCGCATCGCGCTCCTCGAGGCCGACGTGGCCCTGCCCGTCGTGCGTGCCTTCATCAAGAAGGTCAAGGAGCGCTCTCTGGGCGCCGAGGTCTCCAAGGCCCTCAACCCCGCCCAGCAGGTCCTCAAGATCGTCAACGAGGAACTGGTCGGCATCCTCGGCGGCGAGACCCGCCGCCTGCGCTTCGCCAAGCAGCCGCCGACCGTGATCATGCTGGCCGGTCTGCAGGGCGCCGGTAAGACCACCCTCGCGGGCAAGCTCGGCCACTGGCTCAAGGAGCAGGGCCACTCGCCGCTGCTCGTGGCCTGTGACCTCCAGCGCCCCAACGCCGTCAACCAGCTCAGCGTCGTCGCCGAGCGCGCCGGTGTCGCGGTCTACGCCCCCGAGCCGGGCAACGGCGTCGGTGACCCGGTCAAGGTCGCCAAGGACTCCATCGAGTTCGCCAAGACCAAGGTCCACGACCTGGTCATCGTCGACACGGCCGGCCGCCTGGGTATCGACCAGGAGCTGATGCAGCAGGCCGCGGACATCCGCGACGCGGTTCACCCCGATGAGATTCTTTTCGTCGTCGACGCCATGATCGGGCAGGACGCGGTCAACACCGCCGAGGCGTTCCGCGACGGTGTCGGCTTCGACGGCGTGGTGCTGTCCAAGCTCGACGGTGACGCCCGTGGTGGTGCGGCCCTGTCGATCGCCTCGGTGACCGGCAAGCCGATCATGTTCGCGTCCAACGGCGAGAAGCTCACGGACTTCGACGCCTTCCACCCTGACCGGATGGCCTCCCGCATCCTCGACATGGGTGACCTGCTCACCCTGATCGAGCAGGCGGAGAAGACGTTCAGCCAGGAAGAGGCCGAGAAGATGGCCTCCAAGCTGGCGTCCAAGAAGGGCCAGGACTTCACCCTGGACGACTTCCTGGCCCAGATGGAGCAGGTCCGGAAGATGGGCAGCATCAGCAAGCTGCTCGGCATGCTGCCCGGCATGGGCCAGATGAAGGACCAGATCAACAACCTCGACGAGCGCGACGTCGACCGCACGGCCGCCATCATCAAGTCGATGACCCCGGCCGAGCGCCAGGAGCCGACGATCATCAACGGCTCGCGCCGCGCCCGTATCGCCAAGGGCTCCGGGGTCGACGTCAGTGCGGTCAAGTCGCTCGTGGAGCGGTTCTTCGAGGCCCGCAAGATGATGTCCCGCATGGCCCAGGGCGGCGGCATGCCCGGAATGCCGGGGATGCCGGGCATGGGTGGCGGTCCCGGCCGGCAGAAGAAGCAGCAGAAGAAGGCCAAGGGCAAGCAGCGCTCCGGGAACCCGATGAAGCGCAAGCAGCAGGAGCAGGAGGAGGCCGCCCGCCGCGCCGCGGCCGCGCAGAACGGCGGTGCCTTCGGGCTGCCGCAGCAGGGCGGCCAGGACTTCGAGCTGCCGGACGAGTTCAAGAAGTTCATGGGCTGACGGCTCGTTCGGTCCGCGTATTCCGTACGGCGCTGGGGGCGCCCCTCACCGGAGGGGCGCCCCCAGCGCCGTACACCCACATGCCCGGACGGCTTTCCTGTCGTAACGTCCGGATATGACCAACCCGTCCCCGCCGCGCAAGGCCCCCGAGCCGCCCTGGCGCACCGAGGGCACGCCCGACGAGCCCCCCAAGCCGCCGTCCGGCGGCAGGAGGATGCGTGGCGGCCGGTGGAACCTGGTCCTGGCAGCGCTGATCGTCTTCCTGGTCGCCAACCTCGTGCTCTCCTTCTTCAACGAGGGCGACGAGCCGACCATCTCCTACACGGAGTTCAGCAAGCAGGTCGAGGCGGGCAACGTCAGCAAGATCTACGCCAAGGGCGACGCGATCCAGGGCCAGCTGAAGAAGGCCCGGGACAATCCCGAGGGCGACGGGACCTACACCAAGTTCATGACCGAGCGGCCGACCTTCGCGGACGACCGGCTCTGGAACGAGCTGACCGAGCACGACGTCACCGTCACGGCCGAACCGGTCGTCCAGCAGCGCAGTCTCCTGGTCAATCTGCTGATCTCGCTGGCCCCGATGCTGCTCCTGGTGGTGCTGTGGGTCGTCATCGCACGGCGCATGAGGGGCGCCCTGGGCGGCGGGGCGGGCGGCATGCTCGGCCGCAAGGCGCCGCCCAAGCCGGTCGAGCTGGAGGCCGGCGAGCCGCGCACCACCTTCGCCGACGTGGCCGGTATCGACGAGGTGGAGGGCGAGCTCAGCGACGTCGTGGACTTCCTGAAGAACCCCGACGCCTACCGCCGCATGGGCGCCAAGATGCCCCGCGGCGTCCTCCTGTCCGGCCCGCCCGGCACCGGAAAGACCCTCCTCGCGCGCGCGGTCGCCGGCGAGGCGGGTGTGCCGTTCTTCTCGGCGTCCGCGTCCGAGTTCATCGAGATGATCGTGGGCGTGGGCGCCTCCCGGGTGCGGGAGCTTTTCGCCGAGGCCCGGAAGGTGGCGCCGTCGATCATCTTCATCGACGAGATCGACACCATCGGCCGGGCCCGCGGCGGCGGCTCCGGCATGGGCGGCCACGACGAGCGCGAGCAGACCCTGAACCAGATCCTCACCGAGATGGACGGCTTCTCGGGCGCCGAGGGCGTGATCGTCATCGCCGCCACCAACCGCGCCGACATCCTGGACCCGGCCCTGACCCGCCCCGGCCGCTTCGACCGGGTGGTCAGCGTCTCGCCGCCGGACCGGGGCGGCCGGAAGGCGATCCTGGAGATCCACACCCGCGAGATCCCGCTCGCCCCCGACGTCGACCTCGCCCAGGTCGCCCGCACGACCCCGGGCATGACCGGCGCCGAACTCGCCAACCTCGCCAACGAGGCCGCGCTGCTCGCGGTCAAACGCAAGCAGGACCGGGTGACGCAGGCGAACCTCTCCGAGGCACTGGAGAAGGTCCAGCTGGGAGCCGAACGCCCGCTGGTGATGCCCGAGGAGGAGCGCCGGCGCACCGCCTACCACGAGAGCGGGCACGCCCTGCTGGGCATGCTGCAGCCGGGCGCCGACCCCGTTCGCAAGATCACGATCGTCCCGCGCGGACGGGCACTCGGGGTGACACTGTCGACGCCGGACGCGGACAAGTACGCGTACACGGAGGAGTACCTGCGCGGGCGGATCATCGGTGCGCTGGGCGGCATGGCGGCCGAGCAGGTGGTGTACGACGTGATCACGACCGGTTCGGAGAGCGACCTCGAACAGGTCACCCGCATCGCGCGCGGCATGGTCGGCCGCTGGGGCATGAGTGAACAGGTCGGCCGGCTCTCCGCCCTGCCCGGCGACGCCCAGCAGGCCTACGGGCTCGCCGCCGCGCCGGGGACCCTCGACGCCATCGACGGGGAGATGCGACGGGTCGTCGACGAGTGCTACGCGGAGGCCGTCCGCAAGCTGCGCGACCACCGCGGGCAGCTCGACGCGCTGGCCGAGGCGCTGCTGGCGAACGAGACGCTGGACGAGGCGGACGCGTACCGCATCGCCGGGATCACCCGCCCGGCGAAGGGCGACGCGGAGGCGTGACGGCGCCCTCCGGGTGTCCCTTGACCCTTGTCCCTCGTCGTGCGTTCCCGTTCCCTGGCGTCAGGACCGCGGGAACTTCCAGACGTAGGGCACGCCGTCCTCCTCCTCCCAGTGCACCTCCACGCTCGTGGCGTCCGCGGGAACCAGGTACGTAGCGCAGAAGACGTGGCTCTCGCCCTGTTCCCAGCTCTCCACGCCGTACGGGTCCTCGCAGCCCGGGGCGTCGTCGGAGGCGCCGACGAGGACGCCGCCGCGCTGCCCGTCGGCGAAGACCGTGGTGCGGTCGTGCACGCCGGAGCCCCCGGTGAGGGCCGGGCCGCTCCTGTGCGTGTACCTGACGTGCGCGACGGCCAGCACCTTGCCCTTGGCGTCCGCCGCGTCCGCCACCGCCTTCGCGGCCTCCGCCTCGGTGCCGACGTCGACCTTTCGCGCCACGACGTCGTAGGTGACCTCGCCGGGGTCCTCCGTGACCTTCCCCGTCGCGCTCTCGTCCGTCGCCATGTCGCCGCCCGAGGCCGTAGGGGAGGGAGAGGCCGACGCGTCGGGGCTCTCCGGACTCTTGGCGTCGGTGTCGTCACCGCCCCCGCAGGCGGTGAGGGCCAGGGCGAGGACGGCGACGGGCGCGGCGAGACGCAGCGCGGTCTTGTGGTGCGGCACTACAGGCTCCTGTACGCAGACGTGTCTGTCCCCCCGAACGGTGGATCAGATTAGGCCCGTGATCCACCGGGGGACACGGCGGAATCCCTCGCCCGGCTTCTTCACGCCGTTCACACCCGTATCAGGAGACGCCCCGCCGGGGAAGTTCCTTCAGAGGCCGCGCAGGAGGCCGCGTCTCCTCGGGGGCCGCGCGGATGCGACCGGAACGGGTGTCAGGGAAGCCGGGCGATCAGATACCGGAACACGTTCGGCATCCACACGGTCCCGTCCGGCCGCCGGTACGGATGCAGGGCCTCCGACAGCTCCTTGTCGACCTGTTCCTGGTCGGTCGCCGCGATCGCCGCGTCGAACAGCCCGGTCGACAGCAGCCCCCGCACCGCGCTGCCCGCGTCGGCGTATCCGAAGGGGCACGCCACCCGACCGGAGCCGTCCGGCCTGAGCCCGGCCCGCTGGGCGACCTCCTCCAGGTCGTCACGCAGGGCGGGGCGCCAGCTGCCCGCGTTGCGCAGCGGGTCCGCGAGTTTGGTGGCCACCCGCAGCACCGACGTCGTGGCGCACCGCTCCGGCGGGCCCCACCCGGCCAGCACCACGGCCGCGCCGCGCCCGGCGAGTGGTGTCGCCTGGGCGAGCAGCTCACCCAGTCCCTCCGCGTCGCCCGCCAGGCATCCGATGGGCTCGAAGGCGGTCACCAGGGTGAACGCCGGGGCCGACGGGTCCTTCGCGTCCCGGGGCGTGCCGTCGACGACGCGTGCCGCGCGCGCACGCGCGCGCGTGTCTCGCGCGCCGGCCACCTCGGGAAGCAGCCGCTGCCGTGCCAGGGCCAGGCGTTCCGGGGACCGGGAGTCGACACCGGTCACCGCGGCGCCGCGCGCGGCGGCCATCAGCAGGGCCAGCCCGGAACCACAGCCCAGCCCCAGCATTCTGGTGTCGCCGCCCACGTCCAGACGCTCGTAGACGGCCTCGTAGAGCGGTACGAGCATCCGCTCCTGGATCTCGGACCAGTCACGCGCGCGTGCACCGGGGTCCACACGAGGCGTCGCCCCCGCGTGGGACGAGTGCTGCCGCACGAGCGTAGGTGTCATAGGAAAGCGCCCCAATCGCCGAGTGTTGCCGCTGTGCCCGATTCCGTGGCCCCCGTGCAGTGCGCTCGCACTTCCCCCGTATGCCAGGAAACTCCGGGCTCGCCGCGGCGTCCAGTGGTAGCGGGGGCCGGTTTGCCCGGACCCGGCCTCAGTGGCGAGATTTCACTTCCCGGCAACATGGGCCTGGCCGCGCGGTACTCCCGGTAGCTCCCTCCCGACTCCTTCGTCGGATGGCCTGATCGTGCCGCTCGGTGATGACAGCGGGTGGCGGTGGTGCCGACGAGGCGGTTCCGGCCAAGGTCGACGGGCCCGGCGGCCGCCTCGCGGGTGCGGGAACCGACAGGGGGCGGGGCGGTGCCGCACGCCGACGGCGCACCCGGTAACGTCGCGCCCGTCGATGTGCCCCATCGGGTGGTGTGCTTCCGGCGCGACGGCGGCCGAAACGCCCCTTGCGCACCCCCGAGCCCCACGCCCCCCGGCGCATGGACGGGGTCTACGCGCCGGCGCGTACGACGGACTACGCACCAGCTTGGTATGAGCTGCGAGGCTTCTCCGCAGATCAGCGCACCCGCCCTCGTCGGGACGCATCAGCGGCAACTGACGGGTACGTGCAAATTATTTGGGATGCCCCGGAATAGGAACACAGCGGCACTCCGGCTCGTTGCCATTACGTGAGCACGACACCACCTGTTCTCGCCGCAGAGCTGGCGCAGGCGTGGGCCGACATTCAGCGGCACCACACCGAGCTGCCCGATCTTGCCGCGCCCGAGTCCCTGATCGGAGAGTCGTCGTCCGCCTGCGGGCACGAGCTCTCCTTCGAACGACTGCTCCATGAGGCAGTCCACGGCATCGCCGCCGCGCGTGGAGTACGCGACACCTCCCGCGCGGGGCGCTACCACAACCGACGATTCCTTGCGATCGCCGAGGAACTGGGCCTCGACCACCCCGAAGAGCCGCATCCCAGCAGCGGCTTCTCGCTGGTCACGCTCACCCCCGAGGCGAAGCGCCGCTACCGCCCGACGATGGAGCGCCTCCAGCGCGCACTGAAGGCCCACACCGCCGCGACGGCGACCGACTCGGTCCGCAGTTTCCGCGGTCCGGCCGCCCGGCACGGCTCTTCCGGGGGTGGGGTGCGCGTGAAGGCGGTCTGCGACTGCGGGCGCAACGTACGGGTCGTCCCGTCCGTCCTGGCACAGGCTCCGATCATGTGCGGCGGCTGCGGCAAGCCGTTCCGGATCCCGGAGGTGGTCGGCGCGGCGGCGAGCTGACGGCCCGGCTGCCCGTGGCAGCCGGATGCGGGTGCAGTGCCCTCGGTCCGGCGGGTCTGCCCGCGTGTGGCACAATGGCTAGCTGTACTCGACAGTCGCACAGGACCCCTCTCTCCTCCGGCTGACGCGTCCATCGGGCACTCGGGTACCGCAACCCCACGCGGCTCTCCCGCCGTGCCCAATCACGTCAAATCCAGGAGAACTCACTCCAGTGGCAGTCAAGATCAAGCTGAAGCGTCTGGGCAAGATCCGTTCGCCTCACTACCGCATCGTCGTCGCCGACTCCCGTACCCGCCGTGACGGCCGGGCCATCGAGGAGATCGGCAAGTACCACCCGACGTACAACCCGTCGGTGATGGAGGTCGACGCCGAGCGTGTCGCCTACTGGCTGCGCGTCGGCGCCCAGCCGACCGAGCCCGTGCTCGCCATCCTGAAGAAGACCGGCGACTGGCAGAAGTTCAAGGGCGAGCCCGCCCCGGCGCCGCTGCTGCAGCCGGCCGAGAAGGCGGCCCGTCCGTCCTTCGAGGCGATCGGTGGCGACGACGAGGGCAAGGGTGAGGCGATCACCCAGAAGAAGAAGGCCGACAAGAAGGACGAGGCTGCCGCTGCGTCCGAGTCGACCGAGGCCTGAGCATGCTCGAGGAGGCTCTCGAGCACCTCGTGAAGGGCATCGTCGACAATCCTGACGATGTGCAGGTCGCCTCGCGCAACCTGCGTCGCGGGAGTGTGATCGAGGTCCGGGTCCACCCCGACGACCTCGGCAAGGTGATCGGCCGCAACGGCCGCACCGCACGCGCCCTGCGCACCGTCGTGGGCGCCATCGGCGGCCGCGGTGTCCGCGTCGACCTCGTCGACGTGGACCACGTCCGCTGACGCCAAACGCAGCACCGGCTCGGGCCGGGGAGGGCCACTGGGCCGTCCCCGGCCCGTAGTCGTACGGCCGTGACCGTAGTCGTATACGCCGCGACCGGCGTAGCCGCACCACGCCGCGACCGGAGTGGTCGTGTGCGCCGTGACCGGCGTCGTACGAGCCGTGACCGGCTCGTCGCAGTACCGACAGGAGATCAAGCACAGTGCAGCTGGTAGTCGCGCGCATCGGCCGCGCCCACGGAATCAAGGGCGAGGTGACCGTCGAGGTCCGCACCGACGAGCCGGAGCTGCGGCTCGGACCCGGTGCCGTACTGACCACCGACCCCGCATCCGTCGGGCCCCTCACCATCGAGACCGGCCGGGTCCACAGCGGCCGCCTCCTGCTCCGCTTCGCCGGCGTCCACGACCGCACCGGAGCCGAGGCGCTGCGCAACACCCTCCTGATCGCCGACGTCGACCCGGACGAGCGCCCCGAGGACGAGGACGAGTACTACGACCACCAGCTGATCGACCTCGACGTGGTGACCAAGGACGGCGAGGAGGTGGGCCGAATCACCGAGATCTCCCACCTGCCCACGCAGGACCTGTTCGTGGTGGAGCGCCCCGACGGCAGCGAGGTCTACGTGCCGTTCGTCTCGGAGATCGTCACCGAGATCGACCTGGACGAGCAGCGAGCGGTCATCGACCCGCCCCCCGGCCTGATCGACGACCGCGCCGAGATCGCGTCCGCGCGGGACGCCTCGGCGGACGCCCCCGCGGATTCCCCGGCGGATTCCCCGGAGGAAGAGGCGTAATGCGGCTCGACGTCGTCACGATCTTCCCCGAGTACCTGGAACCGCTGAACGTCTCCCTGGTCGGCAAGGCACGCGCGCGTGGACAACTCGACGTCCACGTGCACGACCTGCGCTCCTGGACCTACGACCGGCACAACACCGTCGACGACACGCCCTACGGCGGCGGCCCCGGCATGGTCATGAAGACCGAGCCGTGGGGCGACGCGCTGGACTCCGTCCTGGCCGACGGCTACGAGGCGGGCTCCGGCGCGCCCGCCCTCATCGTGCCCACGCCCAGCGGCCGGCCCTTCACCCAGGAACTCGCCGTCCACCTCTCCGAGCGGCCCTGGCTGATCTTCACGCCCGCCCGCTACGAGGGCATCGACCGCCGCGTCATCGACGAGTACGCCACCCGGATGCCCGTGTACGAGGTGTCCATCGGCGACTACGTCCTGGCCGGCGGCGAGGCGGCCGTACTCGTCGTCACCGAGGCCGTGGCGCGGCTGCTGCCCGGCGTCCTCGGCAACGCCGAGTCCCACCGGGACGACTCCTTCGCCCCCGGCGCCATGGCCAACCTGCTGGAGGGCCCCGTCCACACCAAGCCGCCGCAGTGGCGCGGCCGCGGCATCCCCGACGTGCTGCTCAGCGGCCACCACGGGAAGATCGCCCGCTGGCGCCGCGACGAGGCCCTGCGGCGCACGACGGCCAACCGGCCCGACCTGATCGAACGGTGCGCCCCCGAGGCCTTCGACAAGAAGGACCGCGAGATGCTCTCCATCCTGGGCTGGGAGCCCGATCCGGGCGGGGGACCGTACGGCCGATTTTGGCGCAGGACGCCGGGCGTGGAAGAATAGGGCGCTGTTGTGCGTCCGTCCGGAGCGCGCCCCTGCCACAGGGGGACACGACGCCCGTCCCGACCCGCACGGCCCAGATTCCGAAACACCTAGTTTCCGTTGATGACCTGTGGCATCAGCGAAGAAAGCAGACGAAATGTCTCACCTGCTCGACTCCGTCGACGCCGCGTCGCTGCGCAGCGACGTCCCGGCCTTCCGCCCCGGCGACACCGTCAACGTCCACGTCCGCGTCATCGAGGGCAACCGCTCCCGTGTGCAGCAGTTCAAGGGCGTAGTCATCCGCCGCCAGGGTGCCGGCGTGCGCGAGACCTTCACGGTCCGCAAGGTCTCCTTCTCCGTCGGCGTCGAGCGCACCTTCCCGGTGCACACCCCGATCGTGGAGAAGATCGAGCTCGTCACCCGCGGTGACGTCCGCCGCGCCAAGCTGTACTACCTGCGCGAGCTGCGCGGCAAGGCCGCGAAGATCAAGGAGAAGCGCGACAGCTGAGCGCCTTCCGGGGTCCACACCGGGGCCGGATAACATCTGGCCCCGATGGACACCGAAGCACAGCCCACGGAGCGCGACCGCTCCTCCCGCCCCTCCGAATCCGAGCAAGCCTCGGACCCGGAGGGCCCGGAGGAACGGTCGCGTTCCGCGTTCGCGGGGCGGATCACGGACTGGGTGCCGGGCGGCCGGTTCACCGTCACCCTCCTGACGCTGCTGCTGTCCCTGCTGCTGCTCACCACCTTCGTGCTGCAGCCGTTCCAGATCCCCAGCGGATCCATGGAGCGCGGATTGAGGATCGGTGACCGGGTTCTCGTGAACAAGTTGGCGTACCGTTTCGATGGCCGTCCGCAGCGGGGCGACGTCGTCGTCTTCGACGGCACCGGGCTCTTCGGGCACGGCGACTACATCAAACGCGTTGTCGGTGTGGGCGGGGACCACGTGGTGTGCTGCGACAGGGAGGGGATGGTCCAGGTAAACGGCCAGTCGGTCGACGAGTCGGCGTTCCTGTACCCCGGCGACCGCCCGTCCACGGTGCCCTTCGACATCGTCGTCCCCGACGGCACCCTCTTCGTCCTCGGCGACCACCGCGCCGACTCCAGCGACTCCCGCGACCATCTGGGCTCGCCGGGCGGCGGCATGGTCCCGGTGGACGCGGTGATAGGCCGCGCCGACTGGATCGTCTGGCCCTTCGGCCACGCCACCCACCTCGACCGTCCCGACGCCTACGCGCGCGTGCCGGACGTCGGTGCGGGTTCAAGGTCGGGTTCGGGTTCGGGTGAGGAGGGGGGCCAGGTCACCGCGGACCAGTCGGTCATCGGGGAGGAGACGCCGACCGCGGCCGGCGGGCCGGTCACTGACCCACGTCTGCCCGAGCACGCCAAGGGCGCCGATGGGTAGCCGGGGCAAACCGCGCGGGTCACCCAGCAGCCCCACGGAGAACCTGTTGCCCACCGGCTCCCGGCGCGCCGGCGCGCCGTCCGGCGGCCGGTCCCGCGCCGAGCGGCGCAAGCTGCAGCGCAAGGTCAAACGGCGCCGCAGACGCGGCGCGGTGAAGGAGGTACCCCTTCTCGTCGGCGTCGCCATCCTCATAGCGCTGGTACTGAAGACCTTCCTCGTCCAGGCCTTCGTGATCCCGTCGGGCTCCATGGAGCAGACCATCCAGATCGGTGACCGGGTCCTGGTGGACAAGCTCACCCCGTGGTTCGGCTCCAAGCCGAAGCGCGGGGACGTCGTCGTCTTCCGTGACCCCGGCGGCTGGCTCCAGGGCGAGCAGACCACCAAGAAGGACGACCCCGTCGTCGTCAAGCAGGTCAAGGAAGGCCTCGCGTTCATCGGTCTGCTGCCGTCCGACGACGAGAAGGACCTCATCAAGCGGGTCGTCGGAGTGGGCGGGGACCGGGTCAAGTGCTGTGACACCCAAGGCCGGGTCACCGTCAACGGCGTTCCCCTGAACGAGGACTACCTGTATCCCGGCGACAAGCCGTCCGAGACTCCGTTCGACGTCACGGTCCCCGAGGGACGGCTGTGGGTGATGGGTGATCACCGGTCCAACTCCGCCGACTCCCGCTTCCACCAGGGGACGGACTTCGGCACGGTCTCCGAGGACGAGGTGGTCGGGCGGGCCATGGTGATCGCCTGGCCGTTCGGCCACTGGACCACCCTGGACGAACCGAAAACGTATGCGTCCGTGTCCGACTCGGCCTCCGGCTCGACCGCCGCTCCCCGGCTGTCGCATAGGGTTGCCCCCTACGATCCGAACACGATGATTCAACTCCCGACCCCTGCGGAACTCCCGCTCGTTATGGGAGTGGTGGGCCTGCTCCGTGTACAGGGCGGGCGGCGTCAGAAAGTAAGGAGTTGGCGTGGGGGATGTGGCGGTTGGCGCACGGTCCGGACACGACGGCGAGGAGAACCACGGACGCCCCGTGGAGACAGCCGGCCCGGCCGCGGACGGCGCCCCGGCCTCCGGGCGCGACTCCGGGACCGAGGGGACCGAGGACGGCAGGGTGACGGACGAACAGAGCGGGACCCAGGACGAGGGAGTGGGCGGGACGCCCCCGGCGACGGCCTCCGCGGCCAAGAAACCGCGCTCCTTCTGGAAGGAACTGCCGATCCTGATCGGTATCGCGCTGGTGCTCGCGCTGCTGATCAAGACGTTCCTGGTCCAGGCGTTCTCGATCCCGTCCGCCTCGATGCAGAACACGCTCACGATCGGCGACCGGGTCCTGGTCGACAAGCTGACCCCCTGGTTCGGCTCTGAGCCCGAGCGGGGCGAGGTCGTCGTCTTCCACGACCCGGACGACTGGCTGGCGGGCGAGCCGACGCCCGACCCGAACGCGCTGCAGACGGTCCTCAGCTGGATCGGCCTGATGCCGTCCGCGGACGAGAAGGACCTGATCAAGCGCGTCATCGGGGTCGGCGGCGACACCGTCGAGTGCAGCAAGACCGGCCCGCTCAAGGTCAACGGCGTGGCGCTGGACGAGCCGTACGTCTACCCGAACAACACGCCGTGCAGCGTCGACGAACAGGGCGGCCAGTTCAAGGTCGAGGTCCCCGAGGGCTCCATCTGGGTCATGGGCGACCACCGGCAGAACTCCCGGGACTCCCGTTACAACCAGTCGGACGAGCACGGCGGCATGGTCCCGGTGAAGGAGGTGGTCGGCCGCGCCATCGTGATCGCCTGGCCGATGAACCGCTGGGACACCCTGCCGGTCCCCGACACCTTCGACCAGGAAGGCCTGCAGGCCCGGTCGTCGGCCGCCGCCGCGCTGTCGGTCGCTCCCCAGGGACTGGCCCTCGCCGGAGTCGTCCCGGTCGTCTGGTGGCGCCGCAGGCGCATCGCGTCCGCCGCCGAGTCCCGCTGAGCGCCTCGGGGCGCACGCCCGCCGCTCGAGGGCGGCATGTGGCGAGGCAGCCTGCCGGTCCCTGACGATCCTTCCGGCCCCTCCCGGCCCCTCCCGGCCCCTCCCGGCCCCTCCCGGCCCCTCCCGGCCCCTCCCGGCGCCTCCCGGCCCCTCCCGGGCTTCTTGGGAGGGGCCGCCTCGTTCGGCCCACCCGGGAGCGGCCGGGGGCTGGCCCGTGCGGCCTGTCTTGGGGCCGGCGGCTGGTCCGTCAGGCCTCCGCGGGAGGGGCTGCCCCGTTCGGGTACCGCCGGGTAAGGTGCGGATCCATGGGTGGCGAGAGCACGACACGTACGTCCCCGCCTGGCGGCGGCGCGAACAAGCGCCCGGCGGGCAGCCGGACCGGGCAGCGGCTGTCCAACCTTGCCGTGGCGCTGGGCCTGGTGCTGTTCCTCGGAGGCTTCGCCTGGGCAGCGGTGGTCTACCGGCCCTACACCGTGCCGACCAACTCGATGACACCGTCGATCGACGCGGGTGACCGGGTGCTGGCGCAGCGCATCGACGGCGGTGACGTCCGCCGCGGCGACGTCGTCGTCTTCAAGGACAAGGCCTGGGCCAACGCCCCGATGGTCAAGCGCGTGGTCGCGGTCGGCGGGGACACCGTCTCCTGCTGCCAGGAAGGCAGGCTGAAGGTCAACGGCAAGGCCGTCGACGAGCCGTACCTGCCCGCCGGTATGCCGGCCGAAAGCAGCGGCTTCCCGACGGTGACCGTTCCCGAGGGCCGCCTGTTCCTCCTCGGCGACGAGCGCGACACCTCCGTGGACTCCACCGCCCACCTCACCGACGCCGCCGGCGGCACCGTCTCGCGCGATGCCGTGGACGCCCGCGTCGATGCCGTGGTCTGGCCCGTGAACGGCATGCTGGAGCGGCCGACCGGCTTCGAGACGCTGGGGGACCTCTCCTCACCGGGCCCGCTGCGGACGGTCGTCGCGCTGGTGATCGCCGGGGCCGTGCTGATCCTCGGCGGCGCGGCCTACGGCCCCGTCGCCGCACGGGCCGCCGCCTCGCGCGCCCGAACCGGAACGGGGACCACCGGTGCCCGCTGAACCGACGCGAGCGGGGCAGGACTCCTGCGCGGGCGGGTTGCGCAGGGTCGCCAGGGTGGTCCTGCTCGACCCCGACGACCGCATCCTGCTGCTGCACGGGCACGAACCGGACGATCCGGCCGACGACTGGTGGTTCACCCCGGGCGGCGGTGTGGAGGGCGACGAGACCCGTGAGGAGGCCGCGCGGCGGGAACTCGTCGAGGAGACCGGCATCACCGACATCGAGCTCGGCCCGGTGCTGTGGCGGCGCAGGTGCTCCTTCCCCTTCGCCGGCCGTCGCTGGGACCAGGACGAGTGGTACTACCTGGCCCGCACGACCCAGACCGCGACCAGGGCCGTGGGCCTCACCGAGCTGGAGCGGCGCAGTGTCGCCGGAGCACGCTGGTGGACCTGTCGGGAACTGACCCGGGCACATGAGACGGTGTACCCGACCAGACTCGCCGAGCTGCTGCGCACGCTGCTCGACGAAGGCCCCCCGGCCGGACCGGTGACCCTGGACACCGAAATCGTCTAGGGGCGCACGGGACTGGCGCACAATGGTGGGACCGCACGGCTGAAGGGGAACATGCCATGAGCGCCGAGGACCTCGAGAAGTACGAGACCGAGATGGAGCTCAAGCTCTACCGGGAGTACCGTGACGTCGTCGGCCTGTTCAAATACGTGATCGAGACCGAGCGGCGCTTCTACCTCACCAACGACTACGAGATGCAGGTGCACTCGGTCCAGGGTGAGGTGTTTTTCGAGGTGTCGATGGCCGATGCCTGGGTGTGGGACATGTACCGGCCGGCCCGGTTCGTGAAGCAGGTGCGCGTGTTGACGTTCAAGGACGTGAACATCGAGGAGCTGAACAAGAGCGACCTGGAGCTTCCCGGCGGCTGACTCCGCTCCGTGACCGGCAGGCCGCACTCGTGTGGGTGACGAGGTTGTCCACAGCCGTCTGACCGTCCACCAAGATCCAAAAGCTCGCTGAGCTGCCCTCATCGTTGGCGCCGGAGGTGGTGCCGACATGAACGCACGAGGTGCGATGGGCAAGTACGGTGAGACACTCGCGGCCCGCCGGCTGGCCGACGCAGGGATGGCGGTCCTGGAGCGCAACTGGCGCTGCGGCAGGACCGGTGAGGTCGACATCGTCGCCCGGGACGGGGAAGTCCTGGTCGTCTGCGAGGTCAAGACCCGCAGGGGTGGCTCCTTCGAGCACCCGATGGCCGCGGTGACCCCGGAAAAGGCGGAGCGGCTGCGACGGCTCGCCGAGCGCTGGATCCAGACCCACGGAGGAGCCCCGCCCGGCGGCGTCCGCATCGACCTGGTCGGTGTACTCCTGCCGCAGCGCGGCGCCCCCGTGGTCGAGCATGCGCGGGGGGTGGCGTGATGGGGTTCGCGCGTACGTGCTCCGTGGCGCTCGTCGGCGTCGAGGGCGTGGTGGTCGAGGTCCAGGCCGACCTCGAACCGGGCGTGGCGGCGTTCACTCTGGTCGGGCTGCCGGACAAGAGCCTGACCGAGAGCCGGGACCGGGTGCGGGCCGCAGTGGTCAACTCGGGCGCCGAGTGGCCGCAGAAGAAGCTGACGGTGGGGCTCAGTCCGGCCTCGGTGCCGAAGAGCGGCAGCGGATTCGACCTGGCGGTCGCCGCGGCCGTCCTCGGCGCCGCCGAGCGCGTCGATCCCCGTGTGCTCGCCGACATCGTGATGATCGGGGAGCTGGGCCTGGACGGACGGGTGCGGCCGGTGCGCGGCATCCTGCCGGCGGTACTGGCCGCGGCGGAGGCCGGCTACGAACAGGTGGTCGTCCCCGAGTGCGCCGCTGCCGAGGCGTCCCTGGTGCCCGGCGTGTCGGTGCTCGGCGTGCGCAGCCTGCGCCAGCTGATCGCCCTCCTCGCGGACGAGCCCGTGCCGGAGGAGGAACCGGACCAGCGGGGCCGGCCCGACCCGCTCCTCGCCGGCCTGCGGATGCCCGGCACGGGCGCCGCCACCGGAATGCACGCCACGGGAGCGGCGCAGCACGACCACGGGCACGACCTCGCCGACGTCGTGGGCCAGGAATCGGCGCGCACGGCGGTGGAGGTCGCCGCGGCCGGCGGCCACCACCTGTTCCTGGAAGGGCCGCCCGGCGCCGGTAAGACGATGCTCGCCGAACGACTGCCCGCCATCCTGCCCCGGCTGCGCCGGGCGGAATCACTCGAGGTCACCGCGGTGCACTCGGTCGCGGGCCTGCTGCCACCGGGCAAGCCACTGATCGACGTGGCCCCCTACTGCGCGCCGCACCACTCCGCCACGATGCAGGCCCTCGTCGGGGGCGGCCCCGGCATCGGACGGCCGGGAGCCGTGTCGCTGGCGCACCGAGGAGTCCTTTTCCTGGACGAAACACCGGAATTCAGCAGCCATGCGCTGGATGCTCTGCGCCAGCCGCTGGAGTCCGGGCACGTCGTCATCGCGCGCAGCGCGGGCGTGGTGCGGTTCCCGGCACGGTTCCTGATGGTGCTGGCCGCAAATCCCTGCCCGTGCGGGCGGTACTCGCAGAAGGACGAGTTCTGCGAATGCCCGCCCTCGGCGATCCGCCGCTACCAGGCCAGGCTGTCCGGCCCGCTGCTCGACCGGGTCGACCTCCGGGTCGAGGTGGACCGGGTCACGCGCAGTCAGCTGGCGGGGGACGGCCCCCGGGGTGACGCCACCGCGACGGTCGCCGACCGGGTGCGTGCGGCCCGGGACCGGGCGGCCGTACGTCTCGAGGGCACCCCGTGGCGTTCCAACAGCGAGGTTCCCGGAAGGGAGCTGCGCAGCCGCTGGTACGCGGCGCCCGGCGCACTGGAGGACGCGGAACGCTGCCTGGAACGGGGTGTGCTCACCGCCCGTGGCCTCGACCGGGTCCTCCGCGTCGCCTGGACCGTCGCGGACCTCGTCGGCCACGACCGCCCCGACGCGCAGGACGTCGCTCTGGCGCTGCAACTGCGCACGGGGGTGCCGAGGGGAGTCCCCATGGCCCTTGGGGCGCTGGCGTGACCGGGGAAAGCGCTGTGGCTGGCGAGGGTGCCGTGACAGAGGAGAAGGCCGTGGAGGGGAGGGTGCTGTGACCGATGAGGGCGCTGTGACTGGAGGGAGTGCCGTGGCTGGGGACAGTGCTGGGGCTGGGGCTGGGGCTGGGGCTGGGCGCGGTGCTGGGGCCTGGGACCGGGCTGTGGCCCAGGACGGTGGTCGAGCGGCGGATGACGCGATGATCGGGGGTGTCGCCGCGTCGAGGGGCGAGGTCATGAACAGGGAGAACACCGTACGGCGGGATGACTGCGCTGTTCGGGGAGGCTCCGGACGAAGTGGTGACGCCGCTGTTCGGGGCGGCTCCGGGCGAAGCGGTGACGCCGTGGCCCAGGGTGGCACTCCGGCCAGAGGCGACGCATTGGGCTCGTGCGACGACCGGGTCCGCGGCGAAGGCCCGGTCCGGGGTGACGGCTCGGCCCGTGACGACGGCCCGCATGCCGTCGAAGCGGCCGGGGCGGGCAGGGACGACGACGCCGCGTGGGGCACCCAGGCCGGTGATGAGCTGCTCGGCCGGGTCTTCCTGACCCGGGTCATCGAGCCCGGAGACGAGACCGCCGGTCGGTGGGTGCGGGAGCGCGGTGTCGCGGACGTGGTGCGGCGGCTGCGCGAGGGCGGGCGTGCCCTGCCGGGGGTGAGCGCGAAACGGTGGGCCGGGCTGTGTGCCCGAGCAGGCCGGGCCGAGCCGCGCCGGGACCTCACCGCCGCCCGGGCGGCAGGGGTGAGGTTCGTTGCCCCCGGGGCGGCCGAGTGGCCGCGTCAGCTGGACGACCTCGGGGACGCCAGGCCTCTTGGACTGTGGGTGCGCGGCGGGCCCAGCCTGCGTATGTGGGCGCTCAGGTCGGTGGCCGTCGTCGGCGCCCGCGCCTGCACCGAGTACGGCGCCCACATGGCGGCCACCCTCGCCGCCGGGCTCGCCGAACGCGGCTGGGTCGTGGTGTCCGGCGGTGCCTACGGGGTCGACGGAGCCGCCCACCGGGGTGCTCTCGGCGCGGGCGGCGCCACCGCCGCCGTCCTCGCCTGCGGCGTCGACCGCCCTTACCCGCCCGGGCACACCGGGCTGATCACCAGGATCGCGGAACAGGGACTGGTCATCGGTGAGCTGCCGCCGGGCGATCATCCGACGCCGAGCAGGTTCGTCCTGCGCAATCGTGTGATCGCCGCACTCACCCGGGGCACCGTGGTCGTCGAGGCCGCCTACCGCAGCGGGTCGCTGGTCACGGCACGGGCGGCCCAGCGCCTGGGCCGGCACACGATGGGTGTGCCGGGGCCGGCCACCAGCGCGCTCTCGGCGGGTGTGCACGAACTGCTGCGTGGCGACGCGGTGCTCGTCAGCGACGCCGCCGAGGTCGTCGAACTGGTGGGTGACATGGGCGAGCTGCCCCCGGACCGGCGTGGGCCGGTACTCCCCACCGACCTGCTGGAACCTCGCACCCGCCAGGTGCTGGCCGGGCTCCCCGCGCGTGGAACGGCGGCAGCGGCCGAGGTGGCGCGCCGCGCCCAGACCACACAGGACGACGCGATCGCGAGACTGTACGAGCTTCGAGCACTTGGTTACGTCGAACGACACGGCGACGGCTGGATGTTGACACGCCAGATGATGATCTCGGTCCGTGAAGGCCGCGATCCGTACTGACCCAGGGTGTTCGGCCGTCCGGGGGAACCCCGACGCCCTTGTGAACAGTGGCAGTTGAGGTATTCGAGTGATTACGCGCAACGATCGCCGTCCCCCCTGTAGAGCGTTCAGCGGAACGTATCTGCGTACGACCCCACCCTGCTCTTCGCGCACCGCGACAGTCCAGTCACGCTACGCTCACGAGGACCCCCATGTAGACAGCAGACCGGCGGCCTCACCCAGGCACACACCACATCACGGCAGAACGGCACAAGGCGACGAATGCCCCAGCACACCTCCGGGTCCGACCGGGCGGCGATCCCCCCAGCCGCCCGCGACGGTGGCAGCGTGCGACCGCCCGCCCCCTCGACGCTCGACGAGCTGTGGCGGTCGTACAAGGCGACGGGCGACGAGCGGCTGCGGGAACAGCTGATCCTGCACTACTCGCCCCTGGTGAAATATGTGGCGGGCCGGGTGAGCGTGGGACTGCCACCCAATGTCGAGCAGGCGGACTTCGTCTCCTCGGGTGTGTTCGGGCTGATCGACGCGATCGAGAAGTTCGACGTCGACCGGGAGATCAAGTTCGAGACGTACGCGATCACCCGGATCCGGGGCGCGATGATCGACGAGCTGCGGGCACTGGACTGGATCCCGCGGTCGGTCCGGCAGAAGGCGCGGAACGTGGAACGCGCGTACGCGACGCTGGAGGCACGGCTGCGCCGCACCCCGTCGGAGAGCGAGGTGGCCGGCGAGATGGGGATCGCGGTGGAGGACCTCCACGCGGTGTTCAGCCAGTTGTCGCTGGCCAACGTGGTGGCGCTGGAGGAGTTGCTGCATGCCGGCGGCGAGGGCGGGGACCGGCTGAGTCTCATGGACACGCTGGAGGACACCGCCGCCGACAATCCGGTGGAGGTCGCCGAGGACCGGGAGCTGCGGCGGTTCCTGGCACGTGCGATCAACACGCTGCCCGAGCGGGAGAAGACCGTCGTCACGCTCTACTACTACGAGGGGCTCACGCTCGCCGAGATCGGGAACGTGCTGGGCGTGACGGAGAGCCGGGTCAGCCAGATTCACACCAAGTCGGTGTTGCAACTGCGGGCGAAGTTGGCGGGGTTTGGTCGCTGACCTGGACTTATGGCACGCGACCGGCTCCGCCTGTGACACTGTCGGCGGTCGCGCGTCCGGGTGGCTGACTCCCGTACGGCGTGGCACGTCCGTAAAGTGGTGACGTGCCAAGGATTCGAGCGGCCTCCGTGGCCGAGCACCGGTCGATGCAGCGTGCCTCCCTGCTGGACGCGGCACGCTCCCTGCTGTCCGACGGCGGAACGGAGGCGCTGACCTTCCCCGCCCTCGCCGAACGGACGGGTCTCGCGCGGTCGTCCGTCTACGAGTACTTCCGGTCGCGGGCGGCGGTCGTCGAGGAGCTGTGTGCCGTCGACTTCCCGGTCTGGGCCGCGGAGGTCGAGGCGGCGATGGAGCGCGAGGAGACCCCCGAGGCCAAGGTCGAGGCGTATGTGCGCAAGCAGCTCGACCTGGTCGGGGACCGACGGCACCGGGCCGTCGTGGCCATCTCCGCGAGCGAGCTCGACGCCGGCGCGCGGGAGAAGATCCGGGCGGCGCACGGCGGGTTGATCGCGATGATCGTCGAGGCGCTGGGGGAGATGGGGCACGGGCAGCCGCGGCTGGCGGCGATGTTGCTCCAAGGCGTCGTGGACTCGGCGGTGCGGCGGATCGAGCTGGGGGCGGCGGAGGAGCCGACGGCGATTACGGAGGCGGCGGTTTCCATGGCGTTGCGGGGTGTGCGGGGCTGACCGCCCGGGGCCGAGCTGACCGGCCGGGTGGAGCTGATCGGCTGGGAGTGGGGCTGACCGGCAGGACTGACCGAGGATCCTCGGCGTTCCCTGGGCCCGGGGCCGGCGCCCTGGCTGCGAGCCGGTTGCGCGGCCCGACGCTACGGGGTGCCTGCCTGGGAGGGGACCCCGGCGCCCATCCGTGGCCGCGTGGGCAGGGGAACTCCCAGAACCGGCAGCAGTCTCGACGGACCCCGCGCGAGCAGCCACGGAGGGAGCACCGACAGCGGGTTCAGATAGACGTCGCCCCGCAGCAGGCCCCAGTGCAGACAGGCCGCGCAGTGGGAGCCCGTCGGCTCCACCGTGCCGAGCACCTCACCCGCCGCGACCTCGTCGCCCTTCTGCACCGTCGCCTCGACCGGCTCGTACGTCGTCCGCAGGGGCGGGGCGCCCGTCCCCGTCAGTTCCAGTGAGACGACGCCTCTTCCCGCCACCCGCCCCGCGAACGACACCTTGCCCGCCGCCACCGCCCGAACCGGGGCCGCGTCCACCGCGGCGAGGTCCACGCCGCGGTGGCCCGGGCCGTACGGGGTGGCCGGGGGCTCCCAGCCCCGTAGAACCGCGGGCCGGACACCGACCGGCCAGTGGCGGGCCACCGCCGGTACCGTCGGATCCGGACCCGCCCCGGCGTCCGCGGCGGTCACCGTCATCGCCCACCCCGTTGCCGACACCGGCGCCACCGGCGCCACCGGCGCCGGTCGCGGCGGTCCCGGGACCATGACGGCCAGCAGCACCACCCACATACACGCACTCGCACATCGTCTCGCTCGCATGCGAGAACCGTCCCGCACCAGGGCCGATCGCCGTCCGGCCCTGTGGACCGTTTGCCGCTTGTGGACAGCCGCGTCACCCGGTACCCCGCGGGTCCCGTACACTTCTGATGGCGATCCGGGTCACCGGGTCGACTTCGCACGCCCCGACACGAGGCCCGTCAAGGCTCGTGTCAGCGCCCCTCGGTCCCTTGCGGCAGGCGCGTCACGGGCGTCAGGCGCGGGAGCCGTCCGGCTTCCGCGGCACAACCGAGAAACTCGAGGAGATACGGCCATGGCCGTCGTCACGATGCGGGAGCTGCTGGAAAGCGGCGTCCACTTCGGTCACCAGACCCGTCGTTGGAACCCGAAGATGAAGCGCTTCATCTTCACGGAGCGCAACGGCATCTACATCATCGACCTGCTCCAGTCGCTGTCGTACATCGACCGCGCCTACGAGTTCGTCAAGGAGACCGTCGCCCACGGCGGCACGGTCATGTTCGTCGGCACGAAGAAGCAGGCGCAGGAGGCCATCGCCGAGCAGGCCACCCGCGTCGGCATGCCCTACGTCAACCAGCGCTGGCTGGGCGGCATGCTCACCAACTTCTCGACCGTCTACAAGCGCCTGCAGCGCCTGAAGGAGCTCGAGCAGATCGACTTCGAGGACGTGGCCGCCTCCGGCCTCACCAAGAAGGAGCTGCTGGTCCTCTCCCGCGAGAAGGCCAAGCTGGAGAAGACCCTCGGCGGTATCCGCGAGATGTCCAAGGTGCCCAGCGCCGTCTGGATCGTGGACACCAAGAAGGAGCACATCGCGGTCGGCGAGGCCCGGAAGCTCAACATCCCGGTCGTCGCCATCCTCGACACCAACTGCGACCCCGACGAGGTCGACTACAAGATCCCGGGCAACGACGACGCGATCCGCTCCGTCACCCTGCTCACCCGCGTGATCGCCGACGCCGTCGCCGAGGGCCTCATCGCCCGCTCCGGCGCCGCTGCCGCCGACAAGGGTGACAAGGCCGCCGGCGAGCCGCTCGCCGCGTGGGAGCGCGACCTGCTCGAGGGCGAGAAGGCCGAGAAGAAGGCCGACGACGAGTCCGCCGAGAAGCCCGCCGAGGCTCCGGCCGCCGAGGCCGCCCCCGCCGCCGAGGCGCCGGCTGCCGAGGCCCCCGCCGCCGAGGCGCCCGCCACCGAGGCTCCGGCCGCCGAGGGCGAGCAGGCCTGACCGTCCCGTCGGCGTCGACGGCGGGAGCGGTGACATCGAAACCGCTCCCGCCGTTCACCCGTAGGTCGGTGGAAGGTCATGGGCCTGCAGCTCCATGTAGGTCCGTGATCCCGCAGATCTTCGATCTTCCAGACTTCCAGAAAGATTCACAGACTCATGGCGAACTACACCGCCGCCGACGTCAAGAAGCTTCGTGAGCTCACCGGCGCCGGCATGATGGACTGCAAGAAGGCGCTGGACGAGGCCGAGGGCAACGTCGAGAAGGCCGTCGAGGCGCTCCGCATCAAGGGTCAGAAGGGCGTCGCCAAGCGCGAGGGCCGCTCTGCCGAGAACGGCGCCGTCGTCTCGATCATCGCCGACGACAACACCTCGGGCGTCCTCGTCGAGCTGAAGTGCGAGACGGACTTCGTCGCCAAGGGCGACAAGTTCCAGAACGTCGCCAAGGCCATCGCCGAGCACGTCGCCAAGGCCGCCCCGGCCGACCTCGAGGCGCTGCTCGCCTCCGAGATCGAGCCCGGCAAGACCGTGCAGGCCTTCGTGGACGAGGCCAACGCCAACCTCGGCGAGAAGATCGTCCTGGACCGCTTCGCGCAGTTCTCCGGCGGCTTCGTGACCGCGTACATGCACCGCACGATGCCCGACCTGCCGCCGCAGATCGGTGTCCTCGTCGAGCTGGACAAGCCGAACGCCGAGCTGGCGAAGGGCGTCGCCCAGCACATCGCCGCCTTCGCGCCGAAGTACCTCTCCAAGGAGGACGTCCCGGCCGAGGTCGTCGAGACCGAGCGCCGCGTCGCCGAGGAGACCACCCGCGCCGAGGGCAAGCCCGAGGCCGCCCTGCCGAAGATCGTCGAGGGTCGTCTCAACGGCTTCTTCAAGGACGCCACGCTGCTGGGCCAGCCCTACGCGCTCGACAACAAGAAGTCCGTCCAGAAGGTTCTGGACGAGGCCGGCGTCACCCTGAAGCGCTTCTCGCGCATCAAGGTCGGCATCTGAGTCCGTACCGCGACGGACGCGCGACCCCGGTAGGGTCGACAGCAGTCGCCGACGCCGTTCGCCTACGCCGTTGCGTACGCGCGCGTGGCGGCGGGCGACAGCAGATCTGACGAGGAGGCCATTGCCGCGTATGGGATGCGAAACACGCCCCCACCGGCAGTGGCCTTCTTCGTGTGTGTGACCCACGTAAAAGAGGCGAGATCTCCATGACCACCAAGGCCGAGAAGAGCGACGACGGCAAAGTACGCGGCCGCTTCATGCTGAAGCTGTCCGGAGAGGCCTTCTCCGGCGGTGGGGGCCTGGGCGTCGACCCCGACGTGGTGCACGCCATCGCCCGCGAGATCGCGGCCGTCGTACGGGACGGCGCGCAGGTCGCGATCGTCATCGGCGGGGGCAACTTCTTCCGTGGCGCCGAGCTGCAGGTGCGCGGCATGGACCGCGCCCGCTCCGACTACATGGGCATGCTCGGCACCGTGATGAACTGCCTGGCCCTCCAGGACTTCCTGGAGAAGGAGGGCGTCGACTGCCGCGTGCAGACCGCCATCACCATGGGCCAGGTCGCCGAGCCGTACATCCCGCTGCGCGCCGTGCGCCACCTGGAGAAGGGCCGCGTGGTCATCTTCGGCGCCGGTATGGGCATGCCCTACTTCTCCACCGACACCACCGCCGCCCAGCGCGCCCTCGAGATCGACGCCGAGGCCCTGCTCATGGGCAAGAACGGTGTGGACGGGGTCTACGACTCCGACCCGAAGACCAACCCCGACGCCGTCAAGTTCGACGCGCTGGGTTACGGCGAGGTCATCACCCGGGACCTGAAGGTCGCCGACGCGACGGCCGTCACGCTCTGCCGCGACAACAGCCTCCCGATCGTGGTCTTCGAGCTTCTGAAGGAGGGCAATATCGCCCGCGCCGTCAAGGGTGAGAAGATCGGCACGCTTGTGGGTGACCAAGGCAGCCGGGACTGACCGGAGTACCACCCCCTGTCCGCGGACGCCACCTGTCCGGGGGACGGACGGGACGGGGCCGGGCCGGGGGATGGACAATGTCCCGCCGGTCGGGAACCGTGCAGGAAGAACGCGACGCAGCCGGCCGCACCCCCGACAGGGAACCGCAGCCGGGCCTACTCAAGACACGCAGGAGCAAGTGGTGATCGAAGAGACCCTCCTCGAGGCCGAGGAGAAGATGGAGAAGGCCGTCGTGGTCGCCAAGGAGGACTTCGCCGCGATCCGCACCGGCCGTGCGCACCCGGCGATGTTCAACAAGATCGTGGCCGACTACTACGGCGCGCTGACGCCGATCAACCAGCTGGCCTCGTTCTCCGTGCCGGAGCCGCGCATGGCCGTGGTGACCCCCTTCGACAAGAGCGCCCTGCGCAACATCGAACAGGCGATCCGCGACTCCGACCTGGGCGTCAACCCCAGCAACGACGGCAACATCATCCGGGTGGTGTTCCCCGAGCTCACCGAGGAGCGCCGCCGCGACTACATCAAGGTCGCCAAGAGCAAGGCCGAGGACGCCAAGGTCTCCATCCGCTCCGTGCGCCGCAAGGCCAAGGACACCATCGACAAGATGGTCAAGGACGGCGAGGTCGGCGAGGACGAGGGCCGCCGTGCGGAGAAGGAGCTCGACGACACCACCGCCAAGTACGTCGCCCAGGTGGACGAGCTCCTCAAGCACAAGGAAGCCGAGCTGCTCGAGGTCTGATGAACGACTCTTCCTGGGGAGCGCCGCCACAAGCCGGGTACTGGGGGCCGTCCGACCAGGGACCTGTCCAGGGCGCTGCCCCGGCGGGTCCCGCGTACGATGCGCACTACGCGCAGCAGACTCGCCCCATGCCCATCGTGCCCGACGTACCCGAACACGGCGGAGACCAGGATGACGAACAAGGGGCCGCTCGGCTGAGCGGCCCCTTGTTCCGAGACGAGCCGTTCCGCGACGATCCGTATCGCGGCGAGAATCCGTCGGCGCAGCCGTATGCGGCGGTGCCGCAGAATCCGGAGCCCATGCCCGACGCCCCCCAGCCGGCGCAGCACCGGCCCCAGCCGCAGAAGAAGAGCGCGGGGCGCGACCTGGGTGCCGCGATAGGGGTCGGCCTCGGGCTCGGCGCGGTGATCGTCGCCTCGCTGTTCGTCGTCAAGGCCGTCTTCGTCGGCGTGGTCGCGGTCGCCGTCGTGGTGGGCCTGTGGGAGCTGACCAAGCGGCTCCAGGAGCGCAAGGGCATCAAGGCGCCCCTCGTGCCGCTCGCGGTCGGTGGCGCGGCGATGGTGGTCGCCGGGTATGTGCGGGGCGCCGAAGGCGCGTGGGTCGCCATGGCGCTCACCGCCCTCGCGGTCCTCGTGTGGCGGATGACCGAGCCGCCGGAGGGCTACCTCAAGGACGTCACCGCGGGCCTCTTCGCGGCGTTCTACGTGCCCTTCCTGGCGACGTTCGTCACGATGATGCTCATGGCCGACGACGGCGCGCGGCGCGTGCTGGTCTTCCTGGTGCTGACGGTCGTCAGCGACACCGGCGCCTATGCCGTCGGCTGGCGCTTCGGCAGGACCAAGCTCGCCCCGCGCATCAGCCCCGGCAAGACCCGGGAGGGCCTGCTCGGAGCGGTGGCGTTCGCGATGGCGGCCGGCGCGCTGTGCATGCAGTTCGTGATCGACGGCGGCACCTGGTGGCAGGGTCTGCTGCTCGGCCTCGCGGTCGCCGTCAGCGCCACGCTGGGCGACCTCGGCGAGTCCATGATCAAGCGGGACCTCGGCATCAAGGACATGGGCACGCTGCTCCCGGGCCACGGCGGCATCATGGACCGCCTGGACTCGCTGCTGCCCACGGCGCCGGTGGTGTGGCTGCTGCTGGTGATCTTCGTCGGATCGGGTTGACAGGCTTCAGGTAGTCTGGAAGGGCCCGCGCTGCTGCGGGCCCTTTCGTGTGTCCCCGCCGACGCGGGGACAGTCCGGTGAGGTCTCCTGGCTTCGGCATGGCTGCCGTCGTCCCCGCGTGAGCGGGGATTCGCCGAGGCCCGTCGTTTTGAGGAGTTGTCCGACCGTGGCCCGTCCCGCCCCAGGTGAGCTCACCTTCGCCGCACCCCGCGGAGCGAAGCGGCCACCGCGGCACCTCGCCGACCTCACGCCCGCCGAGCGCAAGGAGGCCGTCGCCGCGATCGGCGAGAAGCCGTTCCGCGCCAAGCAGCTCTCGCAGCACTACTTCGCGCGGTACGCGCACGACCCCGAGCAGTGGACCGACATCCCGGCCGGCTCGCGCCGGGGGCTCCAGGAAGCTCTGCTGCCCGAGCTGATGACGGTCGTGCGGCATCTGTCGACCGACCAGGGCAGCACGCGCAAGACGCTGTGGAAGCTGTTCGACGGGACGCTCGTCGAGTCCGTCCTCATGCGCTACCCGGACCGGGTGACCATGTGCATCAGTTCCCAGGCGGGCTGCGGCATGAACTGCCCGTTCTGCGCCACGGGGCAGGCGGGCCTGGACCGGAACCTGTCCACCGCCGAGATCGTGCACCAGATCGTGGACGGCATGCGGGCCCTGCGGGACGGCGAGGTCCCGGGGGGACCGGCCCGGCTCAGCAACATCGTGTTCATGGGCATGGGCGAGCCCCTCGCCAACTACAACCGCGTCGTCGGTTCCATCCGCCGCCTCACCGACCCCGAGCCCGACGGACTGGGCCTCTCCCAGCGCGGCATCACCGTCTCGACGGTCGGTCTCGTCCCGGCCATCCACCGCTTCACCGGCGAGGGCTTCAAGTGCCGCCTCGCCATCTCGCTGCACGCGCCCGACGACGAGCTGCGGGACACCCTCGTCCCCGTCAACACGCGCTGGAAGGTGCGTGAGGTGCTGGACGCCGGGTTCGAGTACGCGGCCACGTCCGGGCGCCGGCTGTCGATCGAGTACGCGCTGATCCGGGACATCAACGACCAGGCGTGGCGCGGCGACCGGCTCGGGCGGCTGCTCAAGGGCAGGCCCGTGCACGTCAACCTCATCCCGCTCAACCCGACGCCCGGCTCGAAGTGGACCGCGTCGCGGCCCGAGGACGAGAAGGCGTTCGTGGAGGCGATCGCGGCGCACGGTGTGCCGGTGACGATCCGGGACACCCGTGGTCAGGAGATCGACGGGGCGTGTGGTCAGCTCGCCGCGAGCGAGCGGTAACCTGACCGGCGTCGTACATCGTCGTACGACGTTTCATGCAGAAGTTCGTGCAGAAGTTCAAACGGAAGTACATCTTCATATTCCGACAGGGGAGCGCCACAGCGCTGAGAGTGCGGCACCGGCCGCAGACCCTCCGAACCTGGCCCAGGTCATTCTGGGTAGGGAGATCGGTCACCACTCGAGCTGTTGCGCCCTGCCCGGGACCCTCGCCAGGGTTCCGGGCGGGGCCGCGTCTTCTCCTGGTCACCCAGGAGGAATTCAGTGAGCATCACCAGGAAGGCCACCGCCCTGGCCCTCGGGCTCGGCATGGCCGGCGGTCTGGCCGCCTGCGGATCGTCGGCCGACGACGACGGCCGGGGATCCGGCGACTCCAGGACCGTGACCCTCGTCAGCCACGACTCGTGGGCCGCGTCGAAGGACGTCATCGCCGCCTTCGAGAAGAGCTCGGGCTACAAGGTCCGGGTCCTGGAGGACGGGGACGCCGGGCAGGCCGTGAACAAGGCCATCCTCACCAAGGACAACCCGCAGGGCGACGTCTTCTTCGGCGTCGACAACACGCTGCTGTCCCGGGCGCTCGACAACGGGCTGTTCCAGCCGTACGAGGCGAAGGGGTCCGACCTCGTCCTCCCCGAGTACCGGACCGACCAGGACAAGCACCGGGTCACGCCCGTCGACACCGGGGACGTCTGCGTCAACTACGACAAGGCGTACTTCAGTGAGCACGGGCTGACGCCGCCGGACTCCTTCGACGACCTGATCAAGCCCGAGTACAAGGACCTGCTCGTCACCGAGAACGCGGGCAGCTCCTCGCCCGGGCTCGGCTTCCTCCTCGGCACCGCCGCGAAGTACGGCGACGAGGGGTGGCAGGACTACTGGAAGAAGCTGAAGGCGAACGGCGTCAAGGTCGTCGACAGCTGGGAGCAGGCGTACAACGAGGAGTTCTCCGGTTCGTCCGGCGGCAAGAAGGCCGAGGGCGACCGTCCGCTCGTCGTCTCCTACGCCTCGTCCCCGCCCGCCGAGGTCATCTACGCCGACCCGCAGCCGGCCACCGCGCCGACGGGCGTCGCCACCGGCACCTGCTTCCGCCAGGTCGAGTACGCGGGTCTGCTGAGCAACGCCGGGAACCCCGAGGGCGGCAAGGCACTCCTCGACTTCCTGATCGGCAAGGAGTTCCAGGACGACATGCCGCTGAACATGTTCGTCTACCCGGTGCGGGAGGGCGCGCAGATCCCCGAGGCGTTCCGGAAGTTCGGGCCGCAGGCCGAGGACCCGCAGACCATGGAACCGGCGAAGATCGCCGACAACCGCGACCAGTGGGTCAAGTCGTGGACCTCACTCGTACTCAAGTAGCCGAGCGCGGGCGTCGCACGGGGAACGCGGCGCGGCTGGCCCTGATGGCCGTGCCCGTCGCGTTCTTCGCGGTGTTCTTCGCCTACCCCGTCGCCGCGATCGTCGCGCGCGGGCTGGAGACCGACGGATCCTGGCGGTTCGGGCGGATCGCGGACGTGCTCGCGCAGTCCGACGTCCGGCACGTGCTGTGGTTCACCACCTGGCAGGCGCTGGCCTCCACCGCGCTCACGCTGCTGATCGCCCTGCCCGGCGCGTACGTCCTCGCCCGCTTCGACTTCCCCGGCAAGCAGGTGCTGCGGGCCGTGGTCACCGTGCCGTTCGTACTGCCCACGGTCGTCGTCGGTACGGCGTTCCTGGCGCTGGTCGGGCGCGGCGGGCTGCTCGACGAGCTGTGGGGTCTGCGGCTGGACACCACCGTGTGGGCGATCCTCCTGGCGCACGTCTTCTTCAACTACGCCGTCGTCGTACGCACCGTCGGGGGTCTGTGGGCGCAGCTCGACCCGCGGCAGGAGGAGGCCGCGCGGATGCTCGGTGCGTCGCGGCCGAAAGCCTGGCGGCAGGTGACGCTGCCCGCGCTCGCGCCCGCCGTGGCCGCCGCCGCGCTGATGGTGTTCCTGTTCACCTTCACCTCCTTCGGCGTCGTCCAGATCCTCGGCGGCCCCGCCTTCTCCACCCTGGAGGTGGAGATCTACCGGCAGACCTCCCAGATCTTCGACCTGTCCACGGCCGCCGTCCTGACCTTGGTCCAGTTCGCCGCGGTGGCCGCCGTCCTCGCCGTACACGCCTGGACGGTACGGCGGCGGGAGACGGCCCTGCGGCTGGTCGACGCGGGCACGACCGCGCGCCGGCCGCGCGGGGCCGGGCAGTGGGCGCTGCTGGCCGGGGTCCTGGTCACCGTCGCCGTGCTGCTGGTGCTCCCGCTCGCCGTGCTGGTCCAGCGGTCCCTGGGCGCACCCGGCTTCGGCTACTACCGCGCGTTGACCCACGAGGACGGCGGCGCCTTCCTCGTCCCGCCGATCGAGGCGATCGGCAACTCCCTCCAGTACGCCGTCGCCGCCACCGCCATCGCCGTGGTGATCGGCGCGCTGGCCGCCGCCGCGCTCACCCGCCGCGACGCGGGCCGCTTCGTACGCGGCTTCGACGCGCTGCTGATGCTGCCGCTCGGGGTGTCCGCCGTGACGGTCGGCTTCGGGTTCCTGATCGCCCTGGACGAACCCCCGCTGGACCTGCGGTCGTCGTGGATCCTCGTGCCGCTCGCCCAGGCGCTGGTCGGCGTCCCGTTCGTCGTACGGACCATGCTGCCGGTGCTGCGGGCGGTGGACGTACGGCTGCGGGAGGCGGCGGCGGTGCTCGGGGCGTCGCCGTGGCGGGTGTGGCGGGAGGTCGACCTGCCGATGGTGCGGCGGGCGCTGCTGGTCGCGGCCGGGTTCGCCTTCGCGGTGTCGCTCGGGGAGTTCGGGGCGACCGTGTTCATCGCGCGGCCCGACAACCCGACGCTGCCGGTGGCCGTGGCACGGCTGCTGGGGCGGCCCGGGGACATGAACTACGGCCAGGCGATGGCCCTGTCGACGATTCTCATGCTGGTGTGCGCGGTGGCCCTGGTGGTGCTGGAGCGGCTGCGGACCGACCGGAGCGGGGAGTTCTAGGAATGCGGGGGTTCTCGGGATGCTGCTGAGCCTTGAGGGCGCGACGGTCCGCTTCGGCGGCCGGGCCGTGCTCGACGCCGTCGACCTGGAGGTCGCCGAGCACGAGGTGGTGTGCGTGCTCGGGCCCAGCGGCAGCGGCAAGTCGACGCTGCTGCGGGCGGTCGCCGGGCTCCAGCCGCTGGACGCGGGGCGGGTGACGCTCGACGGGCGGGACCAGTCCGGGGTGCCCGCGCACAAGCGTGGGGTCGGGCTGATGTTCCAGGACCACCAGCTGTTCCCGCAGCGGGACGTGGCCGGGAACGTCGCCTTCGGACCGCGGATGCGGGGCGCCTCCCGCACCGGACAGCGGGAGCGGGTGGCGGAGTTGCTGGAACTGGTCGGGCTGCCGGATGCCGCTCGCCGGTCCGTCGCCGCGCTCTCCGGCGGTGAGCAGCAGCGGGTGGCGCTGGCCCGCGCCCTCGCGCCACGGCCCCGCCTGCTGATGCTGGACGAGCCGCTCGGCCAGCTCGACCGCTCGCTGCGGGAGCGGCTCGTGGTGGAACTGCGCGAGCTGTTCGGCCGGCTGGGTACCACCGTGCTCGCCGTGACGCACGACCAGGGCGAGGCCTTCGCGCTCGCCGACCGGGTCGTCGTGATGCGGGACGGGCGGATCGCCCAGTCGGGGACGCCCCTCGAGGTGTGGCAGCGGCCGGCCGACGCGTTCGTGGCCCGCTTCCTCGGTTTCGACAACGTGGTGGAGGCGACCGTGGCCGGGCAGGTCGCCGGCACCCCGTGGGGCAAGGTGCCGGTCCCCGAGGACGCCTCGCAGGGAACGCGCACCCTGCTCGTGCGGCCTGCCGGGGTCCGCCTGGTGTCCGCCGACGCGGGCCTGCGCTGCACGGTCACCGCCCGCACCTTCCGCGGTACCCACGTCGCCGTCCACCTCCAGCCCGAGGACGCGCCGCGCCTGGAGGCGGCGTGCGCGCTGCGGGCGGCACCGGAGGTCGGGGAGGCGGTGGGGGTGGAGTTCGACGTGGCGGAAATCGTCGTGCTCCGATGATCGCCCACCTCGTAGGGTGACGGGCATGACGCGTCTCGCACACGACCGCTACTGCGATGAAGTCGCCCATCAGGCGGGCCGGTTCGGGTCCGTGCTGTCCTCCGGCGCCGACCTGTCCGCCACTGTGCCGACCTGCCCGGACTGGACGCTGGAGGACCTGGTGCGGCACGTCGGCCGCGCCCTGCGCTGGACGGAGCTGATCGTCCGCACCCGCGCGGAGGAGGACGTCGCGATCGACCGGGCGCCCGGGGCCGCGGGGCCCGACGTCCGCGGGGACGCGGCAGCCCTGGAGTCCTGGCTGGCCGAGTCCGCCGCGACGGTCGTCCACGCGCTGCGGGAGGCCGGGCCGGAGGGGCGGGCGTGGTCGTGGTCGGGGGACCACACCGCGGGCTTCTGGGCCCGCCGGATGACGCACGAACTCGTCGTCCACGGGGCGGACGCGGCACTCGCGGCGGGCCGCTCGTTCGAGCCCGTCGCGGCCGACGTGGCGGCGGACGCGATCGACGAGTGGCTGGACATCGTGCGGTTCGTACAGCGGGTTCTGCCGGACGGTCCGGCGAGGGCGTTGCGGGCCCCGGGCCGGAGCATCCACCTGCACGCCACCGACACCGGTGCCGACCTCGACGCCGAATGGTTCATCGAGCTTCCCGCGGACGGCGTCACCTGGCGCCGTGGTCACGAGAAGGCCACCGTGGCGCTGCGGGGGCCCCTCACGGACGTGCTGCTGGCCTTCTACCGCCGGCTCCCGGTGGACGCCCCGGGACTCCAGGTGCTCGGCGACCGCGAGTTGCTGGAACTCTGGCTGGAGAAGGCGAGGTTCGCCTGATGTGACGGGGGGGGGGGGGGGGGGCCGGGGGGGGGGGGGGGGGAGCCCGGGTGGAGGGGGGGGGGGGGGGGGGGCGAGGGTTTGTCTTCTCCCCCCCGCGCGGGGAGAATAAAAAACGCACCACCCAACAACAACCACC
>NZ_JBVJVN010000030.1:43990-84266 GCF_055603605.1 Streptomyces sp. NPDC037271
TGCTATCCCCTCCCTCCGCCGCGACAACCCCCCCCCCCCCCCCCCCCCCCCCCCCCCCCCCCCCCCCCCCCCCCCCCCCCCCCCCCCCCCCCCCCCCCACGGTGCGCGGGGCGTCAGCGGTTGCTGTTCGCCCCACGGCGGCGCAGGCCGAAGAAGACCGCGCCGCCACCGACGGCGACCAGGGCCGCCGCGATGCCGACGATCACGCCGGTGTTGGAGTTGGCGCCGGTCTCGGCGAGGTTGGACTCACCGGCCGCCGGGGACGGGGCGTTGCTCGGCACGGCCGCCGGTGCGGTGCTCTCGCTCTTCGCGGGTTCCGGGGCCGACGTGGACGGTGCCGGGGCCGGCGTCTCCGTCTCCTCGGCCGGGGTGGAGGAGCTCTCCGACGGGGTCGGGGACGGTGTGTCCTCCGTCTTGCAGGGGGTCGACGGGGTCACGAGGTTCGGCTTGATGTCCTCGTCGACGTACTGTTCGGCCCTGACGTGGATGCGGTACTCGGCGTTCGGCTTCCAGTCCGCGGCGAACGTGATGGTGCTGCCTTCGCGCGAGCCCCTGACCACCTGCTCACCGATCTTCTCGGCGTCTGAGCCCTTGTTCTGCAGGTAGACGGTGACGGTGGCCGGGATGCCGGCGGGGTCCACGTCGGTGACGGTGATGACACCCTTGTCGCCCTCGCACTTGGCGGCGGCGGAGAACTCGCTGATGTCGCAGGCGAGGGCGTTGCCGGCGGCGCCGACCGCCAGGGCCACCGAGGCGGAGGCGACGCCGAGGGCGCGAACGCTACGGCGTGAGGCCGTGCGACTGATGAGGGACAGGACTGCCACGTTTGTCCTTACGGGAGCGCTGATGCGGGGGGTGAAGTGGGTGCTGACGCGTGATGACGCGGCGTCGGCACACCCACGAGCCTCACTGGTTTATAAGTGGTTCATAAGCAGTGTCAACGCATGGGCCCGTCAAGGGTGTTGGCTTTGCCGTCTCATTAACCGCCGAGACGTTTCGGTGCCCTGGAAGCCTTCCCGGTCCGCCACCGGTGGCCCACCCGCAGGCAGGCCCGCGGGTGGATCAGCCCTGGACCGCCGCCGGGTCCATCCACACGACCTCGAAGGTGTGGCCGTCCAGGTCGTCGAAGGCGCGGCCGTACATGAAACCGAGGTCCTGGGTCTCGCCGGAGACCGAGCCGCCGGCCGCGACCGCCTTCTCCACCAGCTCGTCGACCTTCTCGCGGCTCTCGGCGCTCAGTGCGATCAGCACCTCGCTGGACTTCGTCGAGTCCACGATCTCCTTCTTCGTGAACTCGCGGTACTTCTGCGGAGTGTGCACCATCACGACGATGGTCTCGCTGAGCGGGATCGAAGCGGTGGTGTCGTCGCTGAACTGGGCGTTGATCTCGTAACCCAGCTCGGTGAAGAACTTCCTCGAGGCGTCGAGGTCGTTGGTGGCCAGGTTCACGAAGATCATCTGCTGGTACATGAGGGCCTCTCCCGTCGGTGTACTGCTGTGGTCATGCCGTTCGAAGGGTTAGACGCCAAGGGCACCCGGAACTCATCGCCGGTTCGCGGATTTCCTGGAACTTTCTCCGAGGTCCGTACGGGAGTCCGTACCGGGGTGCGTGCGGGGGCCGGTACAGCGCCGGTACAGGGCCGGTACGGGGGTCAGCGGGCCAGCGGCAGCGACGCCAGCTCCGCGACGATCAGGGTCAGCGGGCCGAAAAGGGCGAACAGGGCGGCGGCGCGTACGGCGGCGGCGGCGCGCAGCGTCGCCGGGGGCGCGCCCAGCCGCAGCAGGGCGTCCGTGGTCTCGGCGCGGGCGTGTTTGGCCTCGACGGCCGCGGTGAGGAGGGTGGCCACCGTGCAGCCGGCCACGAGGAGGGCGCCGAAGACGCTCAGCGGGCCGAGGACCGGCCCGCCGGTGTCGTACAGCGTGGCGGCGACGTAGGCGGCGGAGGCCACGGCGCAGACGACGCCGAGGGGGCGGCCGATGCGGTTCGACTCGTCCATGAGGACACGGCCGGCCAGGAGGCGCAGGGCGCCGGGCCGGGCCGCCTGCAGCAGGCGGCCGCACAGGTGGGTGAGGCCGGGGCCGGCCAGGGCGAGGCCCAGCGCGGTGACGGCCCAGCCGATGAGGACGCCGGCGGAGGGGGCGGTGTCGGGGGTGGTGGCTGTGCCGCCGGCGTAGGTCTCGACGGCGAGGCCGAGGGTGAGCACGGCGATGCCCCAGGGGAGGGCGGCGGTGTTCTGGAGGCCGGGCGCGGTGTCGGTCGCGGCGGTGGGTGCGGTGTCGGGGGAGGCGTCGGTCGTGGAGCCGGGGGCGGTGTCGGTCGTGGGGCCGGGGGCGGCGTCCGGCGCCGGCCGGGGTGTGTCTGTCGTGGCTGGGGGGAGGGTGGCACCGGCCCGCGTCGGCAGGAGGCCGCCTCCCGGCGGGACGGGTGCGGCCCCAGCGGGACGACTGTCCGCGGGCCGGACGGGCCGAGCGGCTCCGCCTGCCGCCGGGGCCGCGGCCCAGCGGGCACCGAAGCGGCCGTACGCCCCGAAGGTCTCGCGGGCCGTGCCCCAGCCGTACGCGCCGAAGCGGCCGTAGCCGCGTGAGCCGGCGGGCGGGGCGGAGCGGGGATCGCGGGGGCGCAGCGTCACCGCGACCGCCGCCGACGCCGCGGCCGGTGCCAGGGTCAGCAGGGTCAGTGCCGCCGGGCCGGGGAGGCGGTGGCCGACGGCGAGGGAGTCGGCCGTGACGCCGCCGAAGGGCAGGCCGGCCAGGTCGCCGCGCAGATGGAGGAAGACGAGCAGGGCCACCACCGAGCCGAGCGTGCCGGACAGGGCCGTGGTCGTCACCGAGACGGCCATCAGCCGGCCGGGACCCAGACCGATCGCCGACAGCCCCGGGCGGGGCCGGGTACCGGGATCGGTGCGGGCCACGGCGACGGCGAGGTACACCGTGGCGGCGAGGGGCGCCGCGCACCAGGCCAGGCGGAGGGCGGAGGCGCCGGGTGCGTCCGGGTGGGTCATCGCGTGGCCGAGGGCGCACAGCAGCAGGAAGCCCGTGCCCGCCGAGGCCACCGCGACCAGCAGGCGGCGCAGTTGGACGGCGAGGTGGGCGGCGCGGGTCAGGCGGAGAGCGAGCACGCCGCCCGGCCTTCCGTTCCGGAGGCCCCGGTGGCCTCGGTGGCCACCGCGGTCTCGGCGACCGGGGGGAGGTGCAGGGTCCGCACCCGCCGTCCGTCCAGCAGCGCCACCGTGCGGTCCGCGAGGGCGGCGGTCCGCGCGTCGTGCGTGGCGAGGAGGACGGTGATGCCGTGCGAGCGGGCCGCGGTGGTGAGGGTCCGCAGGACGCGGGCGCGGTCGGCCCGGTGGAGGGGGGCCGTCGGCTCGTCGGCGAAGAGGACCGCGGGGGCGGCGGCGAGCGCGCGGGCGATGCAGACGTGCTGCCGCTCGGCCTGCTGGAGTTCGGCCGGGCGCCGGCGGGCCTTGTCGCCGACGTCGAGGCGTTCCAGCCATTCCAGGGCGGCGGTCTTGGCCCGGCGCCGGCCGGTGCCGCGCAGCATGAGGGGGAGGGCGGCGTTCTCCCAGGCGTTGAGTTCCGGGACGAGCACGGGGGCGGGGTCGATCCAGCAGAAGCGGTCGCGGCGCAGTCGCTCGCGGCGGAGCGGGCCCATGGTGTGCACCGGCACGCCGTCGAACCACACCTCGCCGTCCTGCGGCCGGGCCAGCCCGGCCAGACACCGCAGCAGCGTGGTCTTGCCGCTGCCGCGCGGGCCGCTCACGGCGACGATCTCGCCCTCGCGGACACCGAGCGACACGCCTTGCAGCGCGGGGGAGCCGTCGTGGTGCTGGAAGTGCAGGGCGCGGGCGCAGAGCACGTCGTGGTCCGGCGGGGCCTCCATGGGCGTACACCTCGGTTCTGATCAGAAGTACCGTGCTGATTGCCTCGTACGGGGGAACGAAGGTGAGGACCGGAGAGCACGGGCCTGGTCGCGCGGAGAGTCCGCTGTGGACAGCGCGTCGCGAGAACCGAGCACGTGCTACCACCTCCCTGGCGGTTGTGCCGACCCGGGCTGGTCTCGACCCGGCTGGTGCTGATCGCCTGGGACTCGGCCGTTCGCCGGGCGACGGGGCGGTGTGAGGCGGAGATCCCTGTCGTCCAGCGAGGGGGAGGAGTCCAAGGGCACGCTAGGCAGTCCCCGCGGGGAGGCCGGACAGCACGCGGCCCCGGGCCGCCGTGTCTCACTCGAACGGGCGGTACCGGGGCCGGTGATGATCAGCCAGAAGGATGATCGGAGCGGGCCTGGATCAGAGCTTCGTCCACGCCTCCGTCAGCGTGGCGCGCAGGATCTGCTCGATCTCGTCGAAGGTCTCCTGGTTGGAGATCAGCGGCGGGGCGAGCTGGATGACCGGGTCGCCGCGGTCGTCGGCACGGCAGTACAGGCCGTTCTCGAAGAGCTTCTTGGAGAGGAAGCCGTACAGGACGCGCTCGGTCTCCTCGTCGTTGAAGGACTCCTTGGTGGCCTTGTCCTTGACCAGCTCGATGCCGTAGAAGAAGCCGTTGCCGCGGACGTCGCCGACGATCGGCAGGTCGTGCAGCTTCTCCAGGGTCGCGCGGAACGCGCCCTCGTTGTCGAGTACGTGCTGGTTGAGGCCCTCGCGCTCGAACAGGTCGAGGTTGGCGAGGCCGACCGCGGCGGAGACCGGGTGACCGCCGAAGGTGTAGCCGTGCAGGAAGGTGTTGTCGCCCTTGTAGAACGGCTCGGCCAGGCGGTCGGAGATGACGCACGCGCCGATCGGGGAGTAGCCCGAGGTCATGCCCTTGGCGCAGGTGATCATGTCCGGGACGTAGCCGAACTTGTCGCAGGCGAACGTCGTGCCCAGGCGGCCGAAGGCGCAGATGACCTCGTCCGACACGAGCAGCACGTCGTACTGGTCGCAGATCTCGCGCACCCGCTGGAAGTAGCCGGGCGGGGGCGGGAAGCAGCCGCCGGCGTTCTGCACGGGCTCCAGGAAGACGGCCGCGACCGTGTCCGGGCCCTCGAACAGGATCTGCTGCTCGATCTGGTCGGCGGCCCAGCGGCCGAAGGCCTCCGGGTCGTCGCCGAAGAGCGGGGCGCGGTAGATGTTGGTGTTCGGCACCTTGTGCGCGCCCGGGACGAGCGGCTCGAACGGCGCCTTCAGGGCGGGCAGGCCGGTGATGGACAGGGCGCCCTGCGGGGTGCCGTGGTAGGCGACCGCGCGCGATATGACCTTGTACTTGGTCGGCTTGCCGGTCAGCTTGAAGTACTGCTTGGCGAGCTTCCAGGCGGTCTCGACCGCCTCTCCGCCACCGGTGGTGAAGAAGACCTTGTTGAGGTCCCCGGGGGCCTCGTTCGCCAGGCGCTCGGCCAGCTCGACGGCCTTGGGGTGGGCGTAGGACCACACCGGGAAGAAGGCGAGCTCCTGCGCCTGCTTGGCCGCGGCCTCCGCCAGCTCCGTGCGGCCGTGTCCGGCCTGGACCACGAACAGGCCGGCGAGACCGTCGAGGTAGCGCTTGCCCTTGTCGTCGTAGATGTGGGTGCCCTCACCGCGGACGATGGTGGGGACGGGGGCGTTCTCGTACGACGACATGCGGGTGAAGTGCATCCACAGGTGGTCGTAGGCGGTCCTGCTGAGGTCCTTGGGGCTGTCGGTGCTCACGATTATCGGGTTCCCCACATGTAGGTCTGCTTCTTGAGCTTGAGGTAGACGAAGCTCTCGGTGGAGCGCACTCCGGGGACGGCCCGGATGCGTTTGTTGATGACGTCCAGAAGGTGGTCGTCGTCCTCGCAGACGACCTCCACCATCAGGTCGAAGGAGCCCGCGGTCATCACCACGTACTCGCACTCGGACATGGCCGTCACCGCGTCGGCGACGGACTCCACGTCGCCCTCGACACGGACGCCGACCATCGCCTGCCGGCGGAAGCCCACGGTGAGCGGGTCCGTGACGGCGACGATCTGCATCACGCCCTGGTCGAGCAGTTTCTGGACGCGCTGGCGCACGGCCGCCTCCGACAGGCCCACGGCCTTGCCGATGGCGGCGTACGGCCGGCGGCCGTCCTCCTGGAGCTGCTCGATGATGGCGAGTGAGACGGCGTCCAACTGGGGACCGCCGTTCCTGGACTCGCGGGAGTCCTTCTGGTCTGCGCTTCGACTGGCCACGGCTTCACTGTGCACGACGTATCGACAGTTTCGCAAGGTCGGATCGATGAAATCCGTTGTCTGGGTCGCAAACTGCTGCGGATTTCGCATCCCAGCGGCGACCGGGGGTGTTGAAAACGTGGGGTCTGCGTCTAGGGTGGGTGTCTCAGTGTTTGGACACGAGCGACGCCAGCGAGGTCCGAACCCGAGAGACCGAAGTAGACACCGAACTTGGAGGGCCGGCAGTGAGCACCGAGCTGCGTCGTCTGCGCAACTACATCGACGGTGAGTTCCGGGACGCCGCCGACGGACGGACCACGGAGGTGGTCAACCCCGCCACGGGCGAGGCCTACGCGACGGCCCCCCTGTCCGGGCAGGCGGACGTGGACGCCGCCATGGCCGCCGCCGCCGCGGCCTTCCCGGCCTGGCGCGACACCACCCCGGCCGAGCGGCAGAAGGCCCTGCTGAAGATCGCGGACGCGTTCGAGGAGCGCGCCGAGGAGCTCATCGCGGCCGAGGTGGAGAACACGGGCAAGCCCATCGGGCTGACCCGCTCCGAGGAGATCCCGCCGATGGTCGACCAGATCCGCTTCTTCGCGGGCGCGGCGCGGATGCTGGAGGGGCGGGCCGCCGGTGAGTACATGGAGGGCCTGACCTCCATGATCCGCCGCGAGCCGATCGGGGTCTGCGCGCAGGTCGCGCCGTGGAACTACCCGATGATGATGGCCGTGTGGAAGTTCGCCCCGGCGCTCGCCGCGGGCAACACGGTCGTCCTGAAGCCCTCGGACACCACCCCCGCGTCCACGGCCCTGATGGCCGACATCATCGGCTCGATCGTGCCCAAGGGAGTCTTCAACGTCGTCTGCGGCGACCGTGACACCGGCCGCCTGATGGTCGAGCACGAGACCCCGGCGATGGCCTCCATCACCGGCTCGGTGCGGGCCGGCATGTCGGTCGCCGAGTCGGCGTCGAAGGACCTCAAGCGGGTCCACCTGGAGCTGGGCGGCAAGGCCCCGGTCGTCGTCTTCGAGGACACCGACATCCCCAAGGCCGTCGCGGGCATCTCGGAGGCGGGCTACTTCAACGCCGGCCAGGACTGCACCGCGGCCACCCGCGTGCTGGTCCACGAGTCGGTCCACGACGAGTTCGTGAGCGCGCTCGCGAAGGCCGCGTCCGAGATCAGGACCGGTCAGCCGGACGACGAGGACGTCATGTACGGCCCGCTCAACAACCCGAACCAGCTCAAGCAGGTCACCGGGTTCATCGAGCGGCTCCCCGCCCACGCCAAGGTCGAGGCGGGCGGCCACCAGGTCGGCGACAAGGGCTACTTCTACGCCCCGACCGTCGTCTCCGGCCTCAAGCAGGACGACGAGATCATCCAGAACGAGGTCTTCGGCCCCGTCATCACCGTCCAGTCCTTCCGTGACGAGGACCAGGCGGTCGAGTGGGCCAACGGCGTCGATTACGCGCTGGCCTCCTCGGTGTGGACCAAGGACCACGGCCGCGCCATGCGGATGTCCAAGCGGCTGGACTTCGGCTGCGTGTGGATCAACACCCACATCCCGCTGGTCGCCGAGATGCCGCACGGCGGCTTCAAGAAGTCCGGCTACGGCAAGGACCTGTCGGGTTACGGCTTCGAGGACTACACCCGGATCAAGCACGTGATGACGTCGCTGGACGGCTGACGCCCCGGCTCGTGCGCGGCCCCGGACGGGAACCCCGGTCCGGGGCCGCACCGCGTGGACCGGGAACCCGTGCCGGTCGACAGGGTGTCGGGCCTGGACGGACCCGCTCGACGCAGCGTCGGTTGTCCGGGTGAACGCGGGCGCGGGATCCTTCGTGCCATGCCCCTGCCCCCGAAGACGCCCTCGCTCTCCCGCCGTACCCTGCTGCGCGGCCTGGGCGGCTCCGCCGCGCTCGGCGCACTGGCCGGCTGCGGCGTACCGGCCGCCTACGTCGCACCGGGCGACCGCGCCGCCACCGACCGGTCCGCCACCGAGAGGCGGCTGACCTGGGCGAACTGGCCGCTGTACATCGACACCGACGACGAGCGTCCGAGCCGGCGGCCCACGCTGGAGGCGTTCGAGAACGAGACGGGCATCTCCGTCGAGTACATCGAGGAGATCAACGACAACGACGAGTTCTTCGGCAAGATCAGCCCGTTCCTGATGAACCACCAGCCCACCGACCGCGACCTGATCGTCATCAGCGACTGGATGTGCGGGCGGTTCGTCCGGCTCGGCTGGGTCCAGGAGATGGACCGCTCCCGCCGGCCGAACGTCACCGAGTACCTGGACCCGCTGCTGCGTTCGCCCGCCTTCGACCCGGGCCGGAGGTTCACCGTGCCCTGGCAGTCCGGCATCACCGGCATCGCGTACAACCGCCGCAGGCTCGGCCGGGAGATCCGGCACGTGTCCGACCTGTGGGCGGCCGACCTCAAGGGCCGGGTGACCCTGCTGTCCGGCATGGACGAGGCGTTCGCGCTGCTGATGCAGGGCGACGGCGTCGACATCACCGACTGGACGGCGGACGACTTCCACGCGATGTGCGACCGGGTGGAGGAGCAGGTGGGGAAGGGCCAGATCCGCCGCTTCACCGGCAACGACTACATCAAGGACCTCGCCGGCGGCGACGTGCTGGCCTGCCAGGCCTACTCCGGTGACGTGATCCAGCTCCAGGCGGACGACCCGGACATCGAGTTCGTCGTACCCGAGGAGGGTGCCGAGCTGTGGTCGGAGTCCCTGATGATCCCCAACCTGGCCCGCCACAAGGCCAACGCCGAGCGGCTGATCGACTACTACTACCAGCCGGAGGTCGCCGCCGAGCTGGCCGCGTGGGTCAACTACGTCTGCCCCGTCCCCGCCGCCCAGGACGTGCTCGCCTCCTCCGACGACGAGGAGACCGCCGCCCTGGCCGAGGACCCGCTGATCTTCCCGGACTCGGCGATGCGCGAGCGGCTGGCGATCGCGCGGGACATCGGGGCGGGGGAGCGGTCGGAGTTCGCGAAGCGGTGGAACGGGATCGTCGGTGCGTAGCAGACTGACCGGTGTGGTGAATTCACCGGGTGATGAAGAGGTCGGCGCGGCGGTCACGATCGGGCTGCTGGCCGCCTGGGCGCTGCACGACGTCGAGGAACTGGCGACCGTGCCGGGCTGGTGGCGGCGTGAGCTGCCCGCCCTGCGCGAGCGGTTCCCCACCGTGCCGGAGGCCGTGTGGCGGCGGGCCGGGTCGGTCGACGGGCGGGAGTTCGCGCTGGCGGTCGGGGCGATGACCGCGGTCGTGGCCGCCGCGTCCGCCGCGGGCCGGCTCACCGGCGGCCGGTCGGCCGCGTACCAGGCGGCGCTGAACGCCTTCGGTCTGCACGGCCTGGTCCACCTGGCCCAGGCGGCACTGGTGCGCGGCTACACGCCCGGGTCCGCGACCTCGCCCCTCGTCGTCGTGCCGTTCGCGCTCTGGGCCCGCCACCGGCTGCGCCGCGCCGGTGTCCTGCGCGCCACGCGCCCGCGCGACCTCGCCGTGGGGCTCGGCTTCGCGGGCGCGGCGACGGTCGGGGCGCACGCGGTGGCGCGGCGGCTGACGGGGGCTACTTCAGCGCGGCCGAGGTGATCGCGTCGAGGACCGGGTTCCGTTCCGCGCTCTTGGCGTCCGTGGCGTTGACCGAGTAGACGAGGGTGCGGCTCAGGTCGCGGGTGCCGCCGATGGCCGCGCTGTATCCGTAGCGGGACCCCGACTTGCCCCAGAAGACCTCGCCGTCGACCTCCTGGTACTCCAGCCCCGCGCTGCGCCGCGCGCCCGGAACGCCCGCCGGGGGCGTGAACATCTCCTCCAGCTCCGGCTGCGGCACGATCTTCCCCCGGAACAGCGTGGTGAGCAGCTTCTCCAGGTCGGCGGTGGTGGAGATCATGTCGCCGGCCGCCCAGCGGTCCGCCTGGTTCCACTCGGTCACGTCGAGGAGCTTCGTCGTGCCGTCCGGCTGGGCCACCGCCTGGTAGCCCCGGTTGTGCGGGCCCCGGATCCGGGGGTCCGTGCCCGGGAAGTACGTGTGGTGCATGCCGGCCGGGCGCAGGACCAGGCGCGTGGCCGAGGAGGCGTACGAGTGCCCCGTGACCTTCTCGATCAGCAGGCCGAGGATCGTGTAGTTGATGTTCAGGTACTGCTGCCGCTTCCCCGGGGTGAAGTCCTCCGGTCCCTTGGCGATCGCCGACGCCGCGACCCGCTGCGGGGTGAGGGCTTCAAAGCGGTGTGCGTACACCTCCGCGAAGTCGTCGCCGAGACCGTCGCCCGGCTTGATGCCGCTGGTGTGGTTCAGCAGTTGGCGTACGCTGATCGGCTGCTCGAACTCGGGTGTGAACAGGTCGGGAAGGTAGCCCTGCACCGGCGCGTCCAGGTCGATCTCGTCCTGCGCCGCGAGCCGCAGGACGGTGGCGGCGGTGACGACCTTGGTGATCGAACCGGCCCGGAAGCGGGCGTTGGAGTGGGCCGGCCGGTCACCGGCCAGGTCGCGCACGCCCGCGCTGCCCTGCCAGTCGCCGTCGGGGGTGCCGACCCGCACGAGGGCGGCGGTGGCGTGCTGGTTCGGGAGCCCGGCGAGGGCGGCGCGCAGCGCTGCCTCGTTCGGCCCGTCCTGGACGGCGGATCTGGATGCCGCGGCGGGCGGCGCGGCGAACGCCGGGGCCGCCAACGGGCCGGCGGCCAGGGCGAGGACCACGGAGGCGGCGAGGACGGAGTGGGTGCGGGCACGCATCGACTGCTCCAGGGGTGAGGGCGGTTGCGGCGGAAGGATCGTTGATCATCCTTGTGCGCCGCGCCCTCTGGCGGATCGTCGGTGAGTAGGGTGCCCGCCCCGTAGCCGGACTCGGGGAACTCCACTACGAGAAACGGGAGTTGTTCGGGTCATCCCTTACGGGGCCGGGCGGCTCCGTTGCCGTCGCGCAGCGCGCACAGTGTGTCGATGCGGTTGGTGGTGATCGAGTCGACGCCCAGCGCGATCAGCCGGCGCATGGAGCGCCGGGTGTCCGGGGTCCACACCGACAGCAGGCAGCCGTCGCCGTGGACCCGCTCGGCCAAGGCCTGGTTCACCAGCCCGAACCGGTAGTTGAGCCACTTCGGCCGCACCGCCGCCAGCAGCGCGGGCCGGGGCGGTGCCCCCGTCGTCCAGGTCATCGCGATCTCGGCGGCGGGATCGGCGGCGCGCACGGCGAGCATGGCCGCGGCGCCGGCCGTGTAGTACACGCGGTCCTGGGCCCCGCACTCGCGGACCACGTCCACGATGCGCCGGACCGCCCGCTCGCCCGGCCCGCCCGGCAGGTCGAGCATCAGCCGGCTGCCGTCGGTCGCGGCCAGCGCCTCCGCGAGCGTCGGCACCCGGCCGTCCGTCAGCCCGCGCACCTCCTCCGCCGACAGGGAGCGCAGCGGCCGGTCGTGCTGCCACAGGCGTTTCAGCGTCTCGTCGTGAAGCAGCACGGGCACACCGTCGCGGGTGAGGCGTACGTCGGTCTCGACCGCGTCCGCGCCGCGGCCGAGGGCGGAGCGCAGCGACTCGATCGTGTTCTCGCGGTACCGGTACGGGTCGCCGCGGTGGGCCACGGCGGTCACGTCGCGTGAGGCGTCCATGAGGGCGTCCCGCCTCAGGAGGAGAGCCAGGCGGCGGTGTACGTGTCGATCTCGTCCCTGATCCTCGCCTTGCCGGGCACGTCGAGGAAGGACGCCTCGACCGCGTTCTTCGCCAGGTCGGCGAGTCCCCGCTCGTCGAGGTCGAGGAGCCGGGCGGCGACCGCGTACTCGTTGTTGAGGTCGGTGCCGAACATCGGCGGGTCGTCGGAGTTGACGGTCACCAGGACGCCGGCGCGCGTGAACTCCTTGATGGGGTGCTCGTCCAGGGTGCGCACCGCGCGGGTGGCGATGTTCGAGGTCGGGCACACCTCCAGCGGGATGCGCCGCTCGGCGAGGTGCGCCAGCAGCTTCGGGTCCTGGGCGGAGCTGGTGCCGTGCCCGACGCGTTCGGCGCGCAGGTCGGTGAGGGCGTCCCACACCGTCTGCGGGCCGGTGGTCTCGCCGGCGTGCGGCACCGAGTGCAGTCCGGCGGCGATCGCCCGGTCGAAGTACGGCTTGAACTGGGGCCGCGGCACCCCGATCTCGGGCCCGCCGAGCCCGAAGGAGACCAGGCCCTCGGGGCGCAGCCGGTCGTCGGTGGCGAGCCGCGTCGTCTCCTCGGCGGACTCCAGGCCGGCTTCGCCGGGGATGTCGAAGCACCAGCGCAGTACGGTCCCGAACTCGGCCTCGGCCGCCTTGCGGGCGTCCTCGATCGCGTCCATGAAGGCGCCCTCGTCGATGCCGCGCCGGGTGGAGGAGAACGGGGTGATGGTCAGCTCGGCGTAGCGCACCTGCTGCCGGGCCATGTCCCGGGCCACCTCGTACGTCAGCAGCCGTACGTCCTCCGGGGTGCGGATCAGGTCGACGACGGACAGGTACACGTCGATGAAGTGCGCGAAATCCGTGAACTGGAAGTAGTCGACCAGGGCCTCGGGGTCGGTGGGGACCTTGGAGTCGGGGTGGCGCGCGGCCAGTTCCGAGACGATGCGCGGGGAGGCGGAGCCGACGTGGTGGACGTGCAGTTCGGCCTTGGGCAGACCGGCGATGAAGGCGTGCAGATCGCGCGGGACGTCGGGGTCGACGAGGTGCTCGGTCATGGGTTCCTCCCCGGAACGGGCGCCCCGGGCCGGCGCGGGCCGGCGGGACGCGGGTGATCGGCTGATCGGTGGGTCGGGGATCATCGTAGGCCGGTCTCACGCCGGACGGCCCGGGACCGTAGCATGACGGGCACGATCGACCCAGGGGGACAACAGCATGTCGGACACAGCGCAGCCGGGTGAGGGCTCCGCCGGTGCTCACAATCCATGGGCGGCCCCCGAGGACAGGCCGTCGCCGGCCAAGGGCCACGCCGTCCCGGGGCAGCCGCAGGAGCCGGTCCGGCCACCCGCCGGAGCCGGGCCGTTCGGGCAGCCGCAACCGCCGTCCGTGCACGACCAGGCGACGGTCACGGGGATGCCGACCGGCGGCATGGCGATGCCTGCCGCCGGGTTCGCCGCTCCCGCGGACAGGGTGCCGCCTCCGCCGATCGCGCCCGGCGGTCCGGGTGTCCCGGGCGCCCCGGGCGGGTACGGCTATCCCGGTTACCCCCAGGGGTACGGCTGGCCCGGCGCTCCGATGCCTCCGCAGAACGGCATGGGCACCGCGGCGATGGTGCTGGGCATCCTCGCCTGCACCCTGTTCTGCCTGTACGGCGTGGTCTCCCTGGTGCTCGGTGTCCTCGCCGTGGTCTTCGGGGTCAAGGGACGCCGGAGGGCCGAGCGCGGCGAGGCCAACAACCACGGTCAGGCGCAGGCCGGTTTCGTCATGGGCATCGTCGGGATCGTCCTCGGGATCGTCGTGATCGCTCTGATCGCCGTCGGGATCACCGCCGCGATCAACGACGAGTCGGACTACGACGACCCCTACTACGGCGCCGGCCGCCCGGCGGCGACAGCTGCGCCGGCGCACGATTCGGCCGCGCTGTGGCAACTGTGACGCCGCTGCCGCTGCCGCTGCCGCTGCCGCTGCCGTCGGCCGGTTCGCCGGACTCCGCGAGCGTCGTCAGCGTCGGCTGACCTTCGCGGGCTCCGAACGCCCTCCGCCCTTCGGGGGCTCCGAGCGCTGCCCGACCTTCGGAAGGCTCCGAGCGCCCTGTGAACGTCGAGGCCCCATGAGCGCCCGCCGAGCTGGCAAGGGCCAGCGGGCCCGTGAGCCGTTGGAGGTCAGCGAGCCGCTGAGCCGACGAGGGTCAGCGGGCCGGAGCGCCGGACGAAGGGGGCGGCCCCGGGGACGCCCTCGGGTCGCTCTCCCGCAGCAGCCCCCGTGCCGCCATCAGCGCGAACCCCAGCAGATTCGGCCCCCGCCACCGCTCCGGGTCCGTCGCCGCCTCGTCGTCGGCGGCCAGGCCGATGCCCCACACCCGGTCCACGGGACTCGCCTCCACCAGCACCCTCTCGCCCGTGTTCAGCAGGAACGCGCGCAGCGCCGGGTCCGAGGCGAACTTGTGGACGCTGCCCTCGACGACGATCCGGAACCGCTCCCGCTCCCACACCGCCTCGTCGAAGCCGCGCACCAGCCGCCCCGCCTTCTTGGCCACGGCGGGATGATCAGCCGCCAGCACCCGCCGCTCGGCCTCCGCGTCCTCGAAGAGCCGGGCCTTGGCCGCCATCATCCAGTGCTCCGCCGTCGCGTACCCCACCCCGGACACGGTGAACGGCGACGGCCACCACTGGCTCAGACAGCTCGGCCCGATCCGGCCGTCCGGAAGCGGCCGGTGCCCCCAGAAGCACAGGTACTTGATCCTGGCGCCCGCACGGACCCGCTCGCGCAGCGCTTCCCTGCTGCCGATCGGCTCCGTCGCCCCCGTGACCCTCTCCATGCACGCGAGTCTGGCACGCGCCACTGACACTCCGTCCGTCCTTTTCCGTGGCGACTCGACACCTGGTCGACAGATTCCGTCGCGTAACCAAATGGCAACAACGGAATCACTTGTTGGAGGTCTGGTGCTCTGTCAGGATCGGCACTCACATCGAGCCTGAGCCACGCCGGCCCCCGTCACGGGGAGACCGAGGAGAGCCGACATGCACAGCCCGGACCACGCCACCGCGGACCGATTCCCGGCCCAGGACCGCTTCTCGGAGGGGGCCCAGTACATCGCGGGCCGTCTGACGAAGGGTACTTCCGGACGCGCGCACACGGTCGTCGACCCGGCGACCGGCGAGGACGTCCTCACCTACGAGCTCGCCGGTCCCGACGACGTCGACGCGGCCGTCGCCGCCGCGCGCAAGGCGTTCCCCGGCTGGGCCGGCGCCACCCCGGGGGAGCGTTCCGACGCCCTGCACCGGTTCGCCGCCGTCCTCGCCGACCGCGCCGAGGACTTCGCCCGTGCGGAGTCCCTGCAGTGCGGGAAGCCGCTGAAGCTGACCCGTGAGTTCGACGTGCCGGGCACGGTCGACAACGCCTCCTTCTTCGCGGGTGCCGCCCGGCAGTTGCAGGGCCAGTCGGCGGGGGAGTACTCCGGCGACCACACCTCGTACGTGCGCCGCGAGCCGATCGGCGTCGTCGGGTCGATCGCGCCCTGGAACTACCCCCTCCAGATGGCCGCCTGGAAGATCCTGCCGGCGATCGCCGCGGGCAACACCATCGTGCTGAAGCCCGCCGAGATCACGCCGTTGACCTCCCTGATGTTCGCCCAGGCGGCGACCGCGGCCGGCATCCCCGACGGCGTGATCAACATCGTCAGCGGGACCGGACGGGAGGCCGGCGAGCACCTCGTCGGCCACCCGGACGTCGCCATGACCTCCTTCACCGGCTCCACCGCCGTCGGCAAGCGCGTCGCCGAGGTCGCCACGGCCACCGTCAAGCGCCTCCACCTGGAGCTCGGCGGCAAGGCGCCCTTCCTCGTCTTCGACGACGCCGACCTCGACGCCGCCGTCAACGGAGCCGTGGCGGGCGCCCTCATCAACACCGGCCAGGACTGCACGGCCGCCACGCGCGCGTACGTGCAGCGGCCCCTCTACGAGGCGTTCGTCGAGAGGACCGCCGCCCTCATGGACACCGTCCGCGTCGGCGACCCCTTCGCTCCCGGCACCGACCTCGGACCGCTGGTCAGCCACGTCCAGCGGGACCGCGTCGCCGGCTTCGTCGACCGGGCCCGCTCCTACGCGCGCGTGGTGTGCGGCGGCGAGGCACCGCGGGGCGACCTGAAGGACGGCGCCTACTACCGGCCCACCCTCATCGCCGACGCCGCCCAGGACAGCGAGGCCGTCCAGTCCGAGATCTTCGGGCCGGTCCTGGTCGTCCTGCCCTTCGACACCGACGACGAGGGCATCCGGCTGGCCAACGACACCCCGTACGGGCTCGCCGCCTCCGCCTGGAGCCGGGACGTGTACCGGGCGAACCGCGCCACCCGCGAGATCAAGGCGGGCTGCGTGTGGATCAACGACCACATCCCGATCATCAGCGAGATGCCGCACGGCGGATACCAGGCGTCCGGCTTCGGCAAGGACATGTCCGCCTACTCCTTCGAGGAGTACACGCAGGTCAAGCACGTCATGTTCGACAACACCGCGGTGGCGGCCAAGGACTGGCACCGCACCGTCTTCGGGGACCGATAGTCACGACGAGAGGCCGCCGACCACGGCCGAGACACCCGAAAGGGCAACCACGCGCATGGAGCAGTACGAGCCCGACCGCCTGTCCCCGGCCCGAGCGGCCGCCATGCGGCGCAGTTTCACCAGCGGCAGGGCCGCGCTCACCCGCCGCTCACTGCTGCGCGCCTCCGCGGGCGGCGCGCTCGCGGTCGGCGGCCTCGGCACGCTGAGCGCCTGCGGCATCCCGCCGGCCGGCAAGACCGAGGGCGGGGTGTCGTCCGACGACCGGTCCAAGGAGGAGAAGGAGGTCTCCTTCTCCAACTGGACCGAGTACATGGACATCGACGAGAGCGGCCGGCGACACCCCACGCTGGAGGCGTTCACGAAGCGCACCGGCGTCAAGGTCAAGTACACCGAGGACATCAACGACAACGGTGAGTTCTTCGGCAAGATCCAGCCGCAGCTCTCCGCCGGGCAGGAGACCGGGCGCGACATCATCGTGCTCACCGACTGGCTCGCCGCCCGGCTGATCCGCCTCGGCTGGGTCCAGAAACTGGACCCGGCCAACCTGCCGCACGCCTTCGCCAACCTGTCGCCGCAGTTCCGCAACCCCGACTGGGACCCGGGCCGCGCCTACTCGTACCCCTGGCAGGGCATCTCCACCGTCATCGCCTACAACAAGAAGGCGCTGGACGGCGTCGAGGTGAAGACGGTCTCCGACCTGCTCGACAACCCCAAGCTCAAGGGCCGCGTCGGCTTCCTCACGGAGATGCGCGACACCGTCGGCATGGTGCTGCTCGACATGGGCAAGGACCCGGCCCGCTTCTCCGACGACGACTACGACGCGGCGATCGCCCGGCTCCAGAAGGGCGTCGACAGCGGCCAGATACGCCGCTTCACCGGCAACGACTACACCGCCGACATCAGCAAGGGCGACTTCGCGGCCTGCTTGGCCTGGGCCGGGGACGTGGTCCAGCTCAAGGCGGACAACCCGGACGTCGACTTCGTCATCCCGGACAGCGGATACATCACGTCCAGCGACAACATGCTGGTCCCCAACAAGGCGCGCCACAAGACGAACGCCGAGCGGCTCATCGACTACTACTACGAGCCGGGGCCGGCCGCCGAACTCGCCGCCTACATCAACTTCGTCTGTCCCGTCGACGGTGTGAAGGACGAGCTTGCGAAGATCGACGAGGACGCGGCGAACAATCCGCTGATCATTCCCGACCAGGCCATGCAGGCCCTCTCCCGTGCCTTCTGCTCACTGAGTCCGAAGGAAGAGACGGCCTACGAAGAGAAGTTCGCGAAGCTCACTGGGGCGTGACGACGATGACGACGACGAATACGACGAAGACCCAGCCGGACGCGACGGACCGCGGCGGCGACGTCCGCCTCGCCGGCATCAGCAAGACCTACGGCTCCTTCACCGCCGTGCACCCGCTCGACCTGACCGTGCCCCAGGGTTCCTTCTTCGCCCTGCTCGGCGCCTCCGGCTGCGGCAAGACCACCACCCTGCGCATGATCGCCGGACTGGAGGAGCCCAGCGGCGGCACCGTCCACCTCGGCGACCAGGACGTGACCGCGCTCCCGCCGTACAAACGGCCGGTCAACACGGTCTTCCAGTCCTACGCCCTCTTCCCGCACCTCGACATCTTCGAGAACGTCGCCTTCGGCCTTCGCCGGCGCGGCATCAAGAGCGTGAAGAAGCAGGTCGGGGAGATGCTCGACCTCGTCCAGCTCGGCGAGCAGGCCCGCAAGAAGCCGCACCAGCTCTCCGGCGGCCAGCAGCAGCGCGTCGCCGTCGCCCGCGCCCTGATCAACCACCCCAAGGTGCTCCTCCTCGACGAACCGCTCGGCGCCCTCGACCTCAAGCTGCGCCGCCAGATGCAGCTGGAGCTCAAGCGCATCCAGACCGAGGTCGGCATCACCTTCGTGCACGTCACGCACGACCAGGAGGAGGCCATGACGATGGCCGACCAGGTCGCCGTGATGAACGCCGGCCGGGTCGAGCAGCTGGGCGCCCCCGCCGACCTGTACGAGAACCCGCGGACCACCTTCGTCGCCAACTTCCTCGGCACCTCCAACCTCATCGAGGCAGAGGTCGACACCCGCAGCGGCGACAGTGACGACGTAGCGGTGAAGGCGGCCGGCGACAAGCTGGTCCTGCCCGGCGCCCGGTGTTCCGCGCCGGCCCGGGCGGGCGGCAGGGTACTGGTGGGCGTACGCCCGGAGAAGATCGGCATCACCCACGCGGACGACGCCGGCTCCGTCCCCGAGGGCCGCAACCGCATCACCGGCCGGATCCGCAGCACCAGTTTCATCGGCGTCTCCACGCAGTACGTGGTCGACTGCGCGGCCTGCCCCGAGTTCGAGGTCTACGCCCAGAACATCGACCGCGACGCCCGCCTCGCCCCCGGCGCCGACGTCGTCCTGCACTGGAACCCGGCGCACACCTTCGGCCTGGACGCCACCCAGGACATCGACGCGGGCGTCGCCGAGGGCGAGGCCGCCTGATGTCCACCCTCACCGAGGCGCCACCACCGCTCTCCCCGCCCGCGCCGGAGCAGAAGCCCCCGCGCAAGAGGGGCCGCTGGACGCCGTACTGGCTGCTGCTGCCCGGCATCCTGTGGCTGGTCGTCTTCTTCGCCGCGCCCATGATCTACCAGGCCTCCACCTCCGTGCAGACGGGCTCGTTGGAGGAGGGCTACAAGGTCACCTGGCACTTCGTCACCTACTGGGACGCGGTGTCCGAGTACTGGCCGCAGTTCCTGCGCTCGGTCGCCTACGCGGCCTCCGCGACCGTGCTGTGCCTGCTGCTCGGCTATCCGCTCGCCTACCTGATCGCGTTCCGCGCGGGCCGCTGGCGCAACCTGATCATGATCCTGGTGATCGCGCCGTTCTTCACCAGCTTCCTGATCCGCACCCTGGCCTGGAAGACGATCCTCGCGGACGGCGGGCCGGTGGTCGGCGTCCTGAACACGCTGCACGTCCTGGACGTCACCAGCTGGCTCGGCTGGACGGCCGGCGACCGCGTGCTGGCCACACCGCTCGCGGTGGTCTGCGGTCTGACGTACAACTTCCTCCCCTTCATGATCCTTCCGCTGTACACGTCACTGGAGCGCATCGACGGCCGGCTGCACGAGGCGGCCGGCGATCTGTACGCCAAGCCGTCCACGGTCTTCCGCAGGGTCACCTTCCCGCTGTCGATGCCGGGCGTCGTCTCCGGGACGCTGCTGACCTTCATCCCGGCCACCGGCGACTACGTCAACGCCTCCCTGCTGGGCTCGGCCGACACCGGCATGATCGGCAACGTCATCCAGTCCCAGTTCCTGCGGGTGCTGGACTATCCGACGGCGGCGGCCCTCTCCTTCGTCCTGATGGCCGCGATTCTCGCCATGGTCACCTTCTACATCCGCAAGTCCGGCACGGAGGATCTGGTTTAGATGGCCTTCGTCAACTGGTTCAAGCGCAATCTGGTCGTCATCGCCGGACTGCTGACGCTCGCCTATCTCCTGCTGCCCAACATCGTCGTCACGGTGTTCTCGTTCAACAAACCGAACGGGCGCTTCAACTACGAATGGCAGCGGTTCTCCACGGACGCCTGGAAGGACCCGTGCGGCGTCGCCGGACTGTGCGGCTCCCTGTCGCTCAGCCTCCAGATCGCCTTCTGGGCGACGCTCGGCGCCACCGTGCTCGGCACGGCGATCGCCTTCGCACTGGTCCGCTACCGCTTCCGCGCCCGCGGCGCGATCAACTCGCTGATCTTCCTGCCGATGGCGATGCCCGAGGTCGTGATGGCCGCCTCGCTGCTCACCCTGTTCCTCAACATGGGTGCCCGGCTCGGCTTCTGGACGGTCCTGATCGCCCACATCATGTTCTGCCTCAGCTTCGTGGTGACCGCCGTGAAGGCGCGCGTGATGTCGATGGACCCGAGGCTGGAGCAGGCCGCGCAGGACCTGTACGCCGGCCCCTTCCAGACCTTCGTCCGCGTCACGCTGCCCATCGCGGCCCCCGGGATCGCCGCCGGCGCGCTGCTCGCCTTCGCGCTCTCCTTCGACGATTTCATCATCACCAATTTCAACGCGGGTTCCACCGTCACCTTCCCCATGTTCGTCTGGGGATCGGCCCAGCGCGGCACGCCCGTCCAGATCAACGTCGTCGGCACGGCCATGTTCGTGATCGCCGTGCTGTTCGTCCTGGCCTCCATGGCCATCGGCAACCGCCGAAACCGCCGCAAGGTGTAGTGCGTTCCGTACCGCATTCGTAGGGAGTTGAAATCATGGCCCCGAGCGCCATGAGTCGCAGCAACGACTGGACGAAATCCCTCTCCGACGCCCAGCCGGTCCCGTACTGGCTGGACGACCCCGGCCGCCCCCGCCCACAGCCCGCCCTCACCGGACCCGAGACCTGTGACCTGCTGGTCGTCGGCGGCGGCTACAGCGGACTGTGGACCGCGCTGATCGCCAAGGAGCGCGACCCCGGCCGGGACGTGGTGCTGCTGGAGGGCCGGGAGGTGGGCTGGGCCGCCTCCGGCCGCAACGGCGGCTTCTGCGCCGCCTCCCTCACCCACGGCCTGTCCAACGGCCTCACCCGCTGGCCCGACGAGATCCACCGGCTGGAGGAACTGGGCGTCCGCAACCTCGACGCGATCGAGACGGCGGTCGCCCGCCACCGCCTCGACTGCGACTTCGAGCGCACCGGCGAGATCGACGTCGCGACGGAGGAGTACCAGGCCCGCGAGCTCAAGGGCTGGTACGAGCAGATCCGCGCCAAGGGCCTCGCCGACGGCGTCGAGTACCTGGACGCCGATGCGGTACGGGAACAGGTCGACTCCCCGACCTTCCGCGCGGGCCTGTACGACCGCCGGGGCGTGGCCATGGTCAACCCCGCCAAGCTCGCCTGGGGCCTCCGGCGAGCCTGCCTCGACCTCGGTGTCCGCGTGTACGAGCACACGCCGGCGCTCACCCTGCGGCCGTACGGCGCCGGCATGGCCGTACGCACCCCGTACGGCGGGGTCCGCGCCCGTACGGTCGCGCTCGGCACCAACATCTTCCCGAACCTGGTCCGCAGGGTGCGCTCCTACACCGTCCCGGTCTACGACTACGCCCTGATGACCGAACCGCTCACCAACGCGCGACTGGCCTCGGTCGGCTGGAAGAACCGCCAGGGCCTAGGGGACAGCGCCAACCAGTTCCACTACTTCCGGCTCTCCGCCGACAACCGCGTCCTGTGGGGCGGCTACGACGCGATCTACCCGTACGGCGGCCGGGTGCGCGCCGAGTACGACGACCGCCCGCAGACCTACGCCAAGCTCGCCGGACACTTCTTCACCTGCTTCCCGCAGCTGGAGGGCGTCCGCTTCACCCACGCCTGGGGCGGCGCGATCGACACCTGCTCCCGCTTCTCGGCGTTCTTCGGCACCGCGCACCAGGGGAAGGTCGCCTACGCGGCCGGTTACACCGGACTCGGCGTGGGCGCGACCCGGTTCGGCGCCGAGGTGATGCTCGACCTGCTGTCGGGCGAGCGCACCGAGCGCACCGAGCTGGAGATGGTCCGCAGGAAGCCGCTGCCGTTCCCGCCGGAACCCTTCGCCTGGACCGGCATCGCGCTCACCAAGTGGTCGCTGGCCCGCGCGGACGCGCACGGCGGCCGGCGCAACCTGTGGCTGCGGACGATGGACAGGCTGGGGCTCGGCTTCGACAGCTGAGCCGCGTCCGGGGGCGCAGGCGTGCCCGCGTGGTCATGGCACCGGGCTCGTCTGCGTGGTCATGGCACCGGGGTCGCCTGCGTGGTCATGGCACCGGGCCCGTCTGCGTGGTCACCGGGCTCGCCTGCGTGGTCATGGCACCGGGCCCGTCTGCGTGGTCATGGCACCGGGCCCGCCTGCGCGGTCACGGCACCGGGCCCGCCCGCGTGGTCACGGCACCCGGCCCGCCTGCGAGGCGTGATGGCGCGGCGCTCCACGAGGACCGGTCCGGGAACGGGGAGTTCACGGACCGGTGCGCGGCGTTCCAGGAGGCATTCGGCGCGTACTCCGGCCGACCGGCGGTGAGTTCCGGCGGGCGACCGGTGCGACGCCGGCCAGCAGCACCGCCCCCAGGCACCAACTGGCCACCACGTCCAGCGGCCAGTGGTAACCCCGGCGCACCAGCCCGTAGGAGGCACCGAGGACCAGGACCACGCAGAGCACGACGAGCACACGGCGGACGGCCGGCGAGCGCAGCGGACCCAGGAGCAGCAGCGCCGCCGCGCCGTACGCGACGACCGCGGTGGCGGTGTGGCCGGAGGGGTAGTAGCCGACGGCCGGAGGCACGGCAGGGGTGCCGGGGCGGTCGGTCCACGCCTTCAGCGGGGCGACCAGCGCCGGCACCAGGACCATCGCCAGGGCCCCGGCGAGCGGCGGCAGCCACCAGCGGTCCGCACCATGGGCGCGCCCGTGCCATGCGACGTAAACCAGGGCGAGGGCGAGGACGGGCACCGCCACCTGCACGTTGCCGAGGTCGGCCAGCAGTTCGGAGAACCGGTCCGGGTGGACGAGCGCCCTGCTCAGCCGCTCGTCCACTCCGGTCAGCGGGCCGTCGGCGACGACCTGCCAGGTGATCAGCGCGAAGAGGAGGACGGGCAGCCCGACCAGGGCGGACCGTGTGCGAGGGCGGGGGGAGACCGGCATGGCGCCCAGCTTCGCAGGCCCGCCGGCGCGAAACACCGAAGGGCCGGCACGAGGGGGGAGTGCGCCGACCCTTCGGTGAACCACCGTCCCGGGTGCCGAAACGGCCGTCCTGACCGGAACGCCGCGCGCCCCGGGGGGTGTGGGGCGGGCGACCGTCCGATCGGTGAGGAGACCCGGAGCCCTCGGGTTCCGGTTGTGTGCGCGAGGCACGACCAGGTCGAAGCTGGGGAGGCCTCGGCCTGAGATGCCGCCCACAGTCCCCTGTGGGCGGGGTGTATCTCTCATCTGCGTAGAACCTACGACAGGGGGGTGCGCTCAGGACAGGGCCATCGGTGTCCTGCCATCCACCTCGCACACGTTCTTCACACGCTCTGCGGTTCGCCGCGCCAGGCGTGCGAAACGCAGCTCAGATGCGCGTTCGGGCGCTCGCTCAGGTGCTCGGTCGGGTGCCTCTTCACGTGCTCGGGCGGGTACCCCGAGTACCTCTGCACGTGCGCGGTCAGATGCGGGCGAAGCCCTGCTCGATGATGTCGAGGCCCTCGTTCAGCAGGTCCTCGCCGATCACCAGCGGCGGCAGGAAGCGCAGCACGTTGCCGTAGGTGCCACAGGTCAGGACCAGCAGGCCCTCGGCGTGGCAGGCCTTGGCCAGCGCGGCGGTCGCCTCGGGGTTCGGCTCCTTGGTGCCGCGGTCCTTGACCAGCTCGATCGCGATCATCGCGCCGCGGCCCCGGACGTCGCCGATGACGTCGAACTTCTCGGCCATGGCGGTGAGGCGGGACTTCATGATCGCCTCGATGTTCTTCGCCCTGGCGTTGAGGTCCAGCTCCTTCATCGTCTCGATGGCGCCGAGCGCACCGGCGCAGGCCACCGGGTTGCCGCCGTAGGTGCCGCCGAGGCCGCCGGCGTGCGCGGCGTCCATGATCTCGGCGCGGCCGGTGACCGCGGCGAGCGGCAGACCGCCCGCGATGCCCTTCGCCGTGGTGATCAGGTCCGGGACGATGCCCTCGTCCTCGCAGGCGAACCACTGGCCGGTGCGGCAGAAGCCGGACTGGATCTCGTCGGCGACGAAGACGATGCCGTTGGCCTTCGCGAACTCGCTGATCGCGGGCAGGAAGCCCTTGGCCGGCTCGATGAAGCCGCCCTCGCCGAGCACCGGCTCGATGATGATCGCGGCCACGTTCTCCGCGCCGACCTGCTTGGTGATCTGGTCGATCGCCTGCGCGGCGGCCTCCGGGCCGGCGTTCTCGGCACCGGTCGGCCAGCGGTAGCCGTAGGCGACCGGGACGCGGTACACCTCGGGCGCGAAGGGACCGAAGCCGTGCTTGTACGGCATGTTCTTCGCGGTCAGCGCCATCGTGAGGTTGGTCCGGCCGTGGTAGCCGTGGTCGAAGACGACGACCGCCTGCCGCTTGGTGTACGCGCGGGCGATCTTCACGGCGTTCTCGACCGCCTCGGCGCCGCTGTTGAACAGCGCCGACTTCTTGGCGTGGTCGCCCGGGGTCAGCTCGGCCAGCGCCTCGGCGACGGCGACGTAGCCCTCGTACGGCGTCACCATGAAACAGGTGTGGGTGAAGTCGGCCAGCTGCGCGGACGCCCTGCGTACGACGGCCTCGGCGGAGGCGCCGACGGAGGTCACCGCGATGCCGGAACCGAAGTCGATCAGGCGGTTGCCGTCGACGTCCTCGATGACGCCGCCGGCGGCGCGCGTGACGAAGACCGGCAGCGTGGAGCCCACACCCTGCGCGACCACGGCCGTGCGGCGGGCCTGCAGCTCCTGCGACTTCGGGCCGGGGATGGCGGTGACGACGCGGCGCTCCTGCGGAAGGGCGGTCATGGGGGCTCCTGGGGTCTTGCGGATCTTACGGACGCTTGCCTTCTTTTCTCGCAGGCTAGGACCGGGACCGGGGAGCGGGCATGCTCCATGTGGGCGTTGTCCGCGGAGTCCGTTGTCCGCGATGGACAGGTGGTGGACGGGGCGACATGTGGACACGTCGACGCGGACCCGGCCGCGTAAGCGGTGAACTCCCCCTGGGAGGGCGTTAGATTGGCTCGCTGATGGTGGATGGAACGGCTGGTCAGGGGGCAAGGGCGATGGACAGCGACGGGAACCGGGACGCGCGGGGTACGCATGCGAATCCTGTACCGCGTCCGGCGGGGCCGCCACAGGTGCCCGCCGTGCCGCCGCGGCCCAGCCGGGCACCGGGCGCGCCACCGGTGCCGGGACAGCCACCCCGCTCCCCGTCGACCGTCGCCGCCTGGCTCGACGAGGCGCGGCCGGCCGCCCGGACCGGGATCTGGCGGTACGGCTACCGCCCGCCCAAGGAGACCGCGGAGAAGATCGCCCCGGTGACGGTCGCCGGCATGCTGGTCCCGCTCGCCCTGGCGATCGTGGTGTGGTCGCTGTGGCAGCGCGGCGTCACGTCGTACCAGTACTTCCTCCTGCGGCTGTTCACGCCGGACGACTGGTGGTGGGGCGGCACCCTGATGTCGCCCAAGGTGTTCGAGGGGCGGGAGGTGGCGGCCCCGGGGGCGGAGGCACTGGTGGTCTACGAGGGCCTCGCCTTCGTTCTGCTCGTACTCGCCGTGGCCGTGCTCGGCAGTTGGCGTGCCGTCGTCCGCCATTACGTGGCCCGCAGGCCTCAGCCCGCCCGCGCCCTGATCGCGGCCCTCCTCGCCCTCCTCGTCCTCAGCTTCGTCTTTCCCGACGCCTTCCCGGTCGTCGGGTGGGACGCGGTACCGGTCGTCGATCCGCTGCTCTCGCTGACCGTGCTGACCTTCGACGGCTACGGTCTGATGGCGTCCCGCCTCTACACGGACACCTTGTACGCGGTCGTCACACTGCTCGTGGTGTGGCCGTTCGCCCGCCTCGGCGGCTGGCTGCCGTACGCGCGCAAGCTGCTCGCCGCCCGCCGTGCGGACGTCCCCACCGGCGTCCCGGCACCCGTACGCCCCCGCTCCCAATGGCCCGCCCTGCGCGACATGGGCCGGCACGACGCCGCCGAACTGCTCACCGCCGAGGTCGCCGGCGGCCGCATGAACGACGTCGACTGCGCCCGCGTCGAGCACGCCCTCGCCGCCGCTCGGCGCGGCGCCACACTGGACGCCTTCCACGACACCGTCCTGCGCCAGGGCGGTGCGGCCTGGACCCACCCCTCCGGCGCCCGCGACCTGCCGCGCCGGGCCGCTCTCCACGACCTGCTCGCCGGGCAGGTGCGCATCGGCCGCTGGGCGGCGGCCGAACACGCCCCGCTGCCCTACCACGACGCCGGGGTGGCCCTCGGCCCGGACGTGCTCGGCACCTCGCTGCTCGCCGTCGGCCCTTCCGGGTCCGGCAAGACCCGCACCCTCGTCGAGCCGGTGACCGAGGCACTCGCGCTGCAGGCGCTCGCCGGGAGCTGTGCCGTGGTCGCCGTGTCCGCCCCGGGAAGCCGGATCGGCGCGGACGGCGCCTTCGACGTGATCGTACGGATCGGGGACCCGTCCTCGGTGCACGACCTCGACCCGTACGCCGAGACCGACGATCCGGACCAGGCGGCCGCGATCCTCGCCGAGGCCCTGGTGGGCGACCTCGACACGGTCGGCGCGCAGCGCGCCGCCACCGCCCTGGCGCAGCTGCTCGGCCCGTTCCGGACGGTGCACGGCCGCTTCCCTTCCCTGCCGGAGCTGTACGCGCTGCTGGAGGACGAGGAGGGGGCGCTGACCCGGCTGGGGGAGGAGCTCGCCGCGAGTGGGAACGACGTCATGCGCCGAGAAGTCGATGCGCGTATCCGCCAGACGGGCACGCCGGGCGACGCGGGCCGGGCTCTGGCCGACCGTCTGGCACTGCTGAACCGGCCGGTGTTCGCCGGCTTCCTCGGTGGCGGCGGTCCGGGCCGGTCGTTCTCCCTGCGTGCGGTCGCCCACCACCCCCTGCGGGTGCGGATCGATCTTCCGGAGCACGGTCACGACGAGGCCTGCCGACTGATCACCCGGCTGGTCCTCGCGCAGTTCCACGCCATCGTCCGGGAGGGCCGGCGCGAGCACTTCGCCTGCCTGGTCCTGGACGACGCGACGGGCGCGGTCACCCCGGAATCGGTGCGCCGCATCCAGCGACTGCGTTCGCAGAACGCGGGCGTGCTGCTCGCCCTGCGCACCATCGGGGACGTCCCCGAGGCGCTGCACGGCCCGCTCTACGGGGCGGTGGGCTGCCGCATGGCCTTCTGCGGCGTCTCCACCTGGGACGGCAGCCGGTTCGCGCAGACCTGGGGCACCGAGTGGGTGGAGACGACGGAGGTCGCCAAGCACACGGTCTTCGCCGACCAGCCGATGACCCGGTTCTTCCACGCCCTGCGCAAGCTGGTGACGGGCAAGGCGGTGACGACGGACGCGGTGACCGTGCGGCAGGTCGAACGCGAGCGCTGGTCGGCGTCCGAGCTGGCGCACGCCGTGCCCGCCGGACACGCGGTGCTGTCGCTGACGACCGTCGAGGGGGAGCACGCGCCGCCGCTGCTGGTGGACCTGCGCGGGTGACCTGTCCGGGGCGAGTGCCCGGGGACCGTACAGTGAGGCAGAATCGACACAGGTCGTTCATACGCCGCGGCCAAATGATCACCGATGCCGCACCCCTCCGACCCGATGCCTCCACCTCCGACCTCACACCTCGTACCTCGCGCCGCTGACGCAGATCCGAAGGCCCAGGCCCCATGCCCCCCACGCTCGCCTCCCTCGTCCACCACTCCGCGCTCAAGCTGACCGTGCGCGCGGGCGAGGACGGCCTCGACGTGCCGGTGCGCTGGGCGCACGTCAGTGAGCTCGCCGACCCCGTGCCCTACATGGAGGGCGGGGAACTGCTGCTGATCACCGCCCTCAAGCTGGACGCCGAGGACCCCGAGGCGATGCGGCGGTACGTGAAGCGGCTGGCGGGCGCCGGCGTGGTGGGGCTCGGGTTCGCCGTCGGGGTCAATTACGACGACATCCCCGAGGCACTGGTCGAAGCCGCGCGGCAGGAAGGACTGCCGCTGCTGGAGGTGCCGCGCCGCACCCCCTTCCTCGCCATCAGCAAGGCCGTGTCCGCCGCGATCGCCGCCGACCAGTACCGCGCGGTCACCGCGGGGTTCGCCGCCCAGCGCGAGCTGACCAGGCAGGCGCTGACCGACGGCCCGGAGGGCTTGCTGGCCGCGCTGGCCTCGCAGGTCGACGGCTGGGCGGCGCTGTACGACGCCTCGGGCGCCGTCGTCGCCGCCGCACCGGAGTGGGCGGGCCGCAGGGCCGCGCGGCTCACGGCGGACGTACAGCGGCTGCGTGAACGCCCCGCACCGGCCTCCTCCGTCGTCGGCGGAGCCGCGGAACACCCCGAGAGCGCCGACCGCGTCGAACTCCACTCCCTCGGCACCTCCCGCAGGCCCCGCTCCGCACTCGCCGTCGGCACGGCCGCCGCCCTCGGTACCGCCGAGCGGTACGCCGTGCACTCCGCCATCGCCCTGCTGACACTCACCACGGAACGCTCGCGTTCCCTGCACGAGGCCGAGCAACGCATAGACGCGGCGGTCCTGCGCATGCTGCTGGCCGGCGAACCCGACCACGCGCGCACGGTCGCCGGAGACCTGTACGGCGGCCTGCTGGACGCGCCCTTCCGGATGGTCGTCGCCGAGGCGGCGTCGGCGTCCGCCGCGCGCACGCACGCCGGCCCGCACGCGCGCGGGCCCGCCACCCGGCCCAGGCCCTCCGCCGCCGCGCTGGCCGCCGCCGACACCGACGGCGACCCGCTCGGCGCGCTCGCCGAGGTCGTGGAGTCGGCCGCCGCCCGTTCCGGGGAGTCGGTGCTGGTCGTACCGGAGGGAGAGCGACTGGTGGTGCTGGCCACGGACGGCGGCGCGGCCGTCGCCGCCTGCGTCGAGTACGCCTCGGCGCTGGAGACCGCCCACCCGGAGCCGATGCCGGGCGGCGACGAGGAGGGCCTGGTCGTCGGCCTGTCGGCGCCGTCCGGGCCCATCGCCGCGTCCGCCGCCTACAAGCAGGCCGAACAGGCCCTGTCGGTGGCCCGCCGACGCGGACGCGTCTGCGTGGAGCACGAGCACCTGGCGGCCGGATCGGTCCTTCCGCTCCTCGCCGACGACGCGGTGCGCGCCTTCGCCGACGGCCTGCTGCGGGCGCTGCGCGACCACGACGCCACCGGCCGGGGCGACCTGGTGGCCTCCCTGCGCGCCTGGCTCTCCCGCCACGGCCAGTGGGACGCGGCAGCGGCCGACCTCGGCGTCCACCGGCACACGCTGCGCTACCGGATGCGGCGGGTGGAGGAGATCCTGGGCCGTTCACTGGACGACCCGGACGTACGGATGGAGCTGTGGCTGGCGCTGAAGGCCACATCGTCGGACTGACAGCCCGTTGGCGGAAGGGACGGCGGGACGAAGGGACGGCGGGACGGCGAGGCGAAGGGACGGCGGGACGGCGAGGCGAAGGGCCGGCCGGACGGCGGGGCGAGAACCCCTCGACCACTCTCCACACATGGCCACAACGTCGAACCTCCCGTCTTCACCACTACGCCCCGGACAAGCGTCCCTCACCGCCCCCCGCCCTACCGTGGACCCGCAAGCCACGGAAACGTGCACACCCCCAACGCGGAAGGGCCGGGACTCGACAATGACTTCCACCCACGCCTTCTGGCTCGCCGGCCGCCAGGCCACCGGCGAGGCCACCTTCGACGTCACGTCCCCCTGGGACGGCAGCCTGGCCGGCACGGTGAGCGTGCCGACCGACGCCCAGGTCGAGGAGGCCGTGGCCGCCGCGTACGCCGTACGGGACGAGTTCGCCGCCACCCCCGCCCACGTCCGCGCCGCCGCGCTGGACCAGGTCAGCCGGCGCCTGGCCGAGCGCACCGAGGAGATCGCCCGCCTGATCTCGGCCGAGAACGGCAAGCCGGTCAAGTGGGCCCGCGGCGAGGTCGGCCGCGCGGTGTCCGTCTTCCGCTTCGCGGCCGAGGAGGCCCGCCGCTTCAACGGCGGCGAGGCCCAGCGCCTCGACACCGACGCCGGCGGCCAGGGCCGCCTCGCCCTCACGCGCCGCTTCCCGAAGGGCGTCGTCCTCGGCATCGCACCGTTCAACTTCCCGCTGAACCTGTGCGCCCACAAGATCGCCCCCGCGATCGCCGCGGGCGCGCCCATCATCCTCAAGCCCGCGCCCGCCACCCCCCTCTCCGGCCTGGTCCTCGGCGAGCTGCTCGCCGAGACCGACCTGCCCGCCGGCGCGTGGAGCATCCTGCCGGTCCCGAACGACCGCATGCCCGCCCTCGTCCAGGACGAGCGCCTGCCGGTCATCTCCTTCACCGGCTCCGAGACGGTCGGCTACGCGATCATGGACTCGGTCCCGCGCAAGCACTGCACCCTGGAGCTGGGCGGCAACGGCGCGGCCGTCGTCCTCGGCGACTGGGCGAGCGACGAGGACCTGGACCGGGCCGCGACCCGCATCGCGACCTTCTCCAACTACCAGGGCGGCCAGTCCTGCATCTCCGTGCAGCGCGTGATCGCCGACGCCGCCGTCTACGACCGTCTGCTGCCGCGCGTCGTCGCCGCCGTCGAGGCCCAGGTCACCGGCGACCCCAACGACGACGCGACGGACGTCGGCCCGCTGGTCAGCGAGGCCGCCGCCGAGCGCGTCGAGGCCTGGGTGCGGGAGGCCGTGGAGGCCGGCGCCACCCTCCACACCGGCGGCAAGCGCGACGGCGCCTCGTACGCGCCGACCGTCCTCACCGACCTCCCGGACGGCACCACCCTCGCCCGCGAGGAGGTCTTCGGCCCCGTCCTCAGCGTGCAGAAGGTGAACGGCGAGGCCGAGGCGTTCGCCGCCGTCAACGACTCCAAGTACGGCCTCCAGGCGGGCGTGTTCACCCACGACCTCCAGGCTGCCTTCCGCGCCCACCGCGCCCTGGAGGTCGGCGGCGTCGTCATCGGCGACGTCCCCTCCTACCGCGCCGACCAGATGCCGTACGGCGGCGCCAAGCAGTCCGGCGTGGGCCGCGAGGGCGTGAGGTTCGCGATGGACGACTACACGTACGAGCGGGTGCTGGTCCTGACGGGCCTCGCGCTCTGAGACACCCGAGAAGGCCGACGGCCCGAGCCCACTGTGCGGGGGCTCGGGCCGTCGGCGCGTACTCGCGCGTCGACCTGCCGACAGTCCCGGATCCGGCTGAAAGGCAACCGGTCGCGGGGCCTCGGTGGGGGACGCGGAGGGCCACTCCACTGGCGGCATGTCAGGCGGAGCTTGCGGCATGCCGGCGGAGCAGGGCAGTCCGGCAACGGTGTGCGTAACGCCGCTCAACCCACCAACGCGACCACCAGCCGGTTCATGGCCGGCCGTGGGTCGGGCGCACCCGGCCAGCCGGTCATCAGCAGGTGGTGGGCGGTCCCGACGACGGCGAGGGCCACGGTGTGCGGGTCGACGGTGGCCGGCAGCCGTCCGAGGTCCCGCTCCGCCTCCACGTAGTCGGCTATCGCCTCCTGGATCGCGGCGAAGCCGGGGCCGCCGTCCTCCATGGCCTCACGGACGCGCGACGCCGCGGCCGGACGCGTCATGGCCAGACCCGACAGGGCCGGGCCGCCCCGGTCGAAGAGCGAGAGCGCGACGGAGCCGAGATTCCCGGCCACCGTGCCCTGCCCGGCGAGTCCCCCCAGGGCCCGCGCCTTCGCCGCCGTGCGGGCGAAGCGGTCGAGGCAGAGCTCGGCCACGAACTCGTCGAGCCCGGTGAAGTGCGTGTGCAGCAACCCTTTGGCGCAGCCGGCCTCGGTGGTGACGGCCCGGCTCGTGAGCGCGCCGGGGCCCTCCCTCTCCACGATCCGTTCGGCGGCCGCGAACAGTCGCTCGCGCACGTCCGGCGTCGCCACTCCACGGGGTGACATGGGCCTCTCATCCTCCTGACGTTCGGCGCCGCGAGCGGCGCGACACCTCGGATCGTAAGGGGTTGTCAGTATGGGCGCACGCCCATACTGTTTGGGCGCAGGCCCATTCTTCTATTCTTCGTTCGCATCAGGAGGCACTCGTGTCCCAGATCGTCAACACCGAGCAGGCGCAGGCGTGGAACGGCCCCGAAGGTGCCCACTGGGCGCGCAACCAGGACCGGTGGAACGCCGTGAACGAAGGCTTCAACGAGCCGCTCCTCGACGCCGTCGGACTCACCGGGGACCACCGGACCCTCGACCTCGGCTGCGGTTCCGGGCAGACCACGCGTCTCGCCGCCCTCCGGGCCCCCCGGGGCAGCGCCCTGGGCCTCGACCTGTCCGGCCCCATGCTGGCCGAGGCACGGTCCCGGGCGGCGCGGGAGGGCATCACCAACGCCACCTTCGCGCAAGGCGACGCACAGGTGCACCCCTTCGAGCCGGGCGCGTTCGACGCGGCGATCAGCCGCTACGGGGTGATGTTCTTCGCCGACCCCGAAGCGGCCTTCCGCAACATCGGCCGGGCACTGCGACCCGGCGGCCGCCTGGCGTTCGTCTGCCCGGCCGAACCCTCGCTCAACGGCTGGGTGACGGCCATGACCGTCCTGCGCGACGTCCTGCCCCTCGGCGACTTCGACGCGCCGGGACTGCCCGGCATGTTCTCCCTGTCCTCCCCGGACCGGATCCGCGCCGTCCTCGCCGCCGCGGGATTCTCCGGCGTGGCCGTCGACCGGGTCGAGGCGTACGGGGCATGGGGTCGCGGAGCCGACGACGCGGCGGAGTTCCTGCTGAACACGGGGCCCGGCCGGCACTTCCTCGGCCAGGTCGACACGGCCGCACAGGGTCGTGCCCGCCACACGCTCACGGACCATCTGCGCGGCTACGGGGCGGCTGACGGCACGGTCCGGCTGCGCAGCACGTCCTGGCTGGTCACGGCGGACCGCCCGGTGGGCCCGGAAGCAGCGGGCTCGTAGGGGCGGCAGTGGTGGAGGGCGGCCGGTCCCGTGCGGCGACGGACGCGCCTCCTCCGAGAGTGGGGACGCCCGGGCAGCGGACTCGCGGCGGGGGAGGTGGTGGCGGTGAGGGCGAGCGGGAACGCGGCGACGTTCCGGGTAGAGGCCGTAGAGGCCGTAGAGGTCGTAGGGGGGGGGCGGCGAGTCGGGGGCCCGGCGCCGGTGGGTACCGGTGCCGGGCCCCTTCATCGTGCCGGCTTCCTCCGGACCCTCAGCCGGAGAAGCCGACGTGCGCGAGCCGCAGAGTGCCGCGCAGTCCGATGCGGAGATCGTGGACGCCCTCGGCGGTCAGCCGGGCACCCAGCTCCACGTAGTCGTACGGTCCTGAGGTGGGCGTCGTCGAAGACAGCACCGCCGATGCCGGGCCGCCGTCGAGGGCGATCTCCACGGTGCCCTCGCCGCCCGCCACCGTCACGGTCACGCCGGTGACGCCGGAACCGAAGTCGCAGTCGCGGAACAGCAGTTCGCCCGTCCGGCCCGCCATCGGCGTCACCGCTTCGCCCGCCGCCTTCGTCCGGTCGACGATCTCCGTGCCGCTCTGCTCGTCGAAGCCGGCCGCGTCGAGGCCGCGTTCGCGGACCGGGCGCGGCGCGGCGGGTTCGCCCTCCAGGGACACGGTCTCCGACAGGCGTACGTCCTCGCTGGACGCGCCCACCAGCAGGGCGTACGGGCCCGGCTCGAGCCGCCACCGGTCCTGCGCGACGTCCCAGAACGCGAACGCGGACAGCGGGACGTCGAAGGAGACCTCCGCCGTGGCGCCCGGGGCGAGGGTGAGCCGGCGGTGGGCCAGCAGTTCGCGGCGCGGACGCGGGACCGACGGGTCCTCGGCGCGGACGTAGAGCTGGGCCACCTCGTCGGCGGTGACGGCCCCCGTGTTGGTGACCGTGAAGGACACGGAGACCTTCCCGTCCTGGACCCGCGTCGCCAGGTCCGCGTACGAGAAGGACGCGTACGACAGGCCGTGCCCGAAGGGGAACAGCGGCGTCCCCTCGAAGTACAGATAGGTCTGGCGGCCGCCGATCACGTCGTAGTCGAGCAGATCGGGCAGGTCGGAGTCGTCGGCGTACCAGGTCTGCGGGAGCCGCCCGGCGGGGGAGACGTCACCGGCGAGGACCCGGGCCAGCGCGGTGCCGCCCGCCTGGCCGCCGTGCGCGGTCCACAGCACCGCCGGGAGCACCTCCGCGTCGACGGCGTACGGGTACGCGGACACCAGCGTCAGCACGGTGCTCGGGTTCGCGGCGCGGGCCGCGCGCAGCAGGCGTTCCTGGTGGGCGGGCAGCCGCAGCGTCGTACGGTCCTCGGTCTCCCGGCCGTTGATGTGCGGGTCGTTGCCCGCGACCACCACGACCACGTCCGCCTCGGCCGCCACCCGCGTCACCGCGTCCTCGCCGCGCTCGGCGACGACCAGCTCGAAGACCTCCGGGGCCTCGCCACTCGGGGAGGCGTCCGGGGCGGCAACCTTCACACCGTCGGCGGCGACCTGGACGTGACGACCCGTCCCCAGGTGCCGGAGGAGGTGCCCGTTCCCGTGCGGTTCCAGGCGGAACGTCTCCTGCACGACCCAGCCGCCGGGCTGGTCGGCGGAGGCGCGGAGGTAGCCGTCCTCGGCGACCGAGAGGTAGCGGCCGTCCGGCGCGCGCAGGGTGAGGACGCCCTCACCCCAGTCGACGAGCGCGAGTTCGCTGCCGGCCGCGTCGGTGGTGAGGGGCGGCAGGTCGGTGCGGCCGGCCAGCAGGGCCGGGTCGAGGGCGCCCTCGGTGCCGCGCGCCTCGCCGGGGGAGTCGTCGGACGGGGGCACGTACAGGAACGTACCGGCGGCCGTCTTCAGCCGGACCCGGTCCACGCCCTCCGCGAAGCTCACGCGTTCGGCGCCGAACCGCTCGTACAGGCCCTCCAGCGGAGTGGCACGGTGGATGAGCGTGCCGCTGTACCAGTCGAGCTTGCACTCGTCGGCGAGCAGACCGACGACGGCGACCCGGGTGCCGTCGGCCAGCGGCAGTACGCCGTCGTTCTTGAGCAGGACGACCGCCTGCTCGGCCGCCTCCAGCGCCAGCGCGCGGTGCTCCGGTGTGTCGAAGTCGGCGGCGGCGGTGTCCGCGGTGACGGCGTGCGGGTCGTGCTCCGGGTCGAACTCGCCGAGCCGGAAGCGGACCGACAGCTGCCGGCGCACGGCCGCGTCCACCTCGGCCTCGGTCAGCAGGCCCTGGTCGAGGGCGCCCCGGACCCGGGCGACGATCTTCGAGGAGTCCGTGCCGTGGTCGGTGAAGCTGTCCACCCCGGCCCGCAGCGCGGCGGCGGTCGCCTCCTCGTGGGTGTCGAAGTAGTGCTCGGAGTCGACCAGGTTGGAGGGGGCGCCCGCGTCCGAGCAGACCAGGAGGTCGTCCTGGGTCCAGGTGCGCAGATGGCTCCGCAGGTACGGGGAGACGTGGTTGGGGCGGCCGTTGACCAGGTTGTACGCCGGCATCACCCCGGCCACCGCGCCCGCCTCGACCGTCTCGCGGAAGGCACGCAGGTCGTACTCGTTCAGGACGCGCGGGCGGACGGACGACGAGCAGGTGTCCCGGTCGGTCTCGTTGTTGTGCGCGAGCCAGTGCTTGAGGACGGGCGCGGTGCGCCAGTACGTCGGATGTTCGCCGCGCAGGCCTCGGGTGTAGGCGGTGGCGATGGCCGAGGTGAGCCTCGGGTCCTCGGAATAGCCCTCCTCGTTGCGTCCCCACAACGGGTGGCGCAGCAGGTTCACGGTCGGGGACCAGACGTTGAGGCCGACGCGGTCGTCCCGGGCGCGCATCGCGCGGGCCTCCCTGGACACCGCGTCGCCGACCCGGCGCACCAGGTCGTCGTTCCAGGTCGCGCCGAGGCCGACGGCCTGCGGGAACACGGTCGCCGGGCCCATCCAGGCCACGCCGTGCAGGGCCTCCTGGCCGGTGCGGAAGGCGGCGATGCCGAGCCGTTCGACGGCCGGTGCGAACTGGTGCAGGAACGCGGTCTTCTCGTCGAGCGTGAGCCGCGACATCAGGTCGTCGACGCGCTTCGCGAACGGCAGGTGCGGATCACGGAAAGGCGGCGTGGGCGGCGTGGGTGCGGTCACGTGGAGTTCCCCTTGCGATGGAGCGGCGAGACGCTTTCGAAGCGCTTCGATGCTCATTGGCCCCAGGGGTGGGTGTCAAGACACTTCCGCACATCCCCTCCGACTTGTCATCGCAATCCAAGGGTCACATGACCCGGTTCGGCCACCCTCGCCCCACCGATACCTCGGAGGAATTCTGCAATCGACTCTTGTGCACCCCCAGGCGTTCACTTAACCTCGCAGCAACATCGAAGCGCTTCGACTAAGAGGCTCTGGCTCGGAAGTGCACCTGGGGGTGCGACGGAAGCCGGGCGTTCCTCCGACGACCGCTTCAGCTCAGCCAGTTCCACTCAAGACACCGCAGCCGACGGCCACCGCCGGGTGTCCTGGTGCGCCACGAAGGGTTGACGCAATGACGCCGAACGCCGCCTCCGGTCCCAGCCGGAGAAAGTTCCTCGCCTCCACGGCGGTAGCCACCGCAGCGGTGGCGGGAGGGATGCCGCTGCTCTCCGCGTGCGGCGGTGGGTCGGACGGAGGTTCGCGGGACGGCACCACGTCGGGCAAGGAAGCCAAGAAGCTGCTGCCGGCCTACGTGGCCAGCAACGTGGTCACCCCCGACATCCCCAGCAAGAACGGTTCCGCGGTCGGCTTCACCAGCAAGCTCGACCTCGCGGGCCTGAAGACCTCGGTGCCGGAGAAGCTCGGCAAGGGCGGCAGGGTCACCATCATGTCGCCGTTCTGGGGGTCCCCGCCGAAGGAGGACAACGCCTACTACAAGGCGATGAACGACCTCATCGGCGTCGACGTGGTCTGGCAGAACCAGGACGGCAACACCTACGACCAGAAGCTCGGCGCGGTCCTCGCCTCCAGCGAGGTGCCCGACGTGGTGGTCGTACCCGGCTGGAACATGACCGGCAAGATACCCAGCGCCATCATCGGCAAGTTCGCCGACCTCGGCCCCTACCTCTCCGGCGACGCGGTCAAGGACTTCCCCAACCTCGCGGCGATCCCCACCGACGCCTGGCAGCGCTCCATCTTCGGCGGCAAGCTGCGCGGCCTGCCGATGCCGTCCTCGTACGTGTCCGGCGTCGTGCCCCTGTACCGCCAGGACATCTTCGAGAAGGAGGGCTACGAAGTCCCCCGGTCCTGCGACGACTTCATGGCACTGGCCAAGGAGGCCACCAACGCGAAGGCCAAGCGCTGGGCCTGCCTGGACATGAAGTGGACCGCCATGAACGCCTTCGGCGTGCTCTCCGGCAACGAGAAGTCGCTCGGCTGGAACCAGGTCGACGGCAAGCTGGTCTACCGCATCGAGACCGACGAGTACCTGGAAGCCCTGGAGTGGACGCGCAAGCTGTTCGCCGCCGGCGTCGTGCACCCCGACGCCAAGCTGGGCAAGAGCAACGCCGCCGACCCCGGGCCCAAGTTCGCCGCCGGGGAGTTCCTCATCTACAACCAGGACATCTCCCAGTGGTGGAGCCGCACCGCCGAACAGGCCACCCAGAACCCCGGGTTCAAGGTCTGGGGCATGGACTTCTTCGGGCACGACGGCGGTGAGCCCACGCTGTGGGCGCAGAACCCGGCGAGCATCTTCGCCTTCGTCAACAAGAAGGCGTCCGAGTCCGTGATCCGCGACGTGCTGGCCGTCGCCAACGTCACCGCCGCGCCTTACGGCACCAAGGAGTACATGGCCACCAACTACGGCGTGGAGGGCACCCACTACACCGTCAAGGACGGCGTGCCCACCAAGACCGACCAGGGCAACATCGACGTGATGAACGCCTACGTGATGGTGGCGAGCCCCGCCGCGACCATCGCCCACCCCGACTTCCCCGAGGTCGCCAAGGGGCAGGTCGAGTGGCAGCAGCGGATGGGGGCCTTCACCAAGAAGCCCACGTTCTACGGCATGCAGATCACCGAGCCCGCCCGCTACACCAACCTCTCCAACGACTTCGAGCAGCTGGAGGACGACGTCATCCGCGGCCGCAAGTCGATCAGCGACGTGCAGCAGGCCGTCTCCGACTGGAAGAGCAAGGGCGGCGACAAGCTGCGCGACTGGTACAAGAAGCTGCTCGACGAGAACGGCACGGCGGCGAGCTGACCGGTACCGAGGCAAGGAGAACGGCCGTGTCCCACAACACGGTGCCCCGGACCAGAGCCGAGGCCGATGCGACGAAGAAGACCCCGGTGGCGTCCGACGACGCCGCCGGCTCCCGCGAGGCGAAGCCGCACACGGGGAAACTGAGCCTCAGGCTGAGGTTCCGGCGTGACCGCGTGCTGGTGCTGATGACACTGCCGGCCGTGCTGCTGGTGCTGCTCTTCAACTACGTGCCGATCCTCGGCAACGTCGTCGCCTTCCAGGAGTACGACCCCTACATCAGCGACAACGGGATCGTCTCCATCCTGCACAGCCCGTGGGTGGGCCTGGAGAACTTCCAGCGGATCTTCGAGGACTCGGCCTTCTGGAACTCGGTGCAGAACACCCTGCTGCTGTTCGTCCTCCAGCTGGTGCTGTACTTCCCGATCCCGATCCTGCTCGCGCTGCTCATCAACAGTGTGGTCCGGCCCCGGGTGCGGGCGATCTCGCAGGCCATCCTCTACCTGCCGCACTTCTTCTCGTGGGTGCTGGTCATCGCCGTCTTCCAGCAGCTGTTCGGCGGTGCCGGGCTGCTGTCCCAGCTGCTGCGCGACCACGGGTACGACGGGCTCAGCCTCATGACCGACCCGGACACCTTCAAGTTCCTGGTCACCGCGCAGAGCGTGTGGAAGGACGCCGGCTGGGGGATCATCGTCTTCCTCGCCGCGCTCGCCTCGGTCAGCCCCGACCTGTACGAGGCCGCCGCGATGGACGGCGCCAACCGCTGGCGCCGCATGTGGCACGTCACGCTGCCCGCGCTGCGCCCGGTCATCGCCCTGCTGCTGGTGCTGCGCGTCGGCGACGCCCTGACGGTCGGCTTCGAACAGATCCTGTTGCAACGCGACGCCGTCGGACCAGGGGCCGCGGAGGTCCTCGACACCTTCGTGTGGTGGAACGGCGTCCGCAACCAGGACTTCGGCTACGCGGCCGCCGCCGGTCTCGTCAAGGGCGTCATCAGCCTCGGACTGGTCCTGATAGCGAACAAGGTGGCCCACCTCATGGGCGAGCAGGGGGTGTACAAGAAGTGACCGCCGTTCAGGAAGTGACCGCCGCGATCGACAAGCCCGCGCGGAAGCCCAGCCGGTGGGCGGCCCCGCCCCGTCCGGTGTGGGAGGAGAAACCCAGCCGGGCCGGCCTCGCCGGCAAGGGGCTGGTCCTGCTGCTGGCCTGCCTGGCCATCCTGTTCCCGCTGTGGATCGTCGTCGTCACCAGCCTCTCCTCGCGCAAGGCCATCGACGAGGCCGGCGGGCTGGTGATGATCCCGACGGACATCACCTTCGTCGCCTACCAGGAACTGCTCAGCGGCGGCCAGGTCACCCGCGCCGCGCTCGTCAGTATCGGCATCACCCTCGTCGGCACCCTGTTCTCGATGGCGGTGTCGGTGCTGTGCGCCTACGGGCTGTCCCGCAGCGGCTCACTCGGCCACCGCTGGATCCTCATGGTGCTGCTGGCCACGATGTTCTTCAGCGCCGGTCTCATCCCCACCTACCTGCTGGTGCAGTCCCTGGGGCTGACGGACAGCTATCTCGCGCTGATCCTGCCCAGCGCGATCAGCGTCTTCAACATCCTGGTGCTGCGCGGCTTCTTCATGGGCATCTCCCAGGAGCTGATCGACAGCGCCCGCATCGACGGCGCCGGTGACCTGCGCATCCTGTGGCAGATCGTCCTGCCGCTCTCCCGCGCGGTCGTCGCGGTGATCACGCTGTTCTACGCAGTCGGCTACTGGAGCGCCTGGTTCAACGCCTCCCTGTACCTGAACGACCAGGACATGCTGCCCCTGCAGAACGTGATGATCCAGCTCGTGCAGAAGCAGGAGGCGCCGGTCGGCCTCGGCCAGGCGATCAAGACCGGTGAGCTCTCCGGCCTCGCCGTGCAGATGGCGGTGATGGTCATGGCCCTGCTGCCGGTGGCCGTGCTCTCGCCGTTCGTCCAGCGTCACTTCAAGAAGGGGATGCTGACCGGCGCCGTGAAGGGCTGACGCCCCTCGTGCCCGGTCCCGGCCCCGCCGTGGCCGTTCCCAGCCCCGTCGTGCCTGTTCCCAGCCCCGGGGGGGGGGGGGGGGGGGGGGGGGGGGGGGGGGGGGGGGGGGGGGGGGGGGGGGGGGGGGGGGGGGGGGGGGGGGGGGGGGAGAGGGAGGGGGGGGGGGGGGGGAGGGGGGGGGGAGAAAGAACGGGGAGC
>NZ_JBVJVN010000031.1:0-84078 GCF_055603605.1 Streptomyces sp. NPDC037271
ACATTTCGAACCCGGAAGCTAAGCCTTACAGCGCCGATGGTACTGCAGGGGGGACCCTGTGGGAGAGTAGGACGCCGCCGAACAATCATTGCGAGAAGACCCCGCACCGGGAACGGTGCGGGGTTTTCTGCGTTCACGGCCCTTTTCGTTCGGGGCCTCTTTTTGCTCAGGACGGCTTCACCAGTTTCGTGTCGTACGCCAGGATCACCGCCTGGACCCGGTCCCGTGAGCCGGTCTTGGCCAGGATGCGGCCCACGTGGGTCTTGACCGTCGACTCGGCGAGGTGGAGGCGCTCCGCTATCTCCGTGTTGGTCCAGCCCTGGCCCATGACCCTGAGGATCTCGCTCTCGCGGTCGGTGAGGGAGGCCAGGCGGGGATCGGGGGAGTCGTCCTGCGCTGTTGTGGCGGCGGCCGGCAGATGGTGGACGTACGTGTCGAGCAGGCGGCGGGTCAGGCTCGGGGCCACCACCGCGTCGCCACTGGCCACCGCACGGATGCCGGAGAGCAGTTCCTCCGGCTGGGCGTCCTTGACGAGGAAACCGGAGGCTCCGGCGCGCAGGCCGGCGTAGGCGTACTCGTCGAGGTCGAAGGTCGTGAGGATGAGGACGCGCGTGCGGCCGCCGCCCGCGACGATGCGGCGGGTCGCCTCGATGCCGTCGAGGCCGGGCATGCGGACGTCCATGAGGACGACGTCGGGGTGGAGCTCTGCCGTCATACGGGCGGCTTCCGCGCCGCCCGCCGCCTCGCCCACGACCGTCATGTCGTCCTGGCTCTCCAGGAGCATCCGGAAGCCGAAGCGCTGAAGCGGCTGGTCGTCGGCGATGAGGACGGTGGTCACTGCGGGGGTTCCTCCGGTAGGTGCAGGTGGACGCGCCAGCCCCGCTCGGGGCCTGGGCGTGGGCCGGCCTCAAGTGTGCCGCCGTACAGGGAAGTTCGCTCGCGCATTCCGGGCAGGCCGCGGCCGTCGGAGAGGGCGGGGGGCGGGCCGCCGCGGCCGGTGTCGGTGACGGTGAGGGTGACGGCGCCGCCGGACTCGTAGGAGAGGCCGATGTGGGCGGTGGCGTCCGGCCCGGCGTGTTTGAGGGTGTTGGTGAGGGCTTCCTGGATGACGCGGTAGACCGTGAGCTGGCGGCCCTCCGGGAGCGTGGGGTGGCCATTGACGGTCGTACGGACGGGGAGGCCGGCCCTGCGGACGCCGTCGAGGAGGCGTTCGAGGTCGGTGAGGGCGGGCTGCGGGGCCAGTTCGGCCGGCTGGATGCCGTCCTGTTCGTCGTCGCGCAGGACGTCGAGCAGGCGGCGCAGTTCGCTCAGGGCCTGGCGGCTGGTGGTGGCGATGGCGTCCAGGGCCTGGGCGGCGCGTTCGGGGGACTTGGCTGCGGCGTAGCGGCCGCCGTCGGCGAGACCGGTGATGACGGAGAGGTTGTGGCCGATGATGTCGTGCATCTCGCGGGCTATGCGGGCGCGTTCGGTGGCGGCGGCGAGCCGGAGCTGCTGGTCGCGTTCGTTCTCCAGGCGGCGGGCGCGGTCCTCCAGGGCCCCGGTGTAGTCGCGTCGGCTGCGGACGGTGATCCCGATGAGGGCGGCCACGCCGATGGAGAGGAGCTGCGAGCCGAGCTGCTGGTTCCAGGAGCCCGCGCTGTCCCCGTACCGGGCGACCGCGACACAGGTCGGGGCGGTCGTCAGCGCCACCGCCCACCACAGGTTGCGCAGCGGCAGGCGCAGGGCGATGTGGTGGACGAGGAGCAGCTGCAGCAGGGCCGCTTGCAGGGCGGCGCCCGACCAGGCGTTCAACAGGGCCGCGGGCAGCGTGGCGAGGAGGGCGGCCTGGGGGTGGCTGCGACGCCAGAGGAGGGGGACGGAGAGAGCGAGGCTGAGGGCGATGACGAGTCCGGTGGGGACGCCGGGGTCGTGGGCGACGTTGCGCCAGCCGCCGGAGGCGTCGATCAGGGCGGCCAGTACCCAGAGGCCGGTGAGGTGCAGGTCCCAGACGAGGGGCCGGCGGCGGTCGAAGGCGCGTACCCGGCGGTTGACGCGGTGCACGTACTCGGTGAGGGGTTCGGCCGTTCGTTCTTCCGGCGCGGGCTTCACGGGCTCCATCCGGCCATGATCGCGGTTCGTGGCGCGGAGGGCGTCCGCCCGGAGGCCGTATATCGGGTGAGGGGCGTAGTACCCGGGTATTACGGTGGCCCGCATGAGTGCCTCTGCCCCTGGTGACTACGTGATCCGCTCCATACGTGCCGACGAGTGGCCGGCGGTGAAGGAGCTGCGGCTGCGTGCGCTGCGGGACCCGGTCGCGCATCTCGCGTTCCTGGAGACGTACGACGACGCCGTGGACCGGCCGGACTCCTACTGGCGGGAGCGGGCGGCGAAGGCCGCCGAGGGTGCTTCCGGGGTGCAGCAGATCGTCGCGGAGGGGCCGGGCGGCCGGTGGCTGGGCACGCTGACCGTGATCGTGGAGGAGGCCGGGACGGCGGACTGGGCCGGGTTCCCCGTGGAGCGGCGGCAGGGGCACGTGGTCGGGGTGTTCGTACGGCCCGAGTGGCGGGGCAGCGGGCTGACGAAGGCGCTGTTCGCCGCCGGGCTGGAGTGGGCGTGGGCGAGCGGCCTGGAGCGGGTGCGGCTCTTCGTGCACGCGGAGAACGGGCGGGCGCAGGGTGCGTACCGGAAGGCGGGGTTCGCGCCGAGCGGGCGGACGGTGACGCTGGAGGGCGGGGCCGGGGGCTGCGAGCTGGAGTTCGTGGTCGAGCGGTGACGCGGGCCCGCGGCCGTCGGCGTCACACCGGCAGTTCGTCGTGGGGCCAGCGGGCCCGGCCCTGTTCGCGGGAGCGGAGCAGCGCCAGGGCGGGCATGCCCCGGTCCGCGCCGGTGGCCAGCAGCTCCGGGAGCTGGGGGAGCGGGGCCACGGCGGCGACGTCGTCCAGGACGAGGGTGAGTGGTGGGTCGAGGCGACCGGAGGATGACCGTTCGGCCATGCGCCGGCCGCGCTCGACCACGCTTGAGACGAGCGCCGTCAGCAGCGGCATCGCGCCCGGGCTCGTCCGGGGGTCTTCGATGGATTCACCCACCACGTAAAGGGTTCCCTGTTCGTGGATGAAGGAATCCAAGGCGAGGGCATCAGTTCGGTTGGGAGTGCATGCCTCGCGGATGTTGACCGTCGAGAGGACGGCCAGGGCCCGGGTGGTCAGCTGCTGGGCCATGTCCCGGCGTTCGGGGTGGGCGGTGAGGGCCCCTTCGAGTTCGCCCGCCGCGCCGGGGGCGGCTTTGGGGTTCGTACGGAGGACGCGTACGGCGTCCTGGATCTGGAGGCCCTGGGACCAGCGGTGGACGTGGCGGACGGTGCGGCCGTCGACGGCGGCGGCGTGGAGGTAGCTGCGCAGGAGCAGTTCGGCGGTGTCGCCGACCGCCTGGTCGAGCCGGGCGGTGGGGCGGACCGGCGTGAGGAGGGCGGCGGCTCTGCTCACGGCCGTCTGCCTGTCCTCGCAGCCCACGGTGGGGGACCAGTGGAGGCGGGCCGGGGTGTCGCAGAGGTGGTTCGGGTCGTAGAGGTGGCAGGGGCCGAGTTTCGCGCGGGCGTCCTTGGTGTCTGACCAGAGCGCCGGGTTCGAGGTGATGACGAGGGCGGGGCCTTCCGCGTCGCGCAGGGCCTGGCTCGCGGTCGACCGGCGGGCGCCGGGTGCGCCGTAGTGCACCGCGCCTTCGGGGCGGTGCGTTTCCCAGCGGTGCGCTTCCCAGCCGTGCGTGTGCCTGCCGTCGCCGTCGGCCGCAGGGGTCAGGGGCTTGTCCTCCGGTGGCGTCTCCGGTCGGGGTGCCCTCTGGGTCGGCACCTCGTGGGCGTGTGCCGGGTCCGGTTGCCGCTCCAGGACCGGTTGCGGCTCCGGTTCGGGGGCCGGGGCCGGGGCCGGGGCCGGGATCGCGGTCGGAGGTGAGGCCGGAGTCGGAGTCGGTTCCTGACTCCGTATGTCCGCCGCCGGGTCCGCCGCTCGCCGCCGCTGCCGTACCGCCCGCCACCGGGCCAGCGTGCCCATCACGAAAACGGCCAGCACCACCAGCACCATGACCTGGCCGATGAACAGCCCCCAGAACAGCCCGTACCCGGAGAGTGCCGTCTCGGGGGTGTCCGGCCAGGCGCCGGGGAGGTCGTGGGGTTCGGAGACCAGGTGGCGCATGGCCAGGGGCGTGCCGGTGAAGGTGACGCCGGAGGGCCAGGAGCCGTGGGCGAACAGGGCGGAGAGGCCGGTCGCCGTCCACACCAGCAGGGTCATGCCGAGGAGGAAGGCGAGGATGCCGATCAGCAGGCCGTCGGGGATGCCGCCCTGCTGGTCCGGCCGCCGGCCGCGGTGGTCGTCCGGTCTCATGCCTTCGGTCCCTCCCGGTCTTCCTACGCCACCGTCGATTCGGACGTCTCGCCGATGTGCTGTTCCACGAAGGCCGCCGCCCGTTCCTCCGCCTCCAGTTCGGCGGCGCGCAGGGCGTCGTCGTTGAAGTCGGCCGAGGACTCGGTCATCGCGCGGTCGGTGAAGACCAGGGGGCGTTCGGTCTCGGTGATCAGGTGTTTGACCACCTGGACGTTGCCGTTGACGTCCCACACCGCGATGCCGGGGGTGAGGGTGGGGATGATCTCCACCGCCCAGCGTGGCAGGCCCAGGACGCGTCCCGTGGCCCGCGCCTCGTCGGCCTTCTGGGCGTAGATGGTCCGGGTGGAGGCCATTTTCAGGATGGCCGCGGCTTCTCTGGCCGCCGCTCCGTCGACGACGTCCGACAGGTGGTGCACCACCGCCACGAAGGACAGACCCAGCCGGCGCCCGAACTTCAGCAGCCGCTGGAACAGCTGCGCCACGAACGGGCTGTTGATGATGTGCCAGGCCTCCTCGACCAGGAAGATGCGCTTCTTCCGGTCGGGGCGGATCCAGGTGTGTTCCAGCCACACGCCGACGATGGCCATGAGGATCGGCATGGCGATGGAGTTGCGGTCGATGTGGGACAGGTCGAAGACGATGAGGGGGGCGTCGAGGTCGATGCCGACCGTCGTCGGGCCGTCGAACATGCCGCGCAGGTCGCCGTCGACGAGGCGGTCGAGGACCAGTGCCACGTCCAGGCCCCACGCCCGTACGTCGTCTATGGCGACGTTCATCGCCTCCGCGGACTCCGGCTCGGGGTGGCGGAGCTGCTCGACGATGTCGGTGAGGACCGGCTGGCGCTGGACGATGGTCTCGTTGACGTAGGCGTGCGCGACCTTGAGGGCGAAGCCGGAGCGTTCGTCCAGCCCGTGGCCCATCGCGACCTCGATGATGGTGCGGAGCAGGGCCAGCTGGCCGGTCGTCGTGATCGCCGGGTCGAGGGGGTTGAGGCGGATGCCGTGGTCCAGGGCGGCCATCGGGTCCAGCCGGATGGGCGTTATGCCCAGCTCCTCGGCGATGAGGTTCCACTCGCCGACGCCGTCCTCGCCCTGGGCGTCCAGGACGACGACCTGGCGGTCCCTGAAGCGGAGCTGGCGCAGGACGTACGTCTTCTCCAGCGCCGACTTGCCGTTGCCGGACTCGCCGAGCACCAGCCAGTGCGGGGCGGGGAGCTGCTGGCCGTACAGCTGGAAGGGGTCGTAGATGTAGCCCTTGCCGGAGTAGACCTCGCGGCCGATGATCACACCGGAGTCGCCGAGGCCGGGTGCGGCGGTCGGCAGGTAGACGGCCTGCGCCTGGCCCGTGGAGGTGCGGACCGGGAGGCGGGTCGTCTCCACCTTCCCGAAGAGGAAGGACGTGAAGGCGTCGGTGAGGACGGACAGCGGGTCCCGCATCAGGCTCAGCCCCTACCTTCGGATGCCGGTGGCGAACGGAAGCGTGTTCACGAAGGCGCGATGGTGCTCACGGTCGCACCACTCCAGTTTCAGATACGACTTTCCTGCCGAGGCTCGTATCGTCCGCTTGTCGCGGGCCAGTGCCTCGGGGGAGCGGGAGGAGACCGTGATGTAGCCGACCAGGTTGACGCCGGCGGCGCCGCTGGCGAGGTCCTCGCCCCGCTGGTCCAGCCGGCCGTGGGCGGCGACGTCGCGGGGGTCGACGGTCCGGTTCATCTTGGCGGCGCGGGAGGCCTCGGCGTCGTCGTTCGTCTTCTCGGTCAGCATGCGTTCGATGGCGACCTCGGTGGGTTCGAGGTCCATCGTCACGGCGACCGTTCGGATCACGTCCGGGGTGTGGACGAGGAGCGGCGCGAGGAAGTTCACGCCGACCGGGGTCATCGGCCACTCCTTCACCCAGGCGGTCGCGTGGCACCAGGGCGCGCGGGTGGAGGACTCCCGGGTCTTGGCCTGGAGGAAGGTCGGCTCCATGGCGTCCAGTTCGGCCGGCCAGGCGTTGCGCTTGGTCATCGCCTGGATGTGGTCGATGGGGTGGTCCGGGTCGTACATCGCGTGGATCAGCGAGGCGAGCCGGCCCTGGCCCAGCGGCTGGCGCACCCGGATGTCGGCCTCCTGGAGACGCGAGCAGATGTCGGTCAGCTCGCGCGCCATCACGACCGCCAGTCCGGCGTCGCGGTCCAGCTTGCGCCCGTTCTGCGGGCGGGCGGCGCGGGCCATGGCGTTGGCCTCGGCCGCCAGCTCGCGGGTGTAGTGCATGCAGGCGATGAGGTAGGCGCGGTGCTGCTCGCTGCTGGTGGACACCATCGACTGGAGCTGGTCGTACGACTGCTGCAGCCACCCCGGTGACTTGTCGTCGCCGCGCTGGGCGACGTCCTTGGCGTGCGCGTCGGGGTCGGCCGGGAGGGTGCGGGCGAGCATCTGGATGCGGGTGACGAAGCCGTCGCCGTTGGCCACGTGCTTGAGCAGGGTGCCGAAGCGGTCGACGAGGGCTTCCTGGTCCTCGGAGTCGCGCAGGCCGACGCCGGGCCCCTCGATCTCGATCGCGGCGGTGACGGTCTTGCGGTCGGCGTGCAGCAGTACGGCGATCTCGTCCGGCCCGAAGGGCGCCGCCAGCCAGCTGATGCGGCCGATGCCGGGCGGCGGGCCGATCTCGACCTCCCGCCCGTCGATCCTGGTGCCGGCCTCGATGGCGCCGGAACGGTAGGTGGTGCCGCGGCGGAGCGTCCGCTTGTAGCTGCGGTTGATCTCGAACCACTTGTAGAACGTCCGGTGCTTGTACGGCACGTAGACGGCGGCCAGCGCGAGCATCGGGAAGCCGACGAGCAGCACGATGCGCAGGGTCAGGACGGGGACGAGGAGCCCGCACATCATGCCGAGGAACGCGCCGACGACGATCAGCGCGATCTCACCGGTCTCGCGGTTGCGGCCGACGATCGCGTTCGGCCGGGCGCGGCCGATCAGATACGTACGGCGGGGCGTGACCGGATGGGACACGTGGGACTCGGTCGTCAACGCCCGTCACCTCCTGTGCTCTTCTTAAGGCTGTTACGGGTGTTGCCGGCGTGCGGCGTGTTCACCGGGCTGCCGGAGCGCGGTGCGGGTGCGGCGGAGGGGACACTTCCGCCGCTGCCGTTCGAGGGGCGCGTGCTGTGCGCGGCGACTCCGCCGGAGGCGGGGTTCGAGGGGCGGGGCGCGGAGGAGGAGGTGGACTGGCCGCCTCCGCCGTTGCCGTTGTGGCGGGTGCTGTGGGTCCTGATGCCCTGGGCGACCAGGTTCGCCGGGGAGCTGATGACGGCCGCGGCCTTGCCCTCGGCGCCCTGCATGATGCGGTTGTTGCGGCTGTTCGCGATCTCGTCGCCGAAGCCGGGGACGAAGCGGTAGATCATCGCGGAGGCGAAGATCGCGAGCAGGATGATCGCGAGGCCGGAGACGATGGCGGCGACGGAGTCGGGCCCCTCCTCCGTGGTCAGCGCGCCCGCGAGGCCCAGCACGATGACGATCACCGGCTTGACCATGATCACGGCGATCATGATGCCCGCCCAGCGGCGGACGTGCCCCCACAGGTTCTTGTCGACCAGTCCGGCGTAGACGACGACACCGAGCAGCGCGCCGACGTAGAGGAGGACGGCCCTCAGGTAGAGCTCCAGGTAGAGGACACCCGCGGCGATGATCGACACGAACGACACCAGGATCAGCATGATGGGGCCGCCGCCGATGTCGTCGCCCTGCTCCAGCGCTTGGGAGAACGTGCCGAAGAAGGTGTCCGTCTGGTCCCCGGTGCCCTTGGCCAGGACATCGGTCACGGCGTCGGTCGCGGACACGACCGTGTACAGGATCAGCGGCGTGAAGGCCGAGGCCAGGACGGTCAGCCAGAGGAACCCGACGGCCTCGGAGAGCGCGGTGGTGAAAGGGACGCCGCGCATGGCGCGCTTGGCGACCGCCAGCAGCCAGAGGACGAGGGTGAGGATCGCCGACGCCCCGAAGACGATGGCGTACTGCTTGAGGAACGTTCCGTTCGTGAAGTCGACCTCGGCGGTGTTCTTCACGGCGTCACTGAGGGTGTCGACGGTCCATGCGGCGGCGTCGGCGAAGCCCTTGGCGAGGGAGGAGAGGGGGTCGACGGTGGTGCTGGGGTCGTAGTCCTGGCTGCCGGCACCTCCGGTGGAGCCGCCTTCGCCGCCTTCGCCTCGTTCGCAGTAGTCCTTGGCGGGGCCGCGGATGAGGTCACAGGGGTCTTCTGTGTCCGTCGGCGCGGGGGTGGGTGCAGCAAAGGCCCGGGTGGCCAGCAGCACCGTGGCGGTCTGCACTGCGGCAACGGCGGCCGCGGCCTTGAGGACGCGGTGGTTAGCGCGCATATGTGAACCCTCCGTACTCCTCGACGGCCTTCGTCATGTCGTCGGCAGTGGAGGCCCTCTGATCGCGACCAACCGGCACTGGTCCGTCCTTCTGCTGGAAGTCGATGACCTTCCAGTCGTTGTTGGCCCACGTCAGCTGGTACGTGGTGGTGTACCAACTCTCGGTGACCGGGTTGGTCGAGTTGCCACCGGACAGGCCGAAGAGGGACGTGTACCAAACCTCTACGGTGGCCTTCTCGGCATTCGACGCCGTGAGCTTGGTTCCCACCGGAATCACCCGCGAGACGAAGGTCTGACCGGACGGTGCCTTGCCGTTCTTGTCGAGGCCGATGTTCGCCAGGAACTCCTGCTTCGAGTAGGCGCTGTCCAGTTCTGTCAGCCGGTTAGCTACGACATCAGGCGCGTAGACAGTGCTGATGATGTCGTGCCGTCTGGCCTTGTCGAACATGCCGTCAGAGCCCAACGCCACCGCATAGTTCGCCGCCGCGCTCTGCGCCCCCTGCTCGTCGTGGGCGAAGCCCGACTGCACCGGCTGTGTTCCGGAAGGCGCCGTCGCCGACGTCTTCGGTTTGTCCTCGGCCGCCTCGTCCGCGGATGAGGAATCGTCTCCTCCACGGTTCGCGAAGGCGATCGCGGCGATGAGGAGGACGACGACGCCGACCACGGTGACCAGGCTGCGCGACGACGAGCGGCCGCCGCGCCGGGGGCCGCCGTAGCCGTCGCCGCCCCCGTCGGGCAGCCGGGTCCGTGTCTGGCCGGTGCCGCCGTAACCGCCGGAGGACTGGTGATCGTCTCCGAGACTCATGCCGCGTTCGCCCCCTCGACGTCGTGTCTGCCGTAGAAGTACGACGGTAGCCGTGCTGGTCCCCGCGCGGACGCGGTGTGGTGACTCGACATCAGAGAAACGCAACCTCAGCCGGTTGGCACGACGGGCGGGTGGGATGGGGGAGAAAAGGGGAAGCGTGTGTCGGGCTACACGGCCATCCCGTACACGATGGTGAAGAGCGTGCCGAGCGAGCCGATGATGAACACGCCCGTCAGGCCCGCGATGATGAGGCCCTTGCCCTGCTCCGCGCTGAAGGTGTCGCGGAGCGCGGTGGCACCGATGCGCTGCTTGGCGGCACCCCAGATCGCGATGCCGAGGCAGAGCAGGATGGCGACGGCCATCACCACCTCGATCATGATCTTGGCCTCGGTGCCCAGGCTGCCGAAGGGGCCCCAGTCCGGAGCGATCCCCCCGATGATGGTGTTGATGTCTCCCTCGTCGGCCGCAAAGAGCATGTAAGTCACCGCCCCTGTTGGGTAGTTCCGCGCCCTCTGCGGACGTGCAGAGGTCAGGCATCATTGTCGCTGACGATGACGCCGTCGTATGTCGACTTGGCGTCATTGATTGGCGGGTTTCGTGCGAATAGCTTGCCACCGGCCCGCGCCAGGCCCTAACGGAGTGGCGCGAACCGGTATGTAAAGAGTCGTATGGTCACTCTGTGTATCACGTTCCGTTACGCCGGGCAACGATTTTGAAGTGCAACCTGTTGTCCGATTGCGTCGTTGAGCCCTTCCGCGAAGTGGTCGAACTCGCCCGCCCGTACGCCCAGCGCGAAGGCTTCCCACTTCTGGCGATCCGTCGTGACGACGGTCCCGGGGGCGTGGGTGTCGTGGATGCGTACGGGGGCGCCGCCGTCATCCTCCTGTGTGAAGGAGACGCGGATGGCCGTCGGCCGGGTGTTCGACTTCACTGCGGTGAGCAGGGCGCCGAAGGCGGCGGGGGTGGCGGTGAGTATGGAGCCGGTGGGGTCGCTGCTCTCGGTGAGATGGACGGCGCCGGCCGTTGCCGCGACGTGGATGCAGGACTCGCCTTCGCCGCAGTAGGTGGACTTCTGCCACTGGATGAGCTGCATGGCTGCCTCTCAGATTGACTGGCTGATGTGGTGGATGAGGGCCCGGGACTCCAGCTCGATCAAGCTCAGGGACATGAGGCGGTCCAGGACCACGCGGTACTTGTTCAGCTGGGCCTCCGCGTCCAGCAGGGCGATGCCGTGCGATTGGTCGAGTTGGACCGTGTCGAGCGGAGGTACAGGGCCGTGCACGTAGTAGACGGGCTGCCCCGCCCCCGGATAGCCACCCGCCTGGAAGGGGATGACGTGGACCGAGATGTTGGGGTGCTCGCTCATCTTGATCAGGTGCTTGAGCTGTCGCTTCGCCACGTCCCGGCCGCCGAAACGCATGTGAAGGGCGGCCTCGTGAATGATCGCGCGGTAGGGGATCGGGTCCTTGCGGAAGAGGACCGCCTGGCGCTTGATGCGGAACGAGGTCCGGTGCTCCACCTCTGGAGGTGACAGGTCGGGGACGACCTGGTGGAACACCTCGCGGGCGTGGTCCAACGTCTGGAGCAGGCCCGGGATGCCGGAGGTGTGGGCGGTGCGCAGCGCGGTTCCGTGATGCTCCAGCTCGGCCAGGTCCAGCAGTCCCGGCGGAAGCATGTTCCGGTACTCCTCCCACCAGCCCCGCCGACGCTCACCGGTCATTCCTGCGAGCGCCTCGACGAGATCCTTGTCAGGGCACTCGTACTGGCACGCCAGTGTGCGCACGCGGTCGGCGCTCACCGGTAGGCGGCCCGTTTCCATGTTGCTGACCTGGGCCTGCTTGATGCCGAGGAGGCGTGCCGCTTCCGTCGAGGTCAGGCCGGCGTGCTCGCGCAGCTTGCGGAGCTCGGCGCCGAAGCGGAGCTGTCGTGCTGTGGGGTTGCTTCTCACGGCCATGACCGTCGCTCCTCCGTACCACTTGTCACCCACTCAGGTGGAAGAAGTAGTTATAGCTCCGGATGGGATAAAGAACATATCCCGCGGTGCTAGCTTCAGTTGTGGCGCCTCACCGCCCAGAAGTGCACCGGCCGACGGACCGGCATGCCACTGGGCAAAGGAATGAGAGTCCCCAACTCTTCTCTGTGAACGGAGACTTCCATGGCCACCGTAAACCCGTCCTGGGGCTACACCCTCCACCTCCCGCACGATCCACGCGCACCGGGGATCGCCCGCACGACCCTCCGCGCCACCCTGGCCGCGCACGGTCTCGCGGAGCTGACGCCCACCGCCGAACTGCTGGCCGCCGAGCTGCTCGCCAACGCCCACCTGCACACCGCCGGCCCCTACTCCCTCCGCATCCTGTCGCGGGAGCCGGGGCGGTTGCGGGTCGGCGTGTGGGACAGCGACTGGAGGGTGCCGCCGGGCTTCCGCGACGGGGAACCCGGCGCCGTGGCCCCGGAGGACGCCGAGAGCGGCCGGGGTCTGCATCTGGTGCGGGCCTGCGCGGACGCCGTGGGCGTGTCGGTGCTGCGCGAGCTCGGCGCCTCGAAGGGCGGCAAGCTGCTGTGGGCGGAGTGCCGGCGGTGACCGGGGCGGCGGTAGCAACGGCGCTCGCGGCGGGCGCTGTTCGACGGGGCCCGGTGGGGCGCAAACGCGCCATTCGCTGAGGGGCGGGCCCGAAACGGGGACGACATGGCCGGAAAGTGTTATTGAACGGCCCGGACATGGGGGAGGGTTGGGCCATGCGCAAGATGTGGGTCGGGGCCGGTGTTGGGGTCGCCCTCGGGATGGGCTTCGTGATGCTGCTCGTCGTGGGCGTCTACGTCACCGCCGGGAACCTCTCCGGCGGCAGCGGCGGCGGGTCGAAGAAGCTCGCCAAGGGGTCGGTGCCCGCGGCGTACCAGCCGCTCGTGCAGAAGTGGGGCAATCACTGTCCCGCCATCAGTCCCGCGCTGCTCGCCTCCCAGCTCTACCAGGAGAGCCGCTTCAACCCGAAGGCGCAGAGCCATGCGGCGGCGCAGGGCATAGCGCAGTTCATCCCCGGGACGTGGGCCACCCACGGGATCGACGGGGACGGTGACGGCGACCGGGACGTGTGGGACCCGGCGGACGCCATCCCGTCGGCGGCGTCGTACGACTGCTCCCTCGCGTCGTACGTGAAGGACGTGCCCGGGAACCCGACCGAGAACATGCTGGCCGCCTACAACGCGGGGCCCTACGCGGTGATCAAGTACCAGGGTGTGCCGCCGTACGAGGAGACGCAGAACTACGTCAGGACGATCACGACGCTCGCGAAGAGCTTCGCCGCGCCCACCACCCGGGTCGACCCCTCCGAGCAGGCCGCCGGGGCCATCGCCTACGCGCAGGAGAAGCTCGGCACGCCCTACCTGTGGGGCGGGAACGGCACGGCCGACCAGGGCGGGCGGTTCGACTGCTCCGGGCTGACCAAGGCGGCGTACGAGAGCGTGGGGATCAAGCTGCCCCGGGTCGCGAACGACCAGTACAACGCGGGGCCGCACCCGGGCAGGGACGAGTTGCTCCCCGGCGACCTGGTGTTCTTCTCGGACGACCTCACCAACTCCCGGGCCATCCGGCATGTGGGGATGTACGTAGGAGGCGGATACATGATCAACGCGCCCAGGCCGGGTGCTGTGATCCGGTTCGATCCGATCGACACCCCCGACTACTTCGGGGCCACCCGGGTGACCGAAGATGGCGCGAAAGCGCTGCCCACCAAGGTGTGAATGCCATGGTTTGAACGCAGCGTGAACCCATGCCCTGAGCTGCGACGACGTGTTTCTCTTCGATAACGTCTGCGTGATCATTCGGTGGAGTGTGGAACGTATCAACGGGGGTCGTGCGTTCCTGTTCACGTGTAGGTGTGCGGACCGTTCGGTTCCGGCGGATCTACGACCACGGGGGTGGCAGAAGAGGCGTGCGCTTGGCGCGCCGGAGGAAATGACGAAGGGGCCGCAGCACCATGGCTGGACTCGCCGAATCCGGGTCGAACCCCGACGTCGAGCTGCTCTACGACATCAACGGCCTGGCCAAGGACGCACCGCACTGGTTCGACCGGGTCATGGAGTTCGTGGGTGAGTACGGACTGCTGTTCGCGATCGTGCTGCTGGTGCTGTGGTGCTGGTGGTCCGGGCGGCGGCGGGACGGGGAGGACGCGGCCTCGAACGTGGCGGCACTGGTGTGGGCGCCGCTCGCGGCCGGCGTCGCCGTGCTGGTCAACGTGCCGATACGGGGATTCGTCGAGCGGCCACGGCCGTTCAAGACCCATGACGGGCTGGAAGTGCTCGTCGCGGGGAAGGACGACTTCTCCTTCGTGAGCGACCACGCGACGCTCTGCATGGCCCTGGCCGTCGCCCTGTTCGTCGCCAACCGGAAGTTCGGGCTCGCCGCGATCGTGCTGGCGGTGTTCGGCGGTTTCATCCGTGTCTACATGGGCGTCCACTACCCGACGGACGTCATCGGCGGCTTCGCCCTCGGTACGGCCGTCGCGCTGCTGCTGTCGCCGGTCGCCATGGCGCTGCTCGTGCCGGTGACGCGGGCCGTGGAGCGGTCGCCGCGGGCCGGGTGGCTGATCAGCGCGCGGGGGCGGGGCGACGCCGCCGGGCGGAGCGCCGTGATCCCGGGGGCTCGCCAGGGGAGTACCGGAGCGGAGGAGCGGGACCTCGCCGCGTGAGGCCGCTCCGGAGAACGCCCGAAGCGCCTTCGGGTACGTGAGGACGCAGGTGAGGACGCGGTCCGGGTCGTCCCGGCGCTCGAGAAGCGCCGGGGGCCGGGCCGCGTCTTCGTCGTTCAGCGGGGTGCCGCCGGCCTGATCCGGGGTCAGGCCTGTGCGTGCGTCCGGGCGTCGGTGCGGGCCTGGCTCCTGGCCCTGCGGGCCGGACCCCGCCAGCCGCAGGTGCAGCGGGCCAGGCAGAAGGGGCCCTGTTCGACCGTCGTCGTGAGGTGTTCCGGGACATCCTGAGGAGCTTCGAGACCTTCCTGCTGCGCCACGTCCACAACGTTACCGGCGTCACCTGCCCCTCGTTAACCGGGACGGCAGGGGGACCGGAACGGGCGTGACGGCTGGAGTAGGTGGCGATGGACCGATGGGAGAGGAAGCGGCGCAGTAGGAGGGTGGGCGGGCGCCTCGTCCTCGCCCAGGGCGTGGTCTGTGTGTGTCTGACCGGGGGCGCGTGTTCCGGGCTGGGAGCCGCCGTGCAGGGGGCGGGCGGAGGCCAGGAGGCGGGTGACGGCGATCCGGTCGCCGTACTGCACCGGGCCGCCGGCCGGCTGGTGGCCGCCGGCAGTGCCAGGACGCGTACCGCGATGGAGATGGCCAGCGGCGGGACGCGGGTGACCATCCGCGGCGAGGGTGTGTACGACTTCGGCGGGCGGCTCGGGAGGCTGAAGGTACGGCTGCCGCAGGACCCCGCGGGGGTGAGCGAGCACCGGCCGATCACCGAGCTGCTCGCACCGGGCGCCCTGTTCATGAAGAACCGCGGGGCCGGCGTGCCCGACGACAAGTGGGTGCGGGTGGACACCGCCTCGCTGTCCGACGGCAACCTGGTCACCGGCGGGGCGACGGACCCGCTCGCCGCCGCCGAGGTGCTGCTGGGGACGCGGACGGCGACGTACATGGGGCGGACGGAGCTCGCGGGGACCGCGGTGCGGCACTACCGGGGCACCGCCGACCTCGCCCGGGCGGCCCGGGACGCCTCGGACGACAACCGGAAGGCGCTGGCCGCGGCGGCCGAGGGGTTCGCCACCGCCGAGGTGCCGTTCGACGTCTACCTCGACGACGAGGGCCGGATCCGCAAGGTCCGGCACCGCTTCAGCTTCGCCAACGGGCGGGACGAGGGCACCGTGGCCGTCACCTCGACGACGCTGCTCTACGATTTCGGCGCCGCCGTCCGCGTACGGCTGCCCGAGGAGCAGGACATCTACGCCGGCAAGATCGCGGCGGAGCCGGGGGAAGGGTCGGCGGACGGGCCGGGGGAGGGTTCGGCCGCCGGGCAGGGGGAGGGCTCGGCGGAGGCGTCCGGCGCGGGGGCGGGCGCGGGAGCGGGAGCGGTGGCGGGCGGCAAGGACTAGCCCTTCCGTGCCATGCGCGGTGTGTAGGCCGCTCCCTACTCTAGGAAGCCGGTGACGGCAGAGACGAGGTGACGCGCGTGGCTCCGGTCGGTGGTACGGCGGTTCAGGACCACGTGGCCCTCGCCGAGATCGAGCTGTGCGGCGAGCTGATCATCGCGGCGTCGGCCGCCCGGGAGCGGCTGAGCCTGGAGAGCATCGACGAGGTGCTGCGGGTCGCCGAGGAGCGCGGGACCGGCCAGTAACGGCGCGTGCCCGGCCGGTAAGGGCCCGTGCCCGGCCGGTAAGGGGCCGACCGGCAGCGGATCCGGCGGTGCCGGTCACGTGCGCAGCAGCCGGCCGATCGCCTTCGTCGCCTCCTCCACCTTCGCGTCGATCTCGGCGCCCCCCTTGACGGCCGCGTCGGCGACGCAGTGGCGCAGGTGCTCCTCCAGCAGCTGCAGGGCGAAGGACTGCAACGCCTTCGTGGAGGCGGACACCTGCGTGAGTATGTCGATGCAGTACACGTCCTCGTCGACCATCCGCTGCAGGCCGCGGATCTGGCCCTCGATGCGGCGCAGGCGCTTGAGGTGCTCGTCCTTCTGCTTGTGGTACCCGTGCACACCGCGGTCGTGGTCGGTCACCGGGTCCGTCCCGTCCGCCGTCGGCACCGCGTCCACGGCGGGGGAGGGCGCACCTGCGCCGGCCTCGGTGGTCGTCATCGCGTCCTCCTGTTGTTGGGCAACGTGTGGGAGTCGGTCGGGGAGAGCAGGGCAGATAGCGGACATATACCCCTGGCGGGTATATCGTAACGAACTTCGCGGGGTAGAGGGCCCTTACCAGGCCCTGGCATCGCCCCCCTGCTCATCACTCTGCCTGATGGGCGACACTGGAGGACGGCCCGTTAGCAGTGGCCGGATGATGCGCCTAGCATCAGCCTGACCGAAACCGATGCACCCCGAGGACCCCACGTGCGCTTTCGTCTGACCCCCAGGGAGACGAGCTTCTACGACATGTTCGCCGCTTCCGCGGACAACATCGTCACGGGCTCCAAGCTCCTGATGGAACTGCTCGGGGCGGACGCATCCGCCCGGGCCGAGATCGCAGAGCGTATGCGGGCCGCCGAACACGCAGGTGACGACGCCACGCACGCGATCTTCCACCAGCTGAACTCCTCGTTCATCACGCCCTTCGACCGCGAGGACATCTACAACCTCGCATCCTCCCTCGACGACATCATGGACTTCATGGAGGAGGCCGTCGACCTGGTCGTCCTCTACAACGTCGAGGAACTGCCCAAGGGCGTCGAGCAGCAGATCGAGGTGCTGGCACGGGCCGCCGAGCTGACCGCCGAGGCCATGCCCAACCTGCGCACGATGGACAACCTCACCGAGTACTGGATCGAGGTCAACCGGCTGGAGAACCAGGCCGACCAGATCCACCGGAAGCTGCTCGCCCACCTCTTCAACGGCAAGTACGAGGCCATCGAGGTGCTGAAGCTGAAGCAGATCGTGGACGTCCTGGAAGAGGCGGCCGACGCCTTCGAGCACGTGGCGAACACGGTGGAGACCATCGCGGTCAAGGAGTCCTGACCCCTTCATGGACACCTTCGCTCTGGTCGTGACCATCGGGGTCGCGCTCTTCTTCACGTACACCAACGGTTTCCACGACTCGGCGAACGCGATCGCGACGTCCGTGTCGACGCGTGCGCTGACGCCCCGGGCGGCGCTCGCCATGGCCGCGGTCATGAACCTCGCCGGCGCGTTCATGGGTTCCGGGGTCGCCAAGACCGTCAGCGAGGGGGTGATCGAGACCCCCGAGGGCTCGAAGGGGATGGGCATCCTCTTCGCCGCGCTCGTGGGCGCGATCGTCTGGAACCTCATCACCTGGTACTTCGGACTCCCCTCGTCCTCCTCGCACGCGCTGTTCGGCGGCATGGTCGGGGCGGCCCTCGCCGGGAGCACGACCGTGTACTGGCACGGGGTCGTGGACAAGATCGTCATTCCCATGTTCGTGTCGCCGGTGATCGGCCTGCTCGCCGGGTACCTGGTGATGACCGGGATCATGTGGATCTTCCGGCGGTCCAATCCGCACAAGGCCAAGCGGGGCTTCCGTATCGCGCAGACGGTGTCGGCGGCGGGCATGGCGCTCGGCCACGGTCTGCAGGACGCGCAGAAGACGATGGGCATCGTGGTGATGGCGCTGGTCATCGCCGACGTCGAGGACTACGGCGACCCCATTCCGGTGTGGGTGAAGGTCGCCTGCGCGCTGATGCTGTCCGCGGGGACGTACGCGGGTGGCTGGCGGATCATGCGGACCCTGGGCCGGAAGATCATCGAGCTGGACCCGCCGCAGGGGTTCGCCGCGGAGACGACCGGTGCGTCGATCATGTTCGGGTCGGCGTTCCTGTTCCACGCGCCGATCTCGACGACGCACGTCATCACGTCCTCGATCATGGGCGTGGGCGCGACGAAGCGGGTGAACGCCGTGCGGTGGGGCGTCGCCCGGAACATCATCGTGGGGTGGTTCATCACGATGCCGGCGGCCGCGGTGGTGGCCGCGTGTTCGTTCTGGATCGTGAACCTGGCGTTCCTGTAGGCGTCGCCCGGCGTCCTGGCCGGGAGCCGCGCAGCTGAGAGGGCCCGCCCCCGGAATCCGGGGGCGGGCCCTTGTGCTCCTCGCGGTGGCACCGCCATGCAGCACCGCGAGGGGATCGGGTTCGGGCTATCCGAAGCGGCCCGAGATGTAGTCCTCCGTGGCCTGGACCGACGGGTTGGAGAAGATGCGCTCCGTCTCGTCGATCTCGATCAGCTTGCCGGGCTGTCCGACGGCCGCCAGGTTGAAGAACGCCGTACGGTCCGAGACGCGCGCCGCCTGCTGCATGTTGTGCGTCACGATGACGATCGTGAAGCGCTCCTTCAGCTCGCCGATCAGGTCCTCGATGGCGAGGGTGGAGATCGGGTCCAGGGCGGAGCAGGGCTCGTCCATGAGCAGGACGTTCGGCTCGACCGCGATGGCGCGGGCGATGCACAGGCGCTGCTGCTGACCGCCGGAGAGGCCGGAGCCCGGCTTGTTCAGGCGGTCCTTCACCTCGTTCCAGAGGTTGGCGCCGCGCAGGGACTTCTCGACGACGTCGTCCAGCTCCGACTTCTTGAACTTGCCGTTGAGCTTCAGGCCGGCGGCGACGTTGTCGTACACCGACATGGTCGGGAACGGGTTCGGCCGCTGGAAGACCATGCCGACCTCGCGGCGCACGGCCACCGGGTCGATGCCGGCGCCGTAGAGGTTCTCGTCGTCGAGCATGACCTTGCCCTCGACGCGGCCGCCGGGCGTGACCTCGTGCATGCGGTTGAGCGTGCGCAGGAACGTGGACTTGCCGCAGCCGGACGGGCCGATGAAGGCCGTCACCGAGCGGGGCTCCACCGTCATCGAGATGTCCTCGATGGCGAGGAAGGAGCTGTAGTAGGCGTTGAGGCCGCTGACATCTATGCGCTTGGCCATGGGAATCACTGCTTCTTTCGGGTCGCTGACTGTCTTCGCCTTGGCCGCGTCAGCGGCCGGCCGTGCGGCTGAGCCGCATAGATGTCACTTCGGGGCCTTCCAGCGGGCGATGCCGCGGGCCACCAGGTTGAGGACCATGATGAACGCGATGAGCGTCAGGGCCGCGGCCCACGCACGGTCGTACGCCGCGCCGGCGCCGCCGCTGTTGGAGTACTGCAGATAGATGTACATCGGCAGTGATTCCTGCGCGTCCTGGAACGGGTTCGCGTTGATGAAGTCCGTGCCCCAGACCAGCAGCAGCACGGGGGCCGTCTCGCCGGTGATGCGGGCGATGGCCAGCATGACGCCGGTGGTGATGCCGCCGATCGACGTCGGCAGGACCACCTTCAGGATCGTGCGCCACTTCGGCACGCCGAGCGCCAGGGACGCCTCGCGCAGCTCGTTCGGGACGAGCTTGAGCATCTCCTCGGTGGAGCGGACGACCACCGGGATCATCAGGATCGACAGGGCCAGCGAACCGGCGAAGCCGGACGGGCCCATGTCCAGCATCAGGATCCACGTACTGAGGATGAACAGACCCGCGACGATCGACGGGATGCCCGTCATGACGTCGACGAAGAAGGTGACGGCCTTGGCGAGCTTGCCGCGCCCGTACTCGACCAGGTAGATCGCGGTCAGCACACCGACCGGCACGGAGATCACCGCGGCGATGCCGACCTGCTCCAGGGTGCCGAGGATGGCGTGGTAGATGCCGCCGCCCACCTCGGCGTCGGCGACCACGCCCATCGAGTGGGTGAGGAAGTAGCCGTCGAGGACCTTCACGCCGCGCTTGACGGTCGCCCAGACCAGGGAGGCCAGCGGGACCACGGCCACGATGAACGCGACCCACACCATGCTGGTCGCCACGCGGTCCTTGGCCTGCCGTCCGCCCTCGACGCGCGCCGAGATGACGTACGTGCCGAGGACGAAGAGGACGGCGGCCATCAGGGCCCACTGGATGCTGCTGTCCAGCCCGGCCGCGGTGCTGATGCCCAGCCCGGCGGCGATCGAGCCGGCGGCGACCGCCCAGAGGAACCACTTGGGCAGCGTGGCGCCGCGCAGGGAGCTGCCGTTCCTGGGGGTAAGGGTTGCGTTGCTCATGCGTTGGCCCCCGAGTACTCCTTGCGGCGGGCGATGATCATCCGGGCCGCGCCGTTGACCAGCAGGGTGATGACGAAGAGGACGAGACCGGAGGCGATCAGCGCGTCACGGCCCATCTCGCTCGCCTCGTTGAACTTGCTGGCGATGTTCTGGGCGAAGGTGCCGCCGCCCGTGTCGAGCAGGCTGAGGTTGATCTCGAAGCTGGAGGAGAGCACCATCGCCACGGCCATCGTCTCGCCGAGCGCGCGGCCGAGGCCGAGCATCGAGGCGGAGATGACGCCGGAGCGGCCGAAGGGCAGCACCGACATGCGGATGACCTCCCAGCGCGTGGCGCCGAGGGCCAGGGCGGCTTCCTCGTGCATGCGCGGGACCTGCCGGAAGACCTCACGGCTGACGTTGGTGATGATCGGCAGGATCATGATCGCGAGCAGGATGCCCACGGTGAACAGCGAGCGCGGCGCGCCGTCGTTCCACTCGAAGATGCCGGTCCAGCCGAGGTAGTCGTCCAGCCAGCCGAAGAGCCCCTCCATGTGCGGCACGAGGACGAGCGCGCCCCACAGGCCGTAGACGATCGAGGGCACGGCGGCGAGCAGGTCGATCACGTACCCGATCAGGCCGCCCAGCTTGCGCGGCGCGTAGTGCGTGATGAACAGGGCGATGCCGACCGCGATCGGGACCGCGACGGCCATGGCGATGACCGACGACACGACGGTGCCGAAGGCCAGGACCGCGATGCCGAACTCCGGCGGCATGCCGGTCGGGTTCCACTCGAAGGTGGTGAAGAAGTTGGCCTCGTTCTCGCTGATGGCGATCGAGGCCCGGTAGGTGAGGAAGGCCGCGATGGCGGCCATGATGACCAGCACGAGGATGCCGGAACCGCGGGAGAGCCCGAGGAAGATCCGGTCGCCGGGGCGGGTGGCGCCGCGTGCGGCGCGCTTGGCCTCGGCCTCGGAGGGCTGCTGCGGTACGGGTGCTGGTGCGGGCTTGTGGGGATCAGTGGTTATGTCCATCGGGTTCTCCGGTCTGCGGAGCCGTCCTGCGTGGCGGCTCGGGCGGAGCCGCCCCGTCTCGGGGGCTCCTGGCGGCGGTGCACCGGACGGTGCGGTCCGGCCCCCGCGTGGAGGCCGGACCGCACTCGGGTCAGCTCAGGCCCGTGATGGTGTCGCGGACCTTGGTGATGATCTCGGTCGGCATCGGGGCGTAGCCGGCGTCCTTCAGCAGGCCCTGACCGTCCTCCGAGGCGATGTAGTTCAGGAAGGACTTGGTGGCGGGCAGGCTCTCGGCCTTGTTGCCCTTGTCGCAGACGATCTCGTAGGTGACGAGGACCAGCGGGTAGGCACCGTCGGCGCTCGGCGTGTAGTCCAGCTCCAGCGCGAGGTCCTTGCCGGTGCCGACGACCTTGGCCGCGCCGATGGCGGCGGTGGCGTTGTCGACGGTGGCCTTGACCGGCTCGGCGGCCTCGGTCTTGATGTCGACGGTCTTCACGCCGTCCTTGGCGTACGACAGCTCGAAGTACGAGATGGCGCCGGAGGTCTGCTTCACCTGCTGGGCGAGGCCCGAGGAGCCCTGTGCGGACTGGCCGCCCTTGGCCTCCCAGGACTTGCCGCCCTCGTACTTCCAGTCCTGGGGCGCGGCGGCCTTCAGGTACTTGGTGAAGTTGTCCGTGGTGCCGGACTCGTCCGAGCGGTGGAAGGCCTGGATCTTGAGGTCGGGCAGCTTGGCCTCGGGGTTGAGCTTGGCGATCGCCTCGTCGTTCCAGTTGGTGATCTTGCTGTCGAAGATCTTGGCGAGCGTCGGGGCGTCCAGGGCGAGCGTGTCGACGCCGGGGACGTTGAAGCCCACGGCGATCGGGCCGCCGACCATCGGCAGGTCGATGGCCTGGCCGTCCTTGCAGACTTCCTTGGACTTCGCGATCTCGTCGGGCTTCAGCGCCGAGTCCGAGCCGGCGAAGGCGGTCTGGCCCTGGAGGAACGCGGTGATGCCCGCGCCGGAACCGGTCGGGTTGTAGTTGAGCTGTACGTCCTTGCAGGCCGCGACGTACTGCTTGACCCAGGCGTCGATCGCGTTCTTCTGCGCGGACGAGCCGGAGGCCTGGAGCTGGCCCTTGGCGTCCTCGCACTTGATGTTGCTGTTGGCGGCGGCGCTGGCGTCACCGCCGCTGCTGTTGCCACCGGTGTCGTCGGAGCCGCACGCCGTGAGGGCCAGGGCGCCGGAGACGGCGAGAGCACCGAGAGCGAGGGCCCGCCGGTTCATGCGCTGAAGCTTCACTGAGGGAGTTCCTTCCAGGAGCCGCCGTCCTGAATCCGGCGGCGTGCGAGGAGTGGCGTTGAAGACGATCAAGACTGGGTGAGGCTGGGTGACGCTGGGCGATACGGACGCGTTTTCGGGATGCGCCCCGTATCGGCTAAGGCCGAAATTAGGCAGAACAGGTGAAGGCGCCGATGGGCGTAAATGAACGGGGGGTGAACCCCTGTGGACGGTGCGGTGAGGTCACGGAACGCTTACGCTGAGGACACGGTGGGGTTCCGGCCGGGCGCGTCGCGAGCAGGGCGCGCCGACGAGGGGCCGGTACCGGCTTCCGCGCCTGTCCTCGCATGCGGCGTCGGTCCTGGCATGCGGCATCGGTCCTGTGTGCGGTGTCGGTCCGGTGGCTGGCGTCGGTCCGGTGGGCGGCCGCCCGTCCGGTGGGCGGCGCCCCGGCCTACGGCAGCTTGACGGGTTCCTTGCGCCAGCTGTGCTGGAACGCGTACCTCGCCGCCTCCACCTCATGCCGCTGGTCGGCGTGGAGCACGCCGAGCGCGTACGCCGTCGCCGGGGCGATGCGCGGCGTACGGGCGGCCTGGGCCGCGGCCGCGGCGGCCTCCGAGGCGTCGCGGTGGCGGTCCAGGGCCTCCCCGGCGGCCAGCAGGCGTACGTCCAGGATGTCCTCGGTGTCCCCGGCGTCGTCGCCGGCCAGCACTTCGAGTGCGTACCGGTGCAGGCGCAGCAGCAGGCGGACCTGGTGCCACGGGGCGTCCTGGGGGTGCGGGACCGGGTTCGGGGAGAGGCCGTGGATCAGTGCCTCCGCGTTGTACGGACTCCCCGCGGTGACGAGGGGGAGCGCGGCCACCGCGTCGGAGAGGCGGGCCGCCGCGGCGGCGGCCAGGGGGCGGAGGTCGGTGGGGGAGGCGGTGGTGCCCGCGACGCCCGCGAGGGCCGGCGAAGTGGATGCGGAGGTGGCCGGGCCGGCCGCGGTGGCCGTCGCGGTACCGGGTGCGGCGGACCCGGGGGCCCTCAGCGGGACCTCGCTGGCCAGTAAGGCGACCTTGTCGGCCACCGCGTGGAAGCGGCTGCTGCCCAGCGCCTGGAGGGCGGTGGAGTGCGCCCGGGTGCGGGCCAGGGTCAGCTGGCGGTCGAGCAGCGCGCCCGCCTTGGCCGCGCCGACGGTGAGGTTGCCGCGGTCCGGGGCTGCCGGGTGGGCGGCGGACGCGGCGAAGGACCCGGCGGCGGCCCGGCCGGCCGGCTGCTGGGCCGGGAGCGCCGCCGAACCGGACAGCCGGTGCAGGGCCTGGAGCAGGCGCTCCAGGCGGGACGCGTACCCGTGCTCCATCGCCAGCGTGCCGGACAGCCAGGCCAGCTCGGGGCGCATGCCCTCCGCCCAGTCGGGATCCAGCAGCGGCTGGAAGGTGTGCAGGGTGGCGCTGAGGCGGCGGGCCGCCCGGCGCAGGGAACGGACGGCGTCCACGGGGCCGTCGGGGTCGCCGGACGCGGTCGCCCTGCCGGTGCCGTGCGCACCGTTCGCGTTCCCCCCGGCGCCCGCCCCCGTGCCCGACTCGCGGTGCAGGCGCAGGGCGCGGAGGAACTCCGTGGCCTGGGCGCGCAGGTAGTTCGTGAGGGCGTCCACGTCCGCGGGTGCCGGCGGCCCGGCGGCGGTCGTGGGGTCCGTCGGTTCAAGGTGTCGCTGTGCCACGCCGGCGCCTCCGGGCGTCTATGAGCATCTCCTGGACGTTGCGCAGGGGCTGGCCGTCCGCATCGGTCGCGCGCCGGGTCCACTCACCGTCCGGGCCGAGGTGCCAGGAGGCGGTCCCGTCGGACATGCCGGTCTCCAGCAGCCGGTTGAGGGCCGCCCGGTGGGCCGGGTCGGTGACCCGGACCAGCGCCTCTATCCGGCGGTCGAGGTTGCGGTGCATCATGTCGGCGCTGCCGAACCAGACCTCCGGCTCGCCGCCGTTGCCGTAGGCGAAGACCCGCGAGTGCTCGAGGAAGCGGCCGAGGACCGAACGGACCCGGATGTTCTCCGACAGGCCCGTCACCCCCGGGCGCAGCGCGCAGATGCCGCGCACCCACACGTCCACCGGGACACCGGCCTGGGACGCGCGGTAGCAGGCGTCGATCACGGCCTCGTCGACCATCGAGTTGACCTTGATGCGGACGTAGGCGGGGCGGCCGGCGCGGTGGTGCTGGATCTCCTTGTGGATCCGGGACACCAGGCCGTCGCGCAGGGACTTGGGCGCGACGAGGAGGCGGCGGTAGGTCTCGCGGCGGGAGTAGCCGGAGAGGCGGTTGAACAGGTCGGAGAGGTCCGCGCCGACCTGCGGGTCCGCGGTGAGCAGGCCCAGGTCCTCGTAGAGGCGGGCCGTCTTCGGGTGGTAGTTGCCGGTGCCGACGTGGCTGTAGCGGCGCAGCGTCTCGCCCTCCTGGCGGACCACCAGCGACAGCTTGCAGTGGGTCTTCAGGCCGACCAGCCCGTAGACGACGTGGCAGCCGGACTCCTCCAGCTTGCGGGCCCACTTGATGTTCGCGTGCTCGTCGAAGCGGGCCTTGATCTCGACCAGGACGAGGACCTGCTTGCCGGACTCGGCCGCGTCGATGAGCGCGTCGACTATCGGGGAGTCGCCGGAGGTGCGGTACAGCGTCTGCTTGATCGCGAGGACGTCGGGGTCGGCGGCGGCCTGCTCCAGGAAGGCCTGGACGGAGGTCGAGAAGGAGTCGTACGGGTGGTGGAGGAGTACGTCGCGGCTGCGGAGGGCGGCGAAGACGTCCGGCGCGGAGGCGGACTCGACCTCGGCCAGGTCACGGTGGGTGCCCGCGACGAACTTCGGGTACTTCAGCTCGGGGCGGTCGATGCCCGCGATGCGGAAGAGGCCGGTGAGGTCGAGGGGGCCGGGGAGCGGGTAGACCTCGGCCTCGCCGATCTTCAGCTCGCGGACCAGGAGGTCCAGGACCTCGCGGTCGACCGACTCCTCGACCTCGAGGCGGACGGGCGGGCCGAAGCGGCGCCGCATGAGTTCCTTCTCGAGCGCCTGGAGGAGGTTCTCGGCGTCGTCCTCCTCCACTTCGAGGTCCTCGTTGCGGGTGAGGCGGAAGGCGTGGTGCTCCAGGACCTCCATGCCGGGGAACAGCTCTTCGAGGTGGGCGGCGATGACGTCCTCGATGGGGACGTAGCGGCCCGGGGACGCTTCCAGGAAGCGGGAGAGCAGCGGCGGGACCTTGACGCGGGCGAAGTGGCGGTGGCCGGTGACGGGGTTGCGTACGACGACCGCGAGGTTGAGGGAGAGGCCCGAGATGTACGGGAAGGGGTGCGCCGGGTCGACCGCGAGGGGGGTGAGGACCGGGAAGATCTGGTGCCGGAAGAGGGTGAAGAGGCGGGCCTGCTCCTTCTCCGCGAGTTCGTTCCAGCGGACCAGGTGGATGCCCTCCTCGGCGAGCGCCGGGGCGACGTCCTCGTGGAAGCAGGCGGCGTGCCGGGCCATGAGTTCGCGGGAGCGGGCCCAGATCATCTCCAGGACCTCGCGGGGCTGGAGGCCGGAGGCGGAGCGGGTGGCGACACCGGTCGCGATGCGGCGCTTGAGGCCGGCGACGCGGACCATGAAGAACTCGTCCAGGTTGCTGGCGAAGATCGCGAGGAAGTTCGCGCGCTCGAGGAGCGGGGTGTTCGGGTCCTCGGCGAGTTCGAGGACGCGCTCGTTGAACGCGAGCCAGCTGCGCTCGCGGTCCAGGAAGCGGCCCTGCGGGAGCTGGGCGCCGCCGGCCTGGGACTCCTCCGACTCCTCGTAGCCGTCGAGGTCGGCGTCGATGTCGGGTTCCAGGTCGGAGACCGTGGCGGCCACGGTGTGCGGGCGGTGCGCGGCGATGGAGCCCACGGAGGGCTGTGTGTGCTGGACCTCTGCCTGGGTGTTCGGCTGCCTCATGAACCCATTCTTCCGCGCCACGCGCAGGACAGGCGCGTCGGAAGGCGCGTGATGCTCTGCTCCTGGTGGCTCCGGCACGGTCGGCTTCATTCGGTGAGCGTCGCAAGGCTGTCTGAATCGATGGTTACGGGGACATGACGTGTGGGATAGCGGCGGGCTTCCGACGGTGGTGTCCGCCGGCGCCTGCGGCGGGCTGGACGGGGTCGGCCTGCGTCCGTGCCGGGTAGTGGGGACGACGTCCGGGCGCCCGCGTGCGCGCCGGGCGACTGGATGACGGGCCCGTGTGTTCGTGCGGGGCGAGCGGGCGATGTGGCCGTGTGTTCGCGCGGGGCGAGCGGGCGGCGTGGCCGTGTGTCCGCGCGGGATGAGCGGGCGGCGTTCGCGTGGGGCGGCCGGGTGGTGTGCCCGCGTTCCCCGCACGGGATTTCCGCCTGCGATCGTGTGAACCGGTTGGCCGGGGTCGTCCGATGAGGAGACGTGAGCGAAACGAGAAGCGACGGGGAGCTGCTGCGGGCCGTCGCGGCGGATGCCGACCGGCGTGCCTTCGAGGAGCTGTACCGCCGGTACGCCCCCTGGCTGACCGCCCGTATGCGCAGCCGCTGCGCCGACGCCGGTGTCGTCGACGACGTCGTACAGGAGACCTTCCTCGCGGTGTGGCGGGGCAGTGCGCGCTACCGGGAGGAAGGCGACGTGGCCGGCTGGCTGTGGCGGATCGGATCGCGGCGGCTGGTCGACGTCCTGCGCGGCGACGGTGCGCGGGGCCGGCTGCGGCAGGCACTGGCGCGGCTGCGGCACCGGGACGAGGTCTCCGCCGAGGAGCGGGTGCTCGCCGGTGTCGAGCACGGTGACCTCGCCGGCGCGCTCGTCCGGCTCTCCCCGGAGCTGCGCGCGGTGCTCCAGGCCACCGTCATCGACGGGCTGACCACCCGTGAGGCGGCCGTCCTGCTCGGCATCCCGCCGGGCACGGTCAAGACGCGGGCGATGCGCGCCCGCCGGCAGCTGCGGGAGGCGCTGGCATGAGTATCGAGGAAAGCCGTCGCCGGGACACCTGGCACGTGGACGAGGACGACCTGCGGGCCTACGCCCGGGGCGAGCTGGCCGCGCCCGCGCTGTGGTCCGCCGACGCCCACCTGACCGCCTGCCCCCACTGCCGCGGCGTCCTCGCCGGGGTGAGCGACGCCGCCGCTCTGGACGTGGGGTGGGAGCGGCTCGACGCCGAGCTGGACGCACCCCGGCCGGGCTGGTTCGAGGGGCTGCTGGTGCGGTGCGGCGTCGGTGACGGCACCGCGCGGCTGCTCGCGGCCACCCCCGTACTGCGCCGGTCCTGGCTCGGCGCGGTCCTCGCCGTGCTGCTGATGACCTTCACCGTCGCCTTCGCGGCCTCCGGCACGCCCACCCTCTTCCTCGCCCTCGCCCCGCTGCTGCCGCTGGCCGGGGTGGCGCTCGCCTACGGGCCCGCGCTGGACCCGACGTACGAGATGGCGGTCGTCTCGCCGATGCACGGCTTCCGGCTGCTGATGATCCGTACGGTCGCCGTGCTGGCCGTCGCGCTCGCGGTGAACGGGTCGGCGACCCTCGCCCTGCCGGGATACGGGCTGCGCGCCCTGTCCTGGCTGCTGCCCGGGCTGGCGCTCACCGCGACCGGGCTCGCGCTGGCGCCCCGGCTGGGTCCGGTCCTGGCGCCCTCCGCGGTCGCGGGGGCGTGGGTGGCGCTGCTGTTCGCCGCGGACGCGGCACGAGCGGCCGAGGACAGTCCGCTGGCGCCGTTCACCGCGGCCGGGCAGGGCGTGTCCGGGCTGGTGGCCGTGCTGGGTGCCGGGCTGCTGTTCCTGTTCCGCGACCGGTTCGACGTCTCGGCGCGGGGTGCCGCGTGAGTCCTGTCTTCTCCCCTTCCTTCTCCTTTTCCGTCTCCCTCTTCCTTTTCCTCCTCGTCCCCTTTCCGTCCGGGAGCGCCGTATGACCCACCCCACTGTTTCCGCCTCCGGGCTCAGCCTTCATTACGGCCGCACCCGCGCCCTCGACGACGTGTCGCTGCGGCTGACCCCGGGCGTCACCGGGCTGCTCGGGCCCAACGGGGCCGGCAAGACCACGCTGCTGCGGGTGCTCGCCACCGCCGTGCCCGCCGACCGGGGCGCGTTCACCGTGCTCGGGCACGACCCGGGGACCGCGCGCGGACGGCAGGAGGTGCGGCGGCGGCTCGGGTACCTGCCGCAGACGCCCGGCTTCCATCCGGACTTCACCGCCTTCGAGTTCGTCGACTACGTCGCGGTCCTGAAGGAGCTGGCGGACCGTGGCGCCCGCCACCGTGAGGTGCGGCGGGTGCTGGACGAGGTCGATCTGGGCGAGGTGCGCGGGCGGAGGATCAAGAAGCTGTCCGGGGGCATGCGGCAGCGGGTCGCGCTCGCGGCCGCGCTGGTGGGCGACCCCGGGTTCCTCGTGCTCGACGAGCCGACCGTCGGTCTGGACCCGGAGCAGCGGATGCGGTTCCGGGAGCTGATCGCCGGGGCGGGGGAAGGGCGGACCGTCCTGCTGTCCACCCACCAGACCGAGGACGTGGCGATGCTCTGCCACCGGGTCGTCGTCATGGCCGCCGGAGCGGTGCGGTTCGACGGCACCCCGGCCGAACTGACCGCGCGGGCCGCCGGGCGCGTGTGGAGCAGCAAGGAGAAGGATCCGGGCGCGAAGGCCGGGTGGCGTACCGGCACCGGGTCCTTCCGGAACGTGGGCGATCCGCCCGCCGGAGCGGAACTGGTCGATCCCACCCTCGAAGACGGCTACCTGCTCGCCCTCGACGGCGCCGGCACGGAGGTGGCCGCGTGAGCGCCGTGCTGGCCCAGGCCCCGCCCGCCGTCGGGAACGAACCGCGCGGCGGTACGCGGGCCGTGCTCGCCCTGGCCCGGTTCGAGGCGCGCCGGCTGCTGTTGAGCATCCCGGTCGTCATCGCCTTCGTGGCGTACGTCGCGTGGATCGTCTGGCGTACCCGGAGCTCCTGGGACGGTCACCCGGCGTTGCAGGACGTCGACCGCGCCACCCAGAGCATGCCGATGCTCGTCGGCCTCGCCGTCCTGCTGTCCGCCAACATCGCCGTCCTGCGCTCCGAACGGCACGGCACCGAACCCCACTTCGCGGTGCTGGTGCTCGCGCCCTGGCGCCGTACGGTGGCCCACGCGCTGTCCGTCGTACCGGCCGCCCTGCTCACCGCGGTGTGCGTGGCCGGGCAGTTCACCTGGGAGGCCGTCAAGCCGGGTGCGATCGGGCACGGTTCGCCGGCCGAGCTGCTCGTCGGGCCGCTGACGGTGCTGCTGTCCGGGACGGTCGGGGTGCTGCTGGCCCGGTTGGTGCGGTCGGCGCCCGCCGCGCCGCTGCTGCTGGTCGTCCTGCTGTTCACGCTCGTTCTCGGGACGGGGCCGGGCGGTGCGAGCGGACTGTCGTGGCTGGCACCGGTCGTCGCCGACATCAGCTCCAACACCCTGCCCTCCGACCTGCTGGGGCGGCCCGCGGCCTGGCACGCCCTGTACCTGGCGGGCGCGGGCCTGTGCGCGGCCTTCCTCGCGGTCCTCCTCGCCGGTGGCCGGAACCTGGCCGTCCGGGCGGGCGTCGCGCTGACCCTCGCGCTGGCGGTGACGGGCGGGGTCCTGCAGGCCCGGGGCGTGTCGCCGTCGCCGGAGCTGACCGCGGCCCGCGAACGGGCCTCGGTGCGGCCCGAGCACACCTGCGTCGAGCACGGCGGGTCGACGTACTGCGCCTTCCCCGAGTGGGTGCCCCGCACCGGCACCTGGGCCGGGGTAGTGGACCGGGTCCAGTCCCTCGCGGGCGGCTCCGCGCACGACCGGCGGCTCGTCGTACGGCAGCGGATCGACGCCCGGTACGGGCTGGAGGGCGACGCCGCGATCCCCGCGCTGGCCGACGCGCACCAGGTGACCGTGGGCACCGCCTGGGGCGGCAACCGGGTCCCCGAGTTCTCCAGCGCCGTCGCCGCGGTCCTCGTCGCGGGCACGGAGAAGGCGGGGAGCGAGATCTGCGACGGGCGGATGGTCACCCTCATGTGGCTCTCCCTGAGCTGGCAGGACGACCCGGTGAACGCCCTGCGCCGGGTCCGCCTCGACGACAGTGTGGAGGGCTCGGCGATCGTCCTGTCGCCCACCGACCCGCTGTCCATGACGGAGGGCCAGACGGACGTCGTACGGCGTCTGCTGGAGAAGCCGCGCCCCGGTGTCGGGGACCGGGTGAAGGCGCACTGGGCCGAGCTGACCGCCCCGGGCGTCACGACCGCCCGGGCCGCCGAACTGCTGGGCGTCGCCGGGCCGGAGAAGGCGGACTCGTGCGAGGAGTGAGAGGAGTGACACGGGCCCTGGCCGGCCCGGTGTGGCGCACGCTGCCGCGGCGGGCCCTGGCCGCGGCCGGAACCCTCGGGCTGCTGGTCGCGGCCGCGCCGGTCGTCGTCGGAGCGGAACCGACGCCCTCGCAGACGCTCACCCTGCTGCGGGGGACCGCCCTGATCGGCGCGCTCGCCCTGGCCTTCCTGCTGGACGACCCGGCCCGGCACCTCACCGTTCCCGTCCCGGTCCGGCGCTCGCTGCGGCAGGCGCTGCGGGTCGCCCTGGTCGCACCGCTCGCCGCGCTGTGGTGGACGGCCGTACTGCTGCTCACCCCCTCGGCGAACCGGCCCCCGGCCGGTGACATCACCCTGGAGGCGGCGGCGCTGGGCGCACTCGCACTCGCCGGTGCCGCGACGGCGGTACGGCTGACGGACGAGGCGCGTCCGGGTCCGGCCGTCGCGGCGGCCCTGCTGCTCATGGCGGTTCTCGCGCCCCTGCTGACGCCGGAGGACTGGGCGTTGGCCGTGCCGCCCGAGGACCCGCGGTGGCCGGCGGCGCACGACCGGTGGGCGGTGCTGCTGGCGGCGGTGGCCGTGGTGTGGGGGGTGTGCGGGCCGGAGCCGCTGGGGCGGGGGAGGAGGCGGTTCCGCCGAGCCGGCGGACCGGCTCGGGGCCGGACCACCACCTCGAAGCCGGCGGACCGGCATTAGGGCCGGATCACCACGTGGGGCCGGACCGCCGCCACGTGGGGCCGGACCGCCGCCATGTGGGGCCGGATCGCCGCCACATGGGGCCGGACCAGCACATGGGGCCGGACCAGCACCTGGGACCGGACCGCCACGTGGGGCCGGACCGCCACCTCACGTCTCCGTTCGGTACATCAGGTCCGTCTCGTGGGTGACGAAGCCCAGGCGCTCGTAGACGGACACCGCGGCCTTGTTGTCGGCGTCGACGTACAGCATCGCCGTGGGCAGTCCCCGCTCCGCCAGGTGCCGCAGGCCGATGGTGGTCAGGGCCTTGCCGAGGCCGCCGCCCTGGGCGTCGGGGCGGATGCCGAGGACGTACACCTCACCGAGCCGCTCCTCGGCGTGCTCCTTGGTCCAGTGGAAGCCGATCAGCTCGCCGTCCCGCTCGGCCAGGAAGAACCCCGCCGGGTCGAACCACGCCTCGGCCTTGCGGTCGTCGAGGTCCCGCTGGGTGAGGGAGCCCTGCTCGGGGTGGTGGGCGAAGGCGGCGGCGTTCACCGCGAGCCAGGCCGCGTCGTCCTGCCCCGGCACGAAGGTACGGACGGTCACGCCCTCGGGCAGGCGCGGGTCGGGCAGGTCCAGGCCGGTCAACGGGCGCCGCAGCTGCCGCAGTTCGCGGAACAACGTCAGGCCGAGCACCTGTGCGAGGTGCCGGGCGGCGGAGTGGCCGCCGTGCGCCCAGACCCGCAGCCGCTTGCCGGAGGCGGCGAGTAGCGCGGAGCCCAGCGCCCGCCCGTGCCCCTGGCCCCGGTGCGAGGGGTGGACGACCAGTTCGGCGGCCGGCGGCTCCACCGGGTCGGTGCCCTCCAGCTGGGCGTAGCCGAGGAGTTCTCCGCCGTCCACGGTGAGCAGCAGGTGCGCGATGCCCTCCCGCGCGGGGCCGCGCAGTTGCAGCCGTCCCTGCTCGGACACGGCCTGCTGCCCGTCGCTGCGGGCGGCCTCGCTGAGCAGGGCGAGGACCGCCTCGGTCTGCTCCGGAGAGAGTTCGGCGAGGGTCTCGATCGAGCGGGTGCGGCCGGGCCGCACGGTGTCGTCGCTGGTCATGCGTACGAGCGTAAAGGGCGGGCGCGGCAAAGCGGCGGTAGCCGGGGGCGGGCCGCCGGGACGGACCGGGGGGGACGGGTCCGCGGGACAGGCCGGGGGATGGATCGGGGGAGGGGCAGGAAAGGGGCCGACGGCGGGATACACCAGGATGTGACCCGGGACCCCCTGTCGCGCTACGCGCGTTGACTCTAGGCTGCTGCGCCGACGAGCCGTCTCCTCAGCGGCTCGCGCTCACGCACACCCACAGGGGGGCGCATGCCAGCCACAGCACCGTCGCACCAACCGCGCCGCAGACGCCGTACGACCCGTCTCCTCGCCGCTGCCGCCACCGTCGTCACCGCCGGGGCGCTCGCCGCCGCGACGCTGCCCGCGTCGGCGAACGCGGGCGAGCGGGACCGGGGCCACGGCGGTCACAAGCCCGATCACCGGCCTGGCCGCTACCAGGACGTCCAGCTCCTCTCCTTCAACGACCTGCACGGCAACCTCGAACCGCCCGCCGGCTCCTCCGGCCGGGTCACCGAGCTCCAGCCGGACGGCACGACGAAGACGGTCGACGCGGGCGGCGTCGAGTACCTCGCCACCCACCTGCGGGAGGCCCGCAAGGGCAACCGCTACTCCATCACCGCCGCCGGCGGCGACATGGTCGGCGCGTCCCCCCTCCTCTCCGGCCTCTTCCACGACGAGCCGACCATCGAGGCGCTGAACGCCCTCGACCTGGACGTGACGAGCGTCGGCAACCACGAGTTCGACGAGGGTGCAAGGGAACTGGCCCGCCTCCAGAACGGCGGCTGCCACCCCACCGACGGCTGTTACACGGACAAGGAGTTCAAGGGCGCCGACTTCCCGTACCTGGCGGCGAACGTCCTGGACGAGAAGACGAAGAAGCCCCTCCTGAAGCCGTACTGGGTGTGGAAGCAGAAGGGCGTCAAGGTCGGCTTCATCGGCGTGACCCTGGAGGGCACCCCGGACATCGTCTCGGCGGAGGGCGTCAAGGGCCTCACCTTCAAGGACGAGGTCGAGACGATCAACAAGTACGCCAAGGTGCTCCAGCGCCAGGGCGTGAAGTCGATCGTCGCCCTGGTCCACGAGGGCGGCTTCCCGGCCTCGTCCTCCTACAACTACGACTGCGACTCCCCGGGCGCCGGCGACGGCATCTCCGGCCCGATCGCCGACATCGCGAAGAACGTCACGCCCCAGGTCGACGCGCTGGTCACCGGCCACACCCACGCGGCGTACGTCTGCACGATCCCCGACCCGGCGGGCAAGCCCCGCACGGTCACGTCGGCCGCGTCCTTCGGCCGCCTCTACACGGACACCACGCTGACCTACGACCGCGCGACGGGTGACATCGCCCGTACGGCGGTGAAGTCGGCGAACCACGTGGTCACGCGGGACGTCCCGAAGGCGCCGGACATGACCCGCCTGATCGACAGGTGGGGCACCCTCGCCGCCCCGATCGGCAACCGCCCGGTCGGCTACATCTCCGGCGACATCAACCGCGACGGCACCGAGTCCCCGCTCGGCGACCTGATCGCCGACGCGCAGCTCGCCCACGGCAGGTCCCTGGACCCGGAGACCGACCTGGCCCTGATGAACCCGGGCGGCATCCGGGCGCCCCTCACCTACGCGGCCACGGGCGGCGAGGGCGACGGCGTCGTCACGTACGCCGAGGGCTTCACCGTCCAGCCCTTCGCCAACACGGTGAACCTCAAGGACTACACGGGCGCCCAGCTGATCCAGGTCCTCAAGGAGCAGGTCAGCGGCCCGAACGAGGCGGCCCCGAAGATCCTCCAGGTCTCGTCCGGCCTCACCTACACCCTGGACCTGACGAAGACGGGCGCGGACCGCGTCGTCACGGACTCCATCCGCCTGAACGGCGCGCCCATCGACCCGACGGCGTCGTACCGCGTCGCGTCGAACAGCTTCCTCGCGGGCGGCGGCGACGGCTTCCCCACCCTGGGCGAGGGCGCGAACGAACTCGTCGGCGCGGACGACCTGACGGCGCTGGAGCAGTACCTGACGGCCAACTCGTCGGCGACCGCCCCGATCGCCCCGCCGGCGGCCGACCGGATCACGGTCGTGCGGTAACCGCTCACCGGCTCCGGAAAGGGGCCCGGCACCCATGGCAGGCCTTACGAGCCCCGCGGGTGCCGGGCCCCTTCTTCCTGCTCCGGCCCGGGTCCGCCGGGCACGCGCGCACGATGACCGCGGCGGGCCGGTGGCGGTGCCTTCCTCCGGAACGAGTACGAATGGGCGTGCGCGTTCACGGTGCGCTCATGTGAGCGCACCGTGAACAGTTGGCCTGTTTTGTCACCGCGATCGGGAAGGTCCCCTGCGCGCGGCCGGGCGTCCTGGCCCTACGACGCCGTGGGCACCCAGCCGCCCAGCCAGTCCGCGACCTCCTGGCCGGCCGCCTGGCCGGCGGTGAGCTGGGGGCGGTCGGCGCTCGCGGGGCCCGCGCCGGGGCCCGTGTTGCGGTACTCGGCGAAGCGGTCGTCCTTCCAGGAGAAGCCGCTCATGTCGGTCCAGGGCGCGGACTTGACCGCGGCGCTCAGGGTGGTGTCGCGGACCGTGGTCTGCGGGTCGAGGCTCGCGTCACCGCCCGCGTGCCAGGGGCGGCCGAGGTGGAAGGAACCGGCCGAGACGTCGCCGCCGACGGCGGAGCGGCTGATCAGGATGCCCTTGCGGTGGGCCGGGGTGCTGGGCGCGGTGACGTAGCCGGCCGAGGTGCCGTTCCAGCGTTTCTTCAGGGTGATGACCGACCGGTCGATCACGGCCGTCGCCCGGCCGAAGATGAAGTCGACGTTGCCGACGACGTAGGAGTTCCTCATGTAGACGCGGCCGAGCCTGTCCTTGGCAGCCGTGTCCAGCAGCAGGGTGTCCTGGTCACCGGTGACGATCACGCCGTCCAGGAAGACCCTGTCGGCCGCCGTGCGCAGGGCCACCGCCTGGTGGCCGGAGAGGGACTGGTGCGCGGCCTCGTCGAAGTCGTTGGCGATGGTCAGGTTGCGGGCCTGGAAGTCATCGGCCTCGACGGCGACCGTCGCGCTGCCGGACGTGCCGTAGGTGCCGGAGCCGTCGGGCTTGGGCGTCCCGGCCGCGTTGCCGTAGGTGATCACGGTGTCCTTGCGGCTGCCGCCCGTGCCCTCGATGGTCACGTGGGGCTTGTCGGACGGCACCTTCACCGTCTCGCGGTACGTCCCCGGTTTCACGGCGATGAGGACCCGGGAGGTGCTGTTCGCGGGGACGGCGTTCACGGCGGCCTGGACGGTCCGGTACTGGCCGCTGCCGTCCTTGGCGACCGTGAGCGTGGCCGCCGCCTTCGTGCTCGCACCGCTCGCACCGCTCGCACCGCTCGTGGCGTTCGTGACGCCGATCGAGGGGCGCGGGCCCGCGCCCGACCTGAGCAGCGCCGGCACGTCTGCGGCCCGGTCGGGCGTGTAGGCGTAGAACTTCCTCGGGTCGAAGGCCGCCCCGCCGCTCTCGTTGCGGCCCGAGGTGCCCGAGAAGACGTTGCCGCGCTGGACGAGCGTCGCGGTGGCGTCCTTGGTGACGGGGTTGCGCACGCCCTGGAAGTAGCTGTTCTCCAGGACCATCGACGTCCTGCCGCGCGCGTAGTTGCCGTAGGAGGAGGTGATGTCCGTGCCCGGCGCGTCCTCCAGGAAGTTGTTGTAGAGGTGCGCGTGGGCGGCGTTGTCGGTGGACGGGTTGCGCTGCTCGGTCTCGCGGAACCAGTTGTGGTGGATGGTGATGTCCGTGGTGACGTTGTCCGTCCAGCCGATGCCGAACGTCTTGTTGTTGTCGCTCAGTCTGTTCCAGGACACCGTCACGTAGGTGCTGTCCTTGCGGACGTCGATCAGTCCGTCGGCCATGTGCCGCAGGTCGTTGTGGTCGATCCAGACGTGGTGCGCGCCGTCCATCTGGATGGCGTCGAAGTCGTGCTCCTTGTCGTTCCAGACGCCCTGGTAGGAGTCCCGGATCGTCAGGTTGCGGATGATCACGTTGTGCACGCCGGTGCCGAGGAAGAAACCGCCGCCGACGATCTGCCCGGAGGTGCCGGCGCCGACGATGGTCTTGTCCGACCGGACCTTGATCTCCTTGCCGACGGGCGCCATGTCGATGGTCCCGGCGACGACGATGACGTACGGCTTCTCGGCCGTCGCGTACTTCTCCAGCTCCGCCTGCGTCCGTACGGTCACCGTCTCGCCGTCCCGGCCGCCGTACGTGCCGTTCTGCCCGAGGGCGTCGACCGAGGCGAAGCCGTCGGCGGTGGCGGTCGCCCAGGCCGGTGCGGCGGCCGTCGCGGCGGACGCCCGCTGTGCGCCGGAGCCGAGCACGCCGAGGTCCGCTCCGTACGCCAGCGTCCCCGCGGCGGTCAGGGCCAGCGGGACCCCGACGGCCAGGGCCTTCCTGCCTTTGCGGTGCCGGGGTTTGCTGCGGTGCTGCTCGCTCATGGGCGTTCCGTTCCACGTGGGGATGGTCCGCTGCTCAGTCGCCGCCCCGCCCGCGAAGGTTGCCGCCCGCCGGCCGGGGGAGACGCCGGCCCCGGCTGACCGCGACCCGCAGCACGTCCTCCAGCGACTCCGTCGCCCTAGTCAACGCGAACCGCACGGCCCGCTTCGGAGCCGCGGCCAGCGGCTATTACCGTTCGTGCTCTGATCGTCACTCGCTGCGCGTACGCTGCGAAAGAGGCCAGACGTTGCCTGGGCGGCGGACAATCGGGGAGGGCAGGCATGGACGAACACCCGCTCGACGAAGGGCAGTCGAGGCGCGCCGAGCTGGGTGCGCCGCTCCGGATACTCCGCGAGAAGGCGGGCAAGTCGCTTGGCCAGTTGGCCGAGGAGACCTCGTACGACAAGAGCTACCTGTACCGCCTGGAGAAGGGTGAACGGCTCTCCAAGCGGGCGGTCATGGAGGACCTGGACAGGTACTGACGTCACCTCCTCAAGTGTGGGCTGGGCGTGCTCGGGGCACAAGCAACGCGATCACGGTAAGTACGGGGTTGTATCCGGCTGGCGATCGCGGCTAGGTCGTTGCTGGTGATGAAGGCGGCGCCGGAGCCGAGGGGCGCGGAGCCGAAGGCGTCAAGCGGGGCGAGCGTCGTAGACACCTTGGGGTGAAGGGAGCGGCGGGCGGCGACCCCCTGGGTTGTAATGTGGCTATGGTGGTGCCATGGCAGAGAACACGACCATTCAGGTGTCACGCCAGGCCCGCGACCACCTCGCGCAGGTCGCCAAGGAGCGGGGCATGACCCTAGGCCAGCTGGTGGAGCAGCTGGCCTCGGAACAGCCGACGGCGGAGCAGATCGCGGAGCGGGTGGCGGCCACGCGCACGGTGCTGCGTGAACGGCTGGGCTGCACACTCAGCGACGAGGAGTTCGAGAGCGGACCGAACGTGCTGGCCAACATCTACGCGATGGCGGCGGACAAGACCCGGGCCCTCGGGGAGCAAGCCGCGTGATCATTCTCGACGCGGGTGCGGCCCTGGCGCTCGCCCATGGCCATGAGGCCCTCCATCGCCTCGCCGACAACGTCGCTCACACGCCGGGTGACTGGCTGCATCTCCCGGCGCTGTGCCTCATGAAGGCCGAGGAGAGCGAGGCGAACGTCGGAGGCGCGCTGATGGCGCTTCCGGGCCTGCACGTCGATCCGCTCGGCCAGGTCGCGGCCATCACTGTCGGCGGGATGGTGCGGGACGGCTGGGGCGGTGCGGATACGTGTCACGCGCTCTACGTTGCGACGCCGCACCTGGACTCGGGAGGCATGTCGATCATCCTGACCGGGCAGGAGGATCTCTACCCACCGGGCTTCCTCACCGTCGGCATCGACGCCCCCGGCATGCTCGGCTACCACTGACCCCCGTCGGCCGCGGTCGTCTCCGGCGGTGGTACCGGCGCCCCCGGCAGCCGCACGGTCGCCACGGTTCCGCCGGCACCGTCCTCGGCCGGGGTCAGGGTCACCTCGCCGCCCCCCTGCTGCACCGTCCGCGCCACGATCGACAGGCCGAGGCCCGAGCCGGGCAGGGCGCGTGCGCTCGGTGAGCGCCAGAAGCGGTCGAAGACGTGCGGGAGTTCGTCGACGGGGATGCCGGGGCCGTGGTCGCGGACGGTGAGGACGCCGTCGGCGAGGCGTACGTCGACGGTGCCGGACTCGGGGCTGAACTTCACCGCGTTGTCCAGGACGTTGACGACCGCGCGTTCCAGGGCGGCCGGTTCCGCACGCACGTACCAGGGCCGTACGTCCGCTGTGATCGTCAGCTCCGGCCCGCGCAGGCGGGCGCGGCGCAGGGCCGACTCGACGACGTCGTGCCAGGCGAGGATGCGGGTGCGGCCCGTGTGCTGGCCGGTGTCGGGGCGGGAGAGTTCCTGGAGGTCGCCGATCAGGGCGGCCAGTTCCGTCATCTGGGCCTTGACCGAGGCGAGGAGCGCCTTGCGGTCGGCCTCGGGGATCGGGCGGCCGGTCTCCTCGCTGCGGGTGAGGAGTTCGATGTTGGTGCGCAGGGAGGTGAGAGGGGTGCGCAGTTCGTGGCCGGCGTCGGCGATGAGCTGCTGCTGCAAGTCGCGGGAGCTGGCCAGGGACGAGGTCATGCTGTTGAAGGAGCGGGAGAGGCGGGCGATCTCGTCCTCGCTGTCGTCCTCCACGGGGATGCGGACGGTGAGGTCCTCGGTGCGGGCCACGTGCTCCACGGCCCGGGTCAGTTCGTCGACGGGGCGCAGGCCGGTCCGGGCCACCCAGAGGCCGGCGGCACCCGCGCCGACGACACCGGCTCCCGCGACGAAGACGAGCACCAGCGCGAGGTTGCTGAGAGAGCCGTTCACCTCGCCCAGCGGACGCGCGGCGGAGACGGCGACGCCCGAAAGGTCGGGCACGGTGTAGGTGAAGACGCGGTACTGCGTGCCGTCCGACCCGGTGGCGTCGTGCAGCGCGTCGGAGGACGCGCCCTCGGCCACGGCGTGGTCGGCGTCGGTGAGCGGGACCTCCTCCGTGCCGATGATGAGGCAGCTGCCGCCCTTGCGGTCCACGAGCTGTACGGACGAGCCGAAGGGATTCTGCTCGTGGGTGACGGGGTCGTGGGCGCACAGGCCGGTGCGCAGGTTGACGTACTGGCTCACCTGCTGCCGGTCCATGCGGTTCGCCTTCAGCGCCTCGTCCAGCGAGTCCACCAGCACGCTCTTGACCACGAACCAGCACGCCACCGCCGCCGCCGTCACGGCGAACGCCACCGCCGCGGCCACCAGCATCGCCAGGCGCGAACGCAGCGGCAGCGTACGGAAGCGGCGGACCGGTCCTCTCACTCCGCGCCGCCCTGCCGCAGGACGTAGCCGACGCCGCGGACCGTGTGGACGAGGCGCGCCTCGCCGGCTGCCTCGGTCTTGCGGCGCAGGTACATGACGTACACGTCGAGGGAGTTGGAGGACGGCTCGAAGTCGAAGCCCCAGACCGCCTTCAGGATCTGCTCCCGGGTGAGGACCTGGCGCGGGTGCGCCATGAACATCTCCAGGAGGGTGAACTCGGTGCGGGTCAGCTCCACCGGACGTCCGCCCCGCGTGACCTCCCGCGTCGCCAGGTCCATGGTCAGGTCGGCGAAGGAGAGGGTGTCGTCGTCCTCGGCGGTGGCCTCGACGGCCGCCGCGTAGGAGCTGCGGCGCAGCAGGGCGCGGATACGGGCGAAGAGCTCGTCCAGCTCGAAGGGCTTGACCAGGTAGTCGTCGGCGCCGGCGTCCAGGCCGGTCACCCGGTCGCCGACCGTGTCGCGGGCCGTCAGCATCAGGATCGGGGTCGTGTCGCCCGCGCCGCGGATCCGGCGGGCGGCGGTCAGGCCGTCCATGCGGGGCATCTGGATGTCGAGGACGACCAGGTCGGGCCGGTAGGCCGCCGCCTTCTCCAGGGCGTCCGCGCCGTCGACGGCGACCTCGGTGCCGTACCCCTCGAAGGCGAGGCTGCGCTGGAGGGCCTCGCGGACCGCCGGCTCGTCGTCGACGATCAGGATGCGCTGGGTGTCACGGTCGCGGTCGCCGTCTGCGGGGCTCATGGCTCGGGGTCAGTCCTCGGGTGCGGTGGGATACGGGCGGTGGGTACGGGCGGTGGGTGCGGGCGGTGGGTCGGTGCGGGCTGCCAACGCCTTCAGCGTCGCACGTCGCGTCGTACGTTTCCGTACCCGCTCAGCCGTCGGCGCCCGCTCGCAGCGCGGGCAGGTCGGCCTTGACGGTGTTGACCGGGATGGCGAAGCCGAGGCCGACGCTGCCCGCACCGGCGGAGGACTCGGCCGACGAGTACATCGCGGAGTTGATGCCGATGATGTTGCCGTTCATGTCGATCAGCGCGCCGCCGGAGTTGCCCGGGTTGAGGGAGGCGTCGGTCTGGATCGCCTTGTACGTCGTCGTGGACGAGCCGGTGTCGCCGTTGAACTCCTGACCACCGAACTCGAACGGCCAGCCGCCGCCCTGCCGCTGCTGTTGCTGCTGCTGCCCCTCGTCCGTCGAGACGGTCACGTCACGGTCCAGGGCCGAGACGATGCCGCTGGTCACGGTGCCGGTCAGGCCCTCCGGGGAGCCGATCGCGACGACCTGGTCGCCGACCCCGACACCGTCGGAGTCGCCGAGCGTCGCCGCCTTCAGGCCGGAGGCGTTCTCCAGCTTGATCAGCGCGAGGTCCTTGCTGCTGTCGGTGCCGACGACCCGGGCGGCGTACTGCTTGCCGTCGCCGGTCGTCACCTTGACGGAGGAGGCGCCGGACACGACGTGGTTGTTGGTGATGATCTCGCCGTCGCCGGTGATGATCACGCCGGAGCCGGTGGAGGAGCCGGCGTTGGAGGTGGCGCTGATCTCGACGATGCTCGGGCTGACCGCCGCCGCGACCCCGGCGACCGTGCCCTTCTGACCGGCGGGCACCACGTTGGTGCTGGTGGCGCTGGAGACGACGGTGTCGCTGCCGGTCAGCTCCTGGATGCCGTACGCGGTGCCGCCGCCGACGGCCGCCGCGACGATCGCCACGGCCGCGAGCAGGGCGGCGGGGCCGCGACGGACCGTGCGCTTCCTGCGCGGCGGCTCGGGCTGCTCGAACTGGGCGGGCGGCTCGGGCTGTCCGGGCTGAGCGGCCTGCGTGGGCTGAGCGGCCTGCGTGGGCTGAGCGGCCTGCACGGGCTGTCCGGGCTGAGCAGCCGCCTGCGCGGGCCCGGCGGGCGGCTGCGCCGGCGGGGGCGGCCACTCGGGGTTGACGGGAGAGGAGGCGTGCTGCTGGGTGCCCTGGTACGGACTGCCGTACGGGTTCTCGTGCGCGTGCTCGTACTCGCCGCTGCGGCGGAGGCTCTCGGTCATGTTCATGAGCTTCCCGCCCCCGTATGAGAGCGGTCTGAGTGCTGCCTGAGAAGCCCGGCAGAACCTCGTATGCCCGATATAAAGAGCTACTCGCAGCCGCAGGACTGCCGTACCACCAGCCGCGACGGGAACACCTTCAGCCGCTCCCGCCGTGAGCCCGCCACCCGCAGACCGTCGTCCAGGACCAGGTCCACGGCCGCCCGCGCCATCGCCGACCGGTCCGAGGCGACCGTCGTCAGCGGCGGGTCGGCCAGGTCCGCCTCCTTGATGTCGTCGAAGCCGGCGACCGCCAGCTCGCCGGGGACGTCGATGCGCAGCTCGCGCGCCGCGCGCAGCAGGCCGATCGCCTGGTCGTCCGTGGAGCAGAAGATCGCGGGCGGACGCCTGGGCCCGGAGAGGAGCTCCAGCGCGACGCGGTAGGCGTCGTAGCGGTTGTACGGCGCCTCGAAGAGCCGGCCCTCGGTGGAGAGCCCGGCCTCCTTCATCGCGCGCGTCCAGCCCTCGACGTGGTCGGAGACCGGGTCGCCGACGGACGGGGTCTCGGCGGTGCCGCCCATGCAGGCGACGTACTCGTATCCGTGCTCCAGGAGGTGGCGTACGGCGAGCTGGGCGCCGCCCAGGTCGTCGGTGACGACGGCGACGTCGTCGATGGCCTCGGGGCGCTCGTGCAGCAGGACGACCCGGGCGTCCCAGGCGTCGATCTCGGCGGCGGCCAGGTCGTTCAGGGCGTGGCTGACCAGGATCAGGCCGGAGACGCGCATCCCGAGGAAGGCGCGCAGATAGTGGACCTCGCGCTCGCCGACGTAGTCGGAGTTGCCGACGAGCACCATCTTCCCGCGCTCGGAGGCGGCCCACTCGACCGCGTGCGCCATCTCCGCGAAGAACGGCTGGCGCGCGTCCGGCACGATCAGGCCTATGAGGTCCGTGCGCCGTGACGCCATCGCCTGGGCGACCCGGTCCGGCCGGTACCCCAGTTCCTTGATCGCGGCGAGTACACGCTCGCGCGTGGCCGGGGCGACCGGCCGGGGTCCGTTGTTGATGACATAGCTGACGACGGCGGTGGAAGTCCCCGCCAGTCGCGCCACATCATCCCTAGTCACCTTGGCCACGCGCGGAGTCTACGCGGATGGAACCGTACCGGGCAGGGCGTATCACACCTTGGTTCACACCTGGTTCACGTCCTGGTTCACGCCCTGGTTCACGCGTTGGCCGACGTCGCCTCCGCCGCGGTGTCCGACCCCGCTTCCGCCTGCGCCTGGGACCGGGCCTTCGCCTTCGCCTTGGCGTCCTCCGAGGCGCGCTCCGACTTCTCGGGCTTCTCCGGCGTGACGAAGCGGTAGCCGACGTTGCGGACGGTCCCGATCAGCGACTCGTGCTCGGGGCCGAGCTTGGCGCGCAGCCGCCGTACGTGCACGTCGACCGTGCGGGTGCCGCCGAAGTAGTCGTAGCCCCAGACCTCCTGGAGCAGCTGGGCGCGGGTGAAGACCCGGCCCGGGTGCTGGGCGAGGTACTTCAGCAGCTCGAACTCCTTGAAGGTCAGGTCCAGGACCCGGCCCTTGAGCTTCGCCGAGTACGTCGCCTCGTCCACCGACAGGTCGCCGTTGCGGATCTCCATGGGGGAGTCGTCGCCGACGATCTGCTGGCGGCCCATGGCGAGGCGCAGCCGGGCCTCGACCTCCGCCGGACCGGCGGTGTCCAGCAGCACGTCGTCGATGCCCCAGTCGGCGGTGACGGCGGCCAGGCCGCCCTCGGTGACGACGAGGACCAGCGGACAGCTGAGCCCGGTGGACCGCAGCAGCTGGCACAGGCTGCGGACCTGGGGAAGGTCACGGCGCCCGTCGACGAGGATGACGTCGGCGCCGGGGGTGTCGACGAGGGCGGGTCCCTCCGCCGGGGCGACGCGCACGCTGTGCAGCAGCAGGCCGAGGGCGGGGAGCACCTCCGTCGACGGCTGGAGGGCGTTGGTCAGGAGCAGCAGCGAACTCATCGCGCCCCACCTGCCCGGGTCGTCCTGCGGTCGTGCACGTTTCGCTCGCCCATAACGTCTGGTTCCTCCTGGGTCCCTGCGAGGACGTTTACGGCACTGCTTCGTACAGGTGCGGACCCCGTTGGCCGTGGGGCCCACCGCGCGTCCGGGAGATGAACGCCGCGCGTCGCTCCCGGAAGCACAAAAGGACCCGGGGGCTACATTGCCCGAGTCCTCTGCCCAGCAGAATAGCCGACATGAGGAACCGACCGGCGGGTCATGTGGCGCGTCCCACCCATCGTCCGCATCCCGAGACGCCCCGCGGGACGCCGCGCCGCACGCCGTCACGCACCTTCCTGCGCGCATCCGACGGGGTCCGGATCGACGCCGTGTACGAGCCCGGCGCGGCCGGCCGCGGGGCCGCTGACCTGGTGTTCGTCATCGCGCACGGCTTCACGGGCGACGCGGACCGCCCGCACGTACGGCGGATCGCGGCGGCGCTGGCGCGCCACGGGGCCGTGGTCGCGTTCTCCTTCCGCGGGCACGGCGCGTCCGGCGGCCGGTCCACCGTCGGCGACCGCGAGGTGCTCGACCTGGCGGCGGCGGTCACCTGGGCGCGCGGTTTCGGGCACGCGCGCGTGGTGACCGTCGGCTTCTCCATGGGCGGCTCGGTGGTGCTGCGGCACGCCGCGCTGTACGGCGCCGACAGCGAGGCGCGTACGGACGCCGTCGTGTCGGTGAGCTCCCCCGCCCGCTGGTACTACCGGGGAACGGCGCCCATGCGCCGGCTGCACTGGCTGGTGATGCGGCCCGCCGGGCGCCTGGTGGGCCGCTACGGCCTGCGCACCCGTATCCACCACCGGGACTGGGACCCGGTGCCGCTGTCGCCGGTGGAGGCGGCGGGGCGGATCGCGCCGACACCGCTGCTCGTCGTCCACGGCGACCAGGACGGCTACTTTCCCCTCGACCACCCCCGGATGCTGGCCGAGGCCGCCGGTGACCACGGCGAACTGTGGCTGGAGCCCGGCATGGGCCACGCGGAGCACGCGTCCGACGAGGACCTGCTGCGCCGGATCGGCGACTGGGCCGCGTCCCGGGCGGGCTAGCCTGCATGTGTTCACTGCCGGTCGACACGGACGCCGATCGGCACCGGCGACGAAGGATGCAGATGGCAAAGGTCACGGTGCGCTACTGGGCCGCCGCGAAGGCCGCGGCGGGGGTGGCCGAGGAGCCGTACGAGGCGGCCACGCTCGCCGACGCGCTCGGCGCGGTGCGCGAGCGGCACCCCGGCGAACTCACGCGCGTGCTGCTGCGCTGCTCGTTCCTCGTCGACGGCGACCCCGTGGGCACCCGCGGGCATGAGACGGTACGGCTGGCCGACGGCGGCACGGTCGAGGTGCTCCCGCCGTTCGCAGGAGGGTGAGCGATGACCAACCAGCCGCATCAGCCGCATCAGCCGCATCAGTCGTACGAGGGGTACGAGGCGTACGACGCCCAGGCGTGGCCCGCGCAGCAGGCGCAGCAGGCGTACCAGGACGGCCAGGGTTACCAGGACCCGGACGCGGCCCAGTACACGCAGCAGTGGCAGGGGCAGACCTGGGAGACCCAGGTGCAGCCGCCGGTCTCCGCCGAGGAGACGGCGTATCTGCCGCCCCTGTCGACGCAGCCGCCGCACGGCCATCAGGAGCCGACGGGCACGCCGTACGGGACGACCGGGGGCTACGCAGCACAGCCGCAGCCGCAGCCGCAGCCGTATCCGTCGCAGCCGCAACCGTATCCGTCGCAGCCTCAGCCGTACCGGGCGCAGCCGCACCAGGCACAGTCACCGCCGTACCAGGCACAGCCGCAGGCCTACGCCCCCCAGCCCCACCCCCAGCCCCACTCCCAGCCGTACGAACCCCCTGCGCCCGACCCCGTGCCCGCCCCCGCGCCCTCCGCCCCCGAACCCTCCGCCCCCGCGGCCTCCGACGCGCCCGGCTACGGTCCCGCGACCATCGCCGGGAACACCCGGATCACCGACGCGCAGCGCGCCCGTGCCGAAGGGCGTTCGCCGATCATCGACCCGGGGATGCAGCCGGCCGGGCTCACCGCGCTGCTCGGGCTGCTGCTGGCCGGATCGGCGGCGCTCGGCACGTACGCCCTCCTCGTCCCGCTCGTCGCCCTCCAGGCCGTCACCGCGGCGGGCTGGTTCCGTCTGAACGGCATGTGGCCCGCCCGGCAGGGCATCGCGCTGGGCTTCGCGGGTGCCCTGGCCGCCGACGCGGCGATGCTGGTGTCCGACCGTTCCCCGGCGGCGATCCTCGGCACGCTCGGGGTGTGGGTGCTGCTGTCGCTCGTCCTGCAACTGCGCTCGCACGCCGACCCCGACGAGCGGATGTACGGCCTGATGGCCACCGTCGCCGCATCGGCCCTGGCGGTCGTCGCGGGCGGGTACCTCGCCGCCGACGCGGACGCGGTGACCGTGGGCGCGATCGCGGTGGCCGTCGCCGTCGTGGTCCGCGCCCTGCCGCTGCCGACGCCGGTGTCCGTGGTCGCCGCGCTGCTCGCGGCGGCCGGGGCGGGGATCGCGGTCGGCTCGATGACGGACTTCGGGACGTCGGGGGCGCTGCTCGGCGCGGGAGCGGCGGTGTGCGCGCTGATCGGCCACCGAGTGGCGGCCTACGACTACCCGTCCCGGTTCGTCCACTTCACGGCGGGCGTGGCGCTGCCCCTCGCGGCCGCGGCACCGGCCGTGTACGTGCTCGGCCGGGCGTTCGGCTGAGCCGCTGAGCCACCGCCCCGGGCCGTACGCTCCCCGGGCGGGGTTCCCCGGCCGCGGGTGCTCCCCGGGGGTGGCGCTCCCCGGCCGCGGCGCTCCCCGGGCCGCGCCGGGCCGCCCCCTGTCACAGGTGATCGACAAAACCCCGGTGGCCCTTCCCTGCCGCGTTACCCTCGCGCTGTACGGCCGCCGGCCGTCGGGGGACCGTCGTCGTTGACCGCCCAGGGTTGAGGAACACCGCATGCGTGCACTGCGAATACTGCTGATCGTCGTCGTGATCCTGGGCGGACTCTTCGTGATCGCGGACCGCTTGGCGGTCAACTTCGCCGAGGGTGAGGCGGCGGACCAGCTGCGCAGCACCGAGAACCTGGCCTCGGCGCCGGACGTCTCCATCAACGGCTTCCCCTTCCTCACCCAGGTCGTCGGCGGCGAGCTGGACGACGTCGAGGTCGGCATCGACGACTACGAGGCGTCCACCGGCAACGGCGGCGAGAAGATCATGATCGACAACCTGCGCGCGAACATGAAGGGCGTCGAGTTCTCGAGCGACTACAGCTCCGCCACCGCCGCCACCGCCACCGGCACCGCGACCGTCGGCTACGACGAGCTGATGAAGGCCGCCAAGTCCGAGCCCACGGCCATCGCGCCCGGTGTCACCGCCAAGGTCATCGGCCTCTCCGACGGCGGCAACGGCAAGATCAAGGTGTCGCTCGCGGCCACCGTGATGGGCGTCGACGTGCCCCAGCCGGTCGAGGTGCTCAGCACGGTCACGGTCAAGGACAACGACGTGGAGGTCGTCGCCGAAGGCCTGCCGGAGATCGGCGGCAAGCAGCTCGCCGAGTCCCGGATCCGGGCGATCACCGACTTCCAGCAGTCCATCGACGAACTGCCCGGCGGCATCGAGCTGGACAAGGTCGAGGCGGCGAAGGACGGCGTCGAGATCTCGGTGAAGGGTTCGAACGTCGTGCTGGCCGGGTAGGACGACGGTCGGCCTGCCGGTGACGACGGCCCGGCTGCCGGGCAGGACGACGGCCGGCTGCCGGAGAGGGCGACGGCCGGCTGCCGGAGATAGGCGGCGAACGACGACCGGGCGTCCGACAGGCGAGACGGCACCGTCCGTACCGCAGATGGAGCGCCGGTCGTCCTGCGTCGGGCACCCTTCGACGGCACTCCCCAACCCTCTGTTGTCCCGCATCGCGGACGATCATGTCTCACCATGCGACACGTCGGTGACATGGCCCACCGTCCGTCCCTACGATCAGGACTCATGAAGCGACAGGCGGATCTCACGAAGCGGCGGGCAGTGGACCTGTGCCGCGTTGCCGCCATGCTCTGTCGCACCTTCTGAGCGGACGGCGACGCCGCCGTCCGGTCCCCCTCACCGCCCTGGTCAGGGCACCCGCGCGCCGCTCCGGCCCGAGCGCGCACACCGTCTCACCGCACGCCCCGCCGCCAACTGCCCCGGAGGAGAAATCATGAGCCGCAGCGACGTACTGGTCGACGCCGACTGGCTGCAGGACCACCTGGACGACCCGAGCATCGCCATCGTGGAGGTGGACGAGGACACGTCCGCCTACGAGAAGAACCACATCAAGAACGCGATCCGGATCGACTGGACCCAGGACCTCCAGGACCCGGTCCGCCGCGACTTCGTCGACCAGGAGGGCTTCGAGAAGCTCCTGTCGGCCAAGGGGATCTCCAACGACCACACCGTGGTCCTCTACGGCGGCAACAACAACTGGTTCGCGTCCTACGCCTACTGGTACTTCAAGCTGTACGGCCACGACAACGTCAAGCTCCTCGACGGCGGCCGCAAGAAGTGGGAGCTGGACGCCCGCGAGCTGGTCGACGGCGCCGACGTGCCCGAGCGCCCCGCCACCGACTACAAGGCCAAGCCGCAGAACACCGCGATCCGCGCCTTCCGCGACGACGTGGTCGCCGCCATCGGCGCGCAGAACCTGGTCGACGTCCGGTCGCCCGACGAGTTCTCCGGCAAGCTGCTCGCCCCGGCCCACCTTCCGCAGGAGCAGTCGCAGCGCCCGGGCCACGTCCCGTCCGCCCGCAACATCCCGTGGTCGAAGAACGCCAACGACGACGGCACCTTCAAGTCCGACGACGAGCTCAAGGCGCTCTACGAGGACGAGCAGGTCGACCTGGCGAAGGACACCATCGCCTACTGCCGCATCGGTGAGCGCTCCGCCCTGACCTGGTTCGTCCTGCACGAACTGCTGGGCGTGGAGAACGTCAAGAACTACGACGGCTCCTGGACCGAGTACGGCTCCCTCGTCGGCGTGCCGATCGAGCTCGGCGCGGCCAAGTAAGCAAGCGGGTAGTACACCCGACCGACCTTTCCCAACCCTTCAGGAGTACGACATGTGCGGAGCGAAGGCCGGCGGCCCCGACGCCTCGACGATCAAGCCGGGTGAGACCACGATCCAGGGCCAGGTGACCCGCGACGGCGAGCCGGTGACGGGCTACGTCCGTCTGCTGGACTCCACCGGCGAGTTCACCGCGGAGGTCCCGACCTCCGCCACGGGCCAGTTCCGGTTCTACGCGGCCGAGGGCACCTGGACCGTACGGGCACTCGTCCCGGGCGCCAGCGCCGACCGCACGGTCGTCGCCCAGCCGGGTGGGCTGGCCGAGGTCGCGATCGCCGTCTGACGGCCAGTGACGGCCGGAGGGCCGCACCCCGCGGGTTGGACGCCGCCCGGGGTGCGGCCCTCCGGCGTGTCCGGTCCCGTGTCCGGTCCCGTGTCCGGTCCCGTGTCCGGTCCGGTGTCCGGTACCGCCTCCGGGCTCCTGTCGGGTCCCGCGTCCGGACCTACCCTGGACGTATGTACGCACGGCGGCGGCACATCTACTTCGTGATGATGGGCGTCTGCATCGGGCTGTTCGTCCTGGCCTGGGGCGTCGTCCGTCTCTGGTCGGTCCCCGCGGCCGTCGGCATGTGCGTGGTCGCCATGGTCATCCCCCCGCTCGCCGCGGTCGTCGCCAACCGCCGCGGCCCCGACGACCGCTGGTGGGACGACCCGTCGGGTGACGCCCAGTCCGACGAGTGGTGGGACGAGCTGGACGGCAGGAAGGGGCGTCACTAGGACCGATGCCTCGCGGACCCACGCCCCGTAGGCGCACGGTTCCCATAGCCCGCGCCCCGTAGGGGCACGGTCCCGGCCATGCCCCGTGGGCGCACGGTCGCATCGATCCACGCCCCGGCCGCGAGCCCGTTCCCCGGAGCCCAGGGACGCCGCCGATCTGCGGGACCTGGTCCTGCCGGCGCCCGACGGAGTCGGAAGCGTGAACACTTCGGCCCTGGTGTCCTCGGGGCGCTCGAATGAGCGGTTGGAGGACACTTGGGTGCTGGGCGTTCACGCTTTTCGGGGAGGAGGTCAGTAGATGAGGGCCTGGGTGTCGTCGGCCAGCGCCTCCTGTACGAAGACCTGCGCGCCCGCGATGCGTACGCCCTCGATGACGTCCTTCTCGGTGAGGTCGCGCCGAGCCGCGCACTGCGTGCACAGCGTCACCCGGCCGCCCGCCAGCAGCGAGTCCAGCAGGTCCGGCAGCGGCGCGGCGTGCGGCAGCTCGAACTCGGCCGCGCGCCCCGGCACCGCGAACCAGGCGGACTCCCCGGTCAGCCACAGCGACACGTCGACACCGCTGGCCACGGCCACCGCCGCCACCGTGAACGCCTGAGAACACCGCTCGGGCGCGTCCGCCCCCGCCGTCACCTTGATCACGAGCTTCTTCGCCATGGCCGAATCGTAATCAACGCCATCACAACCCCGGCGCCAGGCTGTGGGTCTCCTGTGCGCGCGACTGATCGAATGCGTCATACACGTTCTGTGGGGGGACGTCTTGGAAGAGGAAACGGAACCGGAAGCGGAACCGCGAACGGAGGGCACGCCGCCGGCCGACGGGACGGTGCCGGAGCCACGGCCGCGTCGACGCGGCCGTACCACCGTGCTCATCTGCACCGCCGCCGTACTCGGGCTGGTCGCCGGCGTCTGCGCCGGCTACCTCGTGCAGGCCGACCGGGAGCCGACGAAGCTGCCGTCGTTGGCCCGGCCGCTGGCCGCGCCCGGCAAGGGTGAGGTGCCGCAGCGGCTGCCCGCCGCGCAGGACCGCAGGGTGCGGACCGACGGCGACCTGCGCGAGCTGTTGCTGGAGAAGCCGCGCGCCGCCCAGGACCTCGAGTGGCCGGAGGGCGAGGACGGCTGGATGGACCTCGCCACGTACGCGGAGACCTATGAGCGGCCGGGCGTGCAGTTCGCCGCGCTGCTCCACGACGAGTTCCGCCGGGCGGCCGTCGGCGGTTGGTACGTCGAAGGCTCCTACGCGGTGAGCATCCGGCTGGTCCAGTTCCGTCAGGAGGAGGTTCTGGTGGTGGGGGAGAAGGTCGCCGTAGCGAAGTACTGGGCGATGCGGGACGAGGACACCGACAGTTGGCCCGTCCCGGGGACCGGGGACGGGCGGGCGTACGTCCACGGGCTGCCCACCGGCGAGCCGGGAGAGCCGCCGGTGTACACCGCGGAGGCGCACGCCCGGCGGGGTGACGTGGCCATGGAGATCTGGGTCAACGGCGACAAGCCGATCAGCAAGCAGACGATCCTGGACCTGGCCGAGCGGCAGATGGAGCGCCTGTGAACGAGAACCGGAACGGCGAGCCGGCGCTCCCGGCCCTCAGCGTCCCCGAGCCGCCGCATCCCACCTCCGCCCTACCGCCCCCCGACGCGCCCGCCGAGTCCCACGCAACCGCCGAACCGGACAGGACGCCGCGCATCGACGTTCTCACCGAGTCCGACGCGAGCGCCGGAGCCGACGCGAGCGCCGGTTCCAGCGAGTCCACCGAGCCCGGCGCTTCCACCGGTTCCGGCGAGGCCGATACGCCCGTGGAGCCCGACGCGGTCGACGCGCGGCCTGGGCGTGGTCGGCGTCTCGCGGTGGCCGGCAGCGCGCTCGTGCTGGCGGCCGTCACCGTCGCGGGCGCCGGGTACACCGCCGTGACCGTGAGGGACGCCGACCGCAGCCCGGGCGCCCCCACCTTGGCGCTCCCCAAGGCCGCGCCGGAGAAGAAGGCGGAGCAGGCACCGGTCCCGGCCGGAGCCGCCGGCCTGGCCCAGACCCTCGTGCCGTACCGGAACGACGCCTGGTCGCGCGGCCCCGACCTCGGAGAGTTCGGCTCGGACGCCACGCTGAGCGGCGCCCAGGCCACCGCCCTGCGCAAGGAGTCACTGGCCGGCCTGCCCCGCTCCGAGCGCAAGGAGCTGGAAAAGGAGATCGACCGCCGGCACATCACGGGCATGGCGATGCGGAACTACGCCGGTGGCGGCCACGTCACCGACGACGGACAGGCGGGCGCGGCCACGGTGACGATCGTGCTCTCCCGCATGGGGAACCGGTCGGCGGTACGCGATATGGCGACGCGTCAGAACGAGTTCCTCGCGGCGATGGACGTCTTCCGTGAGGGCCCGCGCATCAAGGGCCACAAGGACGCCAGGTGCTTCCGTCCGTCCGCGGAGTCCGACCAGGAACTCGACATGGTCTTCTGCGCCGCCTACGAGGGAGACGTGCTGGTCACCGTCACCGCCGACAGTGTGCGGCCGTTCGACACCGAGAGCTTCACCGAGCTGGTGACCGAACAGCTCGACCGCATCGCCGAGCCCGGGGAGTCCGTGTGACCGAGCAGACCGCCCGGCCGGCGCCGGGGGAGCGAGACCGCCGCGTGCTGCGCGCGGTGCTGCGCTGGAGCGCGGCCGTCGCCGTGTTCGCGGCCGTCGGGTCGGTGACGGCGTACGGCGTCACCCGCGTGGAGCGCACGGACGTACCCGGCCTGGCGACCGAGTCGGACGGACGGTGGGACTACCCCGCGCTCACCGCCGCACCGCTGCCGTCCGGCAGCCCGGGACCGTTCGCCGAGGAGAACGCGGCGGGCGCCCACTACGCCGACCTGCGCGACCTGGTCCTGCCGGCCCCCGAGGGCGCGACGGTGGACAAGGCGCTGCGCGGAAAGGACGGCTGGCTGCCCACCGACGTCTTCCTCCGGGAGTACCAGGTGGAGTCGGACCGGGACTCCCTGCGGCGGATGCTCGTCGACAGGGGACTGCGGCACATCGCCGCCCGCGGCTGGACCACGCCGGACGGCACCCACACGCGGATCTACCTGCTCCACTTCGACACCGCGGCCGTCGTGGACGAGCTGAAGGCCCTTCACATCGCGCCTGCCCTCAACCCGGCCTTCGCGGTGCGGGGCGAGGACCTGTCCGTGCCCGGCGAGACCTTCCTCGGCGAGAGGGTTCCGGAGGAGGCCCGGTTCGACGACGTCACGTACACCTTCTACGTCGAACCCGAGCCGTACGGCGCCGAACAGGTGCTCCAGGCCTACCTCGGCGCCGGTGACGTGCTGGCCGTCGTCCTGCAGAGCCGCAAGGGCGGCGCCTGGGCGGTGCCCTTCCAGCAGACCGTCGTCCTGCAGAGCCAACTGCTGCACTGATCCGCCGGGCGGACGGACCCCACGGGGCCTGTGTACTCGGCGTCAGACGGCGAAGGTGATCGTCACCAGCAGCGTCGCGACCCACAGGACGGTGAGCAGGCCGCTGACGGTGGCGCCGTCCAGCCGGGTGCGCCGCCGGTGCCGGGCCTTGTGCTTCGGCACGGGCCTCGGCGGGTGGTCCGGATGGAACGGCGGCAGCGCGAAGCCGGGGGAGAGGGGAGCGCGGTCCCGCCGCGGCGCGAGCCGCTGCGCCCGCCGGCACTCCTCGTAGGGCAGTCCGCCGTCGTACGTCATCCCTCGTGCTCCTTGCGCCGGTGCTGGCGCAGCAGGACGTTCGCGTCCGTCACCGCGCTGTGGTCGAACGCCGCCCGTGCGGCCTCCCGCCGGTCGGCCAGCCAGGCGCAGGCCTCGCAGCCGGGTACCGGCAGGGGCGGCCGCTCCAGCTCGCCGGGGACCGGAGGCGCGGCGAGAGTGCGGTCGTTCACCGCACGCAGGCTCGCCCCGAGCCGCTCCCGGTCGGTCGCCGGGCGCAGCGCCGCCGGCTCCGCCTCCCACTCCCGCCCGCCGCCGAGCGGCCGGAGCATCGCGCGCGACCCGCTGTGACCCCGGTACTCACCGACCTTGGCGGCGGCGGTGTCGTAGAGCACGGTGCCGGGCTCGTAGGTGGCCGGTTCTGTTCTCACGGATCCGCTCCCTTACGTCAATGTCTGTACGGAATGCGACAGTTGCCCTACTCTGCGTAGTGGTGGGCAGTAAGAGCATGACCCGGACTGGGGGTCGCCAGGCCGGAAACGGCCGCTAGTGCCACACCGGGCGCTCCAAATTCCACAAATTCCACAGCCGGGAGGGGTGGCGTGCCGCAGCGGAGGGCGATCACGGGTCGCAGTCAGGGACCGAGGGCGCGGTTCGCGGAGGAGCTGCGGCTGCTCCGGCAGGGGCGGGGCGTGTCCCTGCGGGGCATGGCGGAGGCGGTGGGCTGGGACGCGTCCCAGTTCGGAAAGATGGAGAACGGCCACACGCTGGGCGGCCCGGAGATCGTCGAGGCGCTGGACCAGTACTACGGCACGGGCGGCATGCTGCTCACGCTGTGGGAGCTGGCGGTGGCCGATCCCACGCAGTTCAAGGAGCGGTACCGCCGGTACATGGTCCTGGAGGCCGAGGCGGTGAGCATGTGGCAGTACTCGCCGAGCATCGTGCCGGGCCTGCTCCAGACGCCGGAGTACGCGACGGAGCTGCTCAGCCAGGGCGGACTGACGGGCGTCGAGCTGGACAAGCAGGTGGCGGCGCGCATGAGCCGGCGTGAACCGCTGCTGGCCGAGGGCGGGCCGCAGTTCCGGGCCCTGCTCTCCGAGGCAGCGCTGCGCAGCCCGATGAGCGCACCCGCTAATTGGCGGGCGCAGTTGTCTCATCTCCTGGTGATGGGAGGCCGTGCCAACGTCACCCTCCAGGTGCAGCTGCTATCGGCCGGGCTGCACGGGCTGCCCAACACCGACGCCATGTTCCTGCGCGGCACCAGCGGCCGAGCTGTGGCTTGGGTGGAAACGGGCTACTCAGGCGAACTGGTGCAAGAAACTCAGGCCGTTGATCTGCTCCAGCTCCGATACGATCGGGTGCGCGATATGGCCCTGTCTCCGGGGGCGTCGCGGGAGTTCATCGAGCGGATGCTGGAGGAAGCGCCATGCAAGCCATCGATCTGAGCACGATTACGTGGCGCAAGAGCAGCTACAGCAACCCGGACGGCGGCAACTGCGTCGAGGTCTCCGACGACCTCCTCCGTACCGCCGACTGGCGCAGGAGCAGCTACAGCAACCAGGACGGCGGCGCCTGCGTCGAGGTCGCCGCCAACCTCCCCTCCCTCGTCCCCGTGCGGGACAGCAAGGACCCCGCCCGCGGAGCCCTCCTGTTCACCGCGCCCGCATGGGCCGCCTTCGTGGGCGGAGTCCGACGGGAAGCGGCCGGAGGGGCCGCGTAAGCTGGGGGCGGCCCTGTCGTATGCCCCCCCCGCTCAAGGAGCACCCCGTGGAGATCTTCTTCGAAGCCCTGCTGGTCCTGGTCTGCGTCGGCGTCCTCGCCTTCGCCGGTCTGACCGTGAAGAAGCTGTACCAGGGCCAGCGCTGATCACCGACGCCAGGAAGTAAGTCCGCTCATGATCGAGATTCCGTCCGACCTGCACAAGGACCTCGTCCCCCTCGCCTTCCTCCTCGGCGACTGGGCGGGCGCGGGCGTGCACGACTTCCCCGGCGCCGAGAAGTGCAACTTCGGGCAGGAGGTCTCCTTCACCCACGACGGACGGGACTTCCTGGAGTACCGGTCGCACACCTGGGTGCTGGACAACGACGGCAACAAGGTCCGCCCGCTCGAGTCCGAGCACGGCTTCTGGCGCATCGACGCCAACCGCAAGGTCGAGGTGACGATGACCCGCGACGACGGCGTCATCGAGATCTGGTACGGCGAGCTGGCCGACCAGAAGCCCCAGATCGACCTGGTCACGGACGCGGTGGCCCGCACGGCGGCCTCGCAGCCCTACACCGGCGGCAAGCGGCTGTACGGCTACGTCAAGAGCGACCTGATGTGGGTCGGCGAGAAGCAGACCCCCGAGGTCGAGCTGCGCCCCTACATGTCGGCGCACCTGAAGAAGGTCGTCACCCCGGAGGACGTCGAGCGCTGGGCCAAGGCCCTGCCCGACGACATGCCCGACGACGGGATCGCCTTCTTCAAGTAGGCCCTTCGGATTCAGTAGGCCCTTCGGATTTCAAGTAGATCCCTCCGGAGAGGTCCTAGACTCGTGGGTGTGGTGAGCACCGACTGGAAGAGCGACCTCAGGCAGCGCGGCTACCGGCTGACCCCGCAGCGGCAGCTGGTGCTCGAAGCCGTGGACACCCTGGAGCACGCGACCCCCGACGACATCCTCGGAGAAGTGAGGAAGACGGCGTCGGGGGTCAACATTTCCACCGTCTACCGCACGCTGGAGCTCCTGGAGGAGCTCGGGCTGGTCAGCCACGCCCACCTCGGGCACGGTGCGCCCACCTACCACCTGGCCGACCGGCACCACCACATCCACCTGGTCTGCCGGGACTGCACCAACGTGATCGAGGCCGATCTGTCGGTGGCCGCCGAGTTCACCGACAAGCTGCGGGAACAGTTCGGCTTCGACACCGACCTGAAGCACTTCGCGATCTTCGGCCGGTGCGAGGACTGCTCGCTGAGGGGTTCAACTACCGAGTCGTAGGCTAGGGCGTATGAAGAGCCCCCTGCTGTCCCTGCCCGGCGCCGTCCCCGCCGAGGGCGTGGACGAAGGCGTCGCCGCCCACTACGGCGACCTGTTCCGCGAGCAGCGCGCCCTCGCCGACGGCACCGGCTTCGTCGACCTCTCCCACCGCGGTGTCGTCACCGTCACGGGCGACGACCGGCTGACCTGGCTGCACCTGCTGCTCACCCAGCACGTCAGCGAGCTGCCGGCCGGCGAGGCGACCGAGGCGCTGATCCTCTCCGCGAACGGCCACATCGAACACGCCCTGTACCTCGTCGACGACGGCACGACCGTCTGGGCCCACGTGGAGCCCGGCAGCCAGGAGGCGCTGATCGCCTACCTGGAGTCGATGAAGTTCTTCTACCGGGTCGAGGTCGCCGACCGCACCGCCGACATCGCGGTCGTGCACGTGCCGGCCGGCTCGATCACCGAGGTCCCCGAGGGCGTCGCCGTCCGGGAGACGCCGTACGGCCGTGATCTCTTCCTGCCGCGCGAGGAACTGGAGGCGTTCGCCGCGCAGGCCGGCCCGCCGGCCGGGATCCTGGCGCACGAGGCGCTGCGCGTCGAGCAGCACCGTCCCCGCCTCGGCTTCGAGACCGACCACCGGACCATCCCGCACGAGCTGGGCTGGATCGGGACGGCGGTCCACCTCCAGAAGGGGTGCTACCGGGGGCAGGAGACCGTCGCCCGGGTGCACAACCTCGGCAAGCCGCCGCGCCGCCTGGTCTTCCTGCACCTGGACGGCAGCGAGGTCCACCTGCCGGGGCCCGGCGCGGAGATCCGCCTCGCGGACGACGGCCCCGACGGCCGCAAGATCGGTTTCGTCACCACGTCCGTACGCCACCACGAGCTGGGCCCGGTCGCCCTCGCCCTGGTGAAGCGGAACGTGCCGGTGGACGCCCGGCTGATGGCGGAGGAGACCGCGGCCGCCCAGGAGACGGTCGTAGAGCCCTGAGCGTGCGCTGATCCCCGGGATTCCCGGGGATCCGACAGCCCTGCGGGCCCTGGGCGTCAGACCTCGACGATCACCGTGAACGGGCCGTCGTTCGTCAGCGACACGCGCATCCGGGCGCCGAAACGGCCCGTCGCCACGGTCGCGCCCAGCGCGCGCAGCTGGGCGACGACCTCGTCGACGAGCGGCTCGGCCACGTCGCCGGGCGCGGCGGCGTTCCAGGTGGGGCGACGGCCCTTGCGGGCGTCGCCGTACAGGGTGAACTGGCTGATCACCAGGAGCGGGGCGTCGACGTCACTGCACGACTTCTCGTCGTGCAGCACCCGCACCGACCAGAGCTTGCGGGCCAGCTGCGCCGCCTTCTCCTTGGTGTCGTCGTGGGTGACACCGACCAGGACGCACAGGCCCTCGCCGTCGATCGCTCCCACGGTCTCGCCGTCCACGACGACGCTCGCGCCGTCCACCCTCTGCACCACCGCACGCATCCCGTCATGATGCCGTGTCCCCCCGGGGCGTCCGCAAACGGGCCCGTACGGGGTTTCTTTTCGCTCTCTAACCCCCCATCTGGGGCCGATCGGGGCTGATCATGGGCACTCGGTCACATAGCGGCCACTTGGGGTGGCACGATGCTCCCAGACGCCGGTCGAGGGGACGGTTGATGCACATGGGAACACCGAGTACGGGGCAGCCGCTTGGGACTGTCGCGTTGACATATCCGGGTGGCCTGGAGGCGCCCCGGCCGCCCGTGCAGCGCACGGACAGTCCGGAGCTGCCCGCGGATCCTCCGGGGCACGACCTGACCGCGCTGAGCCTGCCGGAGCTGCGCACCCTGCGCCGGGACGCGCAACGCGAGGAAGCCGACCTGAGTTACGTGCGGCGACTGCTGCAGGGGCGTATCGACATTCTGCGTGCGGAGCTGGCGCGGCGCCGTCCCGCGTCCGTGGTGACCACCGCGGCGAGGGGGTCCGTCGTCGAGCGGCTGTCGGAGATCCTGACCGACGCCCCGGCCCGGCAGCGTTCCTCCGCCCGCCATGTGACGCTCGGCACGCCACGCAGCGAGGAATGCCGACGGCTGGCCGCGGAGATGCTCGGCGAGGTGGAGCTGTCCGACCTGACGGCCCGCACCGACGCCGAGCTGACCGCCGGGACGGGGCGGCTCGTGCGCTATGAGCAGCAGGTGTCCCGGCGGAGGCAGCGCCTCCAGCGCACGGCCGACGACTGCAGCGCGGAGATCGCACGCCGGTACCGTGAGGGGGAAGCACAAGTCGACGACCTGCTCGTGTGACGCGTGGGGCGGCCTCCGGGCCGCCCTCCGGGACCCGGCGATCCCGGGGTGTCACCGCGGTGGGTCACCCGTCCGGAAGGCCACCGCCGATGCCCGCGCCGCAACCGTCCCAGCCGTCCCAGTCACAGCCCCAGTCGGCCCGGCCCCAGTCGGCTCAGCCGCAGTCGGCCCGGTCCCAGCCGGCCGAGCCGGCGCCCACGTCCGCGCTCTCTCCCGTCGTCCCGCCCGTCCTCGCCGAGGTCGTCCGGTCCGGCTTCGTCGAGGGGCGGCACCGGGGCAGTCTGGTCGTCCTGGGCGCCGACGGGGCCGTGGAGCTGGCGCTGGGGGAGGTGACGGCGCCGGTCTTCCCGCGCTCCGCCAACAAGCCGATGCAGGCGGCGGGAGTCCTGCGGGCCGGTCTCGACCTCACGGGGGAGCGGCTGGCGCTGGCCGCCGCGAGCCACTCCGGGGAGCCCTTCCACCGCGACCTGGTCCGCAAGATGCTGGACGAGTACGGTCTGGACCCCGCCGCGCTCCAGTGCCCGCCCGACCTGCCGCTGGACCCGGAGGAGCGGGACACGTACCTGGCGTCGGGCGCGGCGCCCGACCGGATCACCATGAACTGCTCCGGCAAGCACACCGCGATGCTGGCGGTCTGCGCCCAGCAGGGCTGGCCCCCGGAGACCTACCTCGACCCCGGCCACCCGCTGCAGCGGATCATCCACAGGGTTGTGGAGGACGCCGCGGGCGAGCCGGTCGCCGCCGTCGGCACGGACGGGTGCGGGGCGCCGCTGATGGCGATCAGCCTGGTCGGGCTGGCCCGCGCCTTCCGCTCCTTCGTCCGCGCCGAACCCGGCACGGCCGAGCGTCGCGTCGCCGACGCGATGCGCGCCCACCCCGAGTACGTCGCGGGCACCCGCCGCGCCGACACCTGGCTGATGCGCGAGGTGCCCGGCACGCTCTCCAAGATGGGCGCGGAGGCCGTGCAGGCGGTGGCCCTGCCCGACGGCCGCGCCCTGGCCTTCAAGGTCGAGGACGGCGCGACGCGGGCCCTGGGGCCGGTACTGGCCCGTGCGCTGACGCTGATGGGCGTGGAGGCGCCCGTGGTCGACCGCATCGGCCGTACGCCCCTGCTGGGCGGCGGACGCGAGGTGGGGGAGATCCGGGCCGCCTTCTGAGGAGGCGGGAACAAGGGCCGGGCCGCGGGCCGGGGACGGGGCAGGGACGGGGGCGGGCGGTCGTCGGGCGGCGCGGCGCCGATCGGTGCGGCACCGAGTGCGGCACCGAGTGGGGCACCGAGTGGGGTGCCGAGCGCGGCGCCGACCGGAGCCGTTCGCCCCGGCGGAACGGCGCCCAGGCGGCCCGGCGGCGGGGCGGACGCTGCCGTCGCGGGCCGGTCCGGCCCGGCAAAATCGTGCGACGCCGGCGCGGTCGCCGACCTACCGTGAGCACATGACGCGCCCCGCCGACATCGACGTACGTCCCATAACCGAGGCCGAGTTCCCCGACTGGCACCGTGCCCTGAACACCGGGTTCCTGATGCCGCCCGCCGTCACCGCGGAGCAACTGGAGGCCCGCCGCAACCTGTTCGTGCCCGGCCGGTCGGTCGGCGCCTTCGACGGTGAGCGCTGCGTGGCGACCTTCCGGTCCTTCGACCAGGAGATCACCGCCGTCGGAGGCGCCCTCGTCCAGGCCGACGCGATCTCCAACGTCACCGTCACCGCGACCCACCGCCGCCGCGGCCTGCTCACCCGCATGATGGCGCGGGACCTGGCGGCGGCGAAGGACCGCGGGGACGTCGTCGCGACACTGATCGCGGCCGAGTACCCGATCTACGGCCGCTACGGATTCGGCCCCGCCACCACCATGACCGAGTGGACGGTCGACGTGCCGCGCGCCGGCCTCGACCGGCGCTGGGCGGCCCCGGAGGACGGCGGCCGGATCGACCTCGTGGACGGCGAGGACGTCCGCAAACTCGGCCCCGAGCTGCACGAGCGGCTGCGCCGGGCCCAGCCGGGCGCGGTCAGCCGGGCAGAGCTGTGGTGGCTGACCCGGACCGGGGTGCTGAACCTCAACGGCTCCCCGTGGACCGAGCCCTTCTACGCCCTGTACCGCTCGGCGGACGGCGCGGTCGAGGGCTTGGCCGCGTACAAGGCCGACGACCACTGGGGCGACGCCAAGCAGCCGCTGAACACGGCGACCGTCGACTGGCTGCTGGCCGTGACACCGGCCGCCGAGCGCGCCCTGTGGCACTACCTGTGCTCGATCGACTGGGTCATGACGGTGAAGAGCGGCTGGCGGTCCCCCGACGACCTGCTCCCGCACCTCCTGCCCGACCCGCGCGCGGCCAGGATCACCACGCAGGCGGACTGGCTGTGGGTGCGGATCCTGGACGTCGTACGGGCGCTGGAGGCGCGCACCTACGAGGGGCGGGGCTCCCTGGTGCTGGAGGTCGTGGACCGATGGGGGTCCCCCCGCTCGAGCGGAGCCGAGAGCGGGGGAGGGCTGACCGGCGGGCGGTGGCGGCTGGAGGCCGGGCCGGACGGGGCGGCCTGCACGCCGACCACCGAGAGCGCCCAGCTGGTGCTCGACGTGGGCGAGCTGGCGCCGCTGTGGCTGGGTGACGAGTCGGCCGTACGGCTGGCCGCGCTCGGCCGGGTCCGGGAAGAACGAGCGGGCGCCGCCCGTGTGGCCGACGCCCTGCTGCGTACGTCCAGGCGGCCTTGGTGCCCGGACATGTTCTGAGAGTGGCTCCCTTCTGCCGGTGACGGGTGGGTGTGCGCATCCGTAGCGCGCTCTTCAGTTGTGGTGCTGCGTTGCTGTGCTGCATTCAGTTGTGGTTGTGGTTGTTGTGCGGTGGTGCTGACTGACTGTCCGGGCTCCCGGCTCCCCTCCGGAAGGGGGCCCGGACAGCAGTACGTCGGTTCAGCCGGACTGGGCGAGCAGCATCACGAGGATCACCGCACCCACACCGCCGATCATGGTGTTCCTCGCCTTGATGCCGATGGACAGCGCGACGAACGCGATGATTCCCATCGGCCCGTACTTCCATTGCACGAGTTGCTCGAACCCGATGGCCAGAGCGGCGACGACGATGGCGATGAGCGGCATGGTGGTCCCCCTGTCACCTTGGTGGCCAACCCTCGAAAGGTGTGACCACATTGCTCAAGTTGGTTGCCAACTTAGCCTTAGTTATTCCTACTTGGGAACGCCCTGTACCCACCTTTCGGCGAACTACCTAAAGATGGCGGGAAGTTGCAGTGATCGGTCGCGGAGCCGAAACGGAACCCCCGCAGCGGGCGGTGCGCCCGGACCGGGACCGGTCGTCCGCGGCCGGGGCGTCGCTCCCTCGCGTCGGACCGGCCGGCCGTCGAGTGCGGCGCCGAGTGCGCCGCCGCCCGTCGGTGACCTGCTCGTCCCCCGGCCGGAATGGCTGAACGGCCGCGCGCCCGAGGGCCCCGCGGCCGTTGCGCCCGACTCCGGCGGGACCCCGGCCGTGCCCGGCGAAACACCGTGCCGGGCCCTTCCGGGGCGGCCGAAACCGGCCAAGGTCGGCAGGTGCGTCTCTTCGCGTCCCGCGCCATCGGCCTGTTCGCCGCCGGCCCGCCACCTGTCACAGCGCCGGCCCCGCGACGAGGAGGGCCAGCACCACCGCGCCCGCGGAACTGACGGACGGGCTCTTCGCCTTGATGCCCAGGGTGAGCAGGAGCAGGCCGACGATGCCAGTGGCGCCGTACCGCCACTGGAGGATCGCCTCGAAGGCGACGACGAAGACCGTGGAGACGAGCGTGAGGACGGGCATGGTCTTTCCCCCTTCGGAAGTCTGGGAAGGAACTTCCGCCAACTAGACCAAGTTGGCAACCAACTTCTGTTAAGTTGTCCCCACTTGGCTACTACCTGTAAACAAGTTTCAAGCAACTCCCGGTAGGTAGGTCGAAGTTGTAGCGTTTGGTCGTGACTCAGGAGAACGCGTCCGTGAACGGCAACAGAAGGCTCTCGGCCCAGGAGTTGGCCGACATCCTGCGGGAACGGATCCGCGGGGGTGACCTCAAGGCGGGCGACCGCCTGCCCACCCAGGCCGAACTGGCCGAGGAGTTCAAGGTGGAGCGCGGCACCGTCCGCCAGGCACTGCGGGCCCTCCAGGAGGACGGCCTGCTCACCAACGTGAGCAAGGGCAGCCCGCCCCGCATCGCCGAGCCCGCCCCGGTCCGGGCAGGAGAGGCACAGCCGGCGTTGGCGGCGCTGAAGTCGAGGCTGACGGAGGCGTTCTCGGCGCCGCGGGTGCGGGTGGACGTCGTGTGCCACACGTCGGAGACGCTGATGATCGCCCTCAGCGAGCCGCTCCGCCTCATCCACGAGGGTCACATCTGCCCGGAGTCGATCGACTTCCGTGTCCTGATGCCGTCGCGGAACGCCAAGCTGGCCTTCCCCGTCCTGGTCGAGGAGGAGGAGGACGACCCGGTCCACCGGCGCTGGCTCCAGATGCGCAACGCCCATGCCCAGGTACTCGAGCACAACCTGCGCGCCGTGCGCACCACCCGTCACGTCGACGTGCGCGTCACCTTCCGCACCCTGCCCTACTCCCCGCCGATGAAGCTCTACCTGATCAACGGCGATGAGGCACTGATCGGCTACTACATGCTCACCGTGCGCGCGGAGGAGTTCGAGGGCCGGACGCTGGAGATGTACGACGCCCTCGGCGCCCAGTCGCTGCTGTTCTCCTTCCTGAAGCGGGCGGGCCACCGGGACGCGACGTTCGTGGAGGAGTCGCAGAAGTGGTTCGACGCCCTCTGGGACACCATCACCTCGGACATGGCCCTCACCTAGCGGCCGATGACCTGGAGGCCGATGACCTGGAGAACGATGAGGCGGAGCGGGCGGTACCGGTGACAGTGGAGGCGGACGACGAGGCGCTGGGCCGCGCGGTCCGGCGCGCACGGCTCGTACTGTGGGACTTCGACGGTCCGATCTGCCGGCTGTTCGCCCGGTACCGGGCGAGCCGGATCGCCGACGAGATGGTGCGGTGGCTGGCGGACCGCGGCATGGCGGGCCTGCTCTCCCCGCACGAACAGGGGACCGGCGATCCGCAGGCGGTGCTGCGGGCCGTGGACCGCCGGTGTCCCGGCAGCGACCTGGCGGCCGGGCTGGAGGAGTTCTGCACGTCGGCTGAGCTCCGCGCCGTGCCCTCCGCGATGCCCACCGCCTACGCCGATCCGCTGATCCGCACCTGGTCGGCGATCGGGTGCCGCCTGGCCGTCGTGACGAACAACTCCCCGCGCGCGGTCGGTGCCTACCTGGCCGGCCGCGGCCTGTCGCCCTGCTTCTCCCCGCACGTCTACGGCCGCACCCGGGACCTGCACCGTCTCAAGCCCGACCCGTACTCCCTCGACCTCGCCCTGAGCGCCACGAAGGTCCCCGCCCCCGCCACCCTGATGGTCGGTGACTCCCCTTCCGACCTGGCCGCGGCCACGAGCGTCGGCGTCGGCTTCCTGGGGTACGCGAGAAACGACCGGAAGGAGAAGCTGCTGAGGGACGCCGGCGCGCAGGTGATCGTGGGCTCCCTCGAACCGGTACTGCGGGTGCTGGACCGGTAGGCCCGCGACGACCGGTAGGCCCGCGACGACCGGTAGGCCCGCGACGACCGGTAGGCCCGCGACGACCGCGAGGGCCGTGACGACCGCGACGACCGGTAGGCCCGCGACGACCGGTAGGCCCGCGACGACCGCGAGGGCCGTGACGACCGCGACGACCGGTAGGCCCGCGACGACCGCGAGGCCGTGACCACCGCGAGCGCCGCGAGGCCCGTGCCGGCCGGGGGCCGTCACCCACAGGCCAGGAGCTCACCTACGGCCCGTACGACCGGGAGATACGAGGGGACCACCGCGTCCGCGCCGTTCTGCCGCATCAGCCGTGCGCGTTCCGCATGCCGTGTGAGGCCGAGGAAACCGGTCCCGGCCGACCGGGCCGCCTCGAGGTCGGTGAGCTGGTCCCCGACGAGCAGGCAGTCGGAGGCGGGAACGGCGAGGTGGCGCAGGGCTCGGTGCACGCAGTCCGGATGCGGCTTCATCAGCCGCGCGTCGTGCGGGGAGCGGCCGAACACCCCGTCGAACTCCGGGCCCAGTCCGAGACGGCCGAGCCAGGCCAGGATGGGCTCCTCCGCGTTGTTGCTGACGACGGCCAGGCGCATGCCGAGGTCGAGGAGCAGGCCCACGAGGGTGTGCAGATGATCCGTGGGGGGCGCTGTGCGCACGGCGTCCCATTCCCGGGCCGTGACCGCGGCTTCCGCGAGTTCCAGCGGGCGGGCGCTCGGTTTGGGTACGGATCGTTCGTACATGTCCCTGAGCGGACGGAGGATTCCGTGGGAGTCGTGGCACTCCTCGACCGAGAGGTCGAGAGGTCCCCAGTGTTGCCGGGCCGCCTGCTTGACGTGCTCGGCCACATCCGCTGTCGCCGCGCCCCCGAAGAGATCGCAGACGGGGCCGTCGAAGTCGAACAGCACCACGCGCGCGGACCCGACCGTGCGCAGCAGCCGGGCCTGGCTCTCGGTGGCTTCCCGCCCGAATCCCGTGTCGGTCACCGCGGCAGTCTGCCCCACGGAGTACGGGCGGACAAAGACGACACGGAACGGTGCGGCAGGGTGCCCCGTCCCATCGCCCCATCGGCTCCACCAGGACGGGCAGAGCACAGGGGATGACACCGGCACGGTTCTCCGCGGCCCGCAGGCGAGCGGTGGCGGTGAGCGGCGACGCGAGCCTGGTCACGGGCCCGCTCAGCGGATACCACCACGAGTCCTATGTGGTCCCCCTGCTCGACGGGACCAAGGTGAAGTTCAGGGAGCCACGCCGGTCCGTGCTGTGGTTCGACCGCAGGTACTTCGAGTCGGAGGACGCTCTGCTGCGCTCCCTGAGCGGGCGGGTCGAGCGTGTGCCCGCGGTGCTCGCGAGCGAGGGCGGCCTGAGCGTGCAGACGTTCATCGAGGGACGTACGCTCGCCGCGTCGCACGCGCCGGGACGGCGGGTGCCCGCGGTGATCCTCGGGCAGATCGTGGCGCTGTTCGGCCAGTTGGCGCGGATCACGCCGGGCACGCTGGGGGTGGAACGACGCCGCGGTGCGCGGAACCACTCGGAGGACGGGGACAGTGGCGGGTTCCTGGAGTGGCTGACCGTCTTCGCCGAGCAGCAGGTCTACGAGCAGAACCGCGCCGAGTTCGGTTCCCTCTACCGCGCGCTGGGCGTGCCGGACGACGCGTTCGACCGGCTGAGGAAGCACGTGGCCGGGCTGCGGAAGCGCCCCTTCTGCCTCCTCCACGCGGACCTGCACCGGAAGAACCTCATCGTCGACCCGCAGCAGCGCCTCTGGACGATCGACTGGGAGCTGGCGCTGTTCGGTGACCCCCTCTACGACCTGGCGACCCACCTCCACCTCATGCGGTATCCGGCGCGTCAGGAGCGGAGGATGGTCCAGGCGTGGTGCACGGCCGTCGAGGAGGTCCGCGAGGGAAGCTCGTACGGATACGCGTCGGACCTGCGGCGCCTCCTCGCCTTCAAGAGGGTGCAGTCCCTCTTCACCGACGTCATCCGGGTGGCGCTCTCCCTCGGGGACGCACCGGGGCCCGACCGGCCGGCCCTGCGGGCCGCCGCGCGGCGACTGCAGGAGGTGCTGGGCGCCGCGGCCGAGCCTCTCGGGCTGGAGAACGTACCGAGCCGCGCGCAGATCGTGGCGGACCTGGCCCGCTGGCACCGCGAACGGGAGGCGCCGTAGCCGGACCGGCCGGGCGGCGCCGGGAGGTGCGCGGCGCCGCCCGGCCGGCACGTGAAGCGGCCCTGTCGTCCGTGGCGAGGGGGAAGCGGTGCCCACCGTCGTGCAGGCGCCGGCCGGCGAGGCCCTCCCGGTCCGGGCGGCGGCCGGCGCCTTTCTCGACTCGCCCGGCCGCCGACGGCGGTGGCGGAGGCGGAGGCGGACGACGAGATCGGAGACGCGCTGGTGACGACGCTCACCGCGTCCCGATGTCGTACGTGGTGCCGTCGGTGACGGCCTGGAGTTTGTCCGGGTTGGCCACGTTGTGGATGGCGGTGATACGGCCGTCGGCGTCGAAGTCGAAGGTGACGGTGGCGATCACGCGACCCGGCCCGCTGAACACCATGCCCGGCCCACCGTTGATCCCGACGAGTTCGGCTTTCATGTCGGCGGGCTCGATGCCCTGGTAGGTGACGGTGCCGATGGCCGCGAACCAGGAGGCCACCGTGGCCGCGCCCACGACCGGGCGCAGGGCCTGGCGGACCTTGCCGCCGCCGTCGGTCCACAGGGTGACGTCCGGGGAGAGCAGTTCCATCAGGGCGTTGACGTCCCCGCCGGTCGCGGCGGCGAAGAACCGCTCGGTGGCCTCGCGCTGCCGCGACCGGTCGGCGGCGAAGCGCGGCCGGCGGGCCCGCACGTGCTCGCGGGCCCGATGCGCGGCCTGCCGCACCGCGGCTTCGGAACGCTCCACCGCCTCGGCGATCTCGGCGTGGCTGAAGTCGAAGACCTCCTTCAGCACGAACACCGCGCGCTCCAGTGGGCTGAGCGTCTCCAGCACCACCATCATGGCCATCGACACCGACTCGGCGTCCGTGACGGCCTCGGCGGCATCCCCGCCGGTGAGGATGGGCTCCGGCAGCCACGGCCCCACGTAGGTCTCCCGCTTGTGCCGGGTGGAGCGCAGCCGTTCCAGTGCCAGGTTCGAGACGATGCGCGTCAGGTAGGCCTTGGGGTCGGCCACCTGCGAGCGGTCCGCGGCGGACCACTTGATCCAGGCGTCCTGGACCACGTCCTCGGCATCGGCGGCGCTGCCGAGGAGGCGGTAGCCCACGGAGAACAGCAGCCGCCGGTGCTCGTGGAAGACCTGATGGCCGGGGTGGGCGGTCAGGTTGGTCATCGGGCCTCCCGGACCCGGGTGAAGCGACCTCCGCGGGGCCAGAACGCGCCCGAGGCGGGCATCTTCTTCATACGGCCGTACGTCGGCCAGGGCGAGGCGGTCACCGTCTCCTTGTACCGGACGGCCGTGCGGCCCGTCAGGCAGATCCGGCGAGGGCTGTCGTCGGGGCGTGTGAACTGCACCACGGCGTCACCGCGTCCCAGGCTCACCGGCGTGTGGTAGTAGCCGAAGCGGAACGGCTTGGGCTGCTTCCCCCTGAGTACCCGGTCGATCGACAGCGCGGCGTGCACCCCGGTCGGCATGCCGCCCTGGCAGGTGCCGTGCATGACGCCGTACCCCTGGCGGATCGCGGCCGCGTCGCCGATCGCGTACACCTCCGGGTGGGACACCGACCGCAGCGCGGCGTCGGTGACGACGCGTCCGCGCTCGTCGACGGCCAGCCCGGCGGCGGCCGCCAGCGGCGACACCCGAGTACCGCACGTCCACAGCACCGCGTCGGCGGCGATGGTCTCCCCGCCCGCCAGCTCGACCGTGTCGGGCAGCACCTTGGCCACCTCGACCCCGGCGCGTACCTGGACGCCCAGCCGGTCGAGCGCGGCCTGCACGTACGCCTTGGCCTTCGGGTTCATGGTCGCACCGGGCTCGGCCCGGCCCAGCAGCACGACGTTCAGCTCCGGGTGCTGCTCGGCGATCTCCGCGGCCGACTCGACGCCGGTCAGCCCGCTGCCCGCGACCACCACCGTGCCGCTGTCGAGCCGTGCCAGCCGGTCGGCCAGAAACTCGGCGTCCTGTGCACTGCTCAGGGTGTACGCGTGGTCCTCGACACCCGGCACCGCCGACGTGTCGGCGACCCCGCCCAGCCCGTACACCAACGTGTCGTAGTGCAGCACCCGGTCGTCGTCGATCCGCACGGTCCTCGCGTCCGCGTCCACCGCGGTGACCCAGCCGCGCGAGAACCGCGCGCCCGTGCCCTCCAGCAGCTCCGGGATGCTCAGCTCGGCGAGCGGCTGCCCGGTCGCCGTCATGTGCAGCCGCATGCGCTCGGTGAACCGTTCCTGCGCGTCCACCACGGTCACCCGCACCCCCTCGCGCCGCCGTACCCGGGCCGCGAGCTGGACAGCCGCGGCCATGCCCGCGTATCCCGCCCCCAGGATCACCACGTGGTGCGCGGTCTCCGTGCCGGTCTTCTGCTGTGCGCTCATCGTTCCGTCCTCCTCGGCTCGCTTGCAGACGCCCACCAGATGGGAGCAGGCGGCCCGGACGTGACATGGGGCGGATGTGATGCGCGACACAGTCCGACGGGCTCCCGGCGGGCCCTGTCGTTCCGACGGGCTCCTGGCGGCCCTTGTCGTCCCGACGGGCTCCGGGCGGGTCGGCTCCGACGGACTCCGGGGGTCAGCGCCCGGCGATCACCTCGGCGACGCGGGTGAACCCGTCCGTGCCGTGCCCGAGCGCGATGACCCGCCGGGCCTGCCCCTCGATCACGCGCATCAGGCTGGCGTCGATGCCGTGCGCCTCGGAGGCGTGGACGACGTGGGCCATGGTCGAGGCGGCCGAGGTGATCGGGTTCAGCTCGCCCGAGTACGTCCCGGCGTCGGTGTCGGCGGCGAACTCGGTGAACAGGGGCGGCAGGATCGCGGCGATGCCCTGGGCGAACGGGGCGAGCTCCGCACCGGTGACGCCCTCCGCGCGGGCCACGGCGAGGGCGTGGACGAAGCCCCCCATCGCCGTCCAGAAGATGTCGAGCAGCGCGACGTCGTAGGCCGCGGCCCGTCCGGCGTCCTCACCGAGGTGGGTGTGGGTGCCGCCGAGCGCCGCCAGCACGGGCTGGTGCTCCCGGTACAGCTCCTCGGGGCCGCTGTGCAGGAACACGGCGTCGGGCGTGCCGATGGTCGGGGTCGGGGTCATGATCGCGCCGTCCAGGTAGCGGATGCCGTGCAGGCCGGCCCACTCGGCCGTGTCCCGGGCGCGGTCGGGGATGTCGGCGCTCAGGTTCACGACGGTGCGGCCCTTGAGGGCGGCGGTGACGTCCTCCTGGCGCAGTACGGCGTCCGAGGCGTCGTAGTTGACGACGCAGACGACCGTCAGCGGGGAGGCGGCGACCGCCTCCGCGGCCGACGCCGCCGCGACCGCGCCCCGGGCGACGAGGTCGCCGTCCCGGCCCGGGGTGCGGTTCCAGACGGTGGTGCGCAGGCCGGCGTCCAGGAACGCGGCGGCCAGCGCCCGGCCCATCGGGCCGAGCCCGAGTACGGTGACGGCGGCGGGGGACTGGTCGGTGTGCACGGACATGCTTCAACTCCCGTAACGTACTGAGTAATTGCTGGGTGATCGGGTAATCGCTGATGAAGGGGGTACGGCATGGCGCACCGGCGCCACGATCCGAACGTCTGCGGGGTGACCGCTGCGATCGCCGTGATCGAGGGCAAGTGGAAGACCACGCTGCTGTGGATGCTGGAGTCCGGCCCGCACCGGCCGGCCGAACTGCGCCGGCGGGTGCCCGGCCTCACCGAGAAGGTGCTGACCCAGGCGCTGCGCGAGATGGAGGCGGACGGCCTGGTGGACCGGCGGGTGTACGACGTGCTTCCGCTGAAGACCGAGTACTCCCTGACCGCGTTCGGCCGCGACCTCGCCGAGGCCCTCTCTCCTCTCTCCGACTGGGGGCACCGGCGGCTGGACAAGCTGGGTGGTCAGGAGATCGGCGCCCGCGCGGCCTCCTGACGTTCACCCGCCCCTTCAGCTTCGGCGGAGAGGGGCGCGCTGCCAAGTACGCACAAAAAGGTGGGTAGGGGCGGGCCGGCCGCGGTCGGCCCGCCTCCGTCGCCCGGTACGTCCGCGTCCTGCGCGCCGTCGCCGCGCCGATCCTCGTCTCCTGGGCCCTCGGCGCGTCCCTGGGCCGCCACGACAACTCCGGCCGGAGCCGTCGCGGTCAAGCCGGCCGCCGCCGGCCGGCCGTTGCGATCGCACACCTCTCGCCGGCCCGCGCCAGTCGACCCGGAACGCCTCGGCCGAGGCACCCGCCCCACCTTCCCGTGTTCCTTTTGTCTGCCCTGCGGGTTTCCGCATTGCCGAGTTCCGAACAATGGGCATGGTTCAACGCGCATCGCCGAGTGGGGAGGATTCCACCGCACGGATGAACGGCCGAGAGAATTCCACAGGACAGCTGCGGAAAGTCCCTCGGCCGCATCGAATGCCGGACGGGTGGAAAGGCGGTGGCGTCGGTGGCCGGAACGGCCGTGGTGACCGGGGCGAGCAGCGGAATAGGCGCGGCGACGGCGCGCCGGCTGGCGAAGAACGGATTCGACGTGGTCGCCGTCGCACGCCGTACGCAGCGGCTACGGCAGCTGGCCGAGGAGACCGGCGCACGACCGTACCCGCTCGACGTCACCGACGACGGGGCCGTACGGCGTCTCGCCGCCGAACTCGGCTCCTGCGACGTCCTGGTGAACAACGCGGGCGGCGCCCTGGGGGCGGAATCCGTGGCCGAGGCGGACGCGGCGGACTGGGAGCGGATGTACGCGGTGAACGTGCTGGGAACCCTGCGCGTGACCCAGGCCCTGCTGCCGTTGCTCAGGGCCGGCCAGGGCGGCACCGTCGTCACCGTGACCTCCACCGCGGCCTTCACCGCCTACGAGGGAGGCGGCGGCTACTGCGCGGCCAAGTACGCCGAGCGCGCGCTCACCGAGACGCTGCGCCTGGAGCTGAGCGGCGAGCCCGTCCGGGTGATCGAGGTGGCGCCCGGCATGGTCATGACCGAGGAGTTCGCCCTCAACCGGATGCGCGGCGACGCGGAGCGGGCCTCGGCGGTCTACGAGGGTGTCGACCGCCCCCTCACCGCGGACGACGTCGCCGAATGCGTCGCGCTGGCGGTGGGGCTGCCCCAGCACGTCAACGTCGACCGGCTCGTGGTCCGGCCGCTGGCCCAGGCGGCCCAGCACAAGCTGCACCGCGGCCCGCTGTTCCAGGCCTGACCACCCCTTGCCAGCCTGACCAGCCCTTCCAGGCCTGATTTCCCCTGCCACCTCCCTCCCCCCCCTCATCCGCACCAGCCGAGGAGTGCGACCACGTGAAGCTCCACCGTGACGAGCTGACCCCCCAGATGCAGGAGTACGCGCGGTTCGACGACCGCGGCGAAGCCCGCTACCTGCCCTACCTCATGTACTTCCACCGGGCCGATTACCGGTCCTCCGTCATCAACACGGACCGGGCGGGCTTCCGCGTCTCGCACGGCCCGGACGGAGAGACGGCCTCCGCGGCCGGCCGCGTGCCCGCCGGTCCGGTGCGGTTGATCTCGGGCAGCTCCACCGTGCTCGGCATCGGCGCCACCAGTGATGCCACCACCCTCGCCTCCCGGTTGTGGGGCAAGCACGCCCCGTCCGCGCCGTGGCTCAACTTCGGCGGACGCTGCTACAACTCGACCCAGGAACTGCTGCTGTTCACCCTCTACCGCCACCTGCTGCCGGAGATCGAGGAGATCGTCGTCTTCTCCGGGCTCAACGACCTGACCGTCGGCAGGCTGCCTCAGTGGCAGCAGGGCGACCACGGCGCGTTCTGGTTCTGCGGTGAGTACTTCGACAAGATGGAGGAGCTCCGCGAGAGCAACCGCAAGGCCGCCGGCAACAAGCTCCTGGGCCGCCGCGCCGAGCGCCGCCGCACCATCTCCACCCACGACGACGTGCGTCGCGACATCCCGGCGGTCATCGACTCCGCCGCCGAGCTGACCCTGCGCCACCTGGAGAGCTGGCGGCGGCTGGCCGGGCCGGCGGCCCGGCTGACGTACGTACTGCAGCCGATGGCGCTGTGGATGCGGGACCGGCACGCGCCGCAGGAGCAGCTGCTCTTCGACGAGATCGACCACATCTCCAAGCTGGGCACCTGGGAGGCCCTCTACGGCGACATCTCCCGCAAGGAGGTCGCCCGCGCCTTCTCCGAGCAGCTCCGGGCCGGCTGCGAGAAGCTCGGCATCCGCTACGTCGACCTCAACCCGGTCGTGGCCGAGGAGGTCACCGAACGGGACTGGATCTTCGTGGACAGGGCGCACTACACCGACCACGGCTACGACCTGGTGGCCCGCGTTCTCGCCGAAACGCTCGCACTTTCCTGACCCTCCTTTTCCCTTTCGGTTCTTCTGGCAATTCCCCTTGAGAGAAGGTGATGACGCGTGTCCCTTCTGCGGAAGCTCGCGGACGTCCTGTTCCGGCGCAAGAAGCGCGCCAACCGTAAGAACGACGCATCCATCTATCCCATGTTCTGACGCGTTCCCGCGGAGAAACAGGCCGTTCGAAAGGAGAAGGATGTACGACGACGGCGGCCCCGCCCGGGTCGTGTACGCGTACGCCGCCGATCCCGAGGCATCGCTGCCGGACGGCGGATTCGTCGAGGAGGTCCGCACCGAACTGCGCCGGGCGGCCGTCGCGGACGGCCCGCTCGACGACCTCGTGGTGCGGGCGGCCGACTGGGCGGCGGCCGAGGGCAAACGATTCACGGGCCTGCTCGACGCCGGGCACCGGGAGGGCCGGCCCGCCGGGCACGAGGAGGTGCTGGTACGCCGTGCCGTCCTCGGCTGCTCCCCGCTCTCCCTCGTCTCGGGTGCCTGGCTGCAGTGGCTGAGCGCGCCGGGCAACTTCGAGGTCCCCGTGGTGCTGCGGATCCTCGCGCTGTACGCCTCCGACGTGGGCGCCGGACATCCGCACGCCTCCCGGGGCAGCGCCTTCCTCGAGCTGCTGCGCAGGCTGCGGCTCGCGGAGCACGCGGTACCGGCGGCCCGGCTCACTGGCGACCAGCGCATTCCCGAGACGGCGTTCCGGCTGCCCGGCCTGCTGCTGGCGATGAGCAGGCGTCCGGACGAGTTCCGCGACGAACTGCTCGGCGCCGACCTGTGCCTGCGCACGGTCGGCCTGCTGCCCGCCCTCAGGATGGTCAGGCTGGCCCGTCCGGCCGGCACCGACTGGGAGGCGGTGGACCCCTCGGTGCCGCGGGACGACGTCGCGGAGCGGCCGGAGCTCCAGTGCCGGGCCCTGGTCGACGAGCTGGTCGAGGAGGGCGGCCACCGGGCCGCGGCCGCGGTGGGCCGGGGCTTCGCCTGGACGCTGGGGGCGCTGCGCGAGTGGTCCGGGGCGCTGTACGCGGAGCTGGTCGCGGCCGGAGACCCGGCGTTCGACATGGCGGAACTGATGCGGCAGCGCTCCCGTGAGGGCTCCGTGTACCACCACCAGTTCCAGCTGGAGGGCAAGCCCCTCGCCCGCTGGCTCGCCGAGTGCCGTACCGACGCGGGCCCGCTGCTGGACGCCCTGGCCCGCAGCAGACTCGTCAAGCCCGGCCGGTCGCACGCCAGCTCGCTGGTGCGCGGGCTGGTCGGTGAGCGCGGGCCGATGTTCCGGGTGTTCTCACCGGAGGACCTGAACGTCATCCGGCGGTGGATCGACTCCTTGCCGGCGGCACCCCAGAGCCCCGCCCGCGCCGAGACCCGTACGGAGAGCACGCCCGCCGCTCCCGCCGCGGTGGCCGCCGCCCTCCGCGCCGGCCACCGCTCGCCGGGCCGCGCACCTTCCTCCGTACGCGAGGCCTACACCCTGCTGATGCGCCGCACCGACACCCCGGAGCTGCGGACCTGGGCCAAGCGGTACGTCGCCGGCTGGCTGGCCCGGTCGCGGCACGGTATGGACGAGCGGACCATGCCGCTGCCGGAACGCTGGACACGGGAAGGACTGCGACCCTGGCTCCAGGACCGGCACGACCGGCACGGGGCGGAGTTCGAGGAGAACGCCGAGGTGCCGCTGCCTTCCCGGGAAGCCGTCGTCGACGACACCGTGCAGACGGCGCCGCTGACCCTGATCGACGGCAGCTGGCTCCAGGGGTTCACCGACTACGAGCAGGCGTCCTCGGAGATCGGGCACTCGCTCTTCGAGACGTACTGGGACGAACTCGGCAACGGCGAGCCCCGGTTGAACCACCCTCTCATCTACCGGGACGTCCTCGAGGAGATGGGCGTCGACCTGCCGCCCACCGCCTCGGCGGAGTTCGCCCGCTGGCCCGGCTTCCGGGACGAGTCGTTCGAGCTGCCGGTGTACTGGCTGTGCGTCGGCCGGTTCCCGAGGACGTTCCTGCCCGAGGTGCTCGGGCTGAACCTGGCGATGGAGCTGTCGGGAGTCGGCGGCACCTACCGCCGGGCCCGGCTCGCGCTGAAGGCGTACGGCTTCAGCACGCGCTTCGTCGACATCCACAACACCATCGACAACGTCGCCACCGGGCACTCCGCGTGGGCCGCGGACGCGGTGGACACCCTCATGGCCGCCCTGCCCGAGACCCCCGGTCCAGGCGGCCGGGCGGAGACCTGGCAGCGCGTGCGGGTGGGCTACCGCTCGCTGAACCCGCCGAGCGGCGTGGGCGCCCGGCTGGCAGCCCGCCGCGGGCGGCTGGCCGGCCGGCGGGGATGAGGCAGCGCCCGATCGCAAGGACCACAACCCGCACACCAATTCCGTGGAGGAACGCAGCGGTGTCTGACCTGATCCTGGGAGTGTCGGCCTTCTACCACGACAGCGCCGCGGCGCTGATCGCCGACGGCGTGCCTGTCGCGGCTGCCCAAGAGGAACGTTTCAGCAGGCGGCGGCACGACCCCTCCTTCCCCTCGGCGGCCGTTCGCTACTGCCTCGAGGAAGCGGGCGCACGCCTGGACGACGTGTCCGCCGTCGCCTACTACGAGGACCCGCGGCTGAAGTTCCGCCGGGTCCTGGCCACCTTCCTCGGCGCCGCCCCGACCGGCTTCGCGTCCTTCCGCGACACCCTCCCCTCCTGGCTCGGGCCGGCCGGCAAGCTGCGCACCGCCGACCGGGTGCGGGCCGAACTCGCCGCCCTGGGCCTGGGCCGGGTGCCGCGGCTGTCCGTGCGCCGTCACCACGAGTCGCACGCCGTGTCGGCCTTCTTCCCCAGCCCCTACGAGTCCGCCGCGGTCCTGTGCATCGACGGCGTCGGCGAATGGGCCACGACCACCCTGTGGCACGGCCGCGGCACCGACCTGGCCCCCCTCGCGGAACTGCGCTTCCCGCACTCGCTGGGGCTGCTGTACTCGGCGTTCACCTACTTCTGCGGCTTCAAGGTCGACTCCGGCGAGTACAAGCTGATGGGCCTGGCCCCCTACGGCAGGCCCCGCTACGCGAACCTCATCCGCGAGCAGCTCATCGACGTCAAGGCCGACGGCTCCTTCCGCCTGGACATGCGGTACTTCGCGTACCTGCGCGGCCAGGTGATGACCGGCCGGGGCTTCGAGAAGCTCTTCGGCGGACCCCGGCGAGACCCCGAGGGCCCGCTCACGGAGCGCGAGTTCGACCTCGCCGCCTCCGTGCAGGCCGTCACCGAGGAGGTCGTGCTGCGGCTGGCGCGGACCGCGCGTGAACGCACCGGCGAGTCCAAGCTGTGCCTGGCGGGCGGTGTCGCCCTCAACTGCGTCGCCAACGGCAAGATCATCGACGCCGGGATCTTCGACGAGGTGTGGATCCAGCCGGCCGCCGGTGACGCCGGCGGCGCGCTCGGCGCGGCCCAGGCCGTCGCCATGGAACGCGGGGTGCGCCGCGACCACCTTGCCACCGGACGCGACGCGATGAGCGGCTCGCTCCTCGGGCCGGGCTACGACGACGAGGAGATCGCCGCCTACCTGGAGTCCCGCGGCATCCCGCACCAGCGGCTGGACCCCGACACGCTGGCCAAGGCGGTCGCGGAAGGGCTGGCCGAAGGGAAGATCGTCGGCTGGTTCCAGGGCCGTATGGAGTTCGGGCCGCGTGCCCTGGGGGCCCGCTCGATCATCGGGGACCCGCGCAACCCGGACATGCAGTCCACCATGAACCTGAAGATCAAGTTCCGTGAGTCGTTCCGCCCGTTCGCGCCCGCGGTGCTGGCTCCCGACGCCACCGACTACTTCGACCTGCCGCAGGAGAGCCCGTACATGCTCGTGGTCTCCCAGGTCACGGCGGCCCAGCGGCTCGACGCCGACAGCGCCGGTGCCGGCGGCCTCGACCTGCTCAAGGTGCACCGCTCGACCATCCCCGCCGTCACCCACGTCGACCACTCGGCGCGGGTGCAGACGGTCACCGAGCACAGCAACCCCGCCTACCACCGGCTGCTGACCGCCTTCAAGGCCCGCACCGGCTGCCCGGTACTGGTCAACACGTCCTTCAACGTGCGCGGCGAGCCCATCGTGAACACCCCGGACGACGCCTACACCTGCTTCATGCGCACCAACATCGACATGCTCGCGCTCGGCAGCTTCCTGCTGGAGAAGAGCGCCCAGCCCGCCTGGTCGGAGGAGCACGACTGGCGCGCCGAGATCCCCCTCGACTGAGCACCACGTCCCACCACGCCTCACGTACCCCGGCGCCCCGCCCGGGTGCAGGGAGAACGGACCGCCCATGCGCACCTTCCTGCTCTTCCTCGTCTACTGCCTCGTAGTGACGCCCGTCGGCCTGCTCGGCCGCGTCGTCAAGGACCCCCTGGCCCGCAGCCGGCCCTCCGGTACGACGACCTACTGGATCCCGTCGGCCCCGTCACAGGCCCGCTGAACGGCGAGCGGCGGAGACGAGCCCACGACCGATCGGAGGACAAACGATGACCAGCCTGCTCCAGTTCGCCCGGCACCGCATCGACGACAGCGTCCGGGACCTGCTGGACAAGGAGATTTCGGAACGCGTCTCGGAGACCCGACTGGACTCCGATCTCGACGACGCCATCCTCGCCGGCATCGGCGCGTACGCGCTCAGCCGCCATCTCCCCGGTGACGTGCTGCAGAGCGTCCAGGTGTTCACCGCGGCCGCGCGGCACGCCCTGGTGCTGTCCAACCTGCCGGCCCAGGACTTCCCCGCCACCCCGGTGAGCGGCTTCGGGAACGAACCCGAACTGGCCGTCACCAACGCCATCCACCTGGGGCTGATCCGCCTGATCGGCGGCACGCCCTTCGCCGTCGCCTACGAGAACGACGGCCACCTCATCCGCAACGTCGTACCGAACCCGTCGGCCTGCGGCACGACCAGCTCCTGGGGTGCCGACTCGGAGTTCTTCTGGCACACCGACAACCCCCACCAGCCGTTCGGCAGGCCGGGCTCCGACCCCCGTCTCTACACCCCGCCGTACCTGACCTTCTACGCGGTACGCAACGAGGAGCAGGTCCCCACCGAGATCGCCGCGCTCGACGACGTCGTCGTGCGTCTGGACGCCGAGACCCGGCAGATCCTGCAGACCGCCCAGTTCGAGGTCGGCGCGCCGGACTCCAACGACGGCGGGGTCACCGGCCCGCTGCGCGAGGCCGCGATCCTCGAACCCGACGGCACGGGCCGCCACCGCGCCCGCTACGACCGCGGCACCACCCGCGGCGTCACCGACCGCGCCCGGACCGCCCTGGACAGCTGGTGCGAGGCGCTGGCCACCATCCCGGCGGCCGAACTCGTCCTGGACACCGGCGACTTCATGATCTTCGACAACCACCGGGTGCTGCACCGCCGCAAGGCCTTCACCCCGCGCCCCGACGCAACCGCCCGCTGGCTGCGCCGCTGCTACGCCGCCTGACGCCGACCGTCCTGAACACCCGCACGGAGGAAACCCCATGAACAAGTACCGCGTGGCCGTCGTCGGCGGCCGCCCGGCCCCGATCGCCGGCGCCAAGCAGCTCGGCATCGACGTCGTCCTCGTCCACGAGGAGGGCGCCTACGATCCGGCCATCGCCGAGCACTGCGAGCGCATCGTGCACGTCCCCATCGCCGACGGTCAGGCCGTCCTCGACGTACTGAAGCCGCTGCACGACGAGCGGCCGTTCGACCGGGTGCTCACCACCACCGAACCGGCCGCCGAGTCCACCGGGTTCGTCGTCGACTCGCTCGGCCTGCCCGGTGTCACCGAGGCCACCGCCCGCGCCCTCAAGGACAAGGCGCTCACCCGCGAACTGCTCGACAAGCACGGCCTGAGCCCCGTGCGTTACCGGATGGTCAACAGCGCCGCGGAGATAGCCGACTTCCGCGCCGAGGTCGGCGAACGGATCATCGTCAAACCGGTGGACGGTGTGGCCAGCCTGCACATCCACCCCGTGGACGGCACCGAGGACGCCGAACGGGCCTGGCAGGCACTGCGCGAGGCGGACATCCGCGCGGTCATCGCCGAGGAGTACCTCGACGGCCCGGTGGTCAGCGTCGACTCCTTCTCCTACGAAGGCCGTCACCTGCCCATCGGCTACTCCGAGTACCGCATGAACGAGCGGTACGTCGAATGGGAGGTCAGCACGCCCAGCCGGTACGCCCGGCCGTGGCTCGCCGAGCTCCGCGAGCTCACGCCGAAGCTGCTGGACGCGGTGGGCCTCACCGAGGGCCCCTCGCACAGCGAGTTCGTGCTGACCGAGAAGGGCCCACGGGTCCTGGAGTCGCACGCCCGGCTGGCCGGCAGCGGCGCACCCGAACTGGTCCGGCGGGCCTTCGGCCTGGACCTGAACCGGATGTTCCTCACCGTTCCGCTCGGCATCGACGCCCTGCCCGCCACCTCGCCCGAACCGCTGGGCGGCGCTGCCGTACGGTTCTTCACCCCCGAGCCCGGCACGGTCACCGCCGTCGAGGTCGCCGAGGACGCCGCCGACGAGGTGCGCAGGATCCCCGAGGGCGAGGTGCTGTACGTCTTCCTGCCCTACCTCGACGAGTTCCGGGACACCGAGGTGGCCGCGGTGATCGGCAAGGCCGTGGGCGAGACCGTGCCCCCGCTGCTGACCGTCGCCGACTGCGTCTCCGGGTATGCCATCGCGTCCGGGCGGGATGCCGACGACGCCGTGGCCAAGACCGAGGCCGTCAACGCGAGGATCCGCTTCGAGACGCGCTGAGCACGCCTTCTTCCGACTCCGGCCGGGTGGCCGGGCCCCGCATCCGCCGGCGCCCGGCCGCCCGGTCCCGCCTTCGTGTGCGCCCGACCGCCGCCTGGCCGCGACGTCCCTCGAGGCCTCCGGCCCGCACCGACCACTGGGAGGGAACCGCCCGTGAACCCCATCGCCGCTTCCGCCGCCCCGGCGGGTAGCCCCGCACCGGACCCCGTCACCCAGCTGAACTCCGCCCGGCTGCTCGTGGAGGAGCGGTACACCGACGAGCAGCCGCTGATCCGGGCCGCTCTCCACCTGATCGACTGCGCGACCGACATCGTCGCCGGACTGCCCGAGCCCGACCTCGACGTCTGCCGAGACGCCCTCGGCTCCGCCCGCGCCGCCGTGGTCTCGGCGACCTACGCCGTGGGCCGGGTCCGCGACCTGGCCGTGCCCGGAACGGAGCGCGCATGAGCCACCACATCGTCGTCCTCCACCGCTGGCGCGACCGCCACGCCCACTACGAGGACTACCTGGACCACCGCACCCACCGCGTCACCTACGTCACCACCCGCCTCGCCCTGGACTCCGTACCCGCCGGCGCCGCGGCCGCCCTGGTCGTCCCCGCCACCGACGACACCGCGGCGGTCTGGCGCGCGGTGACCGAACTGCGCGCCCGCTTCGGCCCGCCCGCTCGGCTCCTGGCGCTCAACGAGGGTGACCTCGACACCGCGTCCGTCATCCGCGACCGCCTCGGCTGCGCCGGCCAGACACCGGCCGAGCTCGCCCGGTTCCGCGACAAACTGACGATGAACCAGCTCGTGTCCGGCGCGCGCGTACCCACCCCCCGCTTCGCGGACGCACCCGACGAGCACGCCGTCCGCGCGTTCGCCGACCGTCACGGCCTGCCCGTCGTGGTCAAGCCGCGCCGGGGTACCGCCAGCCGGGGCGTCGTACGCCTCGACTCGCCCGCCGACCTGCCGCGGCTGCGGGCCCTGCCGTCCGAACCGCGCCTGGTGCAGGAGTACTGCCCGGACGACATCGTCCACATCGACGGCCTGTGGACGGGTGAACGCCTGGGACCGTGGCGGGCCTCGCGCTACGTCAACACCTGCGTCGACTTCACCCAGGGCCAGGCGCTCGGTTCCGTCGAGATCGACGACCCGGGACTCCTGGACCCGCTCGGCGAGTTCACCGCACGGGTCGCGGGCGCGCTCAGCTCCGAGCCCTGGGTCTTCCACCTGGAGGCGTTCGTCGGCACCCGCGCCGACGGCCGGCCCGCGATCCGGTTCCTGGAGGCGGGTTACCGGGTGGGCGGCGCGGAGATCCCGTTCGTCTGGCGGGAGGTGCACGGCATCGACCTGATGCGGGCGGCCGCCGACATCCAGCTCGGCCGGACCCCCGACCTCCCCGTGCCCGAGCGGTGGCGCACCGGCGGCTGGCTGCTCGTGCCGTCCCCGGTCCCGCCCCCCTGCCGGGTGGTCGGACACGACCTGCCCGCCCCGCAGGACCCCGCCGAGGCGCCGTACGCCGTGGTCGTCCCCGAGGCCGGCCGGGTCATCCCCCGTGTCGGCGGCTACGAGCACGTCGGCGCCCGCTTCCGGTTCCGCGGCGACTCCAGCGGGGAGGTCGAGAAGGCGGTCCTGCGCACGGCGGCCCAGTTCCGCCTGGAGTGCGCCCCCGAGACCGCGGTCCACGGCGGCGGGGGCCGCCCGGTGTGCGGACTGGACCGATGAGCGGCCGCGGACCCGCTGCGGCCGTACTCGTCCTGGAGGACGGCCGGGCGTTCCGGGGGCGTGCGTACGGGGCGCTGGGGACGGCCTTCGGGGAGGCGGTGTTCTCGACGGGCATGACCGGCTACCAGGAGACGTTGACGGACCCCTCGTACGACCGCCAGATCGTCGTCGCCACCGCCCCGCAGATCGGCAACACCGGCTGGAACGACGAGGACGACGAATCGAGCCGGATCTGGGTGGCGGGGTACGTCGTGCGCGACCCGGCGCGCGTGCCGTCCAGCTGGCGGGCGAGACGCTCGCTGGACGAGGAACTGGTCAGGCAGGGCGTGGTCGGCATCTCCGGCATCGACACCCGTGCGCTGACCCGCCACCTGCGCGAGCGCGGCGCCATGCGGGCGGGAGTCTTCTCCGGTGAGGTGATCGGGCCCGAGCCGGAACTCGTCGCACGTGTACGGGAGCAGCCGCACATGAAGGGCGCGAACCTGTGCGCCGAGGTCGCCACCACCGAGGCGTACGTCGTCCCGGCGATCGGCGGGAAGAGGTTCACCGTCGTCGCCGTGGATCTCGGTATCAAGGGCATGACGCCGCGCCGGATGGCCGAGCGTGGCATCGAGGTGCACGTGCTGCCGGCGACGGCGACCGTCGAGGACGTCTACGCCGTCGAGCCGGACGGTGTGTTCTTCTCCAACGGCCCCGGTGACCCGTCCACCGCCGACCACCCGGTCTCCGTGATGCGGGGCGTTCTGGAGCGCGGTACTCCGCTCTTCGGGATCTGCTTCGGGAACCAGATCCTGGGCCGTGCGCTGGGCTTCGGGACCTTCAAGCTGAAGTACGGGCACCGCGGCATCAACCAGCCGGTGCAGGACCGTACGACCGGCAAGGTGGAGGTGACCGCGCACAACCACGGGTTCGCGGTCGATGCTCCGCTCGACGAGGTGTCCGACACCCCTTACGGCCGCGCCGAGGTCTCCCACGTCTGCCTGAACGACAACGTGGTGGAGGGCCTGCAGCTTCTGGACCGGCCGGCTTTCAGTGTCCAGTACCACCCGGAGGCGGCGGCCGGCCCGCATGACGCCGCCTACCTGTTCGACCGCTTTGTTTCTCTGATGGAGGGCCAGCGTGCCTAAGCGCACCGATATCCAGTCCGTCCTGGTCATCGGCTCCGGCCCGATCGTCATCGGCCAGGCCGCCGAGTTCGACTACTCCGGTACCCAGGCGTGCCGGGTCCTGAAGTCCGAGGGCCTGCGGGTCATCCTCGTGAACTCCAACCCGGCGACGATCATGACCGACCCGGAGATCGCCGACGCCACCTACGTCGAGCCGATCACTCCCGAGTTCGTCGAGAAGATCATCGCCAAGGAGCGGCCCGACGCGCTGCTGCCGACCCTGGGTGGTCAGACGGCGCTGAACACGGCGATCTCGCTGCACGGCAACGGTGTCCTGGAGAAGTACGGCGTCGAGCTGATCGGCGCCAACGTGGAGGCGATCAACAAGGGCGAGGACCGCGACCTGTTCAAGGACGTCGTCGAGGCCGTCCGCGGCAAGATCGGCCACGGCGAGTCGGCCCGGTCCTACATCTGCCACTCCATGGACGACGTCCTCAAGGGTGTCGAGGAGCTCGGCGGCTACCCGGTCGTGGTCCGCCCCTCCTTCACGATGGGCGGTGCGGGTTCCGGTTTCGCGCACGACGAGGAGGAGCTGCGCCGGATCGCGGGGCAGGGGCTCACTCTGTCGCCGACCACCGAGGTGCTCCTGGAGGAGTCCATCCTGGGCTGGAAGGAGTACGAGCTGGAGCTGATGCGCGACAAGAACGACAACGTGGTGGTGGTCTGCTCCATCGAGAACTTCGACCCGATGGGTGTGCATACCGGTGACTCGATCACGGTGGCGCCCGCGATGACGCTGACCGACCGCGAGTACCAGGTGCTGCGCGACGTCGGTATCGCGATCATCCGCGAGGTGGGCGTCGACACCGGCGGCTGTAACATCCAGTTCGCGGTGAACCCCGAGGACGGCCGCGTGATCGTCATCGAGATGAACCCGCGCGTGTCGCGTTCGTCCGCGCTGGCCTCCAAGGCGACCGGTTTCCCGATCGCGAAGATCGCGGCGAAGCTTGCCGTGGGCTACACCCTCGACGAGATCCCGAACGACATCACGCGGGAGACCCCGGCCTCCTTCGAGCCCACGCTCGACTATGTGGTGGTGAAGGCCCCGCGGTTCGCCTTCGAGAAGTTCCCGAGCGCCGACTCGACGCTGACGACCACGATGAAGTCGGTCGGTGAGGCGATGGCGATCGGCCGGAACTTCACCGAGGCGTTCCAGAAGGCGCTGCGCTCGCTGGAGAAGAAGGGCAGCCAGTTCACCTTCGCCGGCGAGGCGGGTGACAAGACGGCGCTGCTGGAGGAGGCGGTCCGTCCGACCGACGGCCGGATCAACACGGTCATGCGGGCGATCCGCGCGGGCGCCACGCCTGAGGAGGTCTTCGCGTACACGAAGATCGGCCCGTGGTTCGTCGACCAGCTCTTCCTGATCAAGGAGACCGCCGACGACCTCGCCCAGGCGCCGGAGCTGACCGCGGGCCTGCTCGGTGAGGCCAAGCGGCACGGTTTCTCCGACCAGCAGATCGCCGAGATCCGCGGGCTGCGCGAGGACGTCGTGCGTGAGGTGCGGCACGCGCTGGGTATCCGCCCGGTCTACAAGACGGTCGACACCTGCGCCGCCGAGTTCGCCGCGAGGACGCCGTACTTCTACTCCTCCTACGACGAGGAGAGCGAGGTCGCGCCCCGCGAGAAGCCCGCGGTGATCATCCTGGGGTCCGGGCCGAACCGTATCGGGCAGGGCATCGAGTTCGACTACTCCTGCGTCCACGCCTCCTTCGCGCTGTCGGACGCCGGGTACGAGACGGTGATGGTCAACTGCAACCCGGAGACCGTCTCCACCGACTACGACACCTCCGACCGGCTGTACTTCGAGCCGCTCACGCTGGAGGACGTCCTGGAGATCGTCCACGCCGAGCAGCAGGCCGGCCCGGTCGCGGGCGTGATCGTGCAGCTCGGCGGCCAGACCCCGCTCGGCCTCTCGCAGGCGCTGAAGGACAACGGCGTGCCGATCGTGGGCACCTCGCCGGAGGC
>NZ_JBVJVN010000032.1:0-74803 GCF_055603605.1 Streptomyces sp. NPDC037271
TTCCAGGTGGACATCACCTTCGCCGGGGACGGCACGTTCATCGTCACGGTCCAGTCACTCGCCCCGCTGACCGAGACGTTGAGGTTGTACCGGTCCCCCCACCGCTGCCCGGCCGACAGCGTGGCGGTGCAGCCACCGCCACCGCCCCCACCGCTGCCGCCGTCGGGGGCGACCGCGCGGCCGGTCTGCGGTGAGATCATGCCGGAGCACAGGCCCTTGCTCTCCAGGGTCCGCGCGATGCGCGGAATGGCCGCGAGCGTGTTGGCGGGCCAGTCGTGCATGAGCATGACCTGGCCGTTGCCCAGCCGGGAAGCGGCCTGCACGATCGCGTCGGTACTGGCGTTGTTCCAGTCCTGCGAGTCGACGTCCCAGATCACCTCGGTCAGCCCGTACCTTGCCTCGACCGCCCGCAGCGTCGCGTTGGTCTCGCCGTACGGCGGGCGGAACAGCTTCGGTGTGCCGCCGCCCGCGCTCGCGATGGCCTGCTGGGTCCGGGAGATCTCCGAGTCCATCTGGGACTGGCTCAGCCGGGTCATGTGCGGGTGGGTGTAGCTGTGGTTGGCGACCCACATGCCGGCGTCGACCTGGGCCCGGACCAGCGACGGGTTCTGGGCCGCGTACTGGCCCTGGTTGAACATGGTGGCCCGCAGCCCGTTCTGCCGGAGCGCGTCGAGCAGGGCCTGGGTGGTGCCGGAGGGGCCGTCGTCGAAGGTGAGTCCGACGTAGCCGTTGCAGGCGGCGGCCCGCGCGGGCGCGGCGTCGGCGGCGACGGTGCCCGCGGCGGCCAGCGTGGCGACGGCCACCCCGGTGACGAGGGAACGCAGTGACGGTCGTGGTCTGGTGCGCATACGAGTGGGTCCTCCTCTCCTCGTGTCAGGTGTGGTCAGCCCGCGCTGCAGGAGACCGAGGGCCAGGTCCAGTTGCCGTTGGCCTGGATGGTGGCACCCCAGTTGTTGCCGCTGCCGTTCGACTTGGCGGTCAGCGTCTGCGCACTGGGGTAACTCGCGTTGACGTTCCAGGTGGACATCACCTTCGCCGGGGACGGCACGTTCATCGTCACGGTCCAGTCACTCGCCCCGCTGACCGAGACGTTGAGGTTGTACCGGTCGTCCCACTTCTGCCCGGCCGACACCGTCGCGGTGCAGCCACCGCCACCGCCACCGCCGCCACCGCCACCGCCGGAGCCCGTGCCACCGACCGTGATGTTGGAGCTGCCGCTGCTCTGGTAGCCCTCGGTCGCCATGATCATGTAGTAGCTGAAGTTGCCCAGCGGCATTCCGGCCCGCGCCCACGCGTCGAAGTGGTTGCCGGTGGTGATGGTGCCACCGGTGCGCTTGGACTGCCGCACGCTCCAGTACTGGTCGAAGGTGCGGGTGCCTTCGACGGACGGGGCGTTGTACCGCGTCGTCTTGTAGATGTCGTAGGTGCCGCCGTCGCTGGTCACGGTGCCCTTGTACTCGCCCGTGGGCCGGTAGGTGCCCCAGTTGTCGACGATGTAGTACTCGACGAGCGGGTTCGACGTCCATCCGTAGAGCGTCAGGTACGCGTTGCCGGACGGGTTGAAGGTGCCCGAGTACTGCACCGTCCTGCGTCCGCCGTTGCTCCAGCCCTTGCCCGCGACGAAGTTGCCGGTGTTCCGCCACGAGGTGCTGTACTGGCCGCCGGACCCCATGTCCATGGAGACGGTGCCCTGGCTGTCGGTCCAGAACGAGTAGTAGTAGCCGTTGTTGGTGCCCTCCTGGTTGGTCGTGACGACCGTGCCGGCGTGGGCGGTGCCCGGCAGCATCAACGCGGCCAGCGCGGCCAGCGCGAAGGCCCAGGCACTTCTGACGAGCAGCGTGACGGGGCCGCTTCTGCGGCGCCCGGGTCGGACGAGCACGTTCATGGCGGGTGCTTCCTCTCGTGGGGGTGACAACGCCAGCAGTGTTGATCTGCACCCGTCAAGCGTCAATAGTTTCGGTAAATATTTCGAAAGCTTCGCTCGCCCTTCAGCGACGTTGATCCAACGTATTGCCAGCCCAGTCCACCACATGGCATCACAAGCCCACTGAAGAAAATCTCCTGCGACGAGCCGACCAGAAAGCACGAGACAACTCATCGAATGTTTCGAGAGCTTGGCCTCTGGACAGCGACGGACCGGACCTCACATCCTCGGGATGGCAGAGCACCAGACAGCCGCACACCGTTTCCCGCACCGGAAGGTGGCGCCCGTGAAGTTCAGTTACGCGATGCTCCCCGACTACCCACTGACCGACTCCCTGGCGTCCATCCAGCTCGCCGACGAACTCGGCTTCCACGCCTGCTACGCCGCCGACGAGACCTGGCACAAGGACCTGTGGCTCCTGTTCGCCGCGGCCGCCGGCCGCACCAGCCGCATCCGTCTCGGCCCCAGCGTCTCCCCGGTCACGCTGCGCGAACCGACCCTGATCGCCCAGGCCCTCGCCACGCTCGACGAACTCTCCGGCGGCCGCGCCGAAGGCGTCCTGTCCAGCGGCAACTTCGGCCTGCTCGCCCAGTACCGCATCGACTGGGCCCGTACCAGGCCCCTCTCCCGCGTCAAGGAAGCCCTGCACGTGATGCGCACGTTCCTCGACGAGGGCGCCATCACGCACGACGGGGAGTTCTTCTCGTACGACGGCCTGTTCACGTTCGCCCGTCCCGTGCAGGCCCGGCTGCCGCTGAAGCTCGGCGCGATGCGGGGGCCGAAGTCCTTCGAGGCGGCCGGGGAGTTGTCCGACGGCTGCCACCACGCCCTGAGCTACACCCGCGAGGCCTACGACTACGCCGTGCACCACATCCGGGCGGGCGCGGAGCGGGCCGGCAAGGACTGGCGGTCCCTGGACATCGGCGCCTGGGTGGTCTTCGCGACCGGCCCCGACTCGGCGGCGGCCAAGGAGGCGGCGCGCAGCATGGTCGGCATCTACGCCTCGTCGATGCCCGAGGAACAACTGCTCCGCAACGGCGTGGACCCGGCCGAGCTGAAACCGGTCGTCGACGCGATCGGCGCCGGCGACCTGGCCCGCGGTGTCGAACTGACCACCCCGGAGATCGCCGAGCGCCTCTCGGTCGCGGGCACGCCCGAGGAGTGCCTGGCGAAGATCGAGCGGGACATCGCGCCCAGCGGCGTGAACCACATGATCTGCGCGATCACCGACCACACCCTGGTGAAGGCTTTCACGGGCCGGGACCTGGCGGGGGCGGCGGACGTGGACACGCAGCTGCGGCTCATCGCCGAGCGGGTGATGCCGGCGTTCGCCTGAGGGTGCGGCGTGAGGGCGCGGACCGGACGGCTCACGTGCCGTGCACAACACTTCCTGTCGCTCCACGTGAGCAGAGGGACACCCGAGGCCAGTAGGGGCCGACACCCGGTGGCGCCACCGGTCCAGGACCCGCCAGGAAGCCGATCCCGCAGATCGATCACGCCTCGATACGCACCCTAGGCGGAGGCGACGACACCCTCGGCGCGCGTCCCGTCCGGGCGCTGCCAGGACACGACGACCGTCCCGGACACGTCGGCGGACACGGGATGAGGGAGCACCCGGTGGACCACGGGCACCGCGGTTCCGAGGTCGGCGACGCGCACCCGTACGGACGGGTCGGGGGTGTCGCTCTCGTTCTGCGCCTGCGCGACCGTCTCGCCGCGGAGCAGCGCGGTCAGGCGTGCGACCAGCACCGGGTCGTGAACTCCGTCGTAGATCCAGCGCGTCCCGAGGACGCCGTGCTCGGAAGTCCCGATCAGCGCCTCGTCCACGCCGTCGAGCGGAGCACCGCGGTAGGTCAGCGGCAGCAGGTAGGTGCCCGGCTCGTCCGACGAGGCATCAGTGACGATCATGAACTCGATGCCGACCTCCCCGTCCGGGTCGTCCAGACGGAAGCCGCCGGCCTTCGTGAGCTCCGCCTCCGGTCCGCCCCGGTACCAGGGCTGGGTCGGCAGCCACTCGGTGAGCAGCTCCAACTTGCCGGGTCTCATCGTGGTGTGGTGGATGACAGCCACTGCGACTCCTCGGATCAATGTCTGGGCCAGGATCCTTTCATGCTCCCGGGGGGCCGATCGGCGAAGGCGAACTGCTCAGAGCGGTATGCGGAAGCCAGGTCCGCCCCGTTCGGGCGAGGCCGGCCGTCCGTCCGGCTGGAGGACGCCGAAGAGGCAGCCGGCCACAGTCGGTGAGATCGCCGTCAGAACTGCAGAGAGCGTTGCCCGGCATGGCCCGAAGGGCGAGTCCACCGGCCGCTCCCGCCCGGCTCGCTGATCCCGGCCCTGCACACCCTCACGGACAAGCGGCTGATCGCCGTCGGCACGCTTGCCGTCGCGCCCTCCGCGGATCATCGCGGCCTCACCACCCTGTCGTACCTGAGCAATGATCAATAGCCTTGCCCGGTAAGCGATGTCACGATCCCCAGGGAGCCGAGTCCCATGTCCACCGCCCAGCAGGTGCCCGACATCCTCTCGCCCGAGTTCGCCGCCGACCCCTATCCCGCCTACCGGGTGATGCGGGACACCGCGCCCCTCATCTGGCACGAGGCGACGCGGAGTTACATCGTCTCGCGCTACGAAGACGTCGAACGCGTCTTCAAGGACAAGGCCGGCGAGTTCACCACCGACAACTACGCCTGGCAGATCGAACCCGTGCACGGCAAGACGATCCTCCAGCTCAGCGGGCGGGAGCACGCCGTGCGCCGGGCCCTCGTCGCCCCCGCCTTCCGCGGCAGCGACCTGGAGCGGAAGTTCCGGCCCGTCATCGAGCACAACTCCCGCGAGCTGATCGACGCCTTCCGGCACACCGGCTCCGCCGACCTCGTCACCGACTACGCCACCCGCTTCCCGGTCAACGTCATCGCCGACATGCTGGGCCTGGACAAGGCCGACCACACGCGCTTCCACCGCTGGTACACGGCCGTCATCGCCTTCCTCGGGAACCTCTCGGGCGACCCCGAGGTGACGGCGGCCGGCGAGCGGACCCGGGTGGAGTTCGCCGAGTACATGCTGCCGATCATCCGGGACCGCCGTGACAACCCGGGCGACGACCTGCTGTCCGCGCTGTGCGCCGCCGAGGTCGACGGGGTGCGGATGAGCGACGAGGACGTCAAGGCGTTCTGCAGCCTGCTGCTCGCCGCGGGCGGCGAGACCACCGACAAGGCCATCGCCGGCATCTTCGCGAACCTGCTGCTCCACCCCGACCAGCTCGCCGCCGTCCGCGCGGACCGCTCGCTGATCCCGCGCGCCTTCGCCGAGACGCTGCGGTTCACCCCACCCGTTCACATGATCATGCGGCAGTCGGCGACGGAGGTGACGCTGAGCGGCGGCACGGTACCCGCGGGCGCCACCGTCACCTGCCTGATAGGCGCCGCCAACCGCGACGAGAGCCGCTACCGCGATCCCGACCGCTTCGACATCTTCCGCGACGACCTCACCACCACGACCGCCTTCTCCGCCGCCGCCGACCATCTCGCGTTCGCGCTCGGCCGGCACTTCTGCGTCGGCGCGCTGCTCGCCAAGGCCGAGGTGGAGATCGGCGTCGACCAGCTCCTCGACGCCATGCCGGACGTGCGCCTCGCCGACGGCTTCGAGCCGGCCGAGCAGGGCGTGTTCACCCGTGGACCGCAGAGCCTCCCGGTGCGGTTCACCCCCGTGAGCGGCTGACCTCCGTACCGGCCGGTCCGCGCCTGCCGGTCCGACCGCGCCTGCCGGTCCGTCCGCGTCTGCCGGCAGGCGTCGAGATGTGGGCCCATGGCCGTGGGCCCGGGAACCCGCGACGACCCACGGCCATGTGACCGGGAACCCGCAGGCCCGCGGTCAGGGACCGGGAACCCGCCTTACTGCACCACCGGTGTGAACCGCACCGGAAGCGCCGACAGCCCACGCATCCAGATCGACGGCCGCCAGGTCAGTTCCTCCGGAGCCACCGACAACACCAGGTCCGGCAGCCGCTCCAGGAGCGTCTCGACCGCCGTCCGCGCCATCACGTCCGCCAGCAGCGGAGCCGGGTACGGGCAGCGGTGCTCGCCGTTGCTGAACGACAGGTGCGCGGCGTTCTCCGCGCCCACGTGCCCCTCCGGCCAGATCTGCGGGTCGGTGTTGGCCGCGGCCAGCCCCAGCACCAGGCAGTCGCCGGCCCGGATCTGCCGGCCGCCCAGCTGGACGTCCCGTACGGCCCACCGCCCGATGAAGTTCTGCGTCGGCGTGTCCAGCCACAGCACCTCGTTGAGCGCCTCCCCCACGCTGAGCCGGCCGCCCGACACGTTCACGGCGAACCGCTCGTCCGTCAGCAGCAGGCGCAGCGTGTTGCAGATCCAGTTCGCCGTCGGCTGCTGCGCCGCCGCGATCACGGAGATCAGGTCCTGGACGATCTCCTCGTCCGTCAGACCGGCCGGGTGCGTCAGCATGCGCGAGGTGATGTCCGGGCCGGGGGCGGCCCGCTTGTCCTCCACCAGCTGCCGCAGCCGCTCCGCCACGCGCCCGTACGCCGCCACCGGGTCGTCGCCCTCCCCCGCGTCCAGGGAGATCCGCAGGTCGTCGACGAGCCGGCGGGTGTCCTCGCCCGAGGTCGGCATCCCGCACAGCTGCACCACGGTGCGCATCGGCAGGGCGTGCGCGTACTCGGCCATCAGCTCCGCCTGGCCGCTGCCGGCGAACCGGGCGATGAGTTCGTCGGCGATGAGCAGGCAGTCGTGGGACAGCTCGAACTGGTCGACCTCCTCCAGCGCCTCGGTGATCACCCCGGCCCGCCGCCGGTGCTCCTCGCCCTCGGCGAACAGCACCGACGGCTGGTACCCGACGAAGGGCAGCAGCGGCCAGTCCGGCGGGATGTTCTCCCACTGGTGCCAGCGCCGCGAGTCCCGCGCGAACAGTTCGTCATGGCTGGTCACGTACGTGAGCTCGGAGTAGCCCAGCACCAGCCAGGCCGGGATGTCGCCGTCGAGCAGCACGGGTGCGACGGGGCCGTGGTCCCGGCGCAGCGCGCGGTAGAGCTGCGACGGCGTCTGCTGGTACTCGAGCCCCGTCAGGCGCACCGCGCCGGAGTGCGCGGGGCACCCCGCGGGCGCCGGGTGCGCGTAGGGGCCGCCAGGGTCGGTCACAGTGTCGCCTCCTCGGCGATGGCCATGTCGTGGAGGTGGTTCACGAGGGTGATCAGCACGTCCTTGCCGGAGTGCCGGACCCGTGCGTCGCAGTCGACCATCGGCACGTGGGCGGGCAGGGCGAGCGCCTGGCGGATCTCGTCCAGGGAGTACCGGTCGGCGTCCTCGTCGAACCGGTTCACGGCCACCACGAAGGGTGTGCGGTGGTGCTCCAGCCTGTCGATCGCGTACCAGGAGTCGTCCATCCGGCGCGTGTCCACGAGGACCACGGCGCCCAGTGTTCCCGAGAACAGCCTGTCCCACAGGAACCAGAAGCGCTCCTGGCCGGGCGCTCCGAACAAGTACAGCACCATGCGGTCGTTGAGACTGATCCGTCCGAAGTCGAACGCGACCGTCGTGGTGGTCTTCGCCGTCACCGCGCTGGTCTCGTCGACGCCCACGCCGGCCTGGGTCATCACCTCTTCGGTGTTCAGTGGCCGGATCTCGCTCACGGAGCGGACCAGCGTCGTCTTGCCGACGCCGAAACCGCCCACGACGACGATCTTCAGACCGGTCTCCGCGGTGTCGTTCAGCGGTGTGCGGTGGGAGGGCGGCTCAGAGGTTGCGGAGCCCATGGAGCACCTCTTGGAGTAGGGCGGAATCAGGCAGGGAGGCGACGGACTGCGCCGCGCGCGGATGGCGGGCGGTGATGCGGCCCGTGTCCAGCAGGTCGCCGAGCAGGATCCGCACCACCATGACCGGCAACCCGAGCTCCGCGGCGATCTCGACGACGGCGATGGGGTGCCGGCACAGCTCCAGGATCCGGGCGTGCTCCGACTGCATCCCCGACACCGGCCCGCTCTCGCTGACGATGAGGGTGACCAGGTCGAAGGACTCGTCGGCGCGGCTCCGCCCACCGGTGACGGTGTAGAGCCGGTCCGGATCACCCGTGTCGACGGGTTTGCGCATCACGACGTGCCGCTCCCCCTGGCGTGGTCCCGCGGCTCGGCCCGCAGGTGTTCACCGAGCTGCTCGACCAGCTCCGTCATCTGGTGGCCGATCACTCCGGGATCGGCGTCCTCCCTGGCGACGACGGCGAGGTGCGCCCCCTCGCCGGCCTCCACGATGAACAGCAGGCCGCCGTGGAACTCGGTCATCGACTGCCGCACGCCGCCGGTGCCGTCGCCGAACTCCACGGAGGCCCCTTGGGCGAGAGCCTGGATGCCGGAGCAGATCGCCGACAACTGGTCGGCCTGGTCGAGCGTCAGGTGCTCGCTCCAGCAGAGCTTCAGGCCGTCCCGGGACAGGACCAGGGCGTGACGTGCGCCGGGGGTCTGTTCCAGGAGATTGTGCAGGAGCCAGCTGAGGCTGTTGTCGGTGGTCTGCATGATGGGTGATGGGACGGTGGTGTCCGGCTGACCGGTCACCGGCCCGTTCCTCCTATCTCACGAGCTCGGGCGGGACGGGGCGCCGTCGCCCCGGACGCCGTACGGGAAGTGGGGACTGACGCCGCACGGGAAGGGGTGGGACTACGGAGCCGGGGGCGGCTGCGACCCGGCACCCGGTCCGGTGGTGCCGTCCGAGGACTGCTGCCGGGCACGGTGGAAGGCGCCGAACCGCGTACCCGCGTCGCGTGCCGGGCGCCGCGTCGACGGTGCGTCACCGGCCTGTCCGGACGCCGACTGACGCTGTTCGCGTTCGCGCTCCGCCTCGGCCATGGTGCGGCCGGGGGCCCGGACCGGCAGACCGTTCGGCGTGGTGCCGTCGGGCCGCCGGTGCCGTCCGTGGTCGGGCGGTTCGGGCCGTGCGGTGCGCTCGGTGACCGGGGGCAGGGCCGCGGCCGACGGACGGACGGTGGCGTCGGGCAGTTCGAGCCGTGCGGCGGAGTGCTCGGTGGCCGGGGGCAGCGCCGCGGCCGCGGGGCGGGCGATGCCGTCGGGCAGCGGAGCCGGGGCGGGCGCGAGCGCGGCGGGGGCGGACGACGCGTCGGGCCGGGGGGCCGTCTCGTGCGGGACCAGGTCGCGCTGCTGGGCGAGCAGATCCAGGGGCAGCAGGACGACGACGCCGGTGCCGCCGCGTGAGGACGGGCGGTAGTTGACGCTGATGCCGTACTTCGCCGCGAGCCGTCCCACCACGGCCAGGCCGAGCCGGGTGCCCTGCAGCGACGCGAGGTCGGTGACGCGGCCGCTCACGGCCTCCTCGGCGCGCCGCATCGCCGCGTCGGCCATCTTCAGGCCGCTGTCCTCGATGGTGACGACGATGCCGGCGCTGCGGTCCTCGACGTAGACGTGTACCTCGTCGATGGGCGGGGAGAAGTTCGCGGCGTTGTCCATCAGCTCGGCGAGCAGGTGCATCACGCCCTCGGCGGCGAAGCCGGAGACCGCGGCGCGGGTGGAGCAGTGCAGGCGCACCCGCTGGTAGGCGGCGATGCGGCCGACGGCACCGCGCAGGATGCTCTCCATCACGATCGGCTTGTTCCAGGCGCGGCTGGACCTGCCGCCCATGAGCAGCGCCAGCCGGTCGGTCATCAGGCCCAGCTGGGAGGTGCTGTGGTCCAGCTTCAGCAGGTCGCCGAAGACCTCTTCGCCGTGCCGCTCCTGCATCTCCCGCAGGTCGGCGAGCATCCGCACGGCCTTGGCCTGGACGCGGCTGAGTGCCTTGGCGGAGGCGGCCTGTGCCGCGGCGGCGCGCCGCTCGCTGTGGGCGAGTTCGCGGATGAACGATTCGGCCGGGGTACGCAACGCCGGCAGCTGGGGCAGGTCGGTTTCGGCGAGCACGGTGTCGGCGGACCGGCCGTCGCGCAGCCGGGCGACCGCGGCGGGCAGCGTCTCGCCCACGAAGCGCTCGTACTCGACCGCCGCCTGCTCCACTTCGTTCCGCATCCTGCGGTATTCGCCGTCCAGGGCGGTCGTCCGCCGCACGTCCTCCTCGACGGTGGCGGCGAAGGTGTGCGTGAGCCGCTGCAGTTGCGGGTCGGACGGCGGCGGCACGCTGCCCAGCACGTCGGCCGCGCTCGCGCCCTCCCGCAGCCGCTGGGCCACGGCGGGCAGCGTCGCACCGGCCAGGTGCGATATCTCGGCCGACAGCCGGGCCGCTTCCGCCTTGAGCCGGCTGTTCTCCGACTCCCGCTCGGCGGCTGTGCCGCGGGCCCGGTGGACGAGCCGGTGGTCGACGAGGACGGTGACGGCCACGCACACCCAACCGGCCACCACCACGGCCAGGGCCCACGTGGAGGCGTCGGACGGTGCCATGGCGACCGCCGCGCCGCCGGCGGCGGCGCTCGTCACCAGCACGGCCGACCGCGCGGCGAACGAGGTGCGCGGCGCCCCCACCGGTGGATGCTGGCTGGGCGAAGCAGGCACTGGCATGGAGCGGTCCCTCGGTCCGTGAGAGCAGGGGAATCAGGGCGGCGGCACAGCGCAGCCGCGGGCCGGGAAGGAGATCAGCCAACAGGAAGGCGATCTTCCGACCACGTACGGCTCATGCTAATCACCCTGGTGTGCGAGAGGGCCTCGCTTGTTGAATAGTCCGTCAGCAATTCGAGTTCGTCGTGAACTCATCGCTCGCGCTTCCCGCTGTGGTACCCGGGATGACGCCGGGCAGGCCCGGCCGGGGACGGAATGCGGGCAGGGACCGCACTGACGCGACGTCACGTCCCGTCGGCCGTATGAGGTACACCGGCTCCCTCGTCCGCACGAGCTGTCGAATTCCAGCCAACTATACGTACGGCGACCGCTGTTCACGCCTCGGCCCTCGTGATGACCGGACGGTCGGGGTGTGGGAATGCGGCTGATCGTGAAGTTTCCGTGACAGCGGACCGCCGGGAGCGGGGAGCGGGGAGCGGCAGACGAGTCGGGCTGTACGCCGGGTCCTGTTCCGCTCAGGGTCACGCGACCACTGACGATCAACTACTGGCGCAGGACACTAGGCTCCCGCCATGGCGGAACCCGTGGGTCCTCAACAGGTCGGTGCCGGCAGCGTGTTCGCCCCACTACCGAGACGGCCGTACACACGCGGGCGAAGGCGGCTCGTCATCAGCGCGGGAGCCGCTCTGGGCGCGGTCGCCACAGCGCTCTTCGCCGGTTCCGGACCCGAGCCCGGTGATCACGCACCGACGGTGGTGTGCACCGACACCGGCAACACCGGCCTGACCGCCGACGTGGACGCGGACGGGCGCCTGGACGAGATACACGACCCCCACCGCTCGGGAGAGGCCTCCGTCCTCTTCAGCCGGGCCGACGACCGCGTCGAGGTCGGTGTCGACGAGGCCCTCGGCGTGTGGCAGAAGGTCCGAGGCCTGCTGACGCCGGACCTGGAGACCCGGGGCACGTTCGGCGACTTCGACGGCGACGGCTATCTCGATCTGGCGTTGTTCCACAGCCAGGAGGACACCGGGGACAGTCCCCGCTCCAACCTGCTCGTGCACGAGGTGCGCTACGGACCGCTCGCCCGGGACCTGAGCGGCAGCCGGAGCGGCGCCGTCCGCGTCCAGGTCCCGTTCTTCGTCGCCGCGGTGCGTGCGACCGACGAGAACCAGGACGGGCGCGCCGAGCTGCACGTGTTCCAGTCTGCCGGAGACGGCGGCTACCAGCGGTACATCGGCCGCCAGAAGGACGGCGGCATAACCCTGAGCGGGACCGACACCGGCTACTACAGCCACGGCCAGTGGGACGAACTCCAGCCGGGGTGGAGCGACTTCGGTACCTGCGTGTACACCGACCCCGAGGGCACGCCGTCGGTCCGGACATCGTCTTCGAACGTCACGCCCGCATCAGGAGCGAGGCGAGGGTGACGGGCACGGAGCCCGGGCATGCCCGGCCTCTTCGGTGATCACGACGCACCCGCCCAGAGGCCCTTTCCGAGGCGAGGCCGCAGGTGGCGGCAGACGAGTCGGGCTGTACGCCGGGTTCTGTTCCGGCGGGTCCTCGCGGGCCCGCCGGCGACGGCCATCCATCTAGGACCGGCGTTGCCGCCGGCCTCGTGCGGTCTACCCGCGGACTCGGGCGGGCAGCCCTCGAACGTCCGCGCAGAGACACCGGGGTGTCTCCTTTTGACCTTGCTCCGGGTGGGGTTTACCTAGCTGCCCAGGTCGCCCTGGGCACTGGTGGTCTCTTACACCACCGTTTCACCCTTACCCGGCGCCGAAGCGCCGGGCGGTCTGCTTTCTGTGGCACTGTCCCGCGGGTCACCCCGGGTGGCCGTTAGCCATCACCCTGCCCTGTGGAGCCCGGACGTTCCTCGGGAAGTCCCGTGAGGGACTCCACGCGGCCGCCCGCCCGGCTCGTCTGCCGTACCGACCATGGTACCGGGCGTGCGCGCCGGCTCGGGCCCGCGGCCGCCGTCGCCGGGACCGAGCCCGTGAGGATCAGGGCGAAGGCGGCGATGACGCCGGGTGTCAGGGACTCGTCCAGGAAGGTGACGAAGGCGGTCGCCGTGCGGACGACGCCCAGGCCCGCGAGGGCGGCGCGCACCGCCGGACCCGCCACGCTTGACCCTGCCGCAACGTCAACGTCTTCACTGGAGTCATGCGAATCGGAGAACTCGCCGACACCGTCGGCGTCACCACGCGGACCGTGCGGCACTACCACCACCAGGGCCTGCTGCCCGAGCCGGAGCGGCTGGCCAACGGATATCGGACGTACACCCTGAGGCACGTCGTCGTGCTCGCCCGGATCCGCCGGCTGACCGAGCTGGGGCTCGGGCTGGCGGAGGTGCGGGACGTGCTCGCGGACGAGGCAGGGAAGGATCTGGCCGAGGTGCTCGAGGAGCTGGACGCGGATCTGGCGCAGCAGGAGGCGGCGATCCGGGACCGCCGGGCGCGGTTGCGGGCGCTGCTGGGGACGGGGGGCGCGCTGCCGCCCGAGGGGCCGGTCTCGGCGGAGCTGGCCGAGCTCTTCGCCGGTATGGGGGACGTTTCCGGTTCCCCCATGGCCGTACGGGACCGCGAGATGCTGGCGCTGCTGGAGAGCACCGTGGCGCCGGAGGACCGGGAGGGGCTGCTGGCCGCGCTGCGCGGTGCCCTGGGCTCGCCGGAGGCGATGGCGCGGGCCCACCACGCCTACGCGCTGCTCGACGAGCTGGCGGACGCCGGCGTCGACGACCCGCGCGTGGCGGAGGCGGCCCAGGTGCTCGCCGACTGCCTGCCCGCGGAGCTGCTGCCCGAGGAGGACGTCACGCTGGACTCCGGCCACGGCTTCCTGGGTGCCATGTACGCCGACTTCGCGCCCGGCCAGGCGGAGGCGATCCGGCAGGCCATGGAGATCGCGTCGAGGGGACGGCGGTCATGAGGGTCCCGTACGCCCTCCTCCGGCACGAGCTGCGGATGCTGGCCAGTCTGTGGCTGTGGGCGGCCCGGCGGACCGACGGGGCGTCGGCCGGCAGGTCCGTCTTCGGGTACGCCCGGGGGCAGGGCGCGATGACGCTCGGGCTGGCGTTCGTGTGCGTGATCGAGACGGTGATGATGTCCGTGCTGCTGCGCGACTGGCCCACCGTGCACCTCGTGGTGCTGGTCCTGGACGTGTACACCATCGTCTTCGTCGTCGGGCTGCACGCCGCGTCCGTGGTCCGCCCGCACGTCCTGGACCCGGACGCCGGCACGCTGCGCGTGCGCCAGGCCGTCCACGTCGACGTGCGGATACCGCTGGGGCGGATCGCCTCCGTGCGGCGCGAGCTGCGGACCACGCACGAGCGGACGGAGGGTGAGCTCGATCTCGCCGTGGGTGCGCAGACCTCCGTCACCGTCGAACTCGCCGAGCCCGTCCCCTACGTCACCTTCCTGGGCCGGCGGCGCGAGGTCCGGGTCGTGCGCTGCCACGCCGACGACGCCGGGGACCTCGTACGGGCCGTCGACCAGGCACGGGAGGGGTACGCCGTACCCTGACCAGGAGCCTTGGTGCCCAGGAGCTCGTAGTGAAGGAGTGCGTGTGCTTGTCCTGCTGCCCCCGTCGGAGGGGAAGGCCGCGTCCGGTCGTGGCGCCCCGCTGAAGCCGGAGTCGCTGTCCCTTCCGGGGCTGGCCCCGGCCCGGGAGACCGTCCTCGGCGAACTGGTCGAGCTGTGCGCCGGTGACGAGGAGAAGGCGCGCGAGGTGCTCGGACTGAGCGAGGGGCTGCGCGGCGAGGTCGCCAAGAACACGGAGCTGCGGACGGCGGGGGCGCGTCCGGCCGGGGAGATCTACACCGGCGTGCTGTACGACGCCCTGGACCTGGCCTCGCTGGACCCGGCCGCCAGGAAGCGGGCCGCCCGTTCGCTGCTGGTGTTCTCCGGGCTGTGGGGCGCGGTGCGGGTGACCGACCGGATTCCCTCCTACCGGTGCTCGATGGGCGTGAGGCTTCCCGGGCTCGGGGCGCTGGGCGCGTACTGGCGGGCGCCGATGGCCGAGGTGCTGCCCGAGGCGGCCGGGGACGGGCTGGTGCTGGACCTGCGCTCGTCGGCGTACGCGACGGCCTGGAAGCCGCAGGGGGAGGTCGCCAGGCGGACGGCGACCGTGCGGGTGCTGCACGCACCGACCCGGAAGGTGGTCAGCCACTTCAACAAGGCGACCAAGGGGCGGATCGTACGGAGTCTGCTGGCGTCCGCGAGCGCGCCCGAGGGGCCCGCGGAGCTGGTGGAGGCGCTGCGGGACCTGGGGTACGAGGTGGAGGCGCAGGCGCCGGCGAAGGCGGGGAAGCCGTGGTCGCTGGACGTGCTGGTGGCGGAGATCCACTGAGCCGGCCGTCGGACGTGCGTTGCGTATGCCGCAACGCTGATTGCGCAGAGTGCTTCCCGGCGGCACGATGAGGTCATGAGTTCACCGCTGCCCTCCTCCCCCCATGCCCCGGTGCCGTCGGTGCTGGATCTCGCGCCTGTCGTGCCCGTCGTGGTCGTCGACGACCTCGCCGACGCGGTCCCGCTCGCCCGGGCGCTCGTCGCGGGCGGGCTGCCCGCGATCGAGGTGACGCTGCGGACTCCCGTCGCGCTGGACGCGATCCGCGCGATCGCCGCCGAGGTGCCGGGCGCGGTGGTCGGGGCGGGCACGGTCATCACGCCGGAGCAGGTCGGGGAGGTCGTGGCGGCCGGGGCGCGGTTCCTGGTCAGCCCGGGGTGGACGGACGGACTGCTGGCGGCGATGCGGGCGTCCGGGGTGCCGTTCCTGCCGGGGGTGTCGACCACGTCGGAGGTGGTGGCGCTGCTGGAGCGCGGGGTGCGGGAGATGAAGTTCTTCCCGGCCGAGGCCGCGGGCGGCACCGCCTACCTCAAGGCGCTCGCCGCCCCGCTGCCGCAGGCCCGTTTCTGCCCGACGGGCGGCATCGGGCCGGCCTCCGCGCCGGATTACCTCGCGCTGCCCAACGTCGGCTGCGTCGGGGGCAGTTGGATGCTGCCCAAGGAAGCGGTGGCCGGCCGGGACTGGGGGCGCGTCGAGGCGCTGGCCCGTGCGGCGGCCTCGCTCAGCGCAGGTGGGACGTGTCGTTGAACAGGCGGACGCTCGCGCCGCCGTCCGCGTAGTACGCCACCGCCGAGAGCGAGGCCGCCGACAGTTCCATGCGGAACAGCGACTCGGGCGGGGCACCCAGGGCGAGCCGTACGAACGTCTTGATCGGCGTCACATGGGAGACCAGCAGCACCGTGCGGCCCGCGTACGCCGCGGCCAGCCGGTCGCGGGTGGCGGCGACCCGGGCGCCGGTCGCCGCGAAGCTCTCGCCGCCGCCGGTCGGTTCGGCGTCCGGGGAGGACAGCCAGGCGTCCATGTCGTCGGGATACCGCTCGCGCACCTCGCCGAAGGTGAGCCCCTCCCAGGCGCCGAAGTCGGTCTCCCGCAGACCCTCGTCGATCGTCACCGCGAGGCCGAGGCGGGCGGCGACGATCCCTGCGGTCTCGCGGGTGCGGGCCAGGGGCGAGGCGACGACCGCCTGGATCGTGCCGCGCCGGGCGAGGCTCGCGGCGACCCTCTCGGCCTGCTCCCGGCCGACGGAGGACAGGGACGGGTCGCTGCCGCCGCTTCCGGAGAACCGCTTCTGCGGGGTGAGCGGCGTCTCGCCGTGCCGGAGCAGGACGAAGGTGGCGGGGGCACCCATGTCGGGGGGTCCCCAGCCGGGTGAGGCCACGGTCTTCGCGGCCCGCACGTCGGCGTCGGCCGCGGTGGCGGAGGCAGCGGCAGCGGCAGCGGGGCGAAGGGCAGCGGTGGTCTCCGTGGTCTCCGTGTCCGTCCGGGCCGCCTGAGTGAGGCGTTCGCCCACGGCGGCGCCGTCGGCGGACTCGGCGGCTCCTCGCTCCGCGTCGGCCGCCACGGCCCGGGCGCCGCCCGCGTCCAGTTCCGCCGTCGACGTGGACGCGGACCACTGCTCGCCGCGGGCCCCCGCGTCCATCGCCTCGTTGGCCAGTCGGTCGGCGTGCTTGTTGCTCGCGCGGGGGATCCACTCGTACGTCACGCGCCCCGGCGGGAAGACGCGCGCCGCCTCGGCCGCCAGCGGCTTCATGCCGGGGTGCTTGATCTTCCAGCGGCCCGACATCTGCTCGACGACGAGCTTGGAGTCCATCCGGACGTGGACGGTCGCGTCCGGGTCCAGCTCCTTCGCCGCGCGCAGACCTGCCAGCAGACCCCGGTACTCGGCCACGTTGTTCGTGGCGACCCCGAGGTACTCGGCGGCCTCGGCCAGGGTCTGTCCCGTGGCCGCGTCCAGGACCACGGCTCCGTAGCCCGCGGGCCCCGGGTTGCCCCGCGACCCGCCGTCGGCCTCGACGACGAACTCCCGCACCGGGACCGCCGCCGGACCCGCCACGGGACATACCGCCGGGCCCGCCGCTGGATCTGTCGCCGGGACCGCCGCCGGATCTGCCACGGGACCCGCCGCCGGACCTGCCGCCGGATCTCCCGCTCGGTCCGTCGCCGGATCTCCCGCCCGGTCCGCCGCCGGACCTGCCGCCGGGTCTCCCGTCAGGCCCGCCGCCGAATCTGCCGCCCGGTCCGCCGCCGGATCTCCCGCCCGGTCCGCCGCCGGACCTGCCGCCGGATCTCCCGCCCGGTCCGCCGCCGGGATCGCCGCCGGATCTCCCGTCAGGCCCGCCGCCGAATCTGCCGCCCGGTCCGCCGCCGGATCTGCCACCGGACAGGCCCCTTACAGCCCGGAGTCGGCCGTGCGCACCAGGATGCGGCGGCAGTTCTCGCAGCGTACGACCGTGTCGGGCGCCGCCGAGCGGATCTCGCTCAGCTCGGTGATCGCCAGCTCCTGGCGGCACCCCTGGCAGCTGCGCTGGTACAGCTTGGCCGCGCCGACGCCGCCCTGCTGCTCGCGCAGCTTCTCGTAGACCTTCAGCAGGTCCGCGGGGACCGAGCCCGCGATGACCTCACGCTCCTTGGTCACCGAGGCCGCCTCGGCGTCCAGTTCCTCGACGGCGGCGTCCCGGCGCGCGGCGGCGTCGTCGGTCTTCCCCTGCACCGCGCCGACCCGCTCGGTCAGCTCGGCGACCCGCTCCTGCGCGGACTCACGGCGCTCCATCACCTCCAGGACGATGTCCTCGAGGTCGCCCTGCCGCTTGGCGAGGGACGCGATCTCGCGCTGGAGGTTCTCCAGGTCCTTCGGGGAGGTGACGGCGCCCGAGTCCAGGCGCTGCTGGTCGCGGGTGGCGCGCTGGCGCACCTGGTCCACGTCCTGCTCGGCCTTGGTCTGCTCGCGGGCGCAGTCGCTTTCCTCGGTCTGCGCGGCCACGAGCAGGTCGCGCAGCTGCGTGAGGTCCTTGGTCAGCGACTCGATCTCGGCGTGCTCGGGCAGGGACCTGCGCTTGTGCGCGAGCTGCTGGAGCCGCGTGTCGAGGCCCTGGACATCGAGGAGTCGGATCTGGTCGGCGGGCGCGGCTTTCAGTTGGGGGCTCCCATTGTGTCTGAGGTCGGGGCGGACGCCGTGTGGGCGGTCCAGGGGTCGGTGACCGTCTTGGAGACGTGGACCCGGAGGTCCCAGCCGTTGCGGTCGGAGATCTCGTCGAGCTGGGCGGCGGCCAGCTCGCACCAGGGCCACTCGGTGGCCCAGTGCGCCGCGTCGAGCAGCGCGAGGGGACTGTGGGCGCGGTCCGCGGTGAACTCGGACACCGGGTGGTGGCGCAGGTCCGCGGTGAGGAACGCGTCGACGCCGGCCGCGCGCACGTGGTCGAAGAGGCTGTCGCCGGAGCCGCCGCTGACGGCGACCGTGCGGACGGTCGCCTCCGGGTCGCCGGCGACGCGGATGCCCTGCGCGGTGGCGGGCAGCCGCTCGGCGGCGCGGGCGGCGAGCTCGCGGACGGTCAGCGGGTGCTCCACTTCGCACACCCGGCCCAGGCCCCGACGCCCTCGCGGGTCGGCCGGGTCCGGCACGAGGGGCCCCACGACGCGGAGGTCGAGCGCGCCGGCCAGCGCGTCGGAGACGCCCGGGTCGGCGGTGTCGGCGTTGGTGTGGGCGACGTGCAGGGCGATGTCGTTCTTGATGAGCGTGTGCACCACGCGGCCCTTGGAGGTGGAGGCGGCGACCGTCGTCGTCCCCCGCAGATACAGCGGGTGATGGGTGACGAGCAGGCCGGCGCCCAGCTTCACCGCCTCGTCGACGATTTCCTGGACCGGGTCGACGGCGAACAGGACCCGGGAGACCTCCTGGCCGGGGTCGCCCACGACGGTGCCGACCGCGTCCCAGGACTCGGCCCGCTCGGCGGGCCACAGGTTCTCCAGCGCGGCGATGACTTCTGACAGACGGGGCACGAATGCAAGGCTACCTGGAGGTTCTGCGCCGCTGTACCCGCAGCTGTACCGGCAGCTGTACCGGCGGCCTCCCGCGCGGCTGTACCGGCGGCCTCCCGCGCGGCTGTACCGCTCCGGCGCAGCACACACCCCGCCCTCCTCTCAGGCGAATCGTTCCTGTGCCACACGTATGTGTGATGGGGCCTGCCGCCGGTCCCCCACCCCCGCGTACGAAACTAGCTTCGTCGCTGGAGGTGACCGAACGATGACGGTCTGTGCAATCGAGCCTTCGGTGAATCCCGGGCACGGCGGCCCCCCGCGGGCGGCCTGCAGCATCACCGCGGAGGGCGCCTATGCCGCGCGCCTCACCCTGAGCGGAGACTCCTGGTACCCGGAGCGCTGGACCCTGGACGGCCCCGAACCGTACGCGGTGCCGCTGCCCGGCAACCAGCCGGAGGAGCCCGGCACCGAGGTGCAGCCGATGGGTGACGGGCGGGTCCTGGTCCACCGCGTCGCGGCCGGACGGCACGTCTTCTCGCTGCTGTACCCGACCGGCCCCGGCACCGGCGAGCTGCCGCTCGGTGCGGTCGAGTGCCCGTCGGACACCATCGAGCTGCGGCTGCTGCCGCCGGCCCCGGACGGCGAGCGGGCGTACGCCCTCGCCGCCGGCCCGCGGGTGTCGGTGCTGTGGCAGGTCGCCGGCGGCCTCTTCGGACCGGAGCGGGTCGCCGAGATCCCCGGCCGGTGCTCGGGCGGGGCCTGGCTGGACCGCACGGGCCGGATACTGGCCGTGGACCGGGAGTCCGGCGGGCGCACCAAGGCGGTCGTGGTGGACCTGGAGCGGGGCGGCGAGGTGTCCCCGCTGCTGCAGATCACCGCGGACAGCGACGACCGGATACTGCTGGCCGACCCGGACAGCGGGCTGGCGCTGATCCGCTCGGACGCGCCCTCGCCGGGGCAGGCGCGGCTCGGCTGGGGGGTGCTGGGCAGCACCCTGCCGGTGCGCTTCCCGGAGTGCCTGCGGCTGCCGGACTGTGTCGTCACGCCGTTCGCGATCCAGCCCGGCCAGGCGCTCACGCCGGAGCGCTGCGCGGTGGCGCTGCGCCTGGACGGGGCGTTCGGCAGCTGGGTCGGGGTGTGGCGTCCCACCGAACGGCGGGTGCGTCACCTTCCGGCCCCGGAAGGGTGGTTGACGGGCGCCGGGCTGTGGACCGCGGACGGGGAGCTGCGTCTGCCGTGCGCCACACCGCAGTCGCCGTGCGGTGTGGCGCGGCTGACCGCACGCGACGCGGGCGGCGGGCGGGCAGGGGGCCCGGAGGGTGCGGAGTTAACGCGGGGCGCGGAAGGCAGGCGGGAGGCGGAGGGTACGCGGGATGCGGAGAACACGGAGGATATGGCTCCGGATAATCCGGAGCCAACGGGCGAATCAGGCACTCCGGCGTCCGCCTCGACGCGTCCCGTACCCCTGCAACAGGCCCCGCTGGGACGGCTTGTAACGAAGTAGTGCCGGTTGGCGTGGTCGCCTGGATTCGGGCCGGTGGGTGCCGGTTACACTCGCCCGGCTGTAGGAAAGATCATGTTGACGGGGTGAATTCCTTCCGATGAACGACGCCAGCACGACCCAGCCGATGCAGGCCGACGGTGCCGACGTTCGCGAGACCGACACCGGCCACGGCCGGCACCGAGGACCGGTCTCCAGTCAGGACGGCGCGGCGATTCCGCGGGGCCGCCACCGCAAGCCGGCCGAAGAGGCCGACACGGCGGCGGCGGCCTGACGGCACGTCAGGAAACGCGACACATAAGTACAGAAACAGAAGTACGGAAGCAGCGAGCAGCAAGCGGCTCCGGCCCCGTCCGTCACTCCGACGGACGGGGCCGTTGTCGTCATCCGTACCGGACGACGGTGTCGGCGAGGACCGGCGCGCCGCCCCGTTCCACGGCGCCCACCGCCACCCGCACCGTGCCGCCGCCCGCCGCCCCCGCGGACCGCCACATGCGCACCCGCAGTGTCTCCCCGGGATACACGACCCCGACGAACCGCGTGCGGTACTCGCGCACCCGGGTCACGTCACCGTCCAGCAGCGTGTCGACGACCGACTTGAGCGTGCTCCCGTAGGTGCACAGCCCGTGCAGCACGGGCCGGCCGAAGCCGGCGCGCGCGGCGAACTCCGGGTCGGCGTGCAGGGGGTTCCAGTCGCCGGAGAGCCGGTAGAGCAGGGCCTGGTCCTCGCGTACGGGGCGCTCGACCACGTGGTCCGGTGCCGCGGCGGGTGGCGGCGCCGGGCGTCCGGACGGTCCCCGTTCACCGCCCCAGCCGCCTTCTCCGCGTACGAAGACCTCGGCCTCGTCGGTCCACAGCGGTCCGTCCGCGTCGGTGACCTCGGTGCGCAGGACGAGGACGGCCGCCGTGCCCTTGTCGTAGGCGGCGACGACACGGGAGGCGGCGCTCGCCCGGCCCCGCACCGGAACGGGCCGGTGCGGGCGCAGGTACTGCCCGCCGTGCAGGACGCGGGCGAGGTCGACGTCGACACCGGGCACGGACAGCGCGCGGATCACTCCGGGCGGGCCGCCGCCCGCGACGGTGGCGAAGCTCGGCAGGACGTGCAGCCGGGACTCCAGGGTGTAGCGCAGCTCGCCCGGGTCGGTGGCGGGCAGGCCGGCGCCGATGCCGAGGTGGTAGAGCTGGACGTCCTTGTGGTCCCAGGCGATCTCACGGACGCGGGGCGCGGCGGCGAGCGCCTGGGCTGCGTCGACGGGCATGGCTCTCCTGTCACCCCGGTACCGGTCGTCCGGGCATCCGTTGCCCGGGCACCTGCCGTTCCGGCACCCGTCGTCCGGGCACCCACCGGGCCGGCCCCCGTCGCCCGGGCACCCACCAGGCCGGCACCCGTCGTCCCAGCACCGCCTGCGGACAGCCACGACCGTACGGGACGTCGGCCACCCATGACAGCTGTCCTTCCGAAGTCCGGACAGCCCGGTCACCGAGCCCCGCCGCCGAGCCCCGAGCCCCGGCTACCCGCGCGCCCCGCGCTTCGTCCGCTCCCCCGGCGGCAGCCACACCCGCATCAGCACCGCCCCGGCGGCCAGCACCACCGCCGCCGTGCGGAACACCAGCGCGTACCCGTCCGTCAGTTCCTCGGGTCCGGCGTCCTCTCCCCCGGCCCGGGCCGCCGCGATCGTCGACATCACGGCGAGTCCCAGCGAACCGCCCATCGTCCGGGAGGTGTTGACCAGCCCGGAGACCAGTCCTGCGTCCCCGGCCGCCGGCCCGGAGATGGCCAGCGACGCCAGCGGGGTCGCCGCCAGACCCGCGCCCAGCATCATCAGCACCCCGGGAATCATGATCGCGGTCAGGTACCCGCCGTCCGCGGTCATCGTCGACTGCCAGCCGAAGCCGACCGCCGCGACGAGCGTGCCCAGCACGGCCACGTTCCGCGCCCCGATCACCGGCATGAACCGCGGTGCCGCCTTCGAGCCGAGGACCACCGCCAGCGAGCTGGGCACCAGGGCGAGCCCCGCTTCCAGCGGGGAGTAGCCCAGTACGTTCTGCGCGTACAGGGTCATGAAGAACCACATCGAGAACATCGACGAGCCGGACACCAGCATCGCCACGTTCGCCGACGCCACCGACCGCAGCCGCAGCAGCCCCAGCGGCATCAGTGGCGCCGCCGTCCGCGCCTCGACGAGGAGGAACAGCGCCAGCAGCGCGAGCCCGGCGAGCAGCGGCACCAGGGCGGCGGCCGCGGCCCACCCCTCGGACTCGGTCTGCGAGATGCCGTAGGCCAGGGTGGCCAGCCCGGCGGTGACCAGCAGCGCGCCCGGCAGGTCGAGGCGCCGCCGCTCCCCCGCCCGGCTCTCGGACAGCCAGTACACGGCTCCGGCCAGCACCACCGCGCCCACCGGCACGTTGATCAGCAGCACCCAGCGCCACGACAGCCCGTCCACCAGGACGCCGCCCACCAGACCGCCCGCCGCACCGCCTCCCGCGCCCACGGCGGTCCAGGTCGCGATCGCCCGGGCCCGCGCGGCTCCCTCGGGCACCGCCGCGGTCAGGATCGTGAGCGTCGAGGGGGCGAGTACCGCCGCGCCCAGGCCCTGCACGGCCCGTGCGGCCAGCAACTGCCAGCCCTCCTGGGCGAGTCCGCCGCCCAGCGAGGCCAGCGTGAACAGTCCGAGCCCGACCAGGAACATGCGCTTGCGCCCGTACAGGTCCCCGGCCCGCCCGCCCAGCAGCATGAAGCCGGCGAAGGCGATGGCGTAGGCGTTGACGACCCACTGCAGACCCTGCGCGCTCAGGCCGAGGTCGGTCCGCATCGACGGCAGGGCGACGTTGACGACGGACACGTCGAGCACGACCAGGAACTGTCCGGCGCACGCGAGCGCCACGACCAGCCAGGTGGGTGGTGTGCGGCGCGGTGATATTCGGGCGGTGTTCGTACCGGTGGCTTCGAGCATGGGCGTCATGGTCTCAACCCCGGAGCGCCCCTTGCATCGGGATTTGGGCCCCAGACCGTCCTAGGTCCTTGGCCCTCGGTCCTCGGGCCCCGGGCCCCGGGCCCCGGACGCGGGGCTTGGACTCGGACATGGCCCGGACGTGGACACTCCCCAAAGAGAAGGTCAAGAATTCGTTAGGGACTCGAAGTAACGGAATAGTTGCCCCGGCGCACGAGGTTCAGCCTGCACACATTCGCCGATCCCCCGGCCTGGAGGCCTCACTCAATGTCCGACACGACGACCGCCGAGCCCGCCCGGACAGCGAGCGGGGCCACCGTCCCGGTGCTCGCCTTCGCGGGCATCGTCGTCGCGGTGATGCAGACCCTGCTCGTCCCGGTCTTCAAGGACCTGCCCCGACTTCTGGACACGACACCCGGCAACGCCACCTGGGTCATGACCTCCACGCTCCTCTCCGGGGCCGTGGCCACGCCGATCATGGGCCGGCTCGGCGACCTCTTCGGCAAGCGCCGCATGCTGGTCGCCAGCCTCTCGGTGATGGTGGTGGGCGCGCTGGTCAGCGCGTTCACCGACGCCCTGCTCCCGATGATCGTCGGCCGCACCCTCCAGGGCTTCGCGATGGGCGCGATACCCCTCGGCATCGGCCTGATGCGCGACATGCTGCCCCGCGAGCGGCTCGGCTCGGCGATGGCGCTGATGAGCTCCTCGATCGGCGTCGGCGGCGGCCTGGCGCTGCCCGCCGCGGCCCTGGTCGCGCAGCACACCGACTGGCACGCCCTGTTCTACGGCGCCGCCGGCCTCGGCGTCCTCGCCATCGCCCTGACCCTCGCCGTCGTACCGGAGTCCCCGCTGCGCGCCAAGGGCTCCTTCGACCTGCCGGGCGCGCTCGGTCTGACCGCCGGTCTGGTCCTCTTCCTCCTGCCGATCACGAAGGGCAGCGACTGGGGCTGGTCGTCGCCCACCACGCTCGGCCTGTTCGCCGCCGCCGTCGTGGTCCTGCTCCTGTGGGGCCTGATGGAGCTGCGCGTCGCGGCCCCGCTGGTCGACCTCCGCACCACGGCCCGCCGGGAGGTCCTCCTCACCAACCTCGCCTCGATCATGGTCGGCGTCGCCTTCTACGTCGTCTCCCTGGTCCTGCCCCAGCTCCTCCAGCTGCCCTCCGAGACCGGCTACGGCCTCGGGCAGTCGATGGTCGTCGCGGGCCTGTGCGTGGCCCCGCTCGGCCTGACGATGATGTTCACGGCGCCGGTGTACGCCCGCCTGTCCGCCCGCTACGGCCCCCGGACGACCCTGCTCATCGGCCTGCTGGTCATCGCGATCGGCTACGGCGGCGGCCTCGGCCTGATGAGCGCCGCCTGGCAGACCGTCGTCACCTCCGTCCTGCTCGGCGCCGGTATCGGTCTCGCCTACTCCTCGCTGCCCGCGCTGATCATCGGCGCCGTACCGGCCTCGGAGACGGGCGCGGCCAACGGCCTCAACACCCTGATGCGGTCCATCGGTACGTCGGTGTCGAGCGCCGTCATCGGCATGGTGCTCGCCAACACCGCGAACGACGTCGGCGGAGTCGCCGTCCCCACCATGCAGGGCTTCCGCGTCTCCTTCCTGATCGCGACGGGAGCGGTCGCCGTCGGCCTGGCACTGGCCTTCTTCCTCCCCCGCCGCCGCCCGGCCACGACCACCCGGCTGCGTGCGAGCAGCGAGGAGGACGCGAACCTGGCCCGCGCCGAGCAGGCACTGGCCGAGACACTGGCCGGGGAGCCCGGCACCGGGGCGGCCGTGGCCGGCGAGCCGCTGCGCGGCTTCCGCGGCCGGGTCCTGGCCGCGGACGGCACACCCGTCGCCCGCGCCAAGGTCACGCTGATCGACCGGCACGGCCGCCAGGCGGGCGCGGCCCTCTCCGCCGCGGACGGCGGCTACGCGCTCGCCGTCCCCGCCCGGGGCCCGTACGTGCTGGCCGCCCGTGCCGCGGGGCACGGCCCGCTCGCCCACTCGGCGACACACGCCGGCGACGACAGCCCCGTCGACCTCGACCTGTCCCTGCCGGGCGAGACGGTCTCCGCCTGACCCACAGCCGCCGCCTGACCAACGGTCACCGTGCTGACACAACACCTCCCTGGCACGAATCCTCCGCCTGACACAACTCCTCCGCCCGACACGGCAGTCATCACGGGTGCGACCGCCACTTCCCGACACAACGCCCTCTCCCCGAGAACCCGGTCCCCAGCGGACGAGACGGTCTCCGCCCGGCCCGTGCCGTCGGCGCACCCGCACCCCCGGTCCGCACCGCGCGGCGGGGGGTGCGGCAGCATGGGGCGCCGACACGCTCGTACCACCGGAAGGACCCCCATGTCCGCGGCACCCACCCCCGACGCCCTGGCCGCCTTCGAGGCCGCGAAGGGGTTCATGCCCACGCACGAGGGCCTCGCCCTGTACGCGGCGGCCGTGGAGGCCGGCGGGCTCGGGCTGCCGCTGCTGGAGGTCGGCACGTACTGCGGGCGCTCCACGATCCTGCTCGCCGACGCCGCCCGCGGGGCCGGCGTCACGGCGCTGACCGTCGACCACCACCGGGGCAGCGAGGAGCAGCAGCCGGGCTGGGAGTACCACGACCCGGAGACGGTCGATCCGGAGCTGGGCGTGATGGACACCCTTCCCGCCTTCCGCCGCACCCTCCACCGGGCCGGGCTGGAGGAGCACGTGGTGGCCCTCGTCGGCCGCTCCCCCCAGGTGGCGGCTCTGTGGAACTCCCCCCTCGGCCTCGTCTTCGTCGACGGCGGCCACACCGACGAGCACGCGAACGCCGACTACGAGGGCTGGGCGCCGCACGTGGCCGACGGCGGCCTCCTGGTCATCCACGACGTCTTCCCGGACCCGGCCGACGAGTTCACCGGGCAGGCCCCGTACCGCGTCCACCTCAGGGCTCTCGCGTCCGGCGCGTTCACCGAGGTCTCCGTGACCGACTCGCTGCGCGTCCTGCGGCGAACGGGCGCGGGGATCTGAGGGCCCGGTCTAGAGTCGCTGCGTGTCGTACACAGGCCCGGACTTCGATCCTCCCCAGCCCCGCCGTTCCCCGCTGCGCCGCCCGCTGACCGTGGCGATTGCGGCGCTCGTGCCCGGGGCGCTGCTCGGGTGGGGGGTGTACGCGGCGGTCGGCGGCCCGGACGACGGGGGCGGGGGCGGTGCGGACCGCGCGGGCAGCGTGCGGACGTCGTCCCCGGCGCCTTCCTCCGGTGGTCCCGCCGGCCCCGCGTCACCCACCGACGACGCCAAGTCGCCCGCGGGCAGCTCCCCGTCGGCGACGGCGGCCGGGCCCTCCCCCTCGGACTCGGCGTCCGCGCCCGCCGCGGCCTCCGGCCCTCTCAAGGGCAAGGTCGTCGTCATCGACCCGGGGCACAACCCCGGCAACTTCCGGCACGCCTCCGAGATCAACCGCAAGGTGAACGTCGGCACGCACTGGAAGGAGTGCGATACGACGGGCACGGCCACCAACGCGGGCTGGCCGGAGGCGAAGTTCACCCTCGACGTGGCCCACCGGCTGCGCACGCTGCTGGAGGAGCAGGGCGCCACGGTGAAGCTGACGCAGGACGGCGACCGTGCGTTCGGTCCCTGTGTGGACGAGCGGGCCCGGATCGGCAACGAGGCGGAGGCGGACGCCGCGATCTCGATCCACGCCGACGGGTCGGGGGCCGGCAACCGCGGCTTCCACGTCATCCTGCCGGGCCCGGTGCACGACGGCGGGGCCGACACCCGCGCCATCGTCGCCCCGTCCGCCGAGCTCGGGCAGCGCATCGCGGGCAACTTCGTCCGCGCCACGGGCAGCGCGCCCTCCAACTACGTCGGTGGCGGTACCGGTCTCGTCACGCGCACGGACCTGGGCGGTCTCAATCTGTCAACGGTTCCCAAGGTGTTCGTCGAGTGCGGCAACATGCGCGACAGCGCGGACGCGGCCCTGCTGACCAGCGGGACCTGGCGCCAGAAGGCGGCGCAAGGGATGTCTGAGGGAATCGTGAGTTTCCTGCGCGGGTAGCGATCAGCGCACTCATCCCTGCGGACAGCTCCGACGTACGGACGATAGTGTCATCCGTACGATGAGGGGCCACCCCCGCGCTTCACACCGGAACCCGAACCTGACGGCGGCACGGTGACAGCGACGCCTCTACCGACGACGAGACGACCTACGAAGGACCTGAAGTGAATATCCGCTCCCTCACTCGAGGCGACGGCGTGGTGATCGGAGCAGCGGTATTGCTGTTCATCGCGTCGTTCCTCGACATCTACTCGATCGACGGTGCCCCGGACGACGCCGACATTCCCAGCCTGTGGGGCAGTGGGGCGGTCGTGCTCGGTGTCGTCCTCGCGGGCATCATCGGCACCGCACTCATCATCGTGGCCCGCGCTCTGCCGCAGCCCAAGAAGGTGGCGGGGCTCGACCTCGGTCAGTTCGGCGTCGCGTTCACGATCTTCGCCGCGTGGTGCGCGCTCGGCAACATCTTCGACCCCGCGGGCGCCTTCGACGGCGACGGGGGCTTCACCAGCGAGCTCGGTGCGGGCACGGGTCTGATCCTCGCGCTCGTCGCCACGCTGATCATGGCCGTCGCGGCCGTCGCCACCGCGCTGGTCCCCGCCCTCAAGGGCTCCCTGATCCCGGCCGCCCGTCCGGCCGCGCCGCAGCCCTACGGCGGCCAGCCCCAGGGTGGTTACGGCTACCCGGGCGCGCAGCAGCAGCCGTACGGCGGACAGCCGGGCCAGCCCGGCCCCGGACAGCCGGGTCAGCCGGGTCAGTCCTTCGGCGGCCAGCCGCAGCCGGGCCAGCCGCACGCCCCGCAGCCGCAGCCGGCGCAGCCGGCCCCGGCCGCGGACTTCTCGCCGTTCTGGTTCGCCGTGCCGGTGCCGCGTCCGCTGTTCGCGGAGGACGGCTCCCCCACGCCGATCGCCGAGCTGGCGCCGGGCACCTGGTACCTGGCCGTCGAGCAGCGCGGTGCGAACCTGGTCGCCCAGACGCAGGACGGCCGCCGGGGTGTCCTGCAGGACACGAGCGGCATCCAGCGCGGCTGAGCTTCGCCGCACGCACCCGCACGGCCCCTCGCCCTTCCGGGTGCGGGGCCGTTGGCGTACAGTCGCCGCCTCCACAGAGCACTGACGGTCCGCCAGGAGGAGTCGTTCACGGTGTGTGGACCGCCGAGTCCCGGGGGCTCCGACGCCTTCACCCCGCTCACCTGGATCGCCGCCCACACCTGCACCATCGAACTGGGCACGGCTGTCGCGCAGAGGGCCGCCCGCTCCCCCGTCGCCACCGCACTGCACGCCGCCACCCTCGGCCGTCTTGCCGGCGGCCCTTTGCTGCCCGGCTCGGGCTGTCCGGGCCGCGGGTGGTGGAGGGCTGGAACGGGCGGCCGTACCCGTCCTCGCCGCCGGCCGCGCCCCGGGAGTACGTCGACGAGGTCTCGCTGGCCGGGCCGCGGGAGCGGATCGCCGAGCGGCCGGCGGAGCGGCGGCAGGGGCCGGTGACCGAGCTGCTGGTCCGGTCACCGGCCCTCCCGACGCTGCGCACGCTCGCCAAGCCGAGCGCCTGACGCGTCAGAGGAAGATCGCGACCGGGTTGAACGACAGCTCGCCCGTCTCTCTGTTCCAGATCTGGACCTTGCCGAGGCAGCGCGCCTGGAACTCGCCGGTGAAGTACTCCGCGTTCTGGAAGCCCTCCCGCACCCCGGCGGCCTCGCAGGTGATGCGGACGTGGGCGGGCCGGGGGCCGTCGCCGTAGGGGGCGCGCAGCACGATGTCGCCGCTGTCCGAGGTGCGGCTGGCCGTGAAGCGGCCGGTGACCGAGACGAACGCCGACATGACCTCCACCGAGGTGAGCGAGATGCGGTCGCCGCGGTCGGCGAGGGCGTCGGAGAGCCGGCGGTTGGGGACGATCAGGCCGGTGGTGAGGTCGGTGTGGACGATCACGTCCTCCTTGCGCATGGTGTCCATGAGCAGCCGTATCACGGTGATCGGGGTGCTCTCCTGGATATAGGCGGTGACGCGTTCCTTGGTGACGTCCCTGTTGGCGCTGCCGTCGCCCCAGCCGAACTTGGCGCGCAGGCCGACGCCGCTGGTGACGTTGATCCGGTCGGCGACCTCCTGTTCGAGGGCGTCGGAGAATCCGCCCTGCTGGTAGAGGTCCATCACGCGCTGCTCGTGCAGGAAGAAGCACATGCCGTGGACCGTACGGCCGCCCTGGCGGCGGCGTCTGCGCAGCCAGCCGAGGCGGATCAGGCCGTAGCGCAGCAGGACGGCCCAGCAGACCGCGGTGCCCGCCCAGACGACCAGCCAGGGCCACCACCACAGGGCCCACCACTCACTGTCGATGACACCCACGGATCTCCTTGAACGCGTCGGGGAGGGAGGTGAGTCCGGCGTCGACGACGCGGCCGCCGGTGGCGTCGGCGACCCGCCGCAGGGCGTCCGCGTCGGCTTCTCCCAGGTGGACGGGGAAGGTGGGCACCGCCTCGGCCTCGGCGCCGAGGGCGCGGTGGCGGCGCAGGAACTCCTCGTAGGTGATGCCCGCGTTGTTCTCGCCGTCGGTCATCAGGACGACGGCGACGGGGCGGTCCGGATCGTCGCGTACGGCGTCGGCGGCGACACGGTAGCCGTGGTCGAGGGCGGACCACAGGGCGGTGGCGTCGTCGTAACCACCTCCCGCGACCGTGGCGTTGAGGTCGCGGAGGTCGGCGTCGCCGCGAACCGTGAGGGTGCGTTCCTCCAGGACCTCGCCGCCGAAGCGGATCACGGTCAGCCGTTCGCCCCGGTAGAAGCGGGTGAACTTGCCGGTGGCGGAGGAGTCGGCGCCGCTGAGCCCGGCGAAGGCGGCGCGCAGGCCGGCCATGCGGGCGCCGCGCATGGAGGTGGAGAAGTCGAGGACGAAGACGACCTGGTCGGCGGTGCGGTGGTCGGGGTCGCCGTAGTCGGTGATCAGCCGTTGGACGACGGAGAGGCGGTCGGGGAAGGAGAGCGCGTTGCCGACGGGTGTGCGCAGGGCGCCGTCGGGAGTGACGTCCTGGTTGACGGGGCGGCGGTACGTCCGTTCCATCAGGGCGCGCTGGGTGTCCTCGGCGAGCAGCCGGTCGACGACCTTGCGGTAGGCGGGCAGTTCGGTGGCGTCCAGCAGGAGCAGCGGGAAGTCGGACAGGACCATGCCGTCGTCGGGGTGGACGATCTCCAGCGGGGTGCGCAGCTCGCCGGAGGCGTTCAGGGCGAGGAGTTCCGCCTCGTGGGCGATGAGCGCGTTGGTGTCGTCCTGCCGTGCGGGGTAGCGGGCGACGAGGTCGCGGGAGCTGGCGGCGTTGAGGGTCTGGCCGGAGCGGAAGCCGCGCAGCCGGTCGCAGGAGACGTCCTGTTCACGCAGGGCGCTGCCGGTGCCGGCGGCGGCGGTGGCGACGCCGACGAGCGCGGCGCGGCCGGTGTCGCTGCGCCGCGGATCGGCCATCCCGAACCGTACGGTGCCGTCGGCGGCGGCGTCCGCGATGCCGGCCCAGGAGACCCGGCCGCCGGGGGCGTTCGCGCGCAGGCTCCGGACGGTGGCGGGGGCGAGGCCGACGACGACCGGGGAGCGCATGATCGGTGTGGACTCGGGGCGGGTGAGCCTGCCGTCGGAGTGCTGGACGCGCAGCAGGAAGGAGCGGTCGGAGGCGAGCCAGGCGAGATCGTAGCCGGGGGTGCCGCGCGAGGGCGGGTACTGCCCGGTGAGGTCGGCGTTGGCCCGGTAGTCGATGTCCAGCTCCACGCCCGTGTCCTCGGCGAGGTCGGCCAGCAGAGGCTCCACGTCGGCGAGTTCGGGGCTGGCGAGGACCCGGAGGGTGGTGGGGCCGTCGTCGGAGGTGCAGGCGGTGAGCGTGGCGCCGAGCAGGACGAGCCCGAGCAGGGCGCGGGCGGCGGCCCTCATGGTGTGTCCTGGACGGGAGGCGGGCAGTCGCCGACGTATTCGATGATCTCCTCCAGGACCTCGAGGTCGGGTTCGTAGACCTTGGTCCGGTCGCTGTTCTCCTGCGGCACCTGGATGTCGTGCTCGGCGAGGTGGGCGTTCAGCTGGTCGCTGGTGCCGGCCGCGCCGGAGAAGCGGACGCGGAAGCCGAGTTCGACGGCGCGGCGGCGCAGTTCCTCGTCCTCCTGGATCACCTCGACGAGCCGGTCGCCCCGGTCGGTGAGGGAGATCAGCTGGGGTTCGGTGAGGGCGTAGGGCGTGGGGTAGAGCAGGACGCGGCTGGTGTCCTGGCGGTCCTCGCGGCCGTGGTGGGCGATCTGGTGGGCCAGGTACTGGTGCTCGTAGATCACGGAGATCGGTGCGATGGACTCGCCGAGGGCGGAGAAGTAGCTGTCGGCCTGCTCGTCGGCCCACATGCCCTGGAGGTCGATGAGCGGCTTGATCTCGGCGGCGAGGCGCTGGACGGCGTTCGCCGCGAGCGGGGTGTCGTTGCTGTTCTGGGCGCCGGGGGTGCGGTTTCCGTTGGCGACGAAGGCGAGGATGCTCAGGTAGGTGCCCGCCGAGTTGGACTCGCAGACGTTGGAGGTGCGGACCAGGACGCGGCCGCTGTTGCTGCGATCGTCGCGGGTGACCTCGTCGTAGCCGACGCCGTTCCAGGTGTCGGCGGTGCGGCCCTCGCCGTCCTTGGGGTTCCGCCGGTCGTCGACGCCGTCGAGGAGGCCGGTGAAGCGGGCCATGTCCAGGTTGTAGTAGAGAGTTTCGTCGCTGCCGTCGGGGGCCGGCTGCGGGGTGGCGACGCCCGCCCTCACCAGGGTCTCGGCGTAGTCGCGGAAGGTGCCGAGGACGAGCGGGCTGACGAAGGGGCGCACCGAGCGGACCGAGCGGTCCTGGCGGTCGAGGACGAGCTTGGCGGCGGGCTGGCCGGACGGGAAGACGGCGTCCATGTCCCGCAGGGACTGGGTGGCGATGCCTCGGGAGCCGAGGCGGTGGATGTCGACGCGGATGCCGTGCCGGAGTAACAGCCGCTGCACCTCCGGGTCCCGGAAGTAGTCGGACTTGGAGGCCATTCTGGCGTCGATGGTGGTGATGTGCTCCAAGGGGCGCAGGGTGTTGCCCGACACCAGCAGGGAGATCAGTCCGGCCACGGCGAGGGGCAGCACGGCGAGCACGTACCGGGGCACTCTGCGGCGGTCGGTGCGCCGGGTGGTGAGCCGGGGCTCCTCGATGGTGGGAGCTCTGTCGTCGGACAACGGCCTGCCCTCCTGCCACTCAGGGAGCAGGATCATCGGCGACGGCGGGGAACGAGCACACCCGGAACCCTCAACTCCAGGCAAACGGCGAGCAAATGACCGTATGCGGTTTCGAACCGTGCGGGGCGGCAACCCGACCGGCATGTCCCCTCGAAGTCGCAGTCGCTCCCGCTCCGCCGGGACGGCCGTCGCGGTGATCGCGGACATCATGGCCGTCATCCTCGGACTGTGGATCCTGATGTACCTGCTGGACGCCAACCGGGCCAACGACCTGGTGCGGTTCGTCCATGACGCGGCCAACTGGCTGGCCGGCTGGTCACGGGATCTCTTCACCTTCGACGAGGCCTGGGCCCGCGTGGTCGCCGGCTACGGACTGGCCGCCGTCGTCTACCTCTTCGTCGGCCACGCCATCGCCAACCGCCTGCACCGGCACTGACTCACTGACGCCGACCGGCGTTCACACGCAGCAGTCCGGGTCGAGTCCCCGCGGCAGGCGGTCGCCGGAGAAGACCTGGCAGGTGGCCTCGTGTCCGCCGAGTGCGGCGACGGCGAGGAGCAGGGAGCCGGCCGTCCAGGTGGTCAGTTCGCGCGGCCAGATCGCCTCGTCCTCGAAGACGTAGCCCGTCCAGTACAGGCCGCTGTCCGGGTCGCGCAGGTGCTGGATCGACTGGAGGATCTCCAGGGCGTGGTCGGACTCGCCCACCGCCCACAGGGCGAGCGCGAGTTCGGCCGACTCGCCGCCCGTGACCCACGGGTTGGGGACGACGCAGCGCACGCCGAGGCCCGGGACCACGAAGCGGTCCCAGCTCTCCGCGATGCGGGACCTGGCCTCGGTGCCGGTCAGCGCGCCGCCCAGCACCGGGTAGTACCAGTCCATCGAGTAGCGGTCCTTGTCCAGGAACCGCTCCGGGTGGCGGCGGATGGCGTGCCTGAGCGCGCCCGCCGCCAACTCCCAGTCGGGCTGGGGTTCTTCGCGCTGCTCGGCGATGGCGAGCGCGCAGCGCAGCGCGTGGTGGACGGAGGAGCTGCCGGTCAGCAGCGCTTCGGTGGTGTCCGTGCCGTCGTCGTCGCGGCGCCAGCCGATCTGCCCGCCGGGCTGCTGGAGGCGCAGCACGAACTCGACCGCCGCGTGGACGACGGGCCACATCCGGTCGAGGAACGTGTCGTCGCCGGTGGCGAGGTGGTGGTGCCAGACGCCGACGGCGACGTAGGCGACGAAGTTGGTCTCCCGGCCGCGGTCGGTGACGTCGGCGAAGTCGCCGTCGGCGTAGGCCGCGTACCAGGAACCGTCCGGGTTCTGGTGCCGGGCCAGCCACTCGTACGCCCGCTCGGCGGCCTCGTGCTCACCGGCCGCGTCGAGGGCCATCGCCGCCTCGATGTGGTCCCAGGGGTCGAGGTGGTGCCCGCGGAACCACGGGATCGCGCCGTCCTCCCGCTGCTCGGCGAGGATGCCGCGGACGGTCTCGGCGGCCTCGGCGTCGGTGAGGACGCCGGGCAGGACGAGGTGCTCGGTGCGGGGCGTGGTCACGCGGCGTCCACCGGCGGCAGGTGCGGCTTGGTGGCGTACGCCACGAAGCTCTTGCCGATCAGCGGGTTCAGGGCCTGCTCGGCGACGCGTGTCGCCAGTGGCTTCTTCATGATGTCCCAGACCAGCAGCTTGTGGTACGCGCGCACCGGCAGCGCCTTGTCGTTGTCGACGCCGAAGGCGCACTTCAGCCACCAGTACGGCGAGTGCAGCGCGTGCGCGTGGTGGGTGCCGTAGGGCTTGAGGCCGGCCTCGCGGATGCGGGCGAGGAGCTGGTCGGCCTTGTAGATGCGGATGTGGCCGCCCTCGACCTCGTGGTAGGCGTCGGAGAGGGTCCAGCAGACCTTCTCGGGGCCGTAGCGCGGGACGGTGACCGCGATGCGTCCGCCGGGCTTGAGGACGCGGACCATCTCGGCGAGGACGCCCTTGTCGTCGTGGATGTGCTCCATCACCTCGGAGATGATGACGACGTCGAAGGACTCGTCCGGGAAGGGCAGCGCGAGCGCGTCGCCCTCCATGGCGGTGGCGGTGGCGCCGGCCGGTGCCTCGCCGGCCTCCTCCATCGCCGCGAACCACTTGGCGACCTCGCGGATTTCCTCGGCGTTCCGGTCCAGCGCGACGACCCGGGCGCCGCGCCGGTAGCACTCGAACGCGTGCCGGCCGGCGCCGCAGCCGAGGTCCAGGACGCGGTCGCCCGGGGCGAGCGGGAACCGGGAGAAGTCGACGGTCAGCACGTGGCCCTGCTTTCGGGGTAGACACCGGTGTCACTGGTCGCACTCGTCGGGGTCGCGGGGGCGGCCCTCGGGGTGGTCGCGGAGGGGCCGATGGCCTCGCGGTAGCGGGCGGCCGTGCCCTCGGCGGCGCGGGCCCAGGTGAAGTGCCGCAGGACGCGTTCGCGTCCGGCCGCGCCGAGCCGGGCGCGCAGTTCGCGGTCGCCGAGCAGCCGGTTCAGCCCGGCGGCCAGCGCGCCCGCGTCCCCCGGCGGCACCGCGAGGCAGGTCTCCCCGTCGGGTCCGGCGACCTCGGGGACGGCTCCTCCGGTGGTGGCGAGCAGCGCGGTGCCGGTCGCCATGGCCTCGGCGGCCGGCAGCGAGAACCCCTCGTACAGCGACGGCACGCACGCGACCTCGGCGGAGCGCACGAGGCCGACCAGTTCGGTGTCCGAGATGCCCTTGACGAACTCGACGGCGCCTTCGAGGCCGTACCGCTCGATCGCCTGCGCGACGGGTCCTTCGGCGGGCCGCTTGCCGACGACGACGAGGTGGGCCCGGGGGTGTTCGGTGCGTGCCTTCGCCAGCGCCTCGACGAGGAAGACGAGGCCCTTGAGCGGCACGTCCGCGCTGGACGTCGTCACGATCCGGCCCGGTATGCGCGGCACCGAGGGGTCGGGCGAGAACAGGTCGGTGTCGGCGCCGATGTGGACGACGTGGATGCGGTCGGCCCGTACGCCGAGGTGGTCGACGATCTCCTGGCGGGAGGTGCCGGAGACGGTGAGCACGGACGGCAGGCGGCGCGCGACGCGCTTCTGCATGCGGGTGAACGCGTACCAGCGGCGCACGGAGTACCGGCGCTTGAAGCCCTCGGCGGCGTCGAGTTCGAGCCGCCGGTCGACGGTGATGGGGTGGTGGACGGTGGTGACGAGGGGCGCGCCGACGTCGCCCAGCAGCCCGTAGCCGAGGGTCTGGTTGTCGTGGACGACGTCGAAGTCCCCGCGGCGGGCGCGCAGATGGCGGCGGGCCCGCAGGGAGAACGTCAGCGGCTCGGGGAAGCCGCCGGTCCACATCGTGCCGACCTCCAGCGCGTCGACCCAGTCGCGGTACTCGTCGCGCTTCGGGGTGCGGAAGGGGTCGGGCTGGCGGTAGAGGTCGAGGCTGGGGAGCTCGGTGAGGGACAGCCGGTCCCCGAGGCCGAGGTCCGGGCCGTCGTCGAGGACGGGGTAGGGCTGGGCTCCGATCACCTCGACCCGGTGGCCGAGGCGGGCCAGTTCGCGCGAGAGGTGGCGGACGTAGACGCCCTGGCCGCCGCAGAACGGGTTTCCCTTGTAGGTGAGGAGTGCGATGCGGAGCGGTCGCATGCCGTCGGCGGCGGGCTCCGGACGGGGACCCGTCTGACTGGCCTCGGCGGTCACCCTGGGCCCCCTTCTCACTGCGCTGTCCCGCGACACTATGCCGAGACGTTAATCTAGAACAAGTTTCAGACTTGATCGTCCGGAGGATCCGAATCTACCGGCAGGTAAGGAAGCTGTGACGGGTGGATCAGGTGATTCACGCCACGGCGCGGCACGGTGCCGGACACTGCCGGACACCGTGCCGGACCGGACATGGGGGAGAAGGCGACCAAGGTGGACAAGCCGGAGGCGGACAACCCGGAAGCGGAAGCCGCCCGTACGTCCGGGTCCGCGCGCCCCGAAGCCGCCCCGCCCCTCACCGCACGGCAGCGGGAGCGCCGACGCCGCATTCTGCACGCGACCGCCCGGCTGGCCTGCCGGGGCGGCTTCGAGGCGGTACAGATGCGCGAGGTCGCGGAGTCGTCGCAGGTCGCCCTGGGCACGCTGTACCGCTACTTCCCGTCCAAGGTCCATCTGCTGGTCGCGGCCATGCAGGATCAGTTGGAGCAGCTTCACGGGACGCTGCGCAAGAGCCCGCCGGCCGGTGAGACGGCGGCGGACCGGGTGGCGCAGACCCTGATGCGGGCCTTCGGCGCGCTCCAGCGCGAACCCCGGCTGGCCGAGGCGATGGCCCGCGCCCTGACCTTCGCCGACCGAAGCGTCTCCCCGGAGGTCGACCAGGTCTCCCGCCGGACCACGGCGATCATCCTGGACGCGATGGGCGGCCTGGACAACCCCACCCCCGAACAGCTCTCCGCGGTCCGCGTCGTCGAGCACACCTGGCTCTCGACGCTGATCACCTGGCTCTCCGGCCGCGCGTCCATCGCCCAGGTGAGGGTGGACATCGAAACGGTGTGCCGGCTGATCGACGTGACGGGAGCGGGGGTGCCCGCTGCGGCGGGGGCCGGGGAGCGCGACGCGGCCGGGGCCGGGGAGCCCGACGCGGCGAGGGCTGGGGAGCCCGACGCGGCCGGGGCCGGGGAGCCCGACGCGGCGAGGGCCGGGGAGCCCGACGCGGCGGGCGCGGGGAAGCGTGGGCGGCCGCACGGGTCCGGGCCGGTTGCCTCCGGGTAAGGTGGCCGCGTCGTCATCACACCCGTACGGGGGGAAGCCGGTGCAATTCCGGCGCTGACCCGCAACCGTGAACCGCCCGCCGAGGCCGTCGAGGCCGCCTTCCGGGGACGGTGAGCCGGACTGCCCCGCGCGGACGTGACCGGCTCACGTGCCCGGCACCCGCCGGCGCACGGGCACCGTCGAGGCATACGGGGCCGAGCCGCCGGGGGTGCCCCGTGCTGTCCGGCCCCGCACAGGGAAAGGCACCCGCCGCTCATGAACGTCCGCCGTCGCAGCAGCGCCGCGGCTCTGGCCGCCATAGCCGTGATCGGCGCCGCCGCCGCGCCCGCGGTCGCCGCCGATCCGTCGCCGTCACCGTCCACGTCGGCGTCCACGTCGGCGTCCACGCCGTCCGGCCCGTCCGGACTGTACGGGTCCACCGACCCCCGGTTCGACGGCGTGTGGCGCCAGTCCCTCGCGCTGCTCGCGCAGGACACGGCCGGTGTGATCCCGTCGTCGCAGGCCGTGAAGTGGCTCACGGACCAGCAGTGCGACAACGGTGCCTTCGCCCCCTTCCGCGCCGACCCGGCCCAGGCCTGCGACGCCGGGACCATGGTCGACACCAACAGCACGGCCGCCGCCGTCCAGGCGCTGTGGGCCGTCGGCGGCCACGGTGACGCCGTCGAGTCCGCCCTGGCCTGGCTGAAGTCCGTGCAGAACAAGGACGGCGGCTGGGGCTACACCCCCGGCGGGCCCAGCGAGGCCAACTCCACCTCCGTCGTCATCGGCGCCCTGACCGCCACGGAGACCGACCCGGCGGGGGTCAAGAAGGACGGCAGGTCCCCGTACGACGCGCTGCTGGCCTCCGCCCTGCCCTGCGCCGAGGACGGCGGCGCCTTCGGGTACCCGGACCAGAAGGGCAAGCTGCTCGCCAACGCGGACGCGACGGCCGCCGGCGTCCTCGGCGCGCTCGGCAAGGGCCTGGTCACCGAGGCCGGCGGGAAGGCCGACGGCGCGACCTGCACCGACGCGGGCGAGCCCACCCGCGAGCAGGCCGCCGCGAACGGCGCCGCGTACCTCGCCGACGCCCTCGGCGAGGACGGTCACCTCAAGTCCGCCCTCGGCGGCTCCGCCGAGCAGCCCGACTACGGAAACACCGCCGACGCGGTCGTCGCGCTCGCCGCGCAGGGCGGCAGGGACACGGCGGCCGAGCCGCTGGCCTGGCTGGAGAAGAACGCCGCGAAGTGGGCCGAGCAGAGCGGCCCGGCCGCCTACGCCCAGCTGATCTTCGCCGCGCACGCCACGGGCACCGACCCGCGCGCCTTCGGTGGCACGGACCTGGTGGAGAAACTGAACGCGACGGGGCCGGCTCCGCAGGGGGCGGCGGCGAAGGACACCGTCACCACGAGCGACAAGGCCGCGGACGAGGACGAGAAGAAGGACGACTCCGGCTTCGGCGTCTGGTGGTTCGTCGGCGTCTGCCTGGTCCTCGGTATCGGCGTCGGCTTCCTGCTGAGCGGCCGCAACAAGAAGCAGCAGCAGCCGTGACCCGCCGCGTCATCCTCCTCTTCCTGGCCGCGTTCCTGCTGACGGGGACCGCGGGCCAGGCGCAGGCCGCCGGTTACCGCTACTGGTCCTTCTGGGAGCGTGACGGCGACCGCTGGGTCTACGCCACCCAGGGCCCGTCCCTCGCCCGCCCCTCCGACGGCGACGTCCAGGGCTTCCGCTTCGCGGTGAGCGAGAACTCGGGCGACGCGGCGCAGCCGCGCGGCGCCGCGGACTTCGCGTCGGTCTGCGCGAGGACACCGGCCGAGGACGGCAGCAAGCGCGTCGCCCTGGTCCTCGACTTCGGTACGGCGTCCGACGCCCCGTCCGGCGAGACCCCGCCGGCCCCGCGCACGGCCTGCGCCCGGGTCTCCCCGGACGCCACGACGGCCGACGCCCTGGCCGCCGTGGCGGACCCGCTCCGCTACGACACCAACGCCCTGCTGTGCGGCATCGCGGGCTACCCGCGGTCGGGGTGCGGGGAGCAGGTGGCGCCGAAGGAGGACGCGAACCCGCAGGAGGACTCGACGGCCACGGCTGCCCCGGACCGGGAGAGCGCGCAGGACGACAGCGGCCCGTCGGCCGGCCTCTACGCGGGCATCGCCCTCGTGGCGGCCCTGGCCGGAGCGGCGGCCTGGCAGGCGAGGCGGCGCAGGAATGCCACCGACTGACCCGGCGGGCCGGCCGGCTGCGGGCGATCGTGCCGCGCTGCCTGCGGGCGCGGGCGATCGTCCCGCCGGGGCGGCGCGCCTGCCCGCGGCCGGCACCCTGTCGGCATCGGCAGGCGCGGCCATCCCCCGCGGCCAGGGCCCCGCGCTCCACCCCGGTGCCTGGTGGCTCTGGGCGCTGGCCCTGGGCACCGCCGCCACCCGCACCACCAACCCCCTCCTCCTCTCCCTCCTCGTAGCCGTCTCCGCCTACGTCGTCATCGCCCGCCGCCCCCACGCCCCCTGGTCCCGCTCCTACGGCGCCTTCGTCAAACTCGCCCTCGCCGTCCTCCTCATCCGCCTCCTCTTCACCACGGTCCTCGGCTCCCCCATCCCCGGCACCCACACCCTCGTCACCCTCCCCGAAGTCCCCCTCCCCGACTGGGCGCAGGGCATCCGCCTGGGCGGCCGGGTCACCGCCGAGGGCCTCGCCTTCGCCCTGTACGACGCGATGAAGCTGGCCACCCTCCTCGTCTGCGTCGGTGCCGCGAACGCCCTCGCCAACCCCGCCCGCCTCCTCAAGTCCCTCCCCGGCGCCCTGTACGAGATGGGCGTGGCCGTCGTCGTCGCCCTCACCTTCGCGCCGAACCTCATCGCCGACGTCCAGCGCCTGCGCGCCGCCCGCCGGCTGCGCGGCCGCCCCGACAACGGCCTACGGGGTCTGCTCCAGGTCGGGCTCCCGGTACTGGAGGGTGCCCTGGAGCGCTCCGTCGCCCTCGCCGCCGCGATGGACGCCCGCGGCTACGGCCGTACCGCCCGGGTCCCCGCACGTGTACGCCGTACCACCGCCGTCCTCACCCTGGGCGGCCTGCTCGGCGTCTGCGCGGGGACGTACGGGCTGCTGACCGCCGCGGGCGGCACGTACGGCGTCCCCGTCCTGCTGGCCGGCGTCGCCGCCGCGCTCGCGGGCCTGTGGCTCGGCGGTCGCCGGTCGGTCCGCACCCGGTACCGTCCGGACCGCTGGGACGCCCGCGCCTGGCTGGTCAGCGCCTCCGGCGCGGCGGTGGCGGCGCTGATGTTCCTCGCCGCCGCCCGGGAGCCGGCGGCCCTGCACCCGGGCGTCGTCCCGCTGGTCGCGCCCACCCTCCCGCTGTGGCCGGCGGCGGCCGTACTCGTCGGCCTGCTCCCGGCGTTCGTCACCCCCGCCCCTCACCCCGCACCCGTCAAGGAGCCGTCGTGATCCGCTTCGAGGATGTCTCCGTGACGTACGACGGGGTCGCCGAACCCACCGTCCGGGGCGTGGACTTCGAGGTCCCCGAAGGGGAGCTCGTCCTGCTCGCCGGCCCGTCCGGGGTCGGCAAGTCGACCGTGCTCGGCGCGGTCAGCGGCCTGGTCCCGCACTTCACCGGCGGCACGCTGAGCGGCCGGGTCACCGTGGCCGGCCGCGACACCCGCACCCACAAGCCGCGCGAACTCGCCGACGTCGTCGGCACGGTCGGCCAGGACCCGCTCTCCCACTTCGTGACGGACACCGTCGAGGACGAGCTCGCCTACGGCATGGAGTCCCTCGGCCTGCCTCCGGACGTGATGCGCCGCCGGGTGGAGGAGACCCTCGACCTGCTGGGCCTGTCCGGTCTGCGCGCCCGCCCCATCGCCACCCTCTCCGGCGGCCAGCAGCAGCGGGTCGCGATCGGCTCGGTCCTCACCCCGCACCCGCGGGTACTGGTCCTGGACGAGCCGACGTCCGCGCTCGACCCCGCCGCGGCGGAGGAGGTCCTGGCCGTCCTCCAGCGCCTCGTCCACGACCTCGGCACGACGGTCCTGATGGCCGAGCACCGCCTGGAACGCGTCATCCAGTACGCCGACCAGGTCGTCCTGCTCCCGGCCCCCGGCGCGGCCCCGCTCCTCGGACCCCCGGCGGACGTGATGGCCGTGTCCCCGGTGTATCCGCCGGTGGTGGGCCTGGGCAGGCTGGCGGGCTGGTCCCCGCTGCCGCTGACGATCCGCGACGCCCGGCGCCGCGCGGCCCCGCTGCGGGACCGGCTGGCCGGCCGGGAGATACCGGACCACACCCCACCGGCCGCCGCGCCGCCGGCACCCCCCGCGCTCCGGCCCCCCGCCTCCCGTCGGTGGCGGCGCGGGAAGCGGGCGGAAACGGCCGCCGCCCCCACCCCGTACGCCGCCGAGGTCCGCTCCCTCGCCGTCCGGCGCGACCGGATCCACGCGCTGCGCCACGTCGACCTGACCGTCTCCCCCGGCGAGACCGTCGCCCTGATGGGCCGCAACGGCGCCGGGAAGTCGACGCTCCTGTCCGCACTGGTCGGCCTCGTCGAACCGTCCGCCGGTTCGGTCCGCGCCGGCGACGCCGTACCGCACCGCACGGCGCCCCGCGACCTCGTGCGCCGCGTCGGCCTGGTCCCGCAGGAGCCGCGCGACCTGCTGTACGCCGACACGGTCGCCGCCGAGTGCGCGGCAGCCGACGGGGACGCGGACGCGGCTCCCGGCACCTGCCGCGCCCTCCTGGCCGAACTGCTCCCCGGCGTCACCGACGACACCCATCCCCGCGACCTCTCCGAGGGCCAGCGCCTCACCCTCGCCCTGTCGGTCGTACTGACGGCCCGCCCGCCGCTGCTCCTCCTGGACGAGCCGACGCGCGGCCTGGACTACGCGGCGAAGGCCCGGCTGGCCGGGATCCTGCGCGGGCTGGCCGCCGAGGGCCACGCGATCGTGCTGGCCACGCACGACGTGGAACTCGCCGCCGAGCTGGCCCACCGGGTCGTGCTGCTCGCCGAGGGCGAGGTGATCGCCGACGGACCGGCGGCGGACGTGGTGGTGGCCTCCCCGTCCTTCGCGCCGCAGGTCGCCAAGGTGCTGGCCCCGCGGAAGTGGCTGACGGTGGCACAGGTGCGGGAGGCGCTGGCATGACCGGTCGTCGCGATGTGAGCGGTGCGGGCAGTCCGAGCGGTCCCCCGCGACGCGACCGCCAGGCCCGCGCCGTCCGCCTCGGCCCCCGTTCCGTCGCCGCTCTCGTCCTGGTCAGCGCGGTGGGGGTGGCGGGCTTCGGCTGGCCCTTCCTGGCTCCGCCGGACGCTTCCGTGAACGCGCACGCGCAGGACGCGCCGTGGCTGTTCGCGGGCCTGCTGGTGCTGCTGGTGGCCGTGGTGGCAGCGACGATCTCGGAGTCGGGGCTCGGCCCCAAGGCCGTGGCGATGCTCGGCGTCCTGGCGGCGACGGGCGCGGCGCTGCGCCCCATCGGTGCGGGCACGGCCGGCCTGGAACCCATGTTCTTTCTCATGGTGCTCAGCGGCCGGGTCCTGGGCCCCGGCTTCGGTTTCGTCCTCGGCTCGGTCACGATGTTCGCGTCCGCGCTGCTCACGGGCGGGGTGGGTCCGTGGATGCCGTTCCAGATGCTGTCGATGGGCTGGTTCACGATGGGGGCGGGCCTGCTGCCCTTCCCCGACCGTCTGCGCGGTCGCACGGAGCTGTTGATGCTGGCCGCGTACGGCTTCCTGGCCGCGTTCGCCTACGGCACGGTGATGAACCTCCAGGGCTGGACCTTCATGAACACGCTCGCCTCGGACATCGCCTTCGACCCGGAAGCGTCGATCCCCGGCAACCTGGCCCGCTTCCTCGCCTACTGCCTGGCCACGTCCCTCGGCTGGGACGGGGGCCGCGCCGCCGTGACGGTCGTCCTGACCCTCGCGCTCGGCACCCCGGTCCTGAAGGCCCTGCGTCGCGCCACCCGCCGGGCGGCCTTCGAGGCACCGGTCACGTTCGAGCGGCCGGCGAGGTGAGCCGCCCCACGTGACCGAGGGCGCCGACCGCGGCGGCACCGCGCCCGCGACGCCGATCGCGCCGCGGGGCAGGCCCTTCGTGCGGAGCGGCTTGCTCACGGGAGGACGTGCGCCGGGTGTTGCCTACGGGAGGACGATGTCGCGGCCCGGCCCGCCTTCGACGGTGTCCTTTCCGAGGCCGCCACCGACGAGGTCGTCGCCGCCTTCGCCGTGCAGCATGTCGTCGCCGGGGCCGCCGAGAACGATGTCGCGGCCGTCCCCGCCCATGGCATGGTCGTCGCCGGAGCCGGCGTACACGGTGTCGTCGCCGCCGTAGCCCTCGATCATGTCGTCACCCGCGCCACCCCACATCCGCTGGTCGTCGCCGTCGCCCATGAGGTGGTCCATGCCATCGCCGCCGTGCAGCACGGCGGGCCCCATGACCATGTCGTTCCCGTCGCCGCCCAGCACCGTGCGTGCCGTGTGGGCATGCAGTTCGTCGTCACCGGAGCCGCCGCTGACGGTTCCGACCCCGGGAGTGAAGGCGGCGACCGTGTCGTCGCCGTCGCCGAGGTGGATGTCGATCCGGTCGGGACGGGGGCCGTCGGCGGGCAGTTCGCAGACGACGGCGGTGGTGTCCTCGGCTGAGGAGTACGCGCAATGGTCGCCCGGTTCGAGCGGGACCACGTCGCGGAAGCCGATCCGCTGGATGCCGTCACTGGTGTACATGAAGAAGACGTTGAGGTCGTTGATGTGGCCCGCGGCGGCCGTGAAGACGATCGACTGGGTCTCCCAGTCGGCTCCGACGCGGGACTTCGCCTCGGCGGCGCTCGCGGCGGTCGCCGGGCCGAGGGCGAGGCCGGCAGTGCACAGGGCCACGACGAACGCGCCGACGGCGGTTCGGTTTCGGTTCATGGAACCTCATCTCGATGGAGTGACGTTTGACCGAACGGCTTGCGTGGTGCTGGCGGGGACTCGGCCGTGACGGCGGTCTCCTCCGCCGGCCCGAAGATGCGGGGCCGCGAACTGACGCGGCGTCATGGTAAACCGTTGCCCCTCCGGATGCGATGGGTGGGACTCGACGGCAAGGAGTGGTCCGGAGTCGCCGCGGGAAGGGCCGACCGCCCGAGTCCGGCAAGGGCACCGGCTCCCGCACCAGGGCGGATTCCCCGACCGCACCCCACCGCTGTGATCGACTTTGTCTGTTTCATTGACATTTCACTGAGGAGTCGTCATTTTGGGAGCGCTCCCATCACAGCCTTGCCTCTGGAAGGAGTCCCCCCACATGCGCACAACGAGTCCGTTAACCGGGCGTTCGCGGTCGGCCCTCCGCCGGCCTCTCCAGGCGCTCGTCATGCTGTTCGCCGTGGTCGTCGGCGCACTGGCCTGGTCGACCCCCGCCCAGGCCCACGGCACCATCGTCGGTCCCGCCACCCGCGCGTACCAGTGCTGGAAGACGTGGGGCAGCAACCACACGAACCCGGCCATGCAGACCCAGGACCCCATGTGCTGGCAGGCCTTCCAGGCCAACGCCGACACCATGTGGAACTGGATGAGCGCCCTCCGCGACGGCCTCGGCGGCCAGTTCCAGGCGAAGACCCCCGACGGGACGCTCTGCAGCAACAACCTCTCGAGGAACGCCAGTCTGAACAAGCCCGGCCAGTGGAAGACCACCAACGTCGGCAGCAACTTCTCGGTGCAGCTGTACGACCAGGCGTCCCACGGTGCCGACTACTTCAAGGTCTATGTGAGCAAGCAGGGCTTCGACCCCAAGACCCAGACCCTGGGCTGGGGCAACCTCGACTTCATCACGCAGACCGGCCGCTTCGCCCCGGCGCAGAACATCACCTTCCCCGTCCAGACCTCCGGGTACACCGGGCACCACGTGGTGTTCGTGATCTGGCAGGCCTCGCACCTCGACCAGGCGTACATGTGGTGCAGCGACGTGAACTTCGGCTGAGCCGAGGAGCGCCGCGCACGGCACCGGCCTTCGCCGGGCGCCGGTGACCCGCCGCCCGGCGGACCGAGCCCCGTCGGGGCAGGGGCCCTCTTCGGCCACCCTGCCCCGACGGGGCTTCACACGCTCCGGGTTCCGTGACCGGCAAGCCGAGTTCAGGCAGGAACGGTCCGGAACCGTCGCCGGTACTCCGTCGGGGTCGTGTCCAGCCGCCGGCGGAACGCCCTGACCAGGGTGTCGACGGTGCCGAAGCCGCAGGCGGAGGCGACCCTCTCCAGGGTCGCGTCGGTGGATTCGAGCTGCTGGCGCGCCACCTCGACGCGGACCGACTCGATGAAGGCGTGCGGGGTCGTGCCGAGTTCGGTCTTGAAGATCCGGGTGAGCTGCCGGTCGCTGACGTGCGCGTGTGCGGCGAGGTCGGCGACGGTGAGCGGTTCGGCGATGTTGCGCATGACGTGGTGGCGGAGTTCCTCGACGCGCCGGGTCGTGGAGACCTGCTCCAGCGGAACACTGAACTGGCTCTGCCCGCTCGGCCGCTTGAGGTACATCACGAGTTGCCGGGCCACCCGCAGCGCCACCGCCTCACCGAGGTCGTCGGCGACCAGCGCGAGGGAGAGGTCGAGGCAGGAGCTGATGCCCGCGCCGGTCCACACGTCGCCTTCCCGGATGAAGATCGGGTCGGCGTCCACCTCGACGGCCGGATGGTCGTCGGCGAGTTGCCGCGCGGTCGACCAGTGGGTGGTGACGCGCTTGCCGTCCAGCAGTCCGGCGGCTGCCAGCACGTGCGCGCCGACGCAGACGGACGTGACCCGCCGGGTCCGGCCGGCGAGCTGCCTCACCCGCTCCACCACGGCGGGGTCGGTGAGCGCGCGGACGCGGCGCCGACTGTCGACCTCGACCGCGCCGGGCACGATCAGGGTGTCGACGCTCCGGGCGGTCAGGCCGTCGAAGGTGACGTCCGGCAGGACCCGGACCCCGGCTCCGGTGGTGACCGGGTCCATGGTCTCGGCGGCGAGGACCACCTCGTAGCCCGCCGCCTCGTCCGTCTCGCGCCGGGCGAGGGCGAACACCTCCGGCGGCCCGGTGACGTCGAGCAGGTCGACGCCTTCGAAGAGGACGACGACGATCAGTCGGCTCACGGAGTTCACGTTCCTCCCAGCTCCTATGTCGGTATCTGCAGGTTAGACGACATTGCCGACATCGCAGGAGAGCCGTAGCGTCGTAGGAGCAGGCCACCAGCCGCACCCTCCATCCGACGAAGACCAGGGAGTTTTCCCATGCCCAGGACCACGCTGCGCCGCCTCAACGGACTCGACGACACCCCCGCCAAGCTCGCCGACTCCACCCTGGTGCTCGTCGACTACCAGAACACCTACACGACCGGCGTGATGGAACTGGACGGCTGGCAGGACGCCCTCGACGCCGGCGCCCGGCTACTGGCCCGCGCCCGCCGGGAAGGCACCAAGGTCATCCACGTCATGCACGACGGCGGCGAGGGCACCCCCTACGACATCCGCGCCGAGATCGGCCGGATCCACCCGAGCGTCGCCCCGGTCGACGGCGAGCCCGTCGTCGTCAAGAAGGCGCCCGACTCGTTCTTCGGCACGGACCTGGGCGAGCACGTCGACGCGGCCGGCAACAGCGACCTCGTCGTCGTCGGCTTCATGACGCACATGTGCGTGACCTTCACCGCCCAGGGCGCCTTCCTGCGCGGCAACCGCCCCACGGTCGTCGCCGACGCCTGCGCCACCCGCGCCCTGCCGGTCGCCGGCACCGAACTGGACGCCCACCAGGTGCACCAGAGCGCCCTCGCCACGATCACCGACATGTACGGGGTCGTCGTTCCGTCGCAGGAGTCCCTGGCCTGAGACGACCCGCCCGAGGACGGCCCGCCCATCACTCAGACGGCCTCGAGTGTCCAGTCACCGGCCGGCAGGCAGGAGACCCACACATAGCCGGGCCCGCTCAGGCGGACCGTCCCCCTCTCGGTACCCGTCACGTCCGTGTCCAGCGGCTCGCCACTGCCGAACGCTTGATGCCTGACGCCCAAGCCCCTCGTGCGGCCGACGCTCTCGTACCGCAGCTCCAGCTCCCCGCCCTCCCAAGTGAAGAGCTGGGTGCCGTGACCGGCCACGGAGGCCGGCAGGGGCGGTACGTCCTCAGGCCGCAACCTGTCGAGCTGCCAGCGGGCCACACCGCTCTCCCCGGCCTTCTTCACCTCCAGGTGCGTGTACCGGCCGGGGACGACGAACGGATGCCACGATCGCCCCGACGTTCGGAGAAGGGCGGCGGCCGACGTCCGCTCCCGCGGAGTGTCGATCCACGGAGTCACGCTGTAGGAGGTCGCCGGACCCCGCGACCTCAACGGGCGCCCTTCCGGCCACCCCCGCCCCACCGGCACAGAGGTGATCCAACCACCTCGCAGATCACCTCGGCAGACTTCGGACCTCGAACCACACGGTCTTGCCGCCCCCGGGCCCCGGCCCCACGCCCCACTTGTCGACCACCGCGTCCAGCAGCACCAGCCCCCGGCCGCTCTCCGAGTCGTCACTCACCCGCCCGGCCGCGACGGGGAGCCGGGGGCTGCCGTCCGCCACCTCCACCCGGACACCGCCGCCGTCCGCCCGCCGCAGCAACACCAGCGTGCAGCGGCGGTCCGGGACATGGCGTACGACGTTGGCCAGCAGCTCGGTGACGCCGAGTTCGACCGCGTCGGCCAGTTCGACGAGGTCCCACTCGCCCAGGTACGAGCGGACGATGCGCCTGACGTGCCCGGCCGAGTGGGCGCCCGCCGTGAAGCTCATCCGGTACTGGTTCGCGCAGTGGCCCACGAGGACCGAGGGAAAGTATTCGTTCACGGCACGAGCCTGACGTCGGACGACTACTGTGGGCTACCGAACGGATACAACCGGTCCTGTGGTGGACCGAGTTGTGCGAGAGGGGGCTCTCCGCATGACCCACATCAACGTCCTCGACCCGGGCGCGTCGCCGCTCGACTACTACGGCTTCGAGCTGCGGCGCCATCGGGAGGCGGCCGGGCTGACGCAGCGGCAGCTCGGCGACATCGTCAACTACACGGGCTCACTGGTCGGTCAGATCGAGACGGCACGCAAGCTGCCGACGCAGGAGTTCAGCGAGCGCGTCGACGCGGCGCTGGGGACGGGCGGGCTGCTGTCCCGGCTGGTCGACCTGGTGATGCGCAGCCAGCAACCGGCGTGGTTCCAACAGGTGGCCGAGTTGGAGGTGCGCGCGGTCGAGATCTGCACCTTCCAGACGCACATGATCCACGGCCTGCTCCAGACCGACGCCTACGTACGGGCCGTACTCGGCACGCTCGACCCGACCGACCTCGACGACCGCACCGCCGTACGGCTCGCCCGCCAGCGCATCTTCGAGAAGGAGGAACCACCGGTCTTCTGGACGGTCCTCAGCGAGGCCGCGCTGCGCCAGGAGATCGGCGGCCGGACGACCATGCGCGGTCAACTGGCCCACCTCCTGTCCTTCGAGGACAACCCCCGGATCAATGTCCAGGTGCTGCCGTTCTCGGCGGGCGCGCACGCGGGGCTTCAAGGCTCATTCACCCTCTTTCGCTTCGCGCGGGACCCCGCCATCGTCTACACGGAGGGGTACGGCACCGGTCATCCGACCGCCAACCCGGAGAGCGTCAAGGACTGTTCACTCCGTTACGATCATCTCCGGGCCGCCGCACTCTCCCTCAAGGACTCGGCGGAGCTGATCCGCCGGGTGATGGAGGAACGCTATGGGGAGCAAGGCGATGCCGACGAGGATCCAGTGGCGTAAGTCCAGCTACAGCGGCGACCAGGGCGGCGAGTGCGTTGAGTGCGCGCCGCTCGGCCGGCTGGCCTGGCGCACGTCGTCCTACAGCGGCGACCAGGGCGGCGACTGCGTCGAGGTCGCCGAGCTGCCCCGCCACGCCACCGTCGCCGTCCGCGACTCCAAGAACCCGGCGGGACCGGCCCTCACCCTGGCCCCCGCCGCCTTCACCGCCTTCGTCGGCTGGGCCTCCACCACCGCCGGGTGATCGCGTCCGGCTCCGGAGACGAGCCCTACGCCGAGCACGACGGGGCGGCATTGCTCCTGCTGCTCCTGGCCGGCCTCGTCGCCGTGCTCTGGCTCACCCTTCGTGGGATCACGGGCCTGGTGCGCGCGAGGAGGACCGGCCCGGGCGGGCGGGTGTTCCTCGCGCCGGCGGCCGTACTGGCGTGGGGCGCGACGGCCGGCCTGTACACCTGGGGCCTCCTGCACCTGTTCTTCTTCGACGACCACGCCCAGGCCCAGGCGTGCCACCGGGTCCTGGGCGGCGGCGAAGTCAGCGGTTACGTACCGACGTTCCTCCCGCTGCACTTCGGGTGCCGGGCCGGGGACGGGCGGGTCGTCGAGGCCGTCATCCCGTCGTACCTGAATCCGGCGACCGCCCTGCTCGGGATCGCCGCGCTCACCCTGACCGGGTTCGCCGTCACTCACCGGACGCGGGAGACCGTGCCCGAATGACCCGGTGCCCCTGTGGCCCGGCGACCCGGTGACCCGGCCCGGGCCCAGGTAAACGTTTCTGTTCGAATTATCGTCTTCGCACGTGCCCCCGCCGTGCCCCCGATGACGCCGAACGGAAACCCCCACCGTGGTCCCTGCCGCACTGACGACCGTCCCCCGCCCCGAACGGCAGCGGGAGAGACGCCCGGGCGATGCCCTGCGCGCCTTCGGGCGCCGGCATCGCGTGGCCCTGCTCGCCACCCTGCCCACCATCCCGCTGTACGCGGTGTGGTGGGCGTTTCTCGCCACCGGCGGGGGCGACCTCGCCGCGCAGGAGGCATGGGCCGACTTCACCTCGCGGCACGGTGGTTCGCCGTACGGGCTGTTCTGGTACGGCGGGACGCACACCGTCAACTACAGCGTGATATCGCCCCACTTGATGGCCCTGCTCGGCGTGCGCACGGTCACCGTGGCGTCCGGACTGGCCGCCGCCTGGCTGGCGGCCGTGCTGATCGGGCGGACCGGCGTGCGCAGGCCGCTGTGGCCCGCCCTGCTCGCCTCCCTCGCCCTGTGGTGCAACGTCGCCTCGGGGCGTACGACCTTCGCGCTCGGCCTCGCCTTCGGGCTGGCCGCCTGCCTGGTGCTGGTCCGGGAACGGCGGCTGGTCATCGCCGCCGGCTGCGCGGCCCTGGCCACCATGGCGTCGCCGGTGGCCGGGCTGTTCCTGGCCGTCGTCGGGGCGGGCTACCTGCTCGTACGGGACTGGGGGCGCGCCCTCGTGCTCCTCGTACCGCCCGCCGCCGTCGTCGGGCTGACCACGCTGCTGTTCCCCTTCACCGGGGAGCAGCCGATGCCGGCGGCCCGAATATGGCCGCCGGTCGTGCTCGGCCTCGCCGTCACCGCGTTCGCCCCGCGTACCTGGCGGGTCGCCCGGTGGAGCGGGGCCGTCTACGCGACCGGCACCGTGCTGACCTACCTCGTCGCCTCCCCCGTCGGCACGAACGTCGAGCGGTTCGCCGAGTACTTCGCTCCCGTCGTGTTGCTCGCGGCCCTGCTCACCGCGCCCCCGCTGCGACGGGTCTCGCGCGGTCTGCTGGTCGTCGCCCTCGTCTTCTCCGTCTGGTGGATGGGGAAGAAGACCGCCGACGACCTGCGGGAGTACACCGTGGTGCCCGCCTGGGCCGTCGAGACGGACGGTGTCGTGCGGGCACTGGAGGGGCTCGGGGCCGACCGCACGCGGGTGGAGGTGGTGCCGGCCCGCGACCACCGTGAGGCGTCCGGGCTCGCCCCGCACGTCAACCTGGCCCGGGGCTGGAACCGGCAGCTCGACGTGGAACGCGCCCGGCTCTTCTACGACGGCACCTTCTCCGCGGCCAGCTACCGGGCGTGGCTGGACCGTTGGGCGGTCGGCTTCGTCGTGCTTCCGCTGGGCAAGCCGGACGGGCCCGCCGAGGCCGAGGCGGCGCTCGTGCGGGACCCTGACCTGCGGCCCGAGTGGCTGGAGCCCGTCTGGCAGGACGAGCACTGGAGGGTGTACCGGGTGCGGGACGCCGTACCGCTCGTCTCCGAACCCGGCACCGTCGTGACGACCAGCAGCGCCGACCTGGTGCTCCGCGTGGACCGGCCCGGGCCGGTGACCGTACGGGTCGCCTGGTCGCCGTGGCTGCGGACCGACGGCGGGTGCCTCGCCCAGGACGGCGAGTTCACCCGCCTGACCGTCGAGGCGGCGGGCGAGTACCGGCTCAGCTCCGGGTTCGGTCCTTCGCCGGGGTCGGAGGACCGCTGCTGAGCCCGTCGGCGGGCGAGGCGTCGTCGTCGGCCGGGGGCGGGGCGGGAGCGGGGATGGTGCTCGCGGCCGGGGCGGGGTCCTTGGCCGGGGTGTCCTTGGCCAAGGCGTCCGAGGACGCCGAGGACTCCAGGGACGCCGAGGACGCCGAGGACGCCGAGGACAAGGCGTCCTTGGCCGCGGTCGCGGTGACCGCCGTCCCGGTGACCGCCGTCCCGGTGACAGCCGTCCCGGTGACCACCCGGGCCCTCGGCCCCTGGAACAGGTACGTCAGCCCGAAGCCCGCCGCGACCACGGCCGCGCCGCCCACCGCGTCCAGAATCCAGTGGTTGCCGGTCGCCACGATCGCCGCGACCGTGAACAGGGGATGGAGGAGGCCGAGGGCCTTCATCCACATCCTCGGGGCGATGACCGCGATCGCCACACCGCACCACAGCGACCAGCCGAAGTGCAGCGACGGCATCGCCGCGTACTGGTTGGTCAGGTGCGTCAGCGTGCCGTAGTCCGGCTTGGAGAAGTCCTGCACGCCGTGCACCGTGTCGATGATCCCGAGGGTCGGCATCAGGCGCGGCGGCGCCAGCGGGTACAGCCAGAAGCCGACCAGGGCCAGCAGCGTGGCGAAGCCGAGGGACGCGCGGGCCCAGCGGTAGTCGACCGGGCGGCGCCAGTACAGGACGCCGAGGACGGCCAGCGGGACGACGAAGTGGAACGACGTGTAGTAGAAGTCGAAGAAGTCCCGCAGCCAGCCGATCTCGACGACGGCGTGGTTGACCGCGTGCTCGATGTCGATGTGCAGGAAGCGCTCGATGTCGAGGATCTGCCAGCCGTGCTCCTCGGCCCGGGCCCGCCCGGCCGAGTTGCTGCCGCCGGTCGCCGCGAGGCGGACCTGGGAGTAGGCGGCGTAGGTGACCCGGATGAGGAGGAGCTCCAGGAGGAGGTTGGGCCGGGTGAGGACCCGGCGCAGGAACGGCAGCAGCGGGACGTGCTTGAAGCGGGCCGGGACCGGCGGGGCGTAGCTCGTCGGGACCGGCGTGTCGAAGTACGGCGACGTGCGGGACAGGAAGGGCACGGCCACGGCGGCGGCCAGCGCCGCGAGGAGTACGACGTTGTCGCGCAGGGGGTAGAGGGCCGCCATGTTCGGCAGCATCATCTTCGCGGGCAGCGTCATCACCAGGACGACGGCGACCGGCCACACGTACCGGTCGGACGCCTTCTTGCCGACCCGGCCGACGAGCGCGGGCAGCACCCACAGCAGCTGGTGCTGCCAGGTGGCCGGGGACACCACGACGGCCGCGCAGCCGGTGATCGCCACCGCGAGGAGCAGCTGGCCGTCGCGGGCGTAGCGCACGGCGCGGCGCAGGGCGAGGACGGCGACGGCGGCGCCGAGCAGGAGGAAGAGGGCGATCTCCAGGGGGCCGGAGAGGCCGAGCCGCAGCAGGGCGCCGTGCAGCGACTGGTTGGCGAGGTCGTCGGCCTCGCCGCCCAGGCCCACGCCGGCCAGGTGGTGGACCCAGTAGGTGTAGGAGTCCTGCGCCATGGCCGCCCAGGCGACGGCGGTGCAGGCGAGGAAGGTGACGCCGGTGGACACGGCGGCCCGTCTGCGGTCGGTGAACCACAGCAGGGGGACGAAGAGGAGGACGGTCGGCTGGAACGCGGCGGCGACACCGATCAGCGCGCCGCCGATCCGGTCGCCGTGTTCACCGCGTACGGCGAAGCAGCCCAGCAGGACGAGGAGGACCGGGATGATGCTGGTCTGGCCGAGCCACAGCGCGTTGCGCACCGGCAGCGACAGCATCAGCAGGCTGACGGCGACGGGCGCCGCCAGCAGTGCCGTACGGCGCCCCACCGGCTTCGGCAGGGCGCGGGCGGCGACCAGGCCGAGGGCCACGACGAGCAGCAGTGAGCCGAAGGTCCAGCCCCAGCCGAGGGCCTGCTCGGCGGCGCGGGTGAACGGTTTGAGGACGAGGCCGACGAAGGGGGTGCCGGTGAACTGCGTGGAGTCGTAGAGGGACCCCTCCACGTGCAGGACTCCGTGCTCCCCGACCCAGGTCTCCAGGTCCGTCAGCCGTTCGCCGCTCGGGGTGCTGAGGACCGTGGCCAGCTGTCGTACGGCGAGGATGGCGGCGACCAGCCACAGGCCGAGGCGCGCGGCGCGCAGCCGTGCCCTGGTCGCATCGACGGCCGGTGCCCCGAAAGCCTCCGCCGGTCGCCCACTGTGCTCCGCATTCGCCACGCCTCGTCGGCCTCCCGCCCCGTTCGTACCGCGTCCGTGTACGCGGTGTGTTGTCCTTGCGAACCCTATGAGGCTCGCACCACCCCCGGAGGGAGACGCAGGCAACCCCCGTTCAACCTGACCGCCGCCCGCATGTCGTCCCGACTTTTTCCGGACGTCCGGCCGTTCGTCCGGACGACGATAGTGCGGGAGCGGTCCGGACGCCTCTCGTGGAAGCGAGAAGGATCACAGGTCACAGGGTGACGGAGCGCTCCGTGGCGTACGGACGTCCCTGCGTGTACGCCATTTCGGTGCACTGTGCAACGAAAAGCATACCGGGCGTAAGCGGCGCATCAGCGCCTATGGTCGCTTTTCTGCCCGTGGCCGAGCGCCGCGGGTTTCTTTCCGGCCCGGCGACAGTGCCGCCGTACGGGTCGTGGCGTCCCTGTCCCCGTCGAAAGGTAGGCGAGCGAAGTTTTGTCGGCTGCCCCCGTCGCCACTCACCCGTCCGGCACCCACCCGCGTCCCTCCCCTCCGGCAGGGTCCGCTCCGGGATCCGCTCCCCCCACCGCGACCGATCCCGCTCTCGTCAGACGTGCCGTGAAGGCGGCGGCGCTCGGCAACGCGATGGAGTGGTTCGACTTCGGCGTCTACAGCTACATCGCCGTGACGCTGGGCAAGGTCTTCTTCCCGTCGGGCAACCCGACCGCCCAGCTGCTCTCCACCTTCGGTGCCTTCGCCGCCGCGTTCCTCGTCCGGCCGCTCGGCGGCATGGTCTTCGGCCCGCTGGGCGACCGGGTCGGGCGGCAGAAGGTCCTCGCCCTCACGATGATCATGATGGCGGCGGGTACGTTCGCCATCGGGCTGATCCCCTCGTACGCGACGATCGGCGTCTGGGCGCCGGTGCTGCTGCTGGCCGCGCGGCTGGTCCAGGGGTTCTCCACCGGGGGCGAGTACGCGGGCGCGTCCACCTTCATCGCCGAGTACGCGCCGGACAAGCGGCGCGGGTTCCTGGGGAGCTGGCTGGAGTTCGGCACGCTCGCCGGGTACATCGGCGGTGCGGGGCTCGTGACCCTGATGACGGCGCTGCTGTCCGACGCCGACCTGACGTCGTGGGGCTGGCGCATCCCGTTCCTGATCGCGGGGCCGATGGGCATCATCGGGCTGTATCTGCGGATGCGGCTGGAGGAGACGCCGGCGTTCGCCGCCGAGCTGGAGAAGGCGGAGGCGACGCGGCCGAAGGTACCGCTGCGGGACATGATCACCGGGCAGTGGCGGGCGCTGCTGCTCTGCGTCGGCCTGGTGCTGGTCTTCAACGTCACCGACTACATGCTGCTGTCGTACATGCCGAGCTACCTGACGAGCGAGCTGGAGTACGACGAGACGCACGGACTGCTGGTCGTGCTGGTCGTGATGGCGCTGATGATGGTCGTCCAGCCGTTCGCGGGCGCGCTGACCGACCGGATCGGGCGCCGGCCGGTGATCGCGGCGGGCTGCGCGGGCTTCCTGCTCCTGTCCGTCCCGGCGCTGCTGCTGATCCGCGAGGGCAGCCTGCTCGCGGTGGGGCTGGGCATGGCCGCGCTCGGGCTGCTGCTGGTCTGCTTCACGGCGTCGATGCCGTCCGCGCTGCCGGCGCTGTTCCCGACGCGGGTGCGGTACGGCTCGCTGTCGATCGGCTTCAACGTCTCGGTGTCGCTGTTCGGCGGGACGACGCCGCTGGTGGTGACGGCGCTGATCGGCGCGACGGGCGACATGATGATGCCCGCCTACTACATGATGGCCGCGGCCGTGATCGGTGGCGTGGCGGTGTGGTTCATGAGCGAGTCCGCGGGCCGGCCACTGCCGGGCTCGGCACCGGCCGTCGAGGGCTGACGCTCCCCGGGGGAGGGAGGAAGGGCGAGGCGCGCCGAGCGCGCGGCCTTGCCCGAACCATGCGGCCGTCCGCGCCCGGCCCGCGGCCCGGCCCACCCCGCCGGGGACACGCCCTCGTCAATCGCCTGACACGTCGTCACCCCGGGGCTATCTTCGTCAGCGCATCCACTTCGTCAGCGCATCCACTCAGAAACGCCAACGACGCACACAGGAGGCCCCCTGCATGAGCGAGTCGCGGCTCTGGGACGACGTCGACGCCTACTTCACCCACCACCTCAGCCCGAACGACGACCCGCTGGAGGCCGCCCTGAGGGACAGCGACGCCGCCGGGCTGCCGCAGGTGAACGTCACCCCCAACCAGGGCAAGCTCCTCCAGCTGCTCGCTCGGATCCAGGGCGCCCGCACCATCCTGGAGATCGGCACCCTCGGCGGCTACAGCACCATCTGGCTGGCCCGCGCCCTCCCCGCCGACGGCCGCCTGGTCACGCTGGAGTACAGCGCCCGGCACGCCGAGGTCGCCACCCGCAACATCGCCCGCGCCGGCCTCGACGCCGTCGTCGACGTGCGCGTGGGGCCCGCCCTGGATTCACTGCCGCAGCTCGCCGACGAGAACCCGCCGCCCTTCGACCTGGTCTTCATCGACGCCGACAAGGGCAACAACCCGCACTACCTGGAGTGGGCCCTGAAGCTCACCAGCACCGGCAGCCTGATCGTCGTCGACAACGTGGTCCGCGGCGGCCGGGTGGCCGACGCCGGTGACACCGGCGACGACGTACGCGGCACCCGCGCCGCGATCGAGCTGATCGGCAGCCACCCGCGGCTGAGCGGTACGGCGATCCAGACGGTCGGCAGCAAGGGCTACGACGGTTTCGCGCTGGCCCGCGTGCTGGAGTGAGGACGGCGCGCGCTCAGGCCTCACGGGGAAAGGCGCGTCTCACGCCTCGTGGTAGAAGCCGACGTTGACGCTGCGCGGTTCCGTGCGGTCCTGGACCACGATCTCGCCGCTCCCGCCCCTCGGCAGCGGCACGGTGCCGCCGTAGGACACGGGCTGCGCGTGGCCGCCGACGGTGAGCCGGACCTCGGAGGACGGCTCCGGCTGGGAGCCCCGCAGCCAGGTCAGCTGCCACATGCCGTCGGGTCCGCAGCGGAACTCCAGGTGGACCCGGGAGACGAACAGCCAGTCGTCCGGCGTCGACAGCCGGCACACGGACTTGTCCCGGCCCACCCGCAGCACCGCGCCCGGCTCGCTGGGCGCGTCGGCCATCTGCATGCCGGCCGTGGCGCCCGCGTCCGCCGCGGTGACGACGGCCATGGTGAGTTCGAGCACGTGCGCTCCTCCAGAGACGTCCCTCGTTGACGTACTGCCGCCGCATGATAAGTCGGCCGCCGGTGCCGTGTCCGGCACAATGAGGTCATGACCGAGCGAAAGCCACCTGGCGTCGACTTCGAGATGGGGGTCCCCCCGCTCGAACGAAGTTGAGAGTGGGGGAGGGTCGACAAACAGATCCGTGAGGCGGACGCGCGCGGCGAGTTCGCCCAGCTGCCCGGTGCGGGCAAGCCCCTCCCCAGCGAGGTGGACAGCACCTACGACGAGCTCTGGTAGGTCAAGCGGAAGATGGCCCGCGAGGGCTTCTCCGTACTGCCGCCCACCCTGGCCCTGCGCAAGGAGGCGGAGGACGCCCTGGAGACGGCGGCGAACGCGCCGTCGGAGCGGGTGGTCCGCCGCATCGTCGAGGAGATCAACGTCGAGATCCGCGACGTCATGTTCAAGCCGCCGCCCGGCCCCCCGCTGGGTCTGAAGCCCTACGACGTCGAAGAGGTCGTACGGCAGTGGCGGGAGCGCCGGGCGGAGCGGTGACGCCTACGCGTCACAGGCGCATGAGACGGTCCGCCAGTTCGCGGTAGTCCCGCAGGGCCAGGCGGAGTTGTTCGGTGTCGGTGCTCGTCGCGCGGTCGTCCTGGCCGGTGTCGTGCCAGGACGTGCGCAGTGTGCGGCGGCGGTGCGTCACGGCCTCCGTGAAGCGCGCGGTGATCTCCTCCAGGACGCGGTCCGCCTCCTCCACGGAGGCACGCGGCCCGTCGACGAAACCGGCCACCGCGTGCCGCAGCCGCTGCCCGAGCTCGTCGTACTCCTCGTGCGGGAGGAGTGCGCCCCCGTGGACGGCCGGAGGGGTCGTGCCCTCGCTGTGGGCCGGCGCGGTGTCCGGGCCGGGGATGGTCTCGCCGCGGGCATCGGGGGCCCGCCCGTCCCGCTCGACGCGGGCGCCGGGGGCCCGCCCGTCCCGCTCGACGGGGATCCCGCCGGGCTGCCGGGTCACATCGGACATTGCTCAACTCTCCTTCGGCTGGCGTTTGCTGAGCGACCAGGAGTGGTGCGGGCGGGAGGACGCCGGCGCGTGTCCGCCACCGTCCGTCCCGGCGCGGTGCCGACCGCCGTCGGGCCGGCCCGCGTCATGGCGGCCGGAGCGTACGAGGTCCTCGAAGAGCGCGCGGGCCTCGACCAGGGACTCGCGCATCTCCTCCGTACCCGCGCCGCTGTCCTGCGCGCCGTCCACGCGCGCGTGCGTCACTCGGTGCACGCGCCGGTAGCCGTCGACGTGGTGGGCGTGGTGCACGGACAGCGCCGCGAGCTGCTCCTCGTACTGCCCGCTGTCCGGGAAGCCCCGGGCGCCGGCCAGCTCCGCGAGCAGCCGGTCCGCCTCGCCGACCGCCTCGCGCGGGGAGTCGACGAAGCGCTCCTGGACCGCGGTCCAGCGCGCCTCGAACCGCTCGCGCTCGACCGGCTCCAACGGCCTGACGTGCAGCGACCCGTGCCGTGCCACGCGCTCGGCGAGTTCGCGCTCGGCGGCCGCGGTGTCGCCGTCGTGCCGGGCCACGGCCCGGTCGTACTCGGGCCCGAAGCGCCGCTTCAGGCTCCCGCCGTGCTGGGGGCCCCGCGCGCGCAGGGCCAGTACGGCCGCGACAACGAGCACGGCCGCCACGATCACGATCAAAGCGATGATCACGCCTGTGGACATGAGTGCCTTCCGGGTTCTCGGCCCTACCGGCTCTCGGAGCGGGCCGGTTCGCCGTTCGGGTTGCCCCGGACCCCGCGCTCAAACGGCGCACAGCTCGCGCTCACGGCACATCGGTGCGAAAATACGCTTGCACAGGGCGCCGGTGCCGTCCCGACAATGCCGGTCATGACCTGGACCATCGCCCCGGAACCGTACGACTCCCCCGTCGCCGCCGCCCTCTGGCGCGCGTACTACACGGAGGTCAGCGACCGGTACTACCTGCTGCACGAGGGCCGGCCCACCGAACCCGCCGAACTGGAGCGGGAGATCGCCGCGTACTCCGGCGCCGACCTCGTGCCGCCCCGGGGACGGCTGCTGGTCGCGCGGTACGGCGGCGAACCGGCCGGCACCTCGGGCGTACGGCTGCGGGACGGCACCACCGCCGAGCTGACCCGGGTGTTCCTGCACGAGCGGATGCGTGGCCGGGGCGGCGCCGCACTGCTCGTACGGGCCGCCGAGGACGCGGCACGGGCGCTCGGCGCCTCGCGGGTGGTCCTCGACACACGCGGCGACCTCGTCGAGGCCCGTGCCCTGTACGCCCGGCTCGGCTACACGGAGACCGAGGCCTACAAGGAAGACCCGTACGCCGAGCACTGGTTCGTGAAGCAGCTCCCGTACGCGGCCTGACGGCCCCGGCGGCCCCGGCGGCCCCGGCGGGCTCAGCCGGCCCGCGCCGCAGCCGGTCCTCCGTCAGGAGCCAGGCCGGCACGAAGCCGAGGAGGGCGACGGGGGCGGCCGTACAGGAAGACGTCGGTGACGGCGGAGTCGGCCCGCGGAGAACCGTGCCGAAGACGGCCACGCCGAAGGAGGCGCCGAAGGAGGCGCCGAAGGAGCGGAAGAAGGTCGCGCCGGGGGTGGCGACGCCCAGGTCCTCGTACGCCACGGCGTTCGGCACCGCACCCACGGACGTCTCACCTTCCGTCCAGGTCGGTGTGACCGGATATGGCCGGTTCAGTCCTGTGGAAAGCCGGGATTCCGGGGGCGTGCGCGCGGGAGTGTGGAGAAGATCTGCATAATCTCTGGAGTTCGCGAGGGGAGGGACGAACGCGTGGAACAGCAGAAAGAGCCGCCGCAGGAGCCGCAGGAGCGGCCCCAGAGGCACTCGTGCCCGGAGTGCGGAACGCCCAGGGAGGCTGACAACACGCCCGCCTGCGCCTGCGGGGAGCGGGTGTCCGACGCCCTGCGCGACGCGCGTACGGCACAGGCGGCAGCGGCGGAGGACTTCGACCCGCTGCGCATACGGCCGTACGTCGAGCTGGACGGCGCCGGGGAGCCGTCGACGCCCCCGGCAGGGGCGGCCCCTTCCTCCGGTACGCCTGCGTCCGGTACGCCCATACCGGAGGGACCGGCGCCCGCGGCACCCCCGTCCGCGCCGGCCGCGCACACCTCCGCTCCGGGGACCGCGCCCACCGCGCCCACCCCCGCTTCGGGGGCCTCGCCCGACCCGGACGCCACCATGACGCTGCGCGCCGTCGGCACCGAACCGCCCGGCGCGGTCACGGAGGCGACCTCCGTACTGCCCACGCCCCTGGCGCCTTCGGCCGGCCCGCCCAGCGCACACGACCTGCGCCTGTTCGAGACCTCGGCCGCCGCGTCCACCGCCCCCTCCGCGCCCGCGGGGTCCGCGGGGTCCGGTGCGGACGACGCGTACGGCACCGACGGGCGGCCACCGCGCCGGCGGCGCCGCGGCGTGCTGCTCAGTGCCGCTGGGGCGGTCGTGGTCGTGGTGGGGGCGGCCGGGTACGCGAGCGGGCTGTTCTCCTACGAGTCACCCTCGCGGGACGGAGCGCTGCCGGAGGAGGTCCGGGCGAGCGTGCCGGACCCGTCGGTCAGTGCGGCCTCGACGGCCCCCGAGCCGAGCGCCACCTCCGCCCGGCCGACCTCCGCGTCGCCGTCCCCATCCGCCTCCGCGTCCGCGTCCGCCAGCGCGAGCCCGTCCCCCTCGCCGTCCCCGTCGGCGTCCAGCGCCTCGCCCGCGCCGTCCCGGTCGGCCGAGCCGACGCGGACCACGACGACGGCGCCGGCCGACAGCCCCGCGCAGGAGTCCGAGGAGGACGGACCCGACTCCGACGGCGGCGGCACCCTGCACCGCGGCGACCAGGGCCCCGAGGTCACCGAACTCCAGCAGCGCATGACCCAGCTGTACCTGTACAACGGCGACCTCGACGGCAGATACAACCGCCAGCTCGAGGACGCGGTCCGCAACTACCAGTGGTCCCGCGGCATCCGCTCCGACGAGCTCGGCGTCTACGGGCAGGACACCCGGCGCCAGCTGGAGTCGGAGACGCGGGAACCGTAGGCGGTGCGCGCGAACCGTAGGCGGTGCGCGCGGCCCGCCGTTCAGCGGGCGCGCGTTCGGCCGGCGCGCGTTCGGCCGGCGCGCGGCGCCCCTTCGTCAGCCGATGTGCAGCCGCAGCGTCCCGTCCGCACCGGCCTCCACACGTATCCGCGTCAGGTCCTCCACGACCACGTCGGGCCCGTGGAAACCGGCCCTCGGGCCGACCCCCACGACCTGCATCCCCGCGGCGCGCGCGGCCGTGATGCCGGCGCCGGAGTCCTCGAAGGCGATGCAGTCGGCGGGGGCGATCCCCAGTTCGGCGGCGCCCTTGAGGAAGCCCTCGGGGTCGGGCTTGCTGGCGCCGACCGACTCGGCGGTGACCCGGACGTCCGGCTGCACGAGTCCGGCGGCGGCCATCCGTGCCGTGGACAACGGCACGTCGGCCGAGGTCACCAGGGCGTGCGGCAGGCCGCGCAGCGAGGCGAGGAACTCCGGCGCCCCCGGGATCGCGACGACGCCCTTGGTGTCGGCGGTCTCCTCGGCGAGCAGGCGCGCGTTGTCCGCGTGGTTCTGCTCCATGGGCCGGTCGGGCAGCAGCAGCGCCATCGAGGCGTAGCCCTGCCGCCCGTGGACGACCTTCATGACCTCGTCGCCGTCCAGGCCGTTCCGGTCGGCCCAGCGCCGCCAGACGCGCTCGACGGCGGCGTCCGAGTTGACGAGGGTGCCGTCCATGTCCAGCAGCAGTGCACGGGCGGTGAGAACGGTGGTGGCCGTCATCGGCAGACTCCAAGGCGCGGGGAGGAATACAAGGCGGCCCCGCCCGCCGGTCAGGGAGAACGGGCGGGAGCCACTTTGTTCATCCACGGTACAAAACATACCGGGCATCGCGCCACCACCTCGCCCGAACGTTCACGCACCGTTCAGTTCGCGCGCCACCCGGTCCCCGTCGGTTTGCGCGCCACCCGGCCCGCGTCAGTTCAGCTGCCACCCGGCCCGCGTCGGTCACGCGTCACCGGGCTCGCGTCACCAGGCTCGCGCCACCGGGCTCGCACGTCACGGCGCTCGCGCGTCACCGGGTCCCGCCATCCCGCCGTCCCGCCGTGCGCGCCTCACCCGGCGACCGCCTCCCACAGGCTCCACACCCCGAGGCCCAGCATGAGCAGCGCCGCGACCTTCGTGATCAGCCGCAGCGGCACCCGCTTCATCAGGGCCTTGCCGCCGACGATGCCGAGACCGGCCACCGCCCACAGCGCGAGCACCGCGCCGAGCCCGACGGAGAGCGGGTCGTCGTAGCGGGCCGCGAGGTTCGCCGTCATGATCTGCGTGAGGTCGCCGAACTCGGCGACCAGGATGAGCATGAATCCCGCCCCGGAGACCTTCCAGAAGGACTGGTTCTCGGGCTTGCGGATCTCCTCGTCCTCGTCGTCCTTCCTCATCAGCAGCACGGCGGCGCCGCCCAGGAACAGCACGCCGGTGATCGCGTGCACGATCTGCTGCGGCAGCAGGGTCAGCACACTGCCGGCCGCGACCGCGAGCACGACGTGCAGCGCGAAGGCGGCGGCCACGCCGGCGAAGACGTACGAGGCGCGGTAGCGGGTGCCGAGGACGAGGCCGGCGAGCGCGGTCTTGTCCGGCAGTTCGGCCAGGAAGACGACGCCGAAGACGACTGCCGTCACGGTCAGGCTGATCAAGGGTTCCTCTATCGGTCGGGGCCGCCCCACCGAGAGTGCTGATCCCGCGGATTCACGCACCCGCGACGCAAGACACCTCGGCACGGCAGCACACGGTCCGCCCGTGCCGTACGGCACGGGCGTGCACTGCTTGCCGAAGGTCTCGCTGGCCGGCCCCGCGTGCGAGGCCTGCCTCCGGGCGCCGGCTCAGGCGAGCTGAGCAGTATGTCGACGGTCCGGCGAAGAGCTACTCCCCTTCTGCGCCATCCATAGTACGCGAGCCGTCGAGCGAACCCGAGAGGCGAAAGCCCCGGGGCCGTCGGAGGCGAAAGTCCCGTCGGACTTATAGACGTGCCATGCACACGTCACTAACTTCTTACCGACCGCACATCTGTGCGCCATGCGGCGTCGCGAGCATTCCCCTGCCCGCGCCCCAACACCCCCACACTCCAAGGGAGTTCGCATGCCGAAGTTCTACGCGCGTCGACGGCTCGGTTTCCTCGCCGCGTTCACCGGGCTCATAGCCTCCGCCGGGCTCCTCAACGGCCCGGCCGCCTCCGCCGCCCTCCCCACCCCGGTCAGCGCCGCCACCGCCCGCTCCTACCTCGCCTCCCTCACCGTGGAGACCGAGAACCGCACCGGCTACGACCGCGACCTCTTCCCGCACTGGATCACCCAGTCGGGCTCCTGCAACACCCGCGAGACCGTCCTCAAGCGCGACGGCTCGGGCGTCGTCACCGACTCCTCCTGCGCCGCCACCAGGGGCAGCTGGTACTCGCCCTACGACGGCGCCACCTGGTCCGCCGCCTCCGACGTCGACATCGACCACCTCGTATCCGTAGCCGTGACGATTTGAATTGGAATATTCTCAGTTCACGACGTCAACGGCATGCCGTCGACAACCGATCGTTTGACACGGCACTTGCACTCGCGAGGCGCCGTGCCACGAGACCTTTCGTCTCGTGTGGTCTGAGCTTTCTCGGGGGACAACCCCACCCCGGTTCGGGGCTTTCCCGGAGTGTGCTGCGATGTCCGCCGCCCTAGCGTGCGGACATGTCAACTTCCCGACGCACCAAAGCGTTCGCGGCCTGCGTAGCGGTGCTCGCCGCCACCGCGACGACCACTGCCACTGCCACCGCCACCGCCACCGCCACCGAGCGGAACCCGTTAGCCCGCTTCCACGGCCAGCATGTCGACTGGCACGCCTGTGCCCTCAATGCCGACGACAAGCTCGGCCAGGACCTGGACGCCGCGGGCGCCGACTGCGCGGACATCACCGTACCGCTCGACTACGCCGACCCCGGCGGTCGCACGATCACCGTCGCCCTGTCGCGCCTGAAGGCCACCGACACCGACCACCGCATTGGCCCGCTCCTGCTCAACGACGGGGGACCGGCCGGCCCCAGCCTCCACATGCCACTGACCAAGTCGGAGGCGATGGGAGTAGTTGCCGACCGCTACGACCTGATCGGCATGGACCCGCGCTTCGTCGGCCGGAGCACCCCACTGGACTGCGGCTGGGACCTCGGATCGGCCCCCCTGCGCTCGGCGGGCGCCGACCGGACGGCATTCCGCCAGGAGGTCACCGTCGCCCGCGACCTGGCCAGGCAGTGCGAACGCGCCCACGGCGACGTGCTGCCGTACGTCACCACCCGCAACACCGCTCGCGACATGGACGTCATCCGCGCCGCCCTCGGCGCGGACACCCTCTCCTATCTCGGCTACTTCTACGGCAGTTACCTCGGTGAGGTCTACACACAGCTCTTCCCGGGCCGCACGGATCGCATGGTGCTCGACGGCGTCATGTCCCCGAAGTTCTACAACCAAACTCTGCTGCGCGGCGCCGAGGCGGCCAACGAGGCGGCCCTGCGCACCTGGGCGTCGTGGGCCGCCGCACGACACAGCACCTACGGTCTGGGGGCCACGCGTGCCGAGGTCCTGGCAACGGTCGAGCACATCCTCGACGCCGCCGCGCAGAAGCCGCTGCGGATCGGGAAGACGCACCTGCTGGACGAACACGTTCTCCCCGCCGTCCTCATCGGCGGCCTCGGCAGCGACCTCAACAAGCGGCGCGCCGACCTGGCCGCGACCGTCCGCCTCCTGGCGCGCGCTGCGAACCGGGAGCCGGTCGAGCCATCCCAAGCACTCGCCGGTCAGCTGGGGTTCCTGCTGACCGGAGAAGGCTCGGCCCCCGCAAGCCAGATGACCGCGATCATCTGCGGCGACGTGGCCGAGCGGCGCGGCGTCGGCAGTTACTGGCGCACGGTCCAGGCCTCCCGCGAGCGGTTCCCCCTCGCCGGGCCACTGGCCAACAACATCACCCCCTGCGAGTTTTGGGACCGGCCCGCCGAGGCGCCGACCGTGCTCGACAACGACGTCCCCGCCCTGCTCGTCGCCGCCACCGGCGACCCCCGCACCCTCTACCCCGGCGCCGAGGACGTGCGTGAGCAGTGGCCGAGCTCCCGGCTGCTCACCATGGACGGCGCCCGCCAGCACGGCCTGTACGGCGAGTACGGCAATGCCTGCATCGACGAGCGTGTCAACGCCTACCTCCGCACAGGACGACTCCCCGCACACGACCTGACCTGCGAGGCGTAACCCTGGCAGCGTCCTCGGCGACGCGGGCGGGACCGGCGGCGCCGAGGACGTACACCGAGACCGGCCTTGGGGAGCATGACGTGAGGGGATCGATCAGCGGACCATGCCCTTTCGCAACTTCACTCAGCTTCGTAGCAAGCCAGGCGCCTGCGCAGATCGAGGTTCTCGCCCTGCGCCACCTCCAGGGCCTTGCGGAGTCTTGCCACCTCCTCGCGGTGAGTCTCCTGCTGCCGCGTGAGGCGGGCGCTCAGTGCCCTCACCGCGGCGGAGGTCGAGGGGTCGCCCGGCGGATCGGCAGTCGCGGCCGGAACCGGCCCGCTCTTGGCGCGGTGGCGTTCGATCCGGGTGCGTAGTTCCGGGCTCCGGTAGAGGAAGTCGGTGCTCACCCCGGCCTGGCGGGCCACGGCGGTGAAGCTGATGGGCTTGCCCGCCTTGGCCAGCTCGGCAAGCGCTGCGCGGGCCCGCTTCTCGGCTTCCTCGGTGCGGGCGCGGGTGGCCTGGCGGAGATGCTCCGGCATGGGCGTCATGCGGTCGGTTCCTGTCGTTGGACGGTGGACCGTGATTCGGGGCGGTCGGCCGCGCCGGCCCCGCGCACCGCCCTCAACTGTCCGTCCTCACGGACGCTGACCTGGTCCAAGGCGACGAGGACCTTGTTCAGGGCTCGCGTTTCGGCGAGGCGGCCGGCGAGCCAGATGTTGTCCTCGCCCATCTGCTCACCGTGGCGGGCGGTGAACTGGGCCTGGCGGCTTGCGATCAGTGCCTTGGTCTGGCCGAGCTGGTGCCGTAGTTCGTCGCGGTGGCTGGCGTCGGTGACGAACTTGTCGCAGGTGAGGCACGCGTTGCCCTTGGAGCAGACCTGTCTGGGCGGGAGCATGCACCAGCCGTTGGGCAGGACGCGGTCGGCGCGCTGGTCCAGGTGGAGGAGGTCGTAGAGGTCGCTCGGGTTCACCTCGGCGGTGCGGCCGTCTGCCGTGACCTTCTTATAGCGGAGGAACTCGCGCTCGGCCGTCACAGCGAGGGTCTTGGCGTAGTGCATGGTCATGGCCGGGGTGACGTGTCCCAGGTAGCGCATGACGACGTGGATCGGAACCCCGGCGTTGATCAGGTCGGTTGCTCGCGTGTGCCGGAAGGTGTGGGTCCTCGAGATCTTGACGGGGCGGCCGACGCTGTCGGTGATCGCCAGTTTCTCGGTCAGTGCGCCGAGTCTGCTGTGGAAGGTTGCCGAGGCATACGGCCTCTTCCCGAGCGGGTTGTTCCGGGTCTGCAGGAAGAGGTAGCGCGGGTCCGTTCCCTCTGGGGCACCCTGGGCTGCGGTGAACTCACGAGCCCACTCCTGCTGGCGGCGGATGATGTCGACGATCTCCTGGTCGACCGGGATCGTCGGCGAATCACCGCCGGTGATCTTCGTCTGCTGATAGACAAGCCGGGCCACGAAGCCGTCCGGCTCCTTGTCCTGCTGCTTGCTCGTTGTCAGGAGCGGCAGCAACGGTTCAAAGTCCATCATCAGGACCTCGTTCATGCGTCGGCCGGTACGGATCAACAGCATGAGCGCGTGGAAGGCCTGCCGGTCATCGAGCCCACCCTCGGCCTTGGGGGCCGCGAGTGCTCCGGAGCCTGCGGCGATCTGGCTGACGACCTCGTCCTCCAGGGCCATGTCGTCCGGTGGCCGGTTGGTGAGTCGTGGCTTGTCCTCCAGCCGAAACAGCACCGAGTGATGCGCACCGAGCGCGCCCCAGCGGCGGTCACCGAGTACCGAGACCGCCTCGGCGCGGTTGTCGTACATCCACCGGTAGAACGCCTCGATGGTCACCAGCGTGCTGCGGCGGCTGTTCTTGGACAGTCTGCCGCCCTTGTTCGGCCCGCTCATCACCGTATGGCTGTTGAGGGAGTCCACGAATCCGCGCAGCCAGGGCCTCAGCTGCTCTGGGGACTCCACGAGTTGAGGGCCGGAGCAGCCGGCCTGGTCGATGTACCACTGGAACCACTTCAGGTGGTCGAGGCGACTCTTCACCGACGACCACACGTACCGCTCCGTCGACAGCTGAACGGAGAGCCACCACTTCGCGGATTCCCGGAACCAGTCCGTCGTGAGCTGGCTGAAGTTGGCCACGGACCGGCCCCAGGGCTCGTGCTCGCGTTGCGGGATGCGCCGGTCCAGACTGGGGTTCCACACGTCCAGCTGCCACCATTCACCGTCGTGATAGGCATGGGCCAGGCGGTCCTGGAGATGCTTGACGCTGTTCAGCACATGCGTGACGAGGCGCGCGTTCCGCGACGCGTCGGTTCGCATGACCGCACGCTGCACTTCGCGCGCCCACTCCTCGTGGGAGAGCGCCGTCAGCGACCTTGCGGAACGTGCCTGCGGTCCGCCGTGCTCGATCGCGAGGACCAAGCCCCGCCTCAGTTCCTGGAACCGCACTGTGGTGATGGCGTATCCCTCGGCGACTTGCTGATGGATGCACCAGGCCAGTTCCCAAATCATGGGCTCGGGCAGACCCCGGAAGCTGATCGCCTGGGAATACCAACCCTTCTCCCGGTCGATAATCTGCTTGGTGAAAGCCCTGCCGTAGTCCTCCGGCAGGTTGGCCGAGTCGAAATGGTCCTGCCGGTGCTCCTCCGGCAGGCTCTCCCACAGTCGCAGCGCCTTCTCCTCGCTGAAGAGTCGGGCCACCGACAGGCGCGGGTCTCGCTTGTCCTGCCGCTTACGCTCCGGAGTACGCGGCGAGGGAACAGCCGCTGTCTCGGCTACCAGATGGACGATCGGCTCAGCTTTCATGGCGGCTTCCCCAGGCTTGCGTGATCTTCTGCCAGTCCGCACACGCGCGCAGCTCGGCGTCCTCGGTCACATGGGCGTACGTGTTGATCGTGGTCTGGATGTCGGCGTGGCCGAGCCTCCGGCTCACCACGTGCATGGGCACGCCTGACAGCAGCAGGGCCGTGGCGTGGGTGTGCCGGTACCAGTGCGGCGTCATGTCCGGCGGCAGTCCGGGGACGTGCTGCTTCCGCGCGGACAGGTGCTTGTAGACGCTCTCCGCCCTGAGCGGCGCGAACCGGCGTCCGCGGTGCAGGTTGCAGAAGATGTACGCGTCGTCCCAGTCGTCAAGTTCGACATCGGCGCCGGCCTCGCACAGGGCCCAGACCCAGTCGCCGTAGAGGCGGTCCAGAGCCGAGCCGATGAAGACGCGGCGGTGGCCGCTCTTGGCCCGCAGGCCGTGCGGGTGGTCCTCACGGTGGACGACCTCGACCTGCGCGGTGGTACCCGTGCCGGTCTTCCAGTCGCGGTGCCGCAGGCCGAGTGCCTCGCCGAGCCGCAGCCCGGTCTCCTCCAGCAGGGTCCACAGCAGGCGGAACCGCAGTTCACCCGACCAGATCGCACCTTCCGCGTCCCAGGTCGCCTCCGCCTCACGGAGCGCCGACATCTGGTCGGGCAGCAGCACCGGCACCGGCTTCGCCCGCACGCGGATCTTGACCACGCTGGAACGCCGTCCCGTCCTGCGCGCCACGTGCTCCAGGAACGGCAGGTAGCTTCCCGGCCGGGCCTGAACCGTCTCGTACAACCGTCCCGCGACCTCGACCCCGCGAGCCGCGTGATAGCGATAGAACCCCATGACGGCCCGAGCCCGGCTCGCCACGGTTGCGTCGGCCGCCTTCACGCCCTCGTGGAGCGGCACCACGTCCTCAGCCACGCTCCTACGACGCAACTGTCCTACAAAGATGCCGAGTTCAGTCACTCCAATAGCGTCCCACGCCTGCGCCCGACGCTCCAGAAACGTCCACCACAGGGCGAGACCCCGCGCGTAACTCTTGAGGGTGTTGGGCGAGCAGTCCCTCGATCTCAGGTACTCCAGGTACTGCTCGACCGGCTCTGCTACGCGGTAGTCCTCGCCGACGACCGTCCACGTCACCCCTTCACCCATGACCACCCGTTGCGTGCTCGCCACTGCCACCCCGTCCGTCATCGCTGTCAGCGGCACCTCACCGCTGCACCGGATAACGCACCGCTCACAGGAAGGACACGGCCCACCACACCACGTCACAGACGTCAGCGACACCAAAAGCAAAGTACGGATAACACCTCGTCCCGCTCGCCGAGGCCTGGGACTCCGGCGCCGGCTCCTGGAGCACCTCCCGGCGCCAGTCCTTCGCCAACGACCTGACCCGCCCCCAGCTCCTCGCGGTCACCGACAACGTCAACCAGTCCAAGGGCGACCAGGACCCGGCCACCTGGATGCCCTCGCGCAGCGCCTACCACTGCACGTACGTCCGGGCCTGGGTCCAGGTGAAGTACTACTACGACCTCTCGGTCGACTCCGCCGAGAAGTCGGCACTGCAGAGCCGGCTCGCGAGCTGCTGACGCCACGTCCCGGCCGGCCGGGCACCGGGTGACCGGGACGTGACCTCCAGGCACCGGAGGTCCGGGGGGTCTGCCACCGGCGGCCCGGTCCCCGTGTCCGGTCATCGCGCGCCCGGTCACCGCGTGTCCGGGCGCGGAACCTCCGCGCCCACCTCCGTCGTTCCGTACCGTACGGGGCGACGGAGGAGGGCATCACCATGGCCGGACTACGCCTGGGACCACTGCTCAGGTACACCGACGGCTCGTGCGCGACCGTCTGGGTCGAGACGAACCGCCCGTGCACCGCCGAGGTGCGCTGCGCCGACGGCGCCCGGGGCACGTCCCGCACCTTCCAGATCGCGGGGCACCACTACGCCCTCGTTCCGGTGAGCGGTCTGACACCCGGGAAGGCGACGGAGTACGACGTACTCCTCGACGGCGCGCACGTGTGGCCGCCGCCCGACTCGCGCTTCCCGCCCTCGGTGATCACCACGTCCCCGGCGGTGCACGAGGAGATGCGCATCGCGTTCGGCTCCTGCCGCTGGGCCGCACCACCGGCCGGCGGGAAGGACCGGGTGGGCCCGGACGCGCTGGACACCCTCTCGGCCCGGATCGCCGCCGACCCGCAGGGCGCGCGGCCCGACCTGCTGCTCCTGCTCGGCGATCAGGTGTACGCCGACGAGGTCTCCGACGCCACACGCCACTGGATCGCCGGCCGCCGCGACCTGAGCGAACCCCCCGGCGACCAGGTCGCGGACTACGAGGAGTACACCCGCCTCTACTACGAGTCGTGGCTCGACCCCGAGGTGCGCTGGCTGCTGTCCACCGTGCCCAGCTGCATGATCTTCGACGACCACGACGTCATCGACGACTGGAACACCTCCGCCGCCTGGCTCGCCGACATGCGGGCCACGGACTGGTGGCGCGAGCGGCTGCTGAGCGGGCTGATGTCCTACTGGGTGTACCAGCAACTGGGCAACCTCTCCCCGGACGAGCTGGCCGCCGACCCTCTCTACGCGGCCGTCCGTGAGGCACCCGACGGCACCGACGTACTCCGCACGTTCGCCGCGCGGGCCGACGCCGACCCGGCCTCCGTCCGCTGGAGCTACCGGCGCGACTTCGGCCGCGTACGGCTGGTGATGGTGGACTCACGCGCGGCCCGCGTCCTCGAGGAGGACCGCCGCACCATGCTCGACCCGGGCGAGGCCGCCTGGCTGCGGGAACAGATCCTGGACGGGCGGGTCGGCGGCGAGAACCGGGACGGGGACACCGAGGGCAGGGACAGCGGGAACGGGAACAGGGACGGGGACGGCGACGGAAAAAGGGACGGGGACGGCGAGCAGAGTGCGTACGACCATCTGCTGATCGGCACCTCCCTGCCCTGGCTGCTGCCCCACCTGGTGCACGACGTGGAGGCGTGGAACGCGGCGATGTGCGTCGGCGAGCGCGGCGCACGCTGGGCGCGCCTCGGGGAGAGGATCAGACGCGGGGCCGACCTGGAGCACTGGTCGGCCTTCCCGTCCTCCTTCGACGCCCTCGCCGACCTGATCGCCGAGGCCGGCACCGGCCCCGGGGCACCCGCGACGGTGAGCGTGCTCTCCGGCGACGTTCACCACGCCTACGTGGCCGAACCGTCCTGGCCGGGCCGCGCGCCCGACGCCCGGGTGGCGCAGCTGACCTGCTCCCCCGTCCACAACTCCGTACCGCTCTCGATCCGTCTCGGCTTCCGCTTCGGCTGGAGCGCCCTGGCGCGTGCCCTCGGGCGGCGCATCGCCCGGCACGGACGCTGTGCGCCGCCGGCGGTCGGCTGGCGCAAGACCGGCGGCCCCTGGTTCGGCAACCAGCTCATGACGCTGACCCTGCGGGGGCGATCGGCCCGGCTGCGACTGGAGCAGGCGCGGGCGGAGCGCGACGGGGCGAGCGTCCTGCGGATGATCACGGACAGAGAGCTGGCGTAGGCCGGGAGCGAGGCCGAGTATGAAACCAGTCACATCGATGGCCTGCGGCGTACAGGTGGGAGCGCTCCCACCTGCAAGGGCGACCGGACCGGAAGGGTGACCGTTCGTTAAGCCATGGCTAAATGTTGAACTTGCAAGTACTCGTAAGGCGCACCTAACGTGGGCACCCCACTCGGTTCCGTCCCCACCGGCCCCATACGGCCGGTCCGACCGAAGGAGCACCCCCACATGTCCGAACGCCTCAACAGCGCCCAGCCCTACGCTCTCGGCCTGTTCCGCATAGTCGTCGGCCTGCTCTTCGCCTGTCACGGCGCGGCCTCCCTCTTCGGCGTCCTCGGCGGCGCCTCGGGAACCGGCGGCACGATCGAGGCGGGCACCTGGCCGGGCTGGTACGCGGCCGTGATCCAGCTGGTCGGCGGCGGCCTCGTCATGCTCGGCCTCGGCACCCGCGCCGCCGCGTTCATCTCCTCGGGCTCCATGGCCTACGCGTACTTCAAGGTGCACCAGCCGGGCGCCCTGTGGCCGATGGAGAACGGCGGCGAGGCCTCCGCCATGTTCTGCTGGGCCTTCCTGCTGCTGGTCTTCACCGGCTCCGGCGCCTTCGGCCTGGACCGGCTGTTCGCCCGCCGCACGTCCGAACAGGAGAAGTCCGCCGCGGAGCGGCAGACGCCGGTCGCGGCCTGACCGCCCCGGAGCGGTACCCGCCTGATCCACGAGGCACCGGAGCGGTGCCTCCCTGCACCGGGAGGCACCGCTGTCGACGGGGAGGCACCTCTGTCGCCCCGCGGTGGGGAAATCACCGTGCGACTGGCGGCACGCGGGCACTCCGCGAGGCGTGAACACCCGCTCCCGGCGCGGACACCCTCGCCCAGGTGAACGCTCCACGCCGAACACACAAGGCCCCTGTGAACCGTCTGTCACACCTCAGGCGTACGCTGTATGGCTGTCATCGGCCGCTCCTGCCGTCCCCGCGTCTCGCGGCATGGCCCGGCCCACGGGGGAGTAACGGGGAGTTGTGGTGGCCGAGAGTCTCGGGAGTATTGGTTCGCTGGTCAGCAGCCCATGGATCTATGTGCTGGTGGCCGTCTCGGTGCTCCTCGACATCTTCCTGCCGGTACTGCCGAGCGGTGTCCTGGTGATCACGGCTGCCACGGCGGCGGCCGCGGGCACGGGCGCCGGCGCCGCGGCTGCCGGGCGGGTTCCGCAGGACGTCCCCGACATCCTGGTCCTGACGCTGTGCGCGGCGACCGCGTCCGTCCTCGGCGACCTGGCGGTCTACCGCCTCGCCTGGCGCGGCGGGCCACGCCTGGACCGCGCGATCGCCCGTTCCCGCCGGCTGACCACGGCGCAGGAACGTCTCGGCGGCGCCCTCGCCCGTGGCGGCGGTGCTCTGGTCGTACTGGCCCGCTTCGCCCCGGCCGGCCGCTCGGTCGTCTCTCTCGTCGCGGGCGCCGCTCACCGCCGGGTCCGCGAGTTCCTCCCCTGGTCGGCCCTGGCCGGACTGGCCTGGGCCGCCTACAGCGTCGCCCTCGGCTACTTCGGCGGCCAGTGGCTGGGCGCGACCTGGCTGGGGGCCGCGGTGTCGCTGGTGGCCCTGTTCGGCGCGGGGGCGGGGGCTGCGTACCTGATGCGCCGCCAGCCCAGGGCGACGGGAGCGTCGTAGCCGCCCGCTGCTCCGGGTCGCCCTTGCCCAGAGCCGCGTCGTCGCTGTCCTCGACGCCGCCGGCCCGGGCGACCGACCGGCTGTGACCGAGAAGGACGATCGCCTACGCGCGGTCCGAACGCGGCTCGTCGACGCCGCCCGGGGTCGTTTCGGGTTTCGCGTGGAGGATCTCGCGGGCCTGCTCCGCTGCGCGGGCGAGGCTCTCGGAGACGAAGTCGAGGAAGCGGGCCACGTTCTCCAGGCGGGCGGCGGCCGGAGTGTGGGGGCCGAGGACACCGACGCCCTGCCGTGCGATCTCCACGACGTGGGCGGTGGAGCGGGCGCTGGCCAGCATCGACTGGTACCAGATGTCGTCGTCGACGACGTAGCGCTCGCGGCGGCGTTCGTCGCGTTCCCGGCGGACGAACGCCTGGCTTTCGAGGAACGCGATCGCTTTGGAGACCGACGCCGGGCTGACTTGAAGGTGTCGGACGAGTTCCGCCGCGGTGAGGCTGCCGGTGTCGGTGAGGGTGAGGCAGGCCATCACCCGGGACATCATCTTGGGCATGCCCGACGCCATGAGGACGGTGGTGAACAACTCCTCGTACTCGCGCACCGCCTCGGCATCGCGCCCGTGCGCCTGTGCGGGCACATCCGACGCCGGCGCCGCCTGTCTGCGCCGGTGGGTACGGCGCTCCGTGGCGCGGTGGGCGAGGTCGGCGCGGTAGTCGGTGGGGCCGCCGTTGCGCATCACCTCACGCGTAACGGTCGAGGTCGGACGATCGAGCCGCCTGGCGATCTCCGCGTAGGCCAGCCCGTCGGCCAGCCCCAGCGCGATCTGCTGGCGTTCCTGCTGGGTGAGTCTGCCTCCCGGCACAGCGGCCTCCTCATGGGTCCTTGGTGACTACAGCCTAGCGTTCACTCTCAATCCATTGCAACGAACAGGGGAGAGTTGTTGCGTTAAGCGAGAGACCATCGCAACGAAATACTCACTCTGACCTGGCTTTATTGAGATTGAACGCAACAATCTCGTTGCGCGATCCGTGAACGCAACGTAGCGTTTTCAACGTCAGAAACGACGAGCCGCAGGAGAGAAACCATGCAGAAGTTCGACACCCCCGCCCTGGTCACCGCCGTCCTGGACATCCCCGCGGGACGCGTGCAGTTCATCGCCGCCGACCGGGCCGACACCACGGTCGAGGTCCTGCCCGCGAACGCCTCGAAGAGCCGCGACGTGAAGGCGGCGGAGCAGGTCCGGGTCGCCTACGACGACGGCGTCCTGCGGATCGAGGGCCCCGCGGCGAAGAACCAGGCCTTCGGCCCCTCCGGAGCAGTCGAGGTGACCGTCCAACTGCCCGCCGGCTCCGGCATCGAGGCCAAGACGGCCGCCGCCGAGTTCCGGGGCGTCGGACGGCTCGGTGACGTCACCTTCGAGGGCGCGCAGGGCTCGGTCAAGCTCGACGAGGCCGACAGCGCCCGCCTGACCCTCCTCGCCGGTGACGTGTCGATCGGCCGTCTGGGCGGCGCCGCGGAGATCCGCACTCAGAAGGGCGACATCAGCGTCGCCGAGGCCGTGCGCGGCACGGTCGTGCTGCGCACCGAGTCCGGCGACGTGTCGGTCGGCGCCGCCCGCGGAGTCTCCGCCTCCCTGGACGCCGGCACCACTTACGGCCGGATCCACAACGCACTCCACAACGCCGACGGCGCCGACGCCGGCCTGGCCATCCACGCGACCACCGCCCACGGCGACATCACCGCCCGCAGCCTGTAGAAGGAGCACTCCATGACCAGCTTGGCCATCGCGGCGAACGGGCTGCGCAAGTCGTACGGCGACAAGACCGTCCTCGACGGCGTCGACCTGCACATCCCGGCCGGTTCCGTGTTCGCCCTGCTCGGGCCGAACG